>NZ_JAKREX010000010.1:0-1481 GCF_022348355.1 Alteromonas sp. Cnat2-8
AAAAGAAGTAGTTAGTCTAACCTTCGGGAGGACGATTACCACTTTGTGTTTCATGACTGGGGTGAAGTCGTAACAAGGTAACCCTAGGGGAACCTGGGGTTGGATCACCTCCTTACCATTACGTCGATAGACGCACTTGATGCAGTGCCTACACAGATAGTCTTGTTTAAAATGAAGAACGACACAAGTTTATGGGGCTATAGCTCAGCTGGGAGAGCGCCTGATTTGCATTCAGGAGGTCAGCAGTTCGATCCTGCTTAGCTCCACCATCTACTTGACACTGAGCTTGCATAAGCGAAGTACTGAAGGCTTGTAGCTCAGCTGGTTAGAGCGCACCCCTGATAAGGGTGAGGTCGGCAGTTCAAGTCTGCCCAAGCCTACCATTCACCTGCACTTGCTTCGCAAGTGGTCGTGAAAAAGCCGCTTAACCGGAAGGGAACCTTCCTGACGGTTTTTCTACTCGCTAAAGTTGGCGGTAGTCAAAGGCTAAGGTAGAAAGTGATTTTATGTGTCACGTTGGACCCGAAATCCTAATGAATATTTACTGTTTCAGTAAGCATTGATTAGGGTTTTTTACTCTAAAGATGAAAGTACTGCTTTTGCAGGAAACATCGAATGTTCTTTAACAATTTGGAAAGCTGATATTAATAGTAATCAATCAAAATTGAGTAACTGAGAAATCGAAAGATGACTTTTTACTCTACTTGACTGAATTGCTTGTTATCAATCGATGATTTGATAGCAAGGCAATTCTTCCGATTAGCTTGTCATTCATACAACGTAACTTAGACAGAAGTCAAAAGGCTGTTTGGGGTTGTATGGTTAAGTGACGAAGCGTATACGGTGGATGCCTTGGCAGTTAGAGGCGATGAAGGACGTGTAAGTCTGCGAAAAGCTGTGGTGAGCCGACAAAATGCATTTGAGCCACAGATGTCCGAATGGGGAAACCCACCTGTTTACAGGTATCGTTAACTGAATACATAGGTTAACGAGGCAAACGAGGGGAACTGAAACATCTAAGTACCCTTAGGAAAAGAAATCAACCGAGATTCCCCTAGTAGCGGCGAGCGAGCGGGGAGCAGCCCTTAAGCTGTTTAGAATTTAGTGGAATCCTTTGGGAAGAGGAGCGATACAAGGTGATAGCCCTGTACACGACGGATTCTTTACAGTGAAATCGAGTAGGTCGGGACACGTGTTATCTTGACTGAATATGGGGGGACCATCCTCCAAGGCTAAATACTCCTAACTGACCGATAGTGAACCAGTACCGTGAGGGAAAGGCGAAAAGAACCCCTGTGAGGGGAGTGAAATAGAACCTGAAACCGTATACGTACAAGCAGTGGGAGCCCTTCGGGGTGACTGCGTACCTTTTGTATAATGGGTCAGCGACTTATATTTAGTAGCAAGGTTAAGTGAATAACGGAGCCGTAGCGAAAGCGAGTGTTAACTGCGCGTTTAGTTGCTAGGTATAGACCCGAAAC
>NZ_JAKREX010000001.1:0-990721 GCF_022348355.1 Alteromonas sp. Cnat2-8
GCATAGATCATTACCCACTCAGCGAGAGTTAAAATGTTCGTAATCGCGGCGTGTTACCGCAGGTATAGTGGTTCTACATCAAGGTGACACAACAAAGAGTACGGACATTTTAAACTCGCCCTTCGGGAAGGTCTGGCAAGCTTCCTAGCTTCATTCTGGAAATTTGAAAGGGAACGGCCATTCCTGCATTCCCACGCTTTGCTAGGAAACTTGCCAGCGCCTTCTGAGTGGGCAATGATCTATGCGGATTGGTATTACACCCACAGCGGCAGCTGTTTAGTTGGCTTAGCCCCTTGTCGTAACGGCCTGAAATAATCTTTATTTTGATAAAACTTCGCATCCTGCGGTGAATGCCATAAAGGCACGCCTAACAAAGGAAGGGGCTTTAAGAGCGGTGTAATCTGAAAAGCATCGAGTGCTGAAATTCGGGCTGACATTGCATCGTCAAGTACGGCGCGTTGTTGCCATTGATCGAGCTCACTAAATCTTTGAGGTACTGAAACCGCGAGCCACTTCCCAGTGAGCCCAATAAACGGGTTCAGCATCATCTCTAAATTCGCATGCCCAAATACATAGGGCGTTACTTCAGCATGCCAACGCCCTCGATTTACAAGAAATACCTGCTCCCATTCATGGGTGGCCAGTTGCTGTAGGAAACCTTCTAGGGATTCAACGGCATTTGGTCTGGGCTCTTCTATCGCCAGCACCACGCCACACTCATCAAAGTGGGTAATCCGATTGCGACGTGCGGTGCGAGGGTTTACGCCGTACGCCTCGATATCGCTTATATGCAGTTCATTTAATAAGGATTTTGTTTTGGGAAATTGCAGCCAGATTAGTGCATTAAACAAATCGTGCCAGCTTTGCTCTCTGGTAGGGACAACCCCATCTTCACTAATAATCGTTTCATAGTAACGCTGTTCATCTTCTGAAAACTGGCTCTGTCCTTTAAATACAGGCCCCGTCCATTGCTTGTGATATCTAGATGTAAGTTCATTAAGCACATCAGGAGATGGAAACTTACTATGACTCATTAAACCGAGTTCATCTAAAAGAATGGTTACAGGATAACTTGCGTGTTTTTTTAAGTAGTCTTTACAGAAAGGGATTGAGTCTGATTGCATATCAACTATTGGTTCGCTCTGGGGTTTTCTCTATACTGAGCAAGTATTGTAGAGCAAACAGAGACTAACAATGAAAAAAATGTTTTTGCCATTGCTTGTACCTACCCTTCTGGGCGTAAGTGCTTGCACACCTAACAACGACAGCGCGTCACAAGATCAGTCTGCGAAAAAAGAGATGCCTGTGGCGTCTAACTTTGACAGTGTTTACAACAATATTTCAGACGCCGATATTCGCGAGCCATTAAAGGTACTGTCTTCAGATGAGTTTGAGGGCCGTTTACCGACGACTGAAGGCGAAAAGAAAACCATTGAATACTTGGTTAATGAATTTACCAAAGGGGGGCTTAAACCGGGTAATGGCGATAGCTTTTTACAAAAAGTAGCCCTTATGGAAATTACGGCTGACCCAGATATGACCATGACTATTGGCGACAACAACTTCGCATATAAAGAGCAAATGGTTGCCTCTTCCAAGCGTGAACAGAGCTCAGTGTCGCTCGAAGATTCAGAATTAGTCTTCGTTGGCTATGGTGTGAATGCACCAGAGTACGACTGGAACGACTACGAAGGGTTAGATGTTGAAGGCAAAACAGTCGTCATGCTAATTAATGACCCGGGATTTGAAAATCCAGAAAGTGGTAAGTTTCAAGGCACAACGATGACCTACTACGGTCGTTGGAGTTACAAATATGAAGAAGCGAGCCGTCAGGGCGCTGCTGGCGCCATTATTGTTCACGAAACTGCCCCTGCCTCTTACGGCTGGTCAGTTGTTGCTAACAGTTGGAGTGGTCCGCAGTACGGCCTTGTAAGCGCCGACAAAGGAGCAAGTCGTGTGGCTGTTGAAGGTTGGTTAACGTTAGATGCAGCGAAAAAAGTGTTTGCTGATGCAGGGCTCGACTTTGACCAAGAGAAAGCAAACGCCATGCAAGGTCCTTACAGCAAAGCGATGGATATCAACGCATCGGTTACGGTTAACAACACCTTCAAAAAGTCAGAGAGCAACAACGTTATCGCGACTCTGCCGGGCGCAGAGTTTCCTGATGAGCATGTTATCTACACGGCACATTGGGATCATTTAGGTAAAGATGAGAGCAAAGAAGGCGACCAAATCTATAATGGCGCTCATGATAATGCGACGGGCACTGCGGCTATTCTAGCCATGGCCAAAGCATACTCAGAGTTGACGCCTGCACCAAAACGCTCGGTATCATTTTTAGTAGTAACTGCTGAAGAGCAAGGGCTGTTAGGCAGTAAATATTATGCAAGCAATCCTGTTATTCCGATTGAAAATACGGTTGCTAATATTAACATGGACGCAATGAACGTATTAGGTAAAACCAAAAACGTTGCCGTTGTAGGCATGGGTAAGTCAGAAATGGAAGACTATCTTGAAGCCGCTGCGGCTAAGCAAGGCCGTACACTGACTCAGGAAGACAGACCAGAAGCTGGGTACTACTACCGCTCAGATCACTTCAGCTTTGCCAAGCAAGGTGTTCCAGCACTGTACGCTGAAGGCGGAAATGAACCAGCAGATGAAGAGACAGCCAAATACAGAAAACGTATGAATGTTATTGTTACTGGCTGCTATCACCAAGTGTGCGATCAGTATCGTGAGGATTGGGATTTAAGCGGTATCGTACAAGACACGCAAATGCTGTTTGATGTGGGTGTAGGTGTTGCAAATGCAGAGGCTTGGCCGAAGTGGAATGAAGCAAGCGAGTTCCAGCGCCAAAACTAAATCACCTTGACGTAAAAACGCAAAGAAGGCCGCGTCTTCTTTATCGTTAATAAAGGGTTTCTTCGTGAAACCCTTTTTTATTGACCCGCATTAATTTACTTCCCTCTATATTAAGCACTGCTTACCGCATTCATAAGCTTACCTTTGCATGGAATTAGGATAAAAATGTTAATAAACGGCTATTTTGGGATAAATGGAATAAGAATTTCCATTTTCTCATCATAATGTACTTGCAATTTCCTGTCAGACTGGCACATTCAGGGGCACGCGAATAAGAATAACAACAAATCATCGCCCACTCGTACGCGAGTACCGACAGAAAAAACTTCTATTATTTTTTTCAACAAGTGAACAGAGAGAATCCGTTATATGTGTGGTATTTTCGGTATCCTTGATATCAAAACCGATGTGTCTGAACTCAGAACCCAAGCCCTCGATTTATCAAAACTTTTGCGCCACCGTGGCCCTGACTGGTCGGGTATCTGGAATAATGACAATACCATTCTTTGTCACGAAAGATTGGCGATTGTCGACGTTGATACAGGGGCGCAGCCTCTTATCAGCCAAAACGATAAACAAATTCTTGCCGTTAACGGCGAGATTTACAACCACAAGCAACTTGCTGCTAATCTAGATGAGCCGTACCCATTTAAAACCCGTTCTGATTGCGAAGTTATTCTTCCGCTTTTTCAGCAAAAAGGCATCGACTTTATCGATGAACTAGAGGGTATGTTTGCGTTCATTCTATACGATGAAGAACAAGACGCTTACCTTATTGCCCGCGACCATATTGGTATTATTCCGCTTTATACCGGTTACGATGAACACGGTAACTTCTATGTTTCATCTGAAATGAAAGCGTTAGCAGGCGTATGTAAGACAATCAGTGAGTTCCCTCCTGGCCACTACCTGTGGAGCAAAGAAGGTAAAATCACCAAGTACTACAAACGCGACTGGATGGAATACGACAACGTAAAAGACAACACCAGCAACCTAGAAGAGCTACGTGTAGCATTCGAGAAAGCTGTGAAGTCACACATGATGTCTGACGTTCCCTACGCTGTACTTCTATCGGGCGGTTTAGACTCTTCACTGGTTTCAGCTGTCGCTGCGCAGTACGTTGCAAAGCGCGTTGAAGACGAAGACAAGACAGATGCATGGTGGCCTCGCCTGCACAGTTTTGCTGTAGGTCTTGAAGGAGCACCTGACCTTAAGGCAGCGAAGAAAGTGGCCGACATGATTGGCACCGTACACCATGAAATTCACTTTACCATTCAAGAAGGTTTAGATGCCATCCGCGATGTTATCTATCACTTGGAAACCTACGATACAACAACGATCCGCGCCGCTACTCCAATGTACTTAATGACACGCAAGATTAAAGCGATGGGCATTAAAATGGTGCTATCGGGTGAAGGTTCTGACGAAATTTTTGGTGGTTACCTATATTTCCATAAAGCGCCAAACGCCAAAGAATTCCACGAAGAAACGGTACGTAAACTTGATCGTCTACATATGTTTGACTGTGCGCGTGCTAACAAAGCCACATCAGCATGGGGTGTAGAAGCTCGTGTACCATTCTTAGATAAGAACTTCATTGACGTAGCTATGCGTTTAAACCCACAAGACAAAATGTGTCTAGATGGAAAAATGGAGAAGTGGATCCTTCGTAAAGCGTTTGATAACGGCGAAACCCTTCCAGCAGAAGTACTTTGGCGTCAAAAAGAGCAGTTTGGTGATGGTGTAGGTTATTCGTGGATTGATTCAATTCGCGATTTCGTTGAAAACGAAGTGACTGATCAGCAACTTGCAACAGCGGAATTCCGCTTCCCAGTTAACACACCAGACACCAAAGAAGGCTACTACTACCGCACTATTTTCGAGAGCTACTTTCCTCAGGAAAGTGCGGCGCGCTGTGTGCCAGGCGGTAAATCTATTGCGTGTAGTACAGCAGAAGCACTTGAGTGGGATGAGAGCTTTAAAAACAACGCAGATCCTTCTGGCCGTTCGATGAAAGGCGTCCACGCTGGCGAGTCTTAATAGACAATCGTACAAGCAGAGCTAACATTAAAAAAACGCGGCCTAAGCCGCGTTTTTTATTGTCTATTTATTCTTTTGAATCTTCTGTTTTTGGTTTATACCATAAAGCAGAATTAGTAAGAGGGGTCTCAATGGGTAATAACGGGTTTTCGAGAGTGAAAATTTTACGCTCATTAACCCCTAAAGACGCTAAGATTGGGGCGTACGTAGATTCAAATAACGCATCAAAAGAGCCATCTTCAATGGCTCTGTTAAGGCCTGTTTCAATGAGATTCGCTAACGTCTTGTTACTTGAACTTACAAAGTAATACATAGCGGTGGGGTAATACAGCGCCATTGAAGGCTCAAGGTAAAGGTTGTTACGACGACCTTCCACCTCCAGCTCTGCGTCCACTTCCATAACAGAACGAGGAAAAAAGTCCCCTTTACCTTGTTTAATCATGTCATACGCTTCGCGAAACTCAGGCACAGTAAACACGTTAAACCCGTTGGCTTGAAGAATTTTGGTGTCCGGCCATTCTTCACCCTGAATGGGTATAAGTTTACGCATGTCGGTCAGCGATAATACATCGTCGAACTTCGTCTTTTTATTTTCGTTAATAACGAAAACACGAAGACCTATAAGCCCTTTTGCGATTGGAATACGAATGGGGGTCAGTTCCTTCTCGCGCTGGCTGTCCGTCATACTCCATACTACGTTAACTTCTCTGTTTTCACGCAGCTGACGCATCGCTTTGCCCGTCAGCAATATACGATCAGAAGGGCGTAGCTCATAATTTACGCCGGTTTTATCGAGCGCAAGTTTAAGCAGTGCTATCGGATATTGAGCACGGGCATCTGAGTCGTCAATCGGACGCGGATAAGTAATTGTCCAAGTAGCGGCCTCAACCATTGATGCAGCAGTAAAAGAACATAAAGCGACGGCCGCTATCACGGCTTTTTTTAGCAGATTAAAGCTATGCATCTTCTTCATGTCCTTTGTTAATTTGATTACTTAAGCGCAAGACGTGTTTGCCACAAAGGCGGCGCATTTCAAACACTTATTCAATACCAATGTATTTATGTGTTTGTAAAGATAGCCGCCAGTTACGTTCAATACAAGTACGCACTGCAAGTTCTGTGGCTCTCTTTTGCTGGCTAATTGGTTGTAAACAAACCTGTTTTCCGTCTAATGACGATACATTAGCAAGCAGCGCATCAAGCTCGTCAATATGCTTTTGCATTGCGATGGGGTGCTTGATTTCATTCGCTCTTTCAAGGGCACTAACTAAGACGTCATATCCGCCTTTCATGTTTATTTTAGGAGAAACCGTCACATACGTACGCGTGTCACAAAGTACCTCAAAAGTACCGCTGGTCTCTATTTGTGTTGTGTATCCGTTGTCGTGAAGTAGGCTCGTCAGAGGACGTAGGTCGTACATACATGGCTCACCGCCGGTAATAACCACATGCTTTGCCACATAGCCTTGTTTCCCAAACTGAGCCAGCAAAGCCTCCTCACTGGAGATGAAATAGGTTTCAGACTCTTCGCCTTTTGTGATCACAGCTTGTGGCGACACACTCAAGTCAGGCTTAATTTCCCACGTATGTTTTGTATCACACCATGGACAGCCCACAGGACAGCCTTGTAAACGAACAAAGATAGAGGGAATACCAGTGTGAGCACCTTCACCCTGGATAGTTTCAAACATCTCATTGATGTTTAATGTGGACATTACAGACAATTTGACACCCTTTAACGATTGTATGTTGGGATTTTACCAAGGATCACATAAAATTCGGGCATAATTTCTTAAATCTTCGAAAAACTATGTCAGAAAACGTTGTTGTTATCTATTCAGGAGGCATGGACTCCTTCACAGTGCTGCATAAGGCGCTAAAAGCAGGCAAAAAAGTTCATGCACTGAGCTTTAACTACGGACAACGCCACAAGAAAGAACTCGATTATGCTGCCAACGTGTGTAACTCGCTTAACGTTCCTCACAAAATTGTAGATATTAGCGCCATAAATACACTCATAGGGGGTTCAGCGTTAACCTCAGATATCGAAGTGCCAGAAGGCCACTATGAAGAGCCAAGCATGAAACAAACCGTGGTGCCCAATCGCAACATGATTTTGTTATCGCTCGCCGTTGGCTACGCGGTCAGTTTAGACGCTAACGAAGTATACTATGGCGCTCACTCTGGCGATCATGCCATTTACCCAGACTGCCGCCCTGAGTTTGTTCATAAAATGAATGATGTGTGCGGCATTGCGAATTATACACCGGTTACGATTATGACGCCTTATATCGACGACAGCAAAACCGCTATCTTGACCGATGGTCTGTCAATGGGACTGGATTACGGCCAAACGTGGACCTGTTACAACGGCAGAGAAAAAGCATGCGGAAAATGCGGTGCGTGCGAAGAGCGCTTAGAGGCGTTCAAGGAAAATAACGCCGTCGATCCTCTAGAATACGAATAGCGTAATCTGAAATAAAAACACCTCTTATTGTTTATAAACGCTTTAATCCAAGCATTTATAAACAATAAGAGGTGTGATCGCAGGTGCTTGCTGCTACTACTTTTGACTCTCTGAAATGAAGTAGCTCAATTCTTTAATACAGTGACGTAATACTGGGTTTAATCGCGTATTTTTTCCATTCATTACAAACAGTTCGTGACTAAATTTAAATAAGCTCCCTTTTGCAATAGGTACGAGCCCAAGTGCAGCGCCCTGCTCTTTCGCCATATAGTCTGGCAGCAAACCAACATATTCGCCGGTCATAATCGCAGACATCGCAGCATCAAATGAGTCTGAAAAAGTTTGAATCGATAATCTGGTTTCATCTTCAATGTAGTTTGCCGACGACAATCCAGAAATACCAATGGCAGGATAATCACCAATTTTCACGCCTTCTGGTAAATCAGTATCGCGATACTTTGCCAGAGGATGTGTAGGCGCACAGTACAATCGCCCTTCAGTTTTAATGCCGACAGGATGAAAAGTTACTGATTCCGGTTTGACCATGTCATAGGTTGAAACAACGAGGTGGCACTCACCAGATAAAGCGACATGCTCAACTTCATTATATAAACGAGTTTGGATATTAACGTGAATATCGTCAAATTTCTTCATTGTACTTTTAACCGCTTTACTTACGGCTAAGTGCATAGAAAGTGGAAGGCCAGCCATTAAGACCAAAGTGATATGGCCTGAGTAGTCATCATGCAGCGATTTCAGATTGAAGACAAAATTGTCGAAGGCATTAAAGATGCGTTTGGTTTCTTGGAAAACCACCTCACCCTCTTTTGTCATTTGAAAGCCACCACGACCGCGATGACATAACACCAAATCTAAACGTTCTTCCAGTTTTTTGATGGCTGCACTGATGTTGGGTCGTTGCATACGCAACACGGGTTCTGCCGCAGTAAATCCGTTGCAGCTCGCTACAGCGTAAAACACACGCAGTAGCTTTATATCTGACTCCTGAAGACGATTAAGCATATTAGCACCTGTTTATAGGTATAGTTATCGATACTCAACTTAGAACTATATTCAACTAATTGTGCTATTACAACGACATTTTGCGGCTTTTCATCTCATTTTTTATTAAAAATTTGAGTTTTGTGCTACCCAAAAACTGACGTCAAGTCGTATTGTCCACAGGAAAAAAGGGGGATTTTCTTACATCAAAAGGAAAAGTGCTGTAGTGAGTTATCCGGTTTTATACGGAAAGAACCCACATACAGCCTCTGCTAGCGGGGCACATCGCCATTTTTAAGAGAGTGTAACAACTTGCTTTCGAAGTGCTTCAATATCGTCACGCAATGATGCTGCTTTTTCAAACTCAAGCTCGCGCGCATATTCAAACATCTGCTTTTCAAGCTCCGTGATTTGGTCCATTAATTCAGTAGCACTTGCTGTTTTCTGTTGCTTCTTCTTCTCTTCAACTTTGCGCAGTCTGACTTTTCCAGACGCAGGGTGCGCGCTGTCGCCTAAGTCCATAATATCGGTAATAGGCTTGTTAAGTCGCATCGGCGTTATACCATTTGCCTCATTATGCGCCATTTGCTTCTCACGACGGCGCTCGGTCTCGTCCATCGCTTTTTTCATCGACTTGGTAATACTGTCAGCGTACAAAATAGCTTTACCATTCACGTGACGCGCGGCTCTACCAATAGTCTGAATTAATGAACGCTCGGCTCGCAAAAAGCCTTCTTTATCGGCATCTAAAATCGCCACCAGCGACACTTCCGGCATGTCTAAACCTTCACGTAAAAGGTTAATACCTACCAACACGTCGAATTTACCCAGTCGCAAGTCTCGGATTATTTCAATTCGCTCTACGGTATCGATATCCGAATGCAGATAACGAACTTTAACGCCGTGCTCATTTAAATACTCGCTTAAATCTTCAGCCATACGCTTGGTTAAGGTAGTAATAAGCACACGCTCGTCAAGCTCTACCCGTTTTTGTATTTCAGACAGGACATCATCAACTTGAGTGGCTACAGGACGTACTTCAATAACAGGGTCTAGCAGGCCCGTTGGACGCACAACCTGCTCTACTATCTCACCGTCAGTTTTCTTTAATTCATAATCGCCTGGCGTCGCAGAAACATAGATGGTTTGGGGGCAAATCTGTTCAAATTCTTCAAACTTAAGCGGACGATTGTCCAACGCCGACGGCAGCCTGAAACCAAATTCCACCAAGGTCTCTTTTCTAGAGCGATCCCCGCGATACATTGCCCCTACTTGAGAGACAGTTACGTGAGACTCATCGATAAACATTAGGCCATCTGCTGGAAAATAGTCCAATAAGGTTGGAGGTGGTTCGCCCGGTGCTCTTCCTGAAAGATAGCGAGAGTAATTCTCGATCCCAGAACAATAGCCAAGCTCCATCATCATTTCGATATCGAACTGGGTGCGCTGTGAAATACGCTGCTCTTCAATCAGCTTATTCGCCTCTTGAAGTTGCTTTTTGCGATCGCCAAGTTCTTCCTTGATATGCTCAATAGCATTGAGGATTTTCTCTCGAGGGGTTACATAGTGCGTTTTAGGAAAAACCGTTGCTCGAATAACTGACTTGTCGACAGCCCCGGTTAGCGGGTCGAACAGACTAATTTTATCTATTTCATCGTCAAAAAGCTCGACCCTTACGGCTTGCTTTTCAGAGTCCGCAGGGAAAATATCTATAACATCGCCACGCACACGGAACGTACCCCTTTCAAACGCTAAATCGTTACGCTTGTACTGCAGTTCTGCAAGGCGACGTAAAATGTCACGTTGGTCCATGGTGTCGCCCTGGCGAAGGTGCAATAGCATCTTCATGTAGGATTCAGGGTCACCCAAACCATAAATAGCCGACACACTCGCTACAATGACTACGTCTCTGCGCTCCATCAACGCTTTAGTGGCGGACAGTCGCATTTGTTCAATATGATCATTGATTGACGCGTCTTTCTCAATAAAGGTATCTGTACTTGGAACGTAGGCTTCTGGCTGATAATAATCATAATATGAAACGAAGTACTCTACAGCGTTATTGGGGAAGAATTCTTTCATCTCACCGTAAAGCTGAGCCGCTAATGTTTTGTTGTGTGCAAGAATAAGCGTTGGTCTCTGCACTTCTTTGATGACATTAGCCATGGTAAAGGTTTTACCCGACCCCGTAACACCAAGCAGTGTTTGGCCGGCCAAGCCACTTTCTAGGCCATCCACCAAAGCTTCTATTGCTTTTGGCTGGTCGCCTGCTGGCTTGTATTTAGAATGAAGCTCAAACCCTCTACTCATTTACTTAACCTTTTCTTTAGCTTACTGCTTAACATCTTGCTTGCGGTCAAACTACTCAACATTAAAAACGCACAGCCTTAAATAGCCGCTCTGGTATTAGCTGTGCTCAGACGTTTCTTTATCTAATTCAAACTGAGTAATCGCACGTTTGAAAACAACAAATGAAACACACGCCATTGCAATATTGGCAATGACCGTTCCTGCAAATAACCCTTTCAGTTCAAATAGAAAACTACCCGCAACGCTGATAGGTACGAAGAAAACAAATAAGCGGATGACACTTAACGTTAATGCCGTCATTGGGCGATGCATGGCATTCAACGATGAGTTAGTCAGAATGATAATGCCTTGCATGCCATAACCCAGCGGTACAATCATAAGAAACAGCTGTATTAGTACGCTTACCTCTGCTTCATTAGCAAAGGCGACGGCTATCCAGCTAGATAGTCCCCACATGACAAGAAAAATGGCGAACTGCCAAAACAGAACAAATTTCAATGTAAGCGAATATGCCGTTTTTACCCGTTCTACTTGGCCTGCCCCAACGTTTTGACTGATAAATGGAGGCAGTGTCATGGAAAGTGCTAGCACAACAATACTTGCAATAGACTCCATTCTATTTCCCACTCCCCACGCTGCAACCGCTTCGGCGCCGTAACCAGCAACTACAGCTGTCATCACGCCACCGGCAACGGGAGTAAGCATATTTGCACCCGCCGCAGGTAGTCCTATTTTGAGAATTTCACGGCTGCTATCACGCAACTCGGCAAGTGTCAGCAGTCGAGGCAACATCAACTTTCGACGAACGGCTAAAATATAAAGAATCCATAATGCACCAACTATCCACGCTATAAAGGTAGCGAGTGCCGCACCTTTTATTCCCATTGCCGGAATGGGTCCAAGTCCGAAAATGAAAATAGGATCAAGCAACGCGTTTAATCCGCCGCCTGCCGCCATAACAATACTGGGTGTGCGGGTATCGCCACACGCTCGCAGCACACTATTACCAACCATCGGCATAGCAAGAAAGATGCTCGACAAGTACCATAGCCCCATATAGTCAGATATGTACGGCATTAGATTGTCTGTTGCATTAAGCAACTTAAACACAGGCTCTATGGTGAAAAAGCCAATTGCAGCTAATGCACCCACAAGCAAAACGGACAGCATTAATGAACCCGTCGCATAATGTTGAGACTTGGTTATTTCTTTACTGCCCTGTAACTTGCCTATAATTGCAGAGGTACCAATACCTAAACCTATGTTTAGGCTTATTACGGTAAAAGTAACGGGAAAGGTAAAACTAATAGCGGCTAAAGGGTCGGTGCCCAACAAGCTCACAAAAAAGGTATCGATAAGTCCAAAGCTCATCATCATTACCATTCCCAGTATCATGGGAATGGTCATACGCTTTAACGTAGTACCTATATCTCCTTCCAATAAGTCGGAAGTACGTTGTTTAGCGTTACTTTTTATCACTTGAGCTCCGGCAAACTAAAATCCCCTCATCAATTGCGCGTTAGTGTAAAAGAGTGAACACTATTTAGCTATGCGTATTCGACAAACAAAACAAAGCATAAGAGGGTTGTATGAAAAGCGATGTTTTTGACAAAAGTACGTGCGATGAACCATTTCGCTGGCTACGCCACAAAACTACGAGTTTTTTGTAAAAATAAATCAAAACACGTGCGTATGTGTTCATTACAGTTTAATTTCTATCCTGTTTCACTTTTAATATGCAGGCAAAACGTCTCGGGCGCATCTAGCTATCCAAATAGAGCGTTTAAAAGACACACAAAAATGTTAACAAAATGTAAGGCATTGAGAATTAAGATGGATTTCATTGAATAGCATTTAGGCATTCGTTGAATTAACACACAAGCTACTTTTTGTTCAACCGATCTATTCCGATCGAGAAACAAGATCAAAAAAAACACCCTAAACCCCTGTATTAAAAAGATTATCCACTCAATAACGCCATAACCTCATTAGATCAATACGTACGCGATCTCGTAAATAACTACAGCGATTCTAAGCTATCAACATAGTTATCCACAGATTTAGTGGATAACTAACGCCAGACCATATTCGGCGGGATTTCGTGCTCGATTAATTTCTCAGCACGTAAGTGGTGACTAACCTTTTAATCCTCAGGTACAGGTTACAGATTTATTAAAGCCTGTACATAATACCAGTATGGAAGCGCTTTTTTATTCTATTTAGTTATACCCTTTAACTTTAGTGAGATATATAAGAAAACGAGATGGGTAAAACTATCAATTACTAAAACAACCTCTTGTTCATAAGCAATGAGGGAATAATGTGCAGTTATTAACCATCATTTTCTCAGCATTGACGACAAAATGAACATAAAAGCCGTAAAAAGCTATTTTTTGCGCAGTCAGCACAAATATTTCATTTATGTTGTTGACAGTTCCTAAGTACGTCTTTAATATTCGCCTCCGTTGAAGCACAGGTCCCCCTTAGCTCAGTTGGTTAGAGCGACGGACTGTTAATCCGCAGGTCCCCCGTTCGAGTCGGGGAGGGGGAGCCAACTTCAGCAAACAACTTAGGTGTCGATTCCCCCTTAGCTCAGTTGGTTAGAGCGACGGACTGTTAATCCGCAGGTCCCCCGTTCGAGTCGGGGAGGGGGAGCCACTTAGTTGGCTCTTAATCGCCTCACCCACTTCATTCTATTTTAATTCCTAAAACAACGCGTTTAGACATTAAATAACCCTAATTCAATCAAGTTGTTAAACCCGTTCTAAAAAGGGATAATAGACCTAATCTGTTTTTCTTTTTAATCCGCGGGCATTGTCCGTCAAAATTCCTCGAAGGAATTGCGTTATTCATGACTGAATTTTTACTGCTATTGATTGGTACAGTACTGGTTAACAATTTTGTGTTGGTTAAGTTTCTCGGCTTATGCCCGTTTATGGGTGTGTCTGGCAAACTTGAAACTGCCATGGGCATGTCTATGGCCACCACATTTGTTCTCACCCTTGCCTCTGCATCGAGCTACCTAGTGGAAACCTATCTACTTGCTCCACTGGGCATCGGTTACCTTAGAACGCTTGCCTTTATTCTTGTTATCGCGGTGGTGGTGCAGTTCACAGAAATGGTCGTGCACAAAACCAGCCCTACCTTATATAGATTGTTAGGTATATTCCTTCCTCTTATCACAACCAACTGTGCAGTGCTTGGTGTAGCGCTATTAAACCTTACCGAACAGCATAATTTCATGCAGAGTCTTATTTATGGTTTCGGCGCTGCTGTGGGGTTCTCTCTTGTACTGGTGTTATTTGCGGCCATGCGTGAGCGTTTAGCTGCTGCTGATGTACCTGTATCTTTTAAAGGTGCCTCAATCGCTATGATAACCGCTGGTCTCATGTCCCTAGCATTTATGGGCTTTAGTGGACTGGTGAAAGTGTAATGACGATATCTACCGCAATTATATTCGCCATTGTTGCCATTGGCGTCCTTGCGCTTATTTTTGGCTTGGTTCTGGGCTACGCGAGCATTCGCTTTAAAGTTGAGGGCGACCCGCTTGTTGAGCAAATAGATGCCGTACTACCACAAACTCAGTGTGGCCAATGTGGATATCCGGGCTGCAAGCCTTATGCTGAGGCAATAGCTGAAGGTGATGATATTAATAAGTGCCCACCTGGCGGCGAGGCAACGATTAAAAAGCTCGCAGACTTGATGGGAGTTGAACCTAAACCCCTTGATGCAGCTCATGGCGAAGAAGACGTTAAAAAAGTCGCGTTTATACGCGAAGACGAATGTATCGGCTGTACCAAATGTATTCAGGCCTGCCCTGTCGATGCCATTTTAGGTGCCGCCAAACACATGCACACGGTTATTACTGATGAATGTACAGGGTGCGACCTATGTGTAGATCCCTGCCCTGTCGACTGTATCGACATGGTGCCAATTGCTCAAACAACTTCTACATGGAAGTGGGATTTTGAATCATCGCCTAAAGGTGATATCCCCATCAAAATGGTGTCGTAATTGTGATGTATCCAAGTTTTGATTCAATTATAGAAACCCTTGAAGCGGGAAAGATGTACTCATTTCCAGGTGGCGTACATCCCGACGATAAGAAATCTCTATCTAATACATCAGTAATAAAGAAACCGTCGTTACCCGAATTATTGATTGTTCCTTTAAGGCAGCACATTGGCTCAGACGGTATCTGTTGCGTAGAAGTTGGCGATAGCGTATTGAAAGGCCAAATTCTTTCGCAAAGCTCATCGCCTTTTTCTGTGCCAGTTCATGCGCCAACCTCGGGAGAGGTTGTTGCGATTGCTCCGCATGTTGTAGCGCATCCTAGCGGCCTAACAGAAATGTGTATTTCGATACGTCCTGACGGTAAAGACACATGGTGCGACCTATCTCCAATAGCAAATTATAGCGACATAGATAAGAACAAGCTTATAGAAGCTATTTGCCAAGCGGGAATTTCAGGAATGGGTGGTGCCGGCTTCCCTACCCATATAAAAACCTCAACGTCTAAACCTGTTGAGTTTCTTATTTTAAATGGGATTGAGTGCGAGCCTTACATTACTTCTGACGACCGATTGATGCGTGAGCACGCCTGGCAAATACGCCAGGGTCTAGACATTCTTACTCACCTTATTGGGCCGAAGGCCATTGTAGTTGCGGTTGAAGACAACAAGCCCGAGGCTTTCGAAGCACTTAATATTGCCTGTCAGGATAAGAAAGACTATCGCGTTGTTAGCGTTGAGACTAAATACCCTGCCGGCGGCGAAAAACAGCTGATTCAGGTACTGACTGGCCGAGAAGTTCCAAGAAATGGATTGCCTGCCGACGTAGGCGTGATGATGTTCAACGTTGGTACCTGCTATGCCATTGCAGATGCTATTTTACACGGCAAACCGCTGATTGAACGGGTTGTTACCGTAACTGGTGAAGCCGTTGAATCACCAAGCAATTTTAGAGCGTTGTTGGGTACGCCCGTCTCTCATCTATTGGATGAAGCAAGCTACAACCCGAAAAAACAGAAAGTACCTAAAGTGATTATGGGCGGGCCTATGATGGGCTTTACCTTATCAGACGCTACGATCCCCGTGGTTAAAACCACAAACTGTTTGCTGGTTCCTGCAAAAAAAGAGCTGGTAGACGACAATGCAGAGCGCCCCTGTATTCGCTGTAGCGCATGCGCCGACGCATGCCCTGCGTCGTTGCTCCCCCAACAAATGTTTTGGCACGCCAAAGCAAAAGAATACGATAAAGCCGAAGAATACGACCTTTTCGACTGTATAGAGTGCGGCGCATGTGCTTACGTTTGCCCCAGTGAAATCCCACTGGTGCATTACTACCGCCAGGCTAAATCCGAAATACGCATTCAGCGTGATGAAAAGAACAAGGCCGAGAAAGCTAAACAGCGTTTTGAAGCACGTAAAGAACGTTTAGAGCGCGAAAAACTTGAGCGCGAAGAAAAACATAGAAAAGCAAAAGAAGCACGATTAGCCGCCAACAAAGCCAAAGAAGAAAATGCAGTAGCCGAGGATGCGAATAGCGCTGTTGATGCTGGCGCAACTGAGGCCAAGGACAAAGTAGCGGCGGCGCTTGCGCGTGCGAAAGCAAAGAAAGCGGCTATGCAGGCCAACGCAAAGGATGAAAGTAATACAACAAATACCAACGAACCAAGCACTGCGGCAGACGATAAAAAAGCACAGGTAGCAGCAGCTATTGCCAGAGCTAAGGCGAAAAAAGCCGCACAAGCCCAGAATGAAGCTCAACTTGAAAGCGCGGATAAGCAAGTTGAGCAAGCGTCATCGCCAGAAGATGATAAAAAGGCAAAGGTTGCTGCAGCAATCGCCAGAGCAAAAGCGAAAAAAGCCGCGCAAGCTCAAAACGAAACGCAAGATGAAAGCGCTGTCGAACCATCAACCACAGAACAGCCAAGTACCCAGTCATCATCACCAGAAGATGAGAAAAAAGCTAAAGTTGCTGCCGCTATCGCTAGAGCAAAAGCAAAAAAGGCCGCGCAAGCTAGCCAGTCTGAGGCGTCTTCAGCAGAAAAAACTGCGGGCTCTCAAGGCGAAAAGCATACCGAACTTTCCGATACTGAAGCTAATTCAGAGCTAAACGCTGAAGCGCAGAAAAAAGCGCGTATTGCCGCGGCAATCGCTAAAGCTAAAGCGCAAAAAGCTGCTAAAAATAGCGAAGACGGGCAGCCTGATAAGTCAGTTTCAGAGCAAGGTGCGCCAACTCAATTAGATGAGCAACCAGACAGTCACTCCAAAGAACCGCTAGATGAAAAGCAGGCTAGGATCGCAGCGGCGGTAGCGAAAGCGAAAGCTAAAAAGGCCGCTTCGCAAAAAACGCAAGCATCTAGCCCTGATGGCGAGGCTGGTATTGAGAATCAAGACGTTAACTCGCCAGAAGAAGCCAGTTTTCAAAGCGTCAGCGATCAAAACAGTAGTGCTCAGAGTGATAGCGCATCAGATCCTGCTAACAACTTGAGCGAAGCGGATGAAAAAAAAGCGCGCATTGCTGCTGCGGTGGCGAAAGCGAAAGCCAAAAAAGCGGCTAAGCAGGAAGAACATCAAGGAAGCGAGCAAACTGATGCTAACCACGCTGCCTCGACAAATGAAGCTGACGAGAAAAAGGCGCGCATTGCTGCCGCAGTGGCAAAGGCCAAAGCAAAGAAACTTGCTCAAGACAGTAATGGCAATTTAGCGACCTCATCAAATACTGCTGAACAGGAAAGTAGTAAAGCGCATGAGCAGAGCGAATCGTCTAGCCGTGTAGGTCAAGCAACAAGCACGCAAGCTCCTTCTCAACCGACAGCACAAGATGAAAAGAAAGCGCGCATTGCAGCTGCAGTAGCAAAGGCTAAAGCAAAAAAAGCAGCAGCTGAACAAGAGAAAGAATCATAATGAAGTTAAGTTTATCGAGTTCACCACACCAACGGGTTAAACGCGATACTGGCCAAGTCATGCGTATGGTTATTTATGCCATGCTCCCTGGCATGATTGCACAATCCTTCTTTTTTGGCTGGGGAATGCTCATTCAAGCCATTATTGCAGTAGTGAGTGCACTGGTCATTGAAGGCGTGATTTTATTTTTAAGAAATCGCCCCATCGAGCGCACATTAACAGATTACAGCGCAGTATTAACCGGCTTACTCATCGCAATTAGTATTCCTCCTACCCTACCTTGGTGGATGACGGTAACGGGTGTTTTCTTCGCTATTGCGGTGGCTAAACAGGTTTACGGCGGGCTTGGCTTTAATATTTTCAACCCTGCCATGATAGCGTATGTGGTGCTGCTTATTTCATTCCCTGCGGCTATGAGCCTATGGCTGCCTCCTGCGACTCACGCTGGCATTACGCCAAGTTTCTTTGATTCGGTATCACTTATATTTACTGGTTTTACTACTAGCGGATACGATGTCACTCAACTCAAAACCATTGCCGATGGTGTAACCATGGCTACACCGTTAGACACATTGAAAACCGACCTAACGCAAGGCGTAACATACTCAGAGTCATTGGCGAAGCCAATCTTCGATGGCGGGGTATTCGAAGCTGCTGGAGCAGGGTGGGGAATGGTGAGTCTTGCGTATTTACTTGGTGGCCTCTACC
Source organism: Alteromonas sp. Cnat2-8 (assembly GCF_022348355.1). Lineage (NCBI taxonomy): Bacteria > Pseudomonadati > Pseudomonadota > Gammaproteobacteria > Alteromonadales > Alteromonadaceae > Alteromonas > Alteromonas sp. Cnat2-8. The sequence goes on from NZ_JAKREX010000001.1 coordinate 18,301, forward strand.
TTTGGAAGACCCGCGTTATCAGCTGGCATATCCCGGGAGGTATGCTGCTAAGCGTTTTTGTTTGTGCATCACTGCTTCATTTAGCAAACGCCGATTACTACGCTTCACCGCTATTTCACCTGTTTAACGGTGCAGTAATGGTAGGCGCCTTCTTTATCGCCACCGACCCGGTTTCAGCATCAACAACACCAAGAGGCCGCATTATATTTGGTGCAGCGATTGGCTTTTGGGTGGTAATAATCCGTACCTTTGGTGGTTACCCTGATGCCGTAGCGTTTGCGGTTATTATTATGAATATGGCGGTGCCTTTGATTGATTACTATACCCGTCCTCGCGTGTACGGCAAAAACGTTAAAGGTCGAGGTAAACACTAATGATGAAAGAAAGCCTGGCCAAAAACGGCCTTATGTTAGGTGCGTTTGCCGTTGTTACCACAGCATTAATAGCACTCACATTTTTTGGCACCCAAGATAAAATTGAGCAACAAATGCAGCAAAAACTGCTAAGCGTACTTAATGAAGTCGTGCCTAGCGAATTCCACGACAATGCCCTTTACGCCAACTGCACAGAGGTCAATGCACCTGAACTTGGCAACAAAAAAGCCCACAAAATATATCGTGCGACGTTAAATGGCCAACCTAGCGCATTAGTATTAGAAGCCACTGCTCCAGACGGATACAGTGGAGATATCGATATCGTTGTTGGTGTAAAAGTGGATGCACACGTTGGTGGAAACACACAAGGCGGCTCGAGTACTGACTCGCTCGACTGTGAGAGCGAAAATCTCAATATCACCGCGTTAGCGCTCTCGGAGTTGGCCGAGCTTGACTCAACACCTCAGAAGTCATCTGAGCAAGACGAGAATGCGTCCGATATTTCTGCGCCCAACACTAATAGAATCAGTATGAGGGTGCTTGGCGTGCGCGTTATCGAACACAAAGAAACCCCTGGGCTTGGCGATAAAATAGAGCTTGCCGTTAGCAATTGGATAACGGAGTTCAGTGACAAGCCTTTTTCACCCGACAATTTGGCGCCTTGGCAGGTCAAAAAGGACGGTGGTGAGTTCGATCAGTTCACTGGCGCTACCATCACGCCGAGAGCAGTAGTAAGAGCAGTACGCGAAGCCTTGCTTTACGCACAGGCCAACCAATCTGCACTTTTCAACGCTCCAAACACCTGCGCAATTACAGATTCCGTTGAAACAATTGATGCGATTAACGTGAATGAGGCTCAACCTCATAGTGTAGAGGAGCTATAACGTGACTGATTTTCGCGACCTGTCTTTACAAGGGCTTTGGAAGAACAATCCTGCGCTGGTACAACTGTTAGGTTTGTGCCCGCTATTGGCCGTTACCGCGACGTTTATCAATGGTCTCGGGTTAGGCCTTGCTACCATGTTGGTACTCATTGGCAGTAACGTTACCGTTTCACTCGTTCGTAATGTGGTAAGAAACGAAATCCGCATTCCCGTTTTTGTTATGATCATTGCTGCGTTCGTAACCATTGTTCAGCTATTAATGAATGCATACACCTATGACCTTTACTTAGCGCTAGGTATTTTCATTCCGCTGATTGTAACTAACTGCGCCATCATAGGCCGCGCAGAAGCCTTTGCGTCGAAAAACGGGCCGCTCGCCTCTGCCTACGACGGATTCATGATGGGACTGGGTTTTACCGCAGTGCTGGTCATTTTAGGTGGTATGCGTGAGATATTGGGTGCAGGTACATTGCTAGCTGGTGCAGACAGACTGTTTGGCTCAATTGCTGAGAACTGGACCATAACGCTTTTCAACACTGAAAATCCGTTTTTGCTTGCGATACTGCCGCCTGGTGCCTTTTTAGGTATGGGTCTTCTCATTGCTATCAAAAACAGTATTGATGCAAAGTTAGCCGCTAAGCAAACATCGCCTGCAGTGAAGGCTGAACGGGTACGCGTTACAGCTGAAAGCTAAACGCTAAAAATCAAAAACAAAAAAGTATTTAGAAATGAATGATGTAGTTAAGCCGGCCAAGCCGCTTTCTAAGCAGGAAAAAGTAAAAGAAATCATGCGAATACTGGATGACCTTTATCCGGAAATTCCTATCTTTTTAGATCATAAAGACCCATATACGTTACTCATTGCGGTTCTCCTATCGGCGCAATGTACAGACGAGCGCGTTAACCAAATTACGCCAAAGCTCTTTGCTCGGGCAGATAACCCTTACGACATGGTATTGATGAGTATTGAAGAAATTCAAGACATTATCCGTCCTTGTGGTTTATCTCCCATGAAGTCCAAAGGCATTTGGCATTTGTCTGACATGATCATCAAGCAGCACAACGGTGAAGTGCCTGCAAACTTTGAAGCGCTGGAAGCCATGCCCGCAGTGGGTCACAAGACTGCCGCTGTGGTTATGTCTCAAGGCTTTGGCATTCCTGCTTTTCCCGTAGATACTCATATCCACCGATTAATGTATCGCTGGGGTTTGTCGAACGGAAAGAGTGTTGAGCAGACAGAGCGTGACGCAAAACGCTTATTCCCAAAAGAAAGGTGGAACGATTTGCATCTGCAAATCATTCTATATGGCAGAGAATACTGCCCTGCCCGCGGTTTCGACTTAAACAAGTGTGTTATCACACGTGAGTTCGGCAGAAAGAGTTTTATTAACGAAGTACTGAAAGAACAAGAGAAAAAGCAAAAGTTGGCGCTTAAGAAGAAGCGTAAATAGAAACTTTCAGAAAGGAGCCTTAGGCTCCTTTTTTATTCTCCATTTATTTTCTCTCAAGAGGAATTTTGCGACTAACACACGACTTACGCTTGTGGTTTGCCTCGAAAGGGACAACCAAATTGGCTATGATGGATGGGTTAGAGTTTTGCTCGCGCAAATAAAAAAGAAATATAAAAATAAATCCATGGAGAACACATGTCTCGATTGAATACTATCGCTAGAAGGCTGGCGTTTGGTGCATTAGTAAGTGCATGCAGTTTTGGTGTTTTTGCAGAAACTTCCCCCATTACTGACGAGCAAAAGAAAAATGCGGAAGCACTAATTCAAAAAGCCCTGAAAAGTGATTTAGGCTATAGCATTGTTGAATCACTAACCACTGAGATTGGCCCTCGCCTGGGCGGCTCTGAAGCAGAAAAGCGAGCTAGAGATTGGGGCGTGGTGGTAGGAGAGCGCCTAGGTTTTGATAAAGTCAGCATAGAAGAATTCACTATGCCATTTTGGGATAGAGGCCACCTACACATTTCACTCACGGCGCCTTATGCCCAGCCGCTTTACGGCACAGCCCTTGGCGGCGCTGCGCCTTCTGAAAGCGAGATCAATGCAGACATCGTTTATTTCAGAGATATTCACGCGCTAACCGCAGTTAAAGATGGTGCCCTTAAAGGCAAAATTGCATTTGTAGACGGCGACGCCATGGTTAAAAGCCAAACAGGTGCAGGCTATGGTCAAGCGAACCAACGTCGCCGTATTGGTTGGCAACATGCTCAACGCGGCGGCGCTGAAGCGCTGGTCGTGCGCTCAGTAGGTTCAGACTCTCATCGTTTCCCTCACTCAGGCATGATGAGCTCAGACGGCGATAATTGGGCAGATATCCCCGTAGTCGCTATCTCAAACCCAGACGCAGACCATTTACGACGTTTACATAACTTAGGTAAACCGCTGTCATTGTCGCTTCACTCTGAATCGAAATGGAAAGGCGAAGTAAACAGCGGCAACGTAATACTGGATTTAGTGGGCAGTGAGAAGCCCGAAGAAATTATCCTTATTGGCGGCCACCTAGACAGCTGGGATTTAGGAACGGGTGCAGTTGATGACGGCGCAGGCGTTGCTATTACCACGGCAGCGGCTGCGTTGATTGCTTCTTTACCAGAGCGCCCAAAACGCACCATTCGTGTGGTCATGTTTGGCGCTGAGGAAGTGGGCTTATTAGGTGCCTTTGCTTACGCTAAACAACACGAAAAGAACCTTGAAAATCACGTTCTGGCCACAGAGTCTGACTTTGGTGCGCAAACTATCTGGCAAGTAGTGTCAAATGTGAATCCCGAAGCGACTGTGCTAGTCGATGAAATCGCGAAGATTTTATCACCGCTAGGTATAGTGCGTGGCGGTTCAGACATTGCTGGCGGCGGCCCTGACATTATTCCGCTAGCAGCGAAAGGCGTACCAACGATTAGGTTAAATCAAAACGGTAGAGATTACTTTGATCTTCACCATACGCCAGATGATACCTTAGATAAAATTGACCCCGATGAGCTTGCGCAAAACATTGCAGCCTACGCAGCAAGTATATACTTGTTAGCCGATTCGGACGTTGACTTAAAAGCTAAACAGTAGTTACACGTTAGTAATCATCAAACATTGGTCAGTGCATCTCGTGCTGGCCAATGCTTACCCTCGCCTCTGCTAATACCCATTCTGCATTCCCACGCTCCGCTAGCAAACTTGCCAGCGCCTTCTGAGTAGGCAATGATCTATGTGGATTGGTAAATATACCTCGTCCGAAATACTCAGGCTTTATTGCGCTTGAATAAGCTGGGCAACAAATCGCTTCGCCTCTTGCCTTGATGGCAGCTCTACATGCCGATACGTATTCGCATGTTTAAAAGCAACGGTTGTTTTATTTATGGAGATATTTGAGATTAACGCACCTGACATGGCGCTATTAAAGGTAGAGATAGAATCTTGAAATTGCATAGTAAATACTTCTTTATTAATGTTGTTTGTTTTGAATTCCTCGCAGGTTGGGTAAAGAAATCGAAAAACGATAATTAGGCTCTAGCGTGAACATAGCGTTTCAGAAAGAGCCCACTTTTTTGAGGTCACTTCAGAAAAGAGAAATGACCTTAGATAAGCATAGAGGTCTTATCGAACTACTACGTTAGCGGCTTGAGGACCTTTTTGGCCTTGTTCAACTTCGAAGCTAACTTCTTGGCCTTCTTTCAACGTTTTGAAACCGTCAGAAGCAATTGAACGGAAGTGTACGAATACGTCTTTGCCGCCAGCTTCAGGAGTGATGAAACCAAAACCTTTTTCTTCGTTGAACCACTTAACTGTACCGTTTACAGAATTAGACATAATAAAAACCTTTTAAAAAAATTGATGTGATGGTGGAAAACCACCGAATAGCTATAGACATCTCCAAGCTAGTAAAGCAGTTGTATATCTATATAAAACTTCAATTTGAAGGATTTAAAAAAGAGGTACAGCGCAGTATTAGGTAAAGCAAATAACATATCTAGAGCGATGCGAAAGGTACAGGTAATCGCGAGCAATGTCCACTAGTTTTCAGTTTATTTTTTAACCAAAACACAACTTTTTTACAAATTTTTTTGGCGAAGCTGAATACGTATGTTTGTTCAAGGCACTTGAAAGCTAGGTTAACCTTGCTTTTTTGCTATAGGTTTAAATTATGACAGACACGTATGCGTTAGCAGGTAAAACAGCCATTGTTACTGGAGGCGGAAAAGGGCTAGGTAAAACTCTCGCTCGCTTTCTACTAGAAGCAGGAATGAACGTAGCCATTTGTGGGCGCACTGAAACTGCGGTCAAGCAGACTGTAGAGCAGTTCGACGCCCTATTCCCAGGTAATGTCATTGGCCAAGTTTGTGATGTATCGAAAAGCGCTGATGTTGCCAGTTTTGTTAGAAAGGTCAAAGATACATTTGGCGAGCTACACGTCCTAATTAATAACAGTGGCTTTGGTAAGGAGACCCTTATCTGGGAAACCAGTGAAGAAGATTGGGACGAAGTAATGGATACTAACGTAAAAGGGACTTTTCTCATGTGCAAAGAGGTCGTACCTCACATGATTAACAACAAGGAAGGCTACATTATCAACATCGCTTCTCAGGCGGCATTGAACGGCTATGCCAATGCAGGCGTTTACTGTGCATCAAAATTTGCGATGGTGGGGCTTGGAAAAGCGTTGCAAGAAGAGGTTCGCCCCTACGGTATTCACGTTCATTCCCTAAACCCTGCACTGATACAGTCGCAGAAAGCAGAAACAGAGAAAGTGGACGATGGCCTGATTCAAAATGAAGACTTAGGCAACATGGTGGTTTACCTATTGAGCCAACCTCGCCGTCTTAAAATTGATAATATCGGCCTATGGGGCTATTAATACCAGTCCGCATAGATAATTACCCACTCAGCGAGACTTAAAATGTTCGTAATCGCGGCGTGTTACCGCAGGTATAGTACGTTTAACTAGAATTGTAATATTGTCTTAAAGCGTTAACATTTCCTAATTAACATAAAAGCGTGTCGTTTGCGTTTACTCAAATAAAGTACTCATCGTATTTATGTGTACAAAAAGTAACGGCCAACACGCAATCACAGTGCAGTGTGCCATCGAGTAATTCCGATGGCTCAAAAAAGGAATCTCTTATGCGAATGCTTCACACCATGCTTCGAGTTGAAAACTTAGAGGCCTCTCTTCACTTTTATACCTCACTCATGGGCATGCGCCTTCTTCGCCAGTCTGAAAACAAAGAGTATGAATACACGCTAGCTTTCGTGGGATATGGCGATGAAACCGAGAGTACCGTTTTAGAGCTTACCTATAACTGGGGCGACAACACCTACGATAAAGGTAACGCGTATGGTCATATTGCGATTGAGGTCGATGATATCTATCAGTTTTGTGAAAACTTAGAAACAAACGGCGCTGATGTATATCGTAAACCGGGGCCAGTAAAAGGCGGTTCCACAGTTATTGCTTTTGTTCGCGACCCCGATGGGTATGCAATAGAACTCATACAAAATAAATCCATTTCGCTATGAAATGGCTCAAAAACAAGAACTGAAGATGCAGCCAGCGTAGTCAAAGCGATTTGAACGCTTAAGTCGCCAAACTATCAACTTAAAAACGTGCGGCTCTGGAAAAAACGATAAAAACCACATGGAGTGATATGACATGCTAGGTAACCGCTTATTATTTTCGCAAAATGATAAAAACAAAAGCCAAGCTAGAACAGCGATAAGTCGGAAGCCTCGAGCAGCGCACAATATAGGCTTGCGCAGTCAGCCAAAAGCAAAACTGGCCGCTATTCTGCCAGCGTTTTTTATCGCTTTTACCGGTGCAGTTGCTGCTGGCAGTGCGTTTTCGGCCATGGCTGCAAATAACGAGAGTGCGCAAACACACGCTGACACAAAAGAAAATGTTGAAACGCACTTTACCGTGATAGCCCATCGCGGCGCGTCGGGCTATTTACCTGAGCATACCCTTGAAGCAGCTACCCTCGCCTTTTCTCTGGGCCCTGATTTTATTGAGCAAGATGTTGTTATCACCAAAGACGACATACCCGTTGTGCTACACGACATCCACTTAGAAACGGTCACCAATGTAGAAGATGTGTTTCCTGCACGCCATCGCGATGACGGCCGCTATTACGCGCGTGATTTTACTCTTGAAGAACTGCGACAACTGCGGGTACACGAGCGCGCTAACAGTGACGGGAAGCAAGTTTTTAAAGATAGGTACCGCGGCACGCATGCTAATTTTAAAGTGGCCACGTTAAATGAACACTTTGAGCTAATCAGCGAGCTAAATCGCCAATTTGGAACGTCTGTAGGGGTTTATCCTGAAGTAAAGTCCCCTGCCTTTCACATTAAAGAAGGCGTTGATGCCAGTAAAATCGTTGTAGATGCCTTAAATGCTTACGGGTTTGGTGGAGAGAGCGGTAATAGCTACCTGCAATGCTTCGATTTTAACGAAGTTAAGCGCGTTCGTGAAACCCTGGGCTATAAAGGCAAAGTTGTGATGCTGATTGGCGAAAACGACTGGGGCGAAAGCGACACAGATTATAACTGGCTGCGCACTCAGGAAGGCATGCAGCAGGTTGCGTTGTATGCCGATGGCATAGGCCCTTGGTTAGGCCACTTACTCGATAATGAAGCGATGACTCAGGGAAAAATAGAAGCCGCGGCATGGATTGCCTACGCCCACGAAAATAACCTGACAATCCACCCCTACACCTACCGACATGATGCACTACCAGCAGGTATGAGTTCAGAACAAGTCTTGGAAGTTTTAGACAAGGTGGTAGGTGCTGACGGTGTTTTCACCGATCATTTAGTACCGGTATTAAGGTGGCGAGAAAAATTAAACTAACGCATTTTAAAGCGAGTGTAGGCGCGACAATTAGCGCCTAGGATTTTGAAAGTCGCACCACCACGCGTCTGTTTTGGGCGCGGCTTTCTCGTGTATCGTTTGGCGCAATATGGCGTTTCTCACCGTGGCCTGTCAACTGAATTCGATCTTCAGGTACACCTAGCGTCGTCAAATAGCTTTTTACTTCGTTAGCACGTCGAATAGACAACTGTTCATTATTATAGCGACCGCCGTAGCTATCGGTGTAACCATCAAGAAGCACAAGCTCAAGCTCGCTGTCTTCTTTTAAGTATTCACCTATCATGGTTAAGCGCTTCTGCGAATATTTGGTTAGCTCTGTACTGTTGTTTTGATACGACAATACCGTGTAGGCAATGTCATCAAAGCCGAAGGGCAATAAGTTCGATACACACTTCACAAATTCACGATACACACCAGAGAAGTTGCTAGCGTTTAATGCCACACTTACTTGGTCGTATTTGTTATACCAATCTTGGTAATAGATTGTGGGCCAAAAGCCTTTTTCTAATTCAGACAACATAGTCCAAGCCGCATCCTGCGGAAGGTCGCCATTGTACTGTTTACGAATAGACATGTCGGCAATGGTTTTAGGCGCAACGCCTGGCATCCATTTAGGTGGTACAGAATAAACAGCGGCCATATCAAATTTGCTTGGCAGCAAATACATGTCCAGTTCGAATTCCATATTAAGCTGCTTCGACGCTGAGCTCGTGAACATGGCTTCGCCATAACCGGGTAGTTCGTGGTTCAAGGTACACTGAAGTCGCGTGTCTTTGTCTATTCGCCAGTTGGAGCTTTCTATGGTTGCAGAATATTGCCGCATGGCAGCGTGGGAAGACAATGACCCCAGCATCCCCAATAAAGCGATGTATTTTAATTTCGACACCATTTCGACACCATAACGAAAATCAGACTAACACAGGTAAAAGACAACACTACGTGCACAAATTACCGAACATAATGAATCAAATTAGCTCACACAAAAAGAAGAAATGTGCCTAATGATTTTTTCACGCTTAATTTGATTATCGTCCAAATTGTAGAAAAGTTTAGCGTTTAATACCATTCGCGTTTTGTACTTTTGCTAGCCCCCTGATTTAACAGTTTATAAATTGCAACTGGCAACTCGAGAGTATCCTTGCGATAATTCTTTTACGCAATATGCTTCGCAGGTTGGTACGCATTTTAGTCACCAACCAATTAACGCAATCGAGTCTTACAAGAGTGTTTATGTCTGCCAACCCGCCCCTTCTCTCCCAGCGCTTTCGAGGTTACTTTCCCGTTGTTATCGACGTTGAAACAGCCGGATTTAATGCAGGCACTGACGCCCTGTTAGAATTAGCCGCGGTAACGGTGAAAATGGATGAAAACGGTATACTTCATCCTGATCAAACTTTTCATTATCACATTGACCCCTTTGAGGGCGCTAACCTAGAGCCAGCAGCCTTAGAATTTAATGGCATCGATCCTAATTGTGCATTGCGAGGGGCTATTGAAGAAAGCGAAGCCATGAAGGAATTATGTAAAGGCATCCGCAAGGCGCAAAAAAATGCAGACTGCCAACGTTCAGTTATTGTTGCTCACAATGCAACGTTCGATCAGAGTTTCGTCAATGCCGCGATAGAACGCTGCAATATAAAACGCACGCCGTTCCATCCGTTTGTTTCATTTGACACCACCAGCCTTGCTGGATTGGCCTTAGGCCAAACGGTTTTGGTAAAAGCATGCCGTGCAGCGGGGATCGCATTTGACCAAAGTGAAGCGCACAGTGCGCTGTATGACGCCCAAAAGACCACCGAGCTATTTTGCTATATGGTAAATCGCTATAAAGCGCTAGGCGGATGGCCTGTAGAAAATAAAGAGTAGTTTTATTCAAACTGATATAAACAAAAACAGCGCCAAAAGGCGCTGTTTTTTTATAATCTTTAAACAGTTTAGCTTATAGCTTGTCTGCTTCTTCAGATAGGTACTTAGCAACACCTTCAGGCGACGCATCCATACCAGCTTTACCTTCAGTCCAACCCGCTGGGCAAACTTCACCATGCTCTTGGTGGAATGCTAGTGCATCAACCATGCGTAGCATTTCATCAACGTTACGGCCAAGTGGAAGGTCATTGATTACCTGATGACGTACCATACCTTCTTCGTCAATTAGGAATGAACCACGGAACGCAACGCCATCTTCTGGGTGCTCAACATCGTATGCCTGGCAGATGTCGTGCTTAACGTCGGCAACAAGGGTGTACTTAACCGGACCAATACCACCTTGATTTACCGGAGTGTTTCTCCACGCATTGTGTGAGAACTGAGAGTCGATTGAAACACCGATCACTTCAACACCACGCTTTTTGAACTCGTCGAAACGCTTGTCAAAGGCGATAAGCTCTGACGGGCAAACAAACGTAAAATCTAGTGGGTAGAAGAATACAACAGCTTTCTTGCCCTTGATTGCTTCACTTAGTGTGAAAGTGTCAACAATTTCACCACTACCAAGTACCGCTGCTGCAGTAAAGTCAGGTGCTGGACGGCCAACTAATACACTCATGAGTCTCTCCATTTATATTTGGATTGTAATAATAGAAGTGATTACGTTGCGTAACCACTTTGATAAGAAATTTCCTTCAAAGAAAATAGGTACGAATATGGAAATAACAATATTAAACAACGAGTTTTTTTACTGATCATACCAATAACCGCTTAACATCCCCCCACACTGTTCAGTCTTTCTTCAATTACCTTGTATTAAATTTGTCATTATCCACTTGCTAAAGCAAAGAATAACAATTATTATCATTTACAGATTCATTTGGAGTACGTTTAATGTTTGTTTGCATGTGCTATGGGGTAACTGATAAAAGCATTCGCGCAGCGGTTGAAGAAAACGGTGTGGGAAATATGCGAGAGTTACGTCAACATTTAGAGCTTGGCTCACAATGCGGTAAGTGCATCAACATGGCGCAACAGATCATTGACCAAACTATCGTCGATGAGTCCCTATTCAAAGACGTTGGCTAGGCAATTAGCCAACCCGCGTATTCTTAAAACGCAACGTCATCGCTCTTAGCATCCTTGGCTAGACTTTAAACACCATATTTATTATCACGATTATTCCTTTAAGTGACCTAAGTCATATTCTAGTTTAATTACCTAAGTAACATTCACATCGTTACCTAAAACGATAGGTTGTTGTCCTTTCAAACTCAGAGCTAGGCTCATTTCCTTACTTTCAATGAGTGCAGCGCGCCATTTAACTACGTAGCTTTGCTGAAGCATGCCCTAGTTAAAGGTGTACTCAATGCCTGCATAATAGAAAGCCCCATTGATACCGCTAGGCGATGTAGGTGGGTAGAGTGCGCCAACTTCACCTTGAAAAGGATTTTCATTAGGCAGCGAATCAAACAGATTTTGGGCGCCGAGGGTAACTTGTGTTTGAGGCAGTACTTTCCATGCAACTTGGGCATCGAATGTGGTTAACGCATTGCCGTATATGTCCATGCCTGCGGACGCATCAAGATGGTCTTCATAAAACTCACCGTAATAGTTCAGTCGCCAAGTAAATGCCCAATTTCCTTTCGATTGCTCCAGCGTGATACTGCCTCGATGAGCAGGCAAGTTATCTTCCAGCATGCGAATTCTTGCCTGTGTTAGATTAGGTAGAAGCCGTATTTCGTCCCCCACTTGCGCAGGATAAAGTGTAACCCGCTCTACTTGTGTGTCTGTCCAGTTGAAGGCAAGAAGTAAAGAATTTGACCAATCAGCTAGCGCAAAATTGTAGTTAACAACTAAATCAACACCCTGAGTTTTTGTGTCAAAGTCATTAGTAAAATACTTTGCAGCATTATATTTCGCCGCATCTGGACGCCCTTGGGCAATAAGCGCACTAATGTCGTCGTCGGTTAACGGAATTGCAGATGTCGTACTAATGCGATCAGAAAGGCGAATATTGAAATAGTCGAGCGTTGCAAAAAAGTTCTCGCTTGCCTGCATAACTAGCCCAAGGCTAAAGTTCACCGATTCTTCAGGCGTAAGTGGTGTTGCGCCTAGTTGCAGTGAGATAAGATCAGTTGGAGGCAGCGTTGCTTGGTCTTCCAAACCGTTAACACCGTAGGCGGTAGTTACGTTGATAACATTACTCTGCCCTACTGTTGGGGCTTTAAAACCGGTGTTTACAGATCCGCGTAATGCAAAAATATCATTTAATTTATAGCGAGTACTCAATTTGCCATCAAATGTCGAGCCGAAATCACTGAAATGCTCTACACGTGTGGCCACGCCAAACTGCCATGCTTCGGTAACATAAAATTCCAAATCAGCGTACACGGCCCAATTGCTTCTGCTCCAGTGCCCAGCACTTTGAGGCTGATACCCCGGAAAACCGTTGGAACCGATGGAAAAGCCTTGGTTCAACCCAAGTGGCGGCTCTAGAGCGAAAGGGCCTGCAATATATGACGCTTCGTCGCCGGACTTTTGAAAATAGGTTTCTTTACGCCATTCTAAGCCCACGGCAATGCTAACCGGATCGTCGAAAATAGTTTGAATGAGTTTGTTAAAATCTAAGTTAAGCGTTCGCTCTACTTGCGACACACCACCGGGCGAAAACGACGTTGGCGTTTGTGGCCCTAACGATGGATTAACTGTATTTGAGATGGTGTACTCAATGTCACTGTAGCCCAATGTCGCACTGGCATCCATCGCCCAGCCATTAGGTAACTCATGTTTAACGCCCATCGCAACAGAAGCGTCCGTTATCGTCCCCCCAAATTTTGGTGTGAAACCGCCAGGGAACCACTCGTTGAAAGCAAAACAGTTGGCACCAAGCGCCGTTGTGTTATCTGCAATAAGTTGATACGTGGGGTCCAGCAATACGCTATTACTAGACAAGGTTATAGAAGGGCAAGCAATTCCACTTTCCAGCCCGTCGAGATCGGCTACAATCAGACGACTTTCCCCAGTATTTGGGTCGGTACGGCTGAACACCCCTTCTCGGGTTTGCGGATTTCGAAAGTAAAAACCACCGTTTATTTCTCTTCTTGCTGCAGTGGCAAAGCTGTAAAATTGTGATTTAGACGAAATGTCTGCGCCTGCATTTAGCGCAAGTTTAATATCTTCGTTAACATCAAGCGCTCCCCATACTTGGGACGGTGACGCGATGAACACATTCCCTTGGTCAATCAAGTTCTGCGCATCAATCCGCTGTACAGAGCGCGACGTGCCATTTTGCTGACGATACTCTGCCGTTGCATTTAAAAAGCCGTTTTCTCCAATAGCAAAGCCTTTATTCAACTGCACTTGAAACAGTTCGCCGTCGCCTTCACTGTATCCGCCAACTTTCAGCGCAACATGCCCTCCTTCACGAGCATCCTTAAGTACGAAGTTAATCTCGCCTGCAATGGCGTCTGAGCCGTACTGGGCTGCTGCACCATCTCGCAATACTTCGACTTGCTTTAACGCATAGGCAGGAATAACCGATATATCAGGCCCTTGTGCACCGTCAGATAAACCTCCGCCTAAAAACGTAATTACCGCAGAGCGATGGCGTCGCTTTCCGTTAAGCAGCAAAAGCGTGTGATCCGAGGACATGCCTCTAAGGTTCGCCGGCCTTACCAGGCTACTGGCATCATTGATGGGCTGATCGTTTACGTTTAACGAAGGAACCATCACGCTTAACATAGAAAGCACGTCTGAATTCCCCTGTGAGTTGAGGGTTTCAGAACCAATCACATCCAAAGGAACTGGTGAGTCAACAGCACTTCGAGGCGAGTTACGAGTACCGACGACCGCAATTTTTTCAAGTCCATTGCCTCCCTCGTCTGTTTTCTTTTCGGTATCTTGTGGCTGTGTTTCCTTCGCCACTAACGATGAACGAGAACGAATACTTACCGCACCGCTTTCATCGGTTACTACCGCCAATTCTGTTCCTTCAAGAAGCTGTGCCAGCGCTTCATTCAGTGTGAACGTACCTTCCAATGCGTTTGTTTTCACTTTTTTTGCTAAATCAAAAGGAAAAAGCAATGTGGTATTTGCCTGTTTAGCTAGTTCGGTTAGCGCTTCATTAGCATTTTGTGCGGGTATTGAAAAGCTGTAAGCACCCAATTTTGGTTCGGTTTGGTCGGGTGATTGCGAAGGGCTGTCTGTTTGTGCATGAAGCGTTGGCGCTGGTGCTATGAAAAGAAAAAAGCCGGACGCTATGTGTAGTGCCGAGAGGGACAAAATACGGGAGAATTTGCACATTCTTTTTTGCGAAAGGCATTGGGCCGAACACGCTAGGGCATGCAGCTTTTCTATTGCCTTTTTGGTTTGCCTGCTTATCGCAAAATTGCTGTATTGCAAGATATAAAATCGATGTGCTTATTATTTTAATTATATTGTCACATTAAAGAAATTGATGCCAACTACGAATAGTAGAAAGCACCTATCTTTCAGAAATATTTAACTTTTCGCTAGCTTAAGCTCAATACTTGTTTCTGTGACTTTCTCGTAATTGATGTTAAAGCTGCTCTTAAGTGCTGACAACAAACCGTCTATATCGCCTACCTTAAAGTAGCCCGCTACACGTCGCTTGCGCAGACTTTCATCCGAAATGTTAAAGCGAACGGGTGTATAGCGCCCAATCTCAGCTAATACGGCCTCTAGCGGTTCACCTTTAAATACAATCATACCTTGTTGCCACGCTAAATCGTCGTCAATGTCATCTTGAGACATGCTTTCACGGGCTTCAACTTTACCTTGCACTGTGGCTTTTTCACCTGCGAACATGAGAAGCCCTTCTTCAGCAACAGGACGTTTAGTGAAGAGCGATTCATTTGAGGATGAAGCCTTAAAGCGATCTTTCACCAATACCTTTCCGTCGGTAACCACTAACTCAAACGCATTATCATCCACATATTGCATATTAAAAGCAGTTCCAACAGCGGTAACGGTGTTGTTGCCTGCAGTCACAGAGAACGGGCGAGACGTGTCGTGAGCCACTTCAAAGTGTGCCTCCCCTTTCAATAAAACGATATTGCGCGCCGTTGATGAGAAGTCAACGGTAACGACAGAGTTTGTATTTAGATGAAGTTTAGAGCCATCGGCTAACGTCACGTTTTTCTGTTCGCCAACACCGGTTTGTACCTTTTGTGTTACCGCTGCGAATTCAGGGGTGCTATTTAGCCACGTGCGCTGAACCACTACCCCAACAGCGATTGCCATCACTAAAAATGTGGCCGCAATGCCCCAAACCGCTGTTTTAGGCATATTGCGTTTTTTCGACGACTGACGTGAGGTAGGCTGCGGGAATAAACCGCTCAATTCATTTAATACCGACATGTCGTCCCACAAGCTAGCGGCGTCGAGCAAAGCTTGACGATGCGCATTACTTTCCGACAACCAAGCATCTAGCTCCGTCTTTTCGTCACTGTTTAAGCCGCGATCGAGACGGCTTATCCATAAGCATGCTTGCTCTTGGATATCTTCTTTGCTTGAAAACTGGCGAATATTATTCATGTTAACTACGGCTTATGTCCTGAGTCGCGTTAGCAGTGGCACGGGGGGATGCACTGTCCTTTGACAGCTCGGCTAAGTACCTAGAGCACATCATTAAACCTTTGGCGACATGCTTCTCAACGGTGCTTTCGCTTAGCCCCACAAGCTCTGCAATCTCTTTTTGTCGCATGCCATATACTTTTTTCAGCAAAAATACGCGTTTTACATCAGCAGACAGTGTATCTGTCGCTCGGCAAAAATGAATAAAACGCTCTTTGCTTTCTACATTTTTTTCTAAACTGTGCCCTACAAGCTCATAAGGCAAAATATCCATGTCATCGAGCTGCTGCTTATTTTTGTTTTCAGCTTTCGCAACATGGTTCAGCGCTAGATTACGCGCTGTCTTGAGCATATAGGTACGCTCATACTGTATTTCTTGTTTTAACTCTGCTTCGTAGCTTTTAATAAAAGCTTCTTGCACGATGTCTTCAATGTCGTCGGCGCCAACAATAGAACCTACCGCACGCATTAGCTTTGAGCGGTATTTTAAGAAGGTTTCAGCTACTGTCGACTTTCTCGTCATAATATTAAATGTTGTGTGTTTCGATTTGCTTACATTGGCATCAATAATGCCTGCTTTTTCGTTCTTTTTCACCTAATAAAATAAAAGGGGGCTAATGCCCCCTTAACTTTGAAACATTAAGTGAAAGTTTGGTTTATAGGTAATTGCTTACCTATTAAAAAGTGTAAACACCTCTTAGGTAGTAGAAGCCACCGTTTATACCAATTGGTGATGTTGTCGGATACGCTGAACCTGCAATCTGTGCGTAGGTGATACCACCTGCATCAGTGTTGTTTTCGTCAGGGTATTCATCAAACGCGTTCTTAGCACCAACAGTTACCGTGAACTCTTCAGTGAAGTTATATGCCACTTCAAAGTCGAACGTAATTTCAGAACCTACTTTGTCAATCGGCAATGCAGAGTCTAGGTGATCTTCGAAGATGCTACCGTAGTAGTTCATTCGCGCAAGGAAGCGCCAGTCGCCATTAGTGTGGTTAGCTGTTGCACTGTAACGTACCGCTGGAAGGTTATCTTCTAGCATGCGAATACGGAAATCAGAGATATTGTCCGACGCGCGGTCAACTTCTGTAGATGTCCAGTTATATGCGAGTGAGAACTTAGTTTCACCGCCCATCATATCCATCGAATAGTTCGCTACTACGTCTACACCTTCGGTGGTGGTGTCGAAGTCATTAGTAAAGAAGCTGATTTCAGAGAAGCTAGACGCATCGTTGATACCTTGCTCAAGCAGCGTGGCAATGTCTTCTTCAGTCAGCGCAATACCAGAGGCAGTACTGATACGGTCAGTCAGTTCGATGTTGTAGTAGTCTGCGGTAATGAATAGACCATTATCGAAATCGGCTACCACACCAAACGTGATACTTTCTGACTCTTCAGGCGTTAACTGCTCACCACCTTTAAGTTGAGACACTGGATCTGTCGGAGGCAGTGTTGCACGGTCAATAAGTTCACCACCTGTACCAAACGCGGTAGTTACGTTACGCACGTTGCTTTGACCAAGGGTAGGTGCTTTAAAGCCTGTTGAGAACGCACCACGGAAAGCGATGTTCTCAAGTGCTTGCCAACGGAAAGCAATCTTACCTTTCGTTGTGTCACCGAAATCAGAGAAGTCTTCATAACGTAGCGCACCGGCTAACATGAAGTTTTCAGTGATATACGCTTCTGCGTCAATGTACAGTGCGATGTTGTTGCGGGACACACGACCTTGGCTATTGGCCGCCAAGCCAGGGAAACCATTTGAGCCAATGCCAAAGCCTTGTGTCGCCAGCGGACCTATTTCATAAGAGGCAGTATCACCTGCAAAGCTCTCATAACTTTCGTTGCGATATTGGAAACCAGTTGCCACGAATAGTGGTTCATATAAACCAACATCGAACGGCTTAGTGAAATCAATATCAAGGGTTTGCTCAGACTGCGTATAGCGACCTGGGCTAAATTCTGTAGGTGTTTCTGGACCTAAAGACGGGTTGATAGTGTTGCTAATAGCAAAGTCAACTTCGTTTTGGCCAAGGTTCAAGCTCACGTCATACGTGATATCGTGGTCAAGTTCGCCTTTCGTACCAAAGACAAGTGACATATCTGTAACCGTACCACCGAAACGAGGTGTGAAACCACCTGGCAGCATTTCGTTGAACGCCCAACAGTCAGGATTGTTCTGAACTTCGTTAATATAACGCGGGTTCTCTAGTACGTTATCACCAACTACGATGTCGGTTGGACAGTTACCTGACATATCACCGGTTAAATCACCAACAAGCAGTAGTTGCTCGCCATCGTCATTTGTACCACCATCGTTCACACCACCACGATTGTGTGGGTTACGGAAGTAGAAACCACCTTCAACTTCACGCTCGGCGTAGTTACCAAACATGTAAGCTTCTGAGGTAGCTGAAAGCTCTATACCTGCATTAGCGAAAAGTTTGATGTCGTGTTTGATTTCAGGTGAGCCCCAAATTTGCGCAGGATCTGCTACAAAAGTGTTCCCAGCCGCTATCAATGCAGCAGCGTCTGCACGCTGTACACTTCGAGATGTGTCGTCTGCAGTACGGTATTCAGCTGAAAGGTTAATAAAGCCTTTATCAGATAGAGGAAGGCCTACGTTACCCGACATCTGAATCATGTCGCCGTCGCCTTCGTAGAAAGAGCCGTAACGGGCTTCAAACGAACCGCCTTCTGATGCATCGTTAAGTACGAAGTTAATTACACCCGCAATCGCATCAGAACCGTATTGTGCTGCTGCACCATCACGAAGTACTTCCACCTGCTTTAATGCCGCTGCTGGGATAACAGAAATATCAGGACCTTGTGCACCGTCAGAAAGACCACCACCAAGGAAAGTGATAACCGCAGAACGGTGACGACGTTTACCATTTACAAGCACAAGCGTGTGGTCTGATGCCATACCGCGAAGGTTAGCAGGACGAACAAGCGTTGAAGCATCGTTGATCGGCTGGTCGTTTACGTTAAAAGACGGAACAACAGTCTGCATCATAGATACCATATCAGTGGCACCCTGCTGCTTAAACTCTTCGTCAGATATAATATCAATTGGCACCGCTGAGTCAGCGACCGAGCGAGGCGCTGCACGTGAACCAACTACCGCAATTTGTTCAAAATCTTCGGCCTTAGCACTCTCTTCAGCTTCTTGCGCATAAACAGGTGCAGCGGCCATTACTGAAAACGCAGCTGATGCGGCTAATACGCCACGCACGTTTTTGGTCAATAAAGACAAGGTTGTATTCATGGTGGTTTCCCGGAGTTTCTCTAAGACACCTTCAGCGTTTTAAACACATTAAAAAAATGCTCAGAGTAGTTGTTATTTTTTACCTTCAACACTGACTCATTTGCGGTCAGATGGTGTTTTTTATAGAACGCAAGATATTAAAAAACAAACCTTTTTCGACAAAATAAAAATATTTTTTCACTCCGTAGAGGATTTTAATTTCTGACCTGTCTATATAATTTTTACGGGAATAAAAGTGCGGGATTTTTGGCGGGTTTTAATAAAAAAAGCCGACTATAAGCCGGCTTTTAAATCGTTTTTTACAAACCTAAAGTTTTGTACATGGAAACAAGATTTACTCTGCTTCTTTGTACTTTGCAGCCGTTTCTTTAATAAGCGGTTGAAGCTCGTTTTGTTGGAACATTTCAATAATGATATCGCAACCGCCTACAAGCTCACCTTCAACCCATAGTTGCGGGAATGTCGGCCAGTTTGCATATTTTGGTAGTTCTGCGCGGATGTCTGGGTTTTGAAGAATATCTACATAAGCAAATGGTTCGCCACATGACATCAACGCTTGCGATGCTTGTGAAGAAAAGCCACAGCTAGGTAGTTTAGGAGAACCCTTCATATACAACAAAATTGGGTTTTCTTCGATTTGCTGCTTGATTCTATCTAGCGTTGATTGATTTTCAGTATTATCCATTTGATTCCTCTGAGCACAAAAGTGTATTCCCAGTTAGATGGGAATGCATGAATGATTTATCAAGGGAAAGGGTATCATAATTTTATGTTTAATTACCCATAGCTGAATTGATCTTTTCAACCTCTGAATCGTTATCTACCCATACATTGCAATACAAATTAGTGTCACATTTTAACTTTTGAAAAAAAATTCACATTTTTGTCATTGAGTTATAGGACTTTATCCCCACATTTGGGATATGCTTTAGCGTCTAAAGCAGTATATTGAACATAGAATTAATATGCACTTATTGAACAGGCGAAGATAAGTGGGCTTTAGACTACAATACTAAACCAACATGGAGACCGTCATGGCTTTTGAATTACCAGCATTACCATACGAACAAAATGCACTAGAACCGCATATTTCTGCTGAAACGCTTGAGTACCACTATGGCAAGCACCACGCTACTTATGTAACTAAGCTTAACGGCCTAGTTGAAGGTACTGACATGGAAAACAAAAGCCTAGAAGAAATCATCAAATCTTCTGATGGCGGTGTTTTCAATAACGCAGCGCAGGTATGGAACCACACGTTCTACTGGCACTGTCTAAGCCCGAATGGCGGCGGTGAGCCAACAGGCGCGCTAGCAGAAGCTATCAACGCGAAATGGGGCTCATTTGCAGACTTCCAAGCAGCATTTAACGATAAAGCGGTTAACAACTTCGGTTCAAGCTGGACGTGGTTAGTTAAAACTGCAGACGGCAGCCTAGATATCGTTAACACAAGCAACGCGCAAACGCCTATTTCTGGCGACGACCTTACGCCAGTGCTTACTGTTGACCTTTGGGAACACGCTTACTACATCGACTACCGCAATGCGCGTCCTAAGTACCTAGAAAATTTCTGGGCGCTGGTTAACTGGGAATTCGCAAGCAGCAACTTTGCATAAGCCAAAGACTGAAGCGTTAAGCGCCTTGCGCTCTTAACAGCGTAAAGTATCAGTTATAAAAAGCCCCGCTTCCAAGCGGGGCTTTTTTTATGCACTATTGTTCATTAAGTGACACTAAATTCTTATTAAAGTTGCATTTTTCATTAGACGAAAAGATTAAAAACTATACACAATAATTACTATCGTTTTCCCAAATACCTACTAAGCTGAAATTACGGGGTTCCGTATTTAAGGGGTATTCATGGGTATTTTTGAACACTATCAAAGTCGCTATGAAGAGCGAAAACAGGAAGAGTTCACCATTGGGGAGTTCCTTGAAATTTGTAAAGAGGATCAAACCGCTTATGCAAATGCAGCAGAACGTTTGCTACAAGCTATTGGTGAGCCTGAATTAATCGACACTGCCAACGACCCGGCACTTAGCCGCATTTTCTCAAACCGCGTTATTTCTCGTTATCCAGCTTTTTCAGAATTCTATGGCATGGAAGAAGCCATAGAACAAATCGTTTCTTACCTTAAACACGCCGCACAAGGTCTTGAAGAGAAGAAACAAATTCTCTATTTGCTCGGCCCAGTGGGTGGCGGTAAATCGTCTCTGGCAGAGAGACTTAAAGAACTGATGCAACACGTACCTATTTACATGCTGAAAGGCTCGCCTGTTAACGACCATCCATTCTGTCTGTTTGATGTCAAAGAAGATGGCGACATTTTACAAAAAGAGTACGGCATTCCTAAGCGCTACTTAAAAACCATTATGTCGCCGTGGGCACGCAAACGCCTGCATGAATTCAATGGCGATATTACCCAGTTCAAGGTGATTCGCGTTTATCCATCAGTGCTCGACCAGGTGGGTATCGCTAAAACCGAACCCGGTGACGAAAACAACCAAGATATTTCATCTTTGGTGGGTAAAGTTGATATTCGCCGCTTAGAACAATATGCACAAAACGACCCTGATGCTTACAGTTATTCAGGTTCACTATGTAAGGCCAATCAGGGCTTAATGGAATTTGTGGAGATGTTCAAAGCACCGATTAAAGTGCTGCATCCACTTTTAACTGCTACACAAGAGGGTAACTACAACCCAACAGAGGGCTTCTCTGCCCTTCCCTTCGATGGGCTTATACTTGCGCATTCAAACGAATCTGAGTGGCAATCGTTTAGAAACAATAAGAATAACGAAGCCTTCCTAGACCGTGTCTATATAGTAAAAGTACCGTACTGTTTGCGAGTACGTGAAGAAATTAAGATCTACAAAAAGTTACTAGACAGCAGCGAGCTTAACGGCGCGCCCTGTGCGCCAGACACGCTAGAGTGTTTAGCGCAGTTTACTGTGTTATCGCGCTTGAAAGAGCCAGAGAACTCCAGTCTGTTTTCTAAAATGCGCGTGTATGATGGCGAGAGCCTGAAAGACACCGACCCGAAAGCCAAGTCTTATCAAGAGTACCGCGACTACGCCGGTGTCGATGAAGGCATGGAAGGGTTATCCACCCGCTTTGCATTTAAGATTCTCTCCAGGGTTTTTAACTTCGATCATCAAGAAGTGGCGGCAAACCCAGTCCATTTGTTTTATGTACTGGAGCGTCAAATTGAACGGGAGCAGTTCCCTCAAGAAACCGCTGATAAGTATTTGGAGTTTTTGAAAGGCTACCTCATTCCTCGCTACGTGGAATTCATTGGTAAAGAGATTCAAACGGCTTACTTAGAATCGTATTCTGAATATGGGCAAAACCTGTTTGACCGCTATGTAACCTATGCTGATTTCTGGATCCAAGACCAAGAGTATCGCGACCC
This sequence comes from Alteromonas sp. Cnat2-8, assembly GCF_022348355.1. NCBI lineage: Bacteria > Pseudomonadati > Pseudomonadota > Gammaproteobacteria > Alteromonadales > Alteromonadaceae > Alteromonas > Alteromonas sp. Cnat2-8. Next base: position 40,623 of record NZ_JAKREX010000001.1, read on the forward strand.
AGAAACCGGACAACTGTTCGACAGAGCGTCACTGAATGCCGAGTTAGAAAAAACAGAGAAGCCTGCAGGAATAAGTAATCCGAAAGACTTCCGTAACGAAATCGTTAACTTTGTTTTGAGAGCCCGTGCAAATAACGGCGGCAAAAACCCAGCATGGACCAGTTACGAGAAACTTCGCACCGTGATTGAGAAGAAAATGTTCTCTAACACGGAAGACTTACTGCCGGTTATTTCTTTCAACACCAAAGGCTCTGCAGAGGAGCAGAAAAAACACGACGACTTTGTAAATCGTATGACCGAGAAGGGATATACGCAAAAACAAGTTCGGTTGCTGTGTGAATGGTACCTGCGCGTGCGTAAAGCGTCTTAGCGCTAAACGCATGTGGTGCTGAAGCGCGTGTAATGCGTGCTTCAGCACGGGTATTTGTAGTTCACAACAAGACAAGCAGGTGTGTATGGCGCATTTTATTGACCGAAGGTTAAACAGCAAAGGTAAGAGTACGGTAAACCGCCAGCGCTTTATAAAGCGTTACAAACAGCAGATAAAGCGCGCTGTTTCTGATGCAGTGGGTAAACGTTCTGTTACCGATTTAGATTCTGGCGAGCAAATTAGCATTCCAGCCAGAGATATCTCTGAACCTATTTTTCATACCGGCCGCGGCGGCAGTAGAGATATTGTCCACCCCGGCAACGACCAATTCACAGCGGGTGATAAAATTGATAGGCCGCCAGGCGGCGGTGGCAAGGGCGCAGGCGAAGGCGACGCCAGCAATGAAGGCGAAGGCCAAGATGAGTTCGTATTTTCTATATCCAAAGACGAATATTTAGACCTACTTTTTGAAGATTTAGCGCTTCCCAATTTAAAGAAAAATCAATTTGATAAAGTCACCCAATACGAAACCTATCGCGCAGGTTATCAGACCGATGGCGTGCCAAGTAATTTAGATATTGTTCGCTCACTCAAAGGCTCTGTGGCAAGGCGTATTGCCTTAAGCGGAAGTGATAGAAAGAAACTGAGAGAGCTTGAAGAAAAACTTGCACTACTTATAGAAGACAAGCACGACAATACGTTAGCCATAAATGCATTAAAAGAAGAAATTGAAGCACTTAAAGCCAAAATAGCCCGAGTGCCTTTTATTGATACTTTCGATTTGCGCTTTAAGAACTATGACAAGCGTCCGCTTCCCTCAAGCAAAGCCGTAATGTTTTGCTTAATGGATGTATCTGGCTCTATGGACCAAGCCACCAAAGACATGGCTAAACGGTTTTATATCTTGCTGTATCTCTTTTTGACGCGAACCTACGAAAATGTAGACGTGGTGTACATTCGTCATCACACGCAAGCAAAGGAAGTAGACGAGCACGAGTTTTTCTACTCTCAAGAAACCGGCGGCACTATTGTTTCAAGTGCATTGAAGCTAATGGATGAAGTCGTTCGCGATCGCTACAGCGATGGAAATTGGAATATCTATGCAGCACAAGCGTCAGATGGCGATAATTGGGCTGATGACTCGCCGCAGTGTCGTGACTTGCTTACCGCTAAACTGCTACCCGCAACCCGTTACTATGCCTATATTGAAATAACCGAGAGGCAGCACCAAAGTTTGTGGCGAGAATACGAGAAAGTGGCCGCCACTCACGACAACTTTGTATGTAAGCACATACAAACACAGGCCGACATCTATCCTGTGTTCAGAGAGCTATTCAAACGCTCTGAACAAGATGCGCAGCAAGGAGCCTAATATGACAACCGACGCTATGGCAAAAGAAAACAGCAAGCCTGAAACATCAAAACGCCACTTATTAAGCGATGGGCCCGACTGGACGTTTCCACTTATCGAAGAGTATGAGCAACACATCGACCGCATCGCCAAAAAATTTAAGTTAGACACCTATCCCAATCAAATTGAGGTGATCACCGCAGAGCAGATGATGGATGCTTACGCCAGCATCGGCATGCCGCTTAACTACACGCACTGGAGCTTTGGAAAAAAGTTTATTCAAACTGAGCAACAATACCGTCGTGGACAAATGGGGCTGGCTTACGAAATCGTCATTAACTCTGACCCCTGCATTGCGTATTTAATGGAAGAGAACACCATTACCATGCAAGCGCTCGTTATGGCTCATGCGTGCTACGGTCACAACTCATTCTTCAAAGGTAACTACTTATTTAAAACCTGGACCGATGCCAGCTCTATCATCGACTACCTAGTATTTGCTAAAAACTACATTGCTAAATGCGAACAAAAATATGGATTTGATGAAGTCGAAAATATGCTCGACTCGTGCCACGCGTTAATGAATTACGGCGTTGACCGATACAAACGCCCGCAGAAAATTTCGTTACAGGAAGAGAAAAACAGACAAGAAGAGCGCGAGGCCTACCTGCAATCGCAAGTGAACGAGCTTTGGCGCACCCTGCCAAATAGCCCGCATAGCAAACACAAAGAAAAAATTCGTTTTCCACAAGAACCGCAAGAAAACCTGCTTTATTTTATTGAAAAAAACGCACCTTTACTTGAACCTTGGCAACGTGAAATTGTGCGTATTGTTCGGAAAGTTTCGCAGTATTTTTATCCGCAGAAGCAGACTCAAGTAATGAATGAAGGATGGGCCTGTTTTTGGCACTATCACATTCTAAATGAGATGTATGACGAGGGTTTGGTCAGCGACCGCTTCATGATGGAGTTTTTGCACAGTCATTCAAGTGTCGTAATGCAGCCAGAGTACAACAGCCCTTATTACTCTGGCATCAATCCGTATGCGTTAGGCTTTTCCATGTTCATGGATATTAAACGGGTATGTCAGTCCCCCACTGAAGAAGACTATAAATATCTTCCAAGTATCGCAGGAAAAGACTGGCTTGAGACCGTGCATTTCGCCATGGAAAACTTTAAAGACGAAAGTTTTATCAGTCAGTTTTTATCGCCTAAAGTTATTCGCGACTTTAAATTATTCGCCCTTGAAGATGACACCACCAAGCCCTTTATTGCGGTGAGCGCTATTCATGACGAAATGGGTTATCAAATTATTAAAGAGAAGCTGTCTGCTCAATACAATTTGAGTAATTTAGAACCCAACATTCAGGTACATAACGTTGATGTGAGGGGCGATCGTTCGCTTACTCTTCGCTATATTCCTCAACGAGGAATTCCGCTAGGAAACTCAAAAGATGAAGTTATGCGCCACCTGCACAGGCTGTGGAAATTTGATGTACGTTTAGAGCAAGACAATGGTGATGATGGTATTGACGTGATATCAGAGTGTAAACGTGCACCGCAGGCGTAAGCCTGCGGTCAGCCATCAGAACAAGATTTTAAGCCGCCTTTGCACTTTCCATTTCTTTTCTGGAACACAGTAGCAGTGACAGTGCGCCTATTGCTGCAAAAACGGCTGCGGTAACGAACGTCTCATATGCGTTAGTGCCTTGCTGCCACTGCTGCCCTGCCAAGTAGTTTCCAAATGCGCCACCTAATCCAAACGCTATACTGATGTATACCGCTTGCCCTCGGCTTTGATACGCCTTCGGCAGGAACTGGTGGATAAAATGCACCGATACTGCATGCGTTAAACCAAAGCTTAACGCATGAATAAGCTGACTCAACACAATCACCATAAAGGTATCAGCGAATGCCGCCATGACATACCAGCGAAGCCCTGTCAGTGCGATGCTCACAAACAATAAATTCCACACGCCAAACTGGCTAATCAGACGGCGGGCAATAAGAAATATCCCCACCTCGGCAAGTACCCCAAGCGCGATAAAGATGCCAGTTTGTTGGCCGCTGTAATCAAGGTCGCGCATGTAAAGTGCGAAAAATCCGTAATACGCACCAAAGCTAATTTGCAAGCACGCTGAAGCGAATATAAAGATGGCGAAAGGTTTTTGTTTGGCGTATTTCCAAATACTTCCCGCCGTAGACGTTTCAGGTGCAGCTTCTTTGGGCGCACGTATGAACAAGGTACTGATGAACAGTAACGCGAGTACGCCAATACTGGCGTGCACTGGCGTGTCGGTAGAAAAAATATCTAGGGCTTTACCCACACCTACCGTCAAACAAATAAAGCCAACGCTCCCCCATAGCCTTACCTGCCCATACGTGGCATTGGTTTTCGCCACCGTGTTCATCGTGATAACTTCAAGTTGAGGCAACACCGCTGTCCAGAACATCATCATCAACCCGAAAGCCAACGTAAGCCCCCAAAAACTGGTGAAGTAAAACACCGAACTGAAAGTTAGTACGGTGAGCAAGCAGCCTAAACGCATTACGCCAATGGCATTACCCGTTTTATCGGCCACGCCAGCCCATAGGCCTGGCCCTAAAATACGCGCTAGCGTTATAACAGCAAAAAGTTCACCGATTTCGGCAGAGGAAAATCCCCGCCCATCAAGGAAGATACCTAAATAAGGCACAAGCACGCCAAGCTGACCGAAGTAAAGCCAGTAGGTGATAGCAAGAATAAAGAGGCCGGTTTTGCTGCTTGCTGGGCTCGCCGCAGTATTGTTGGCATCGTTTAGGCCATTTGGTGACAATTCACATCTCCATATGCAAAAACGCCACTAGCGCAGAACCGGCAGTGGCGAATGATAAAATTAATTAGCGCAACATGCGCTCATGCTGCGTGTATCTTTAATCCGCGTTAACGTCGCAGTCTTGGCATTGCGGTCTTGCGATTTAAAAAACTGCTATGCCTGACCCGCAATTGGTTTCGTGGTCGACTGCACACCGGCATTTTGCGCGCGGTGGCGTAGCAGATGATCCATCAATACCAGTGCCAGCATGGCTTCAGCAATAGGTACAGCACGGATACCCACACACGGGTCGTGACGACCTTTGGTGACGATATCGATTTCTTCATTGTCTTTATTGATAGTTTTACCGGGAACCGAAATACTTGAGGTCGGCTTAAGCGCCATGTGTACTTCAATATCCTGACCGGTAGAGATGCCGCCTAGCACGCCACCTGCATGATTAGATGTAAATCCTTCAGGAGTAAGCGTATCGCGGTGTTCACTGCCTTTTTGATTAATAACATCAAAACCATCACCAATTTCCACGCCTTTCACGGCGTTAATTCCCATCATGGCGTGGGCGATTTCAGCATCTAGCCTATCGAAAACAGGCTCGCCTAGGCCTACAGGCACATTCTTCGCAACAACCGATACTTTCGCGCCAATGCTGTCGCCTGACTTTTTAAGGTCTCGCATGTACTCGTCCAGCGCGTCTAGCTTAGACTCATCAGGACAGAAAAACGGGTTAGTGTTGGTTACGCTGTGATCAACCTTATCTACTGTTACCGGCCCAAGCTGAGACAAATAGCCTAATACCTCAATACCGTGCACTTCTTTAAGGTACTTTTTCGCAATACCACCTGCGGCTACGCGAATAGCCGTTTCACGTGCAGACGAACGACCACCACCGCGATAGTCACGGCTTCCGTACTTTTGATCGTAGGTATAGTCAGCGTGGCCTGGACGAAAGCGGTCCTTGATATTGCCGTAATCTTGGCTTCGCTGATCTTTATTTTTAATTAATAAACCAATACTGGTGCCAGTAGTTTTACCTTCAAATACGCCAGATAAAATTTGTACTTCATCGTCTTCTCTTCGCGCCGTAGTATAACGAGAGGTGCCGGGCTTACGTCTGTCTAAATCAACCTGAAGATCTTCTTCAGTGATCTCAAGTCCTGGAGGGCAACCGTCTACTACACCGCCAATTGCAATGCCGTGGCTTTCACCAAACGTGGTTACAGTGAAAAGTTTTCCGAAGCTGTTACCTGACATAATTAACTATTAATCCTTACTACTAAAATACTGTACTAGTGTGTCTTTGCGCACGGCGAAAATACCTGAACCACCGTTATCGAATTCAAGCCAAATCACTTCTAACCCGGGGAACCTTTCGCTCATGTGCACTTCGCTATTTCCAACTTCAACGAATAACCAGCCACCGTCATTAAGGTAAGTTGGCGCCTCTTTAAGCATGATATCAACCAGTTCCAGACCGTCTTCACCTGCGGCAAGGGCAAGCTCAGGCTCGTGGTGATACTCTTCAGGCAAGTCAGCCATGTCCTCTGCGTCAACATAAGGCGGATTAGACACGATAAGGTCGTATTTCTGCCCTTCTAAACTTGAAAACAGGTCAGACTGAATGGGATAAACACGGTGACTAAGACCATGCTCCTGAATATTAATATCGGCCACTTCCAATGCATCTGTGCTGATATCTACGGCATCTACCTGCGCCTCTGGGTATGCATGAGCAAGCGCAATAGCAATACACGCACCGCCCGTGCACATATCAAGAATACTGTTAGGCGTCGATTCTACAAATGGCGCAAACTCTTTTTGAATAAGTTCAGCAAATGGAGACCGAGGAATGAGCACTCGCTCGTCTACGTAGAACGGCATACCGCAGAACCAAGCTTCGTTTGTGATATAAGGCAATGGCATGCGAGTTTGCACGCGCTTTAAAACAAGCTCTGCAATCTTCTCTCGCTCGCTTTTCGTTAAGCGAGACGTCATTACGCTGTCCCCAACTTGCTCTAATATAGGATGAGGCAAATGTAAGGCTTGCATAACTAGGCTTGTCGCTTCATCCCATGCATTGTCAGTACCATGACCAAAATACAAAGCCGCATCGTTAAAACGGCTGGTTGCCCATCGTGTCATATCTAACAGGGTATGCAGATCTTCAATGGCTTCTTCAAGGTAAAACTTATCGGTCATGGCGTTTGGGTACATCAAAAATTTCAAAGCTGGTATCATACCCAAACTTCATACCGATTCACATAATTAACTACGTACCGAATCTTTCTATTCGTTATAATTTAGGCGTTTTGAATCGTTAAACTCGAATGTATTTACCCAAGCTGTTGTTGATGAAAACCTTTAAAAAAGAACTCAAAGCATTAAAGAAGCAACTTTCTGAACCTCATCGCCATAACAGTCAGGCGAGACAGGAAGGCGCCCGTAATGGAAATATGTCTACGAATACCGAGGAAGAGACCTTTTCATTTGCCGATGCAATGCAGGGAGTGACGCCTTTATCACAAGATAAAGTGGAGCCTGATAAGCAAGTTGAGTTATTTAAGAAGTCGCAGCAGGTAAAAGGTAAACACCTAAAACACAGTAAGCAATCAGCGGCAAGCTTCGACTTTTCTGATATGTACCAAGCAGCGTTGCCGCAAGAAGGGCCCATGCGCTTTTGCCAAGAAGGTGAGTCTACGCATATTTTGAAGCAGCTGCGCCGTGGCGACTACTCGCCAGAAATGACTTTAGATTTACATGGCCTTACCCGAGAGATGGCAAAAGCCGAGCTTGCCGCACTTATTCACACGGCAAGAAAAGAACTGATAGATTGCGTGTGTGTAATGCATGGTTTTGGTCAGGGCGTGCTAAAAGCCGCCCTGCCCCATTACTTAGTTCAGCACCCACACGTACGTGCATTTCATCAAGCGCCCCTCGAATACGGTGGACAAGCAGCACTACTGGTACTCATCGACATACCGCTTCAAAACAACAAGCGTTAATTTGCGCCTGGACAGCCATACATGGTGACTTATTTGTCTTCATCTGCACTGTTGTGCATAAACAAATAAGTGTAATACATCATCATCGCTACAATAATGCCTATACCGAGTAGTGAGCCCCATACTACGGGGTCTTTCATCATAGTCCACAACATAAGTAATCTCCTCTTCAACTAAGTAAATAGTAGAAGAGGCGTTAGATAGAGGATGTGATCCAGATCAAATTCGATTTCTAGTCGTTAGCTGTCGGCCTAATTATTTGATCCAGGTCAACATACAGTTAATACCAATCCCCATATTTGTCGCGCCATCACAATTGGGGCTTTGCCATACTTAGTTGTAACGATTGAATATGTTCAGGTTTCCCTCATAACCAAGCAAGGCCTCCGCATTACGGCACAGCTGCTCCATCGACTCACTAACTTGTATATCAAAATTTGGGGGTGTTGCTCGTAGACTGTGTTGAAAGATTTTGGCGTTTACATGGTTCGCAAGCAAAAGAAAACCCAAACACCCATACGTTCTCAGAAAGGGAAGCCGTGAGCAAAGTTGAGATGCGGCAGTATGTGTAATCGTTAAACTTTTGTCGGGAATAGATAGAATTACCCACTTATCAAGTTTCTGACCCTCTCTTGCGATATTCCTAAACCATCCGTCGACAACGCTATCGTCGTATACATTGCTTGGTATATCGAATAGAACATTGTTGACGTTGAAAAAACGGTATTGATGCTGACTACCTACCATGGCTACCTCCTGTTATGCCTTCATTCAATTGGTAGAGTGGAGCACTGAGCAAAGATCAGTTTTGACATGGCGAGTTCGCCTAGTTAGGACTGTTATGGCTATCGTCTGGCATTATTGAACTGATTAACATTGTGGGCCTGCAGACAAGCAAGTACTTTTTCACTCAACCACAGTGTTGCCTGAGCAGTGTCGTCAAAGTATTCGAATGCTAGTGTTGAAGATTCATAAACACGAGACCAAAACTTCTTTTGCATTGCCACACCTTCTGGTTCATGAAGCACCACTGCCGTGGCAATTAGCCCCAATGCTACGGCTTTACTAACAATTTCTTGCCCAGCGTTAGTAGCCTCCATGGGCGCAAGTGCCAGACCATGCACATTTACTAAGCTTCCCCAACACGGTGTATCAATATTCTTTCTTTGTGCGCCAACCACACGCTCATACTTTTGCATGAACTCAAGATTAAACGGACCTACTAAGTCTATATGTAGAATATTTTGCTCTGCTTGAAAATGAGCGTGAACCTCTCCATGCGCACTAAACTTGTCTATATCCATACGTTCCTCCACTTGAAAAGTATAGAACAAGATCAGGGCCAGATAAATTTGTTGCATATTTAGGGATAGAATTAATTTACAAAAAGGTATTGCAAATCATTCTCATTTACACTATCTTGTAAATGCCTGTTCGACGTTGGGTAAAAAACGGTCTTGGCTTAGCGTCGCTGAGGGATAGACGCCCGTCTATCCCTCAATTTTTTTCTTCAATATATTTTTCTACTTATTTTAATCAACGTTCATAGACGCATAAAAAAAGCGACTATCACGTCGCTTTTTCTCGCTTCTTTAATTTAGCTAAACAGCTTCATAAACCAACCTTTTTGAAGATCTTCCTCGCAGGTTTTAAGTTGCGTAGCATAGCGCAGCGAGCGCGCTTTAACTTTTGACGCCACTTTCTTCAGCCACGGCTTTCTATCATAGCTTCTGCGTTTGTACCCGCCCCATCCTTCGTGATAGTTAAGGTATTGCGCGTAGGCGTCCCATTTAGAAATACCGTTCACTTTTTGCGACTTGTAAATAAACCATCCCATAAAGTCGATAGCGTCCTCGAAATCATCACGATCCGCACCACCGTTATCTGTTTCTCTCATATAGTCAGACCAGGTAGGTGTTTTCGCTTGTGAATAGCCATAAGCCGAACTAACACGCCCCCAAGGAATAAGCCCGAAGAAAACGTAGTCACGCGGTGGAAGCGCATCGTGGCGGAAGGAACTTTCTTGATACATCATGGCCATTGGAACATGTATAGGCACACCCCATTTATCGCGGGCATCAGCAGCTGCATCATACCAATCGTCCTTTTCGTAGAATATTTCGCACAAATTACTGATGTCTTTAGGAGGCGTAGTTGCACACCCAGCGATAAACAGCGGAAAAAGAACTATGAGAGTTGATAAAAAAACAACCAATTTTTTGAACTTTTGGTTCATAGCTTGTCTTAACTAATGTTCTAGTAAAATGTGTGTTTCCCTGGAACCCTTCGATGCCTGACCTATGTCAGGCATTTTTTTTTGCTGGGGCCTCAGCGAAATAATCACGAATAAATGTATCAAAGTCTTTAACATCAGCAGCTTCTATTTCTTTTTGAGCAGCAAACGACACGTCAGCTTGGGCAGCAAAACCAGCAGCATCCGTATCCGTGTATTCAAAAGACTTCATCTCAGCTTGATAAGCTTGTGCCAGTTCTAAGCCCAACACGCCATTATCTTTGTCACTTTCTAGCAAAGTAGCAAGTAGTTTACCTGACGGTGTTAGCGCCGGATCCGCCACTTTTTCAGCCTCGACGTTCACCGCTTGTGTATAACGCGACGTATCATTGGCTAAATCGAGTAATTCGGCCGCTTGCTCGAAGGACTTAAACAGCGAGGCACACCATTTAGGTAGTGAAATATTTTCTCCGCCATTTTGCAGGAGCAAATCAGGGTTTCGCCCTTCTAACACTACTTTATTCATATTCTCTTTAGCTTCTTTAAGCTGCGCTTCGTCAAGTTCTGCACTTGGCATTAGTAAGCACGCCACTAAGAAAACATCTAAGAAATCGAATTGCGTCTGTGAAATACCAATTGCCGAAAATGGATTTACATCTAGAGCGCGCACTTCAATGTAGCTGATACCGCGTCTAACCAAAGCGTCTGTTGGCTTTTCCATTGACTGAGTGGGCTGCTTAGGGCGTATAGGCGAGTACAGTTCATTTTCAATTTGAATGATGTTGCGACTTAACTGTTGATAATTGCCCTCTTCGCCTGCAGCAAACTGGCTGAACCGGGATGACGGCGTATTCATCGCATCGCGCAGCAAGGTGACATAGTTGTCTAGCTTGTTGTAACAAATCTTAAGCGACGATTGCTCTGCACTTGTGTAGCCTAAATCACTCATGCGAAGTGATGTCGCGTATGGCATGTATACCGTGCCCTTACCTACCTTTTTAAAAGGTAACGCATGCTGCTTTCCTTTTAAAAACGATCCACATAATGCAGGGGATGCACCGTACAAATAAGGAATAAGCCAACACAACCTGCGGTAGTTGCGGATAAGCCCAAAATAATCGGCTGAAGTCTGCTCTTGAGAATGTTCTTTTCCGTTCAGTTCAGCCCACAGCTTCCAAAACGTTTCGGGAAGAGAAAAGTTGAAATGCACGCCGGCAATTGCCTGCATCATACTGCCGTAGCGGTTTTTCAGACCAATGCGATATACACGCTTCATCTTGCCCACATTTGACTCACCAAAATAGGCGATGGGAATGTGCGCTTCATCATCTATAAAGCATGGCATACTTAGCGGCCATATTTGCTCTTCACCAATATTATCAATAACGAATTTATGGATATCTTTTAACTGAGAAATCGTTTTGGCAGCACTGTTTTCTGGCGGCGTAATGAATTCAAGCAACGATTCAGAAAAGTCTGTGGTGATTGAATCATGGGTTAGCGCAGATCCCAGCGGTTTAGGATGGGGTGTTTGTGCCAACGTACCGTTCGGGTTTATACGAAGGGCTTCGCGCTCAACGCCGCGCTTAATATCTTTTAGCGCAGCGAGAAATTCGGGTGACTTAAGCGCAGCAATGCGCGCTTCAAAACGGGATGAGTCTACAGTCAAAATGGTGGTCCGTTATGTCAATATAGCCCCCTGTTATGGGGGGCAATAATGTAAATTCAACAAAAATCAATCTATCAGTTTAACGTTTCTCGGGTATTACTCTCTACTGATAACTCGATAATTGGCATCGATAGCGCGTTTAACTGAGGCAAAATTTTAGCTTTATCGCCTACTACAATAATTTGCATCTTATCAAGATTCAAATATTGCTTTGCCAAGGTATCCATCGTTTTCTTATCAATATTGTTGATAATAGCAAGCTGCTCTTCACGATAGCCTTTATCAAGACCATAGCTAAGCAATTGCCTTAAAAAGCGCGCTTTACTGGTAGGTGTTTCAAATTCAAGTGCGTCGCTTAACGTAAAGGCATTGCGCATGAACGCAATTTCTTCCTCGGTTACACCTTCAGTGCGGTAGCGATTAATCTCTTTTAAAATTTCAGCGATACCTTCACCTGTGTTAGCAGCAGTGAGGTCGGTACTTGCTTCAAACCAGCCAAGGGTTTTGCCACCAACGAAACCACTATTTGCTCCATAGGTGAAGCCTTTATCTTCTCGAAGGTTCAGATTTATGCGGCTATTAAATGCTCCCCCTAATGGGAAGTTCATAAGGCGAGACTTAAAGTGATCGCCTGTCGCATCAAAAGGTAAGCTTCTATCAACAATAAATACTACCGACTGAACCGCTTCTGGGCTATCCACTAGGAAGATTTGGTTTTCTTCGTACTTGGGAAAATCGCTGTAATCAGCAAATTCATAGGAATTCCCCTTCCACTGACCAATAAAGTCTAGTGTATTCACCATGTCTTTTTTCGGTAAGTTACCAACAACGACGATACTCGCTTTATCTGGCGAATAGTAATTGGCATAAAACGTTTTAACATCTTCCAACGTGATATTCTGCACAGTTTGCAGCGTGCCTTCATCCGGCAGGCTGACACGGTTCTCTTCACCAAACAAAACGAGGTCACGCGCGCGGCGGGCTAAGCTAGACGGCGTTTTCGCTTGTTGCTGCAAGCCTTGTACAACACGCTCTTTCATGCGGTCAAAATCTTCTTGAGTGAACGCAGGGTTGAACAGCTTTTCTTTTAATAGCGCTAGGGTTTCATCTAAATGCTTGGTTAAAGTAGACACGTAAACCTGTGAGTATCTACCTGCAGTACTAAATCGGATAGCGCTACCCAGTTTTGCAAGTTCGCTAGCTAATTCTTCATTGCTGTAATGCTTTGTAGTTTCATTCATAAGTAACGCGGTTAAGTAGGCCGTACCCGCTTTACCTTCAGGGTCTAGCAACATGCCGCCATCCATACCTAATGTAAGCGTTACCGTTGGCGTTTCGGTGCTGGTTACGCCAAGTATTTCAATGCCGTTAGCAAGTTCAGATTCCCAATAATCAGGAACTTCCACAACCGGTGCCTCACCGGCTTTCGGCATTACGCTTCTATCAAAGCTAGGGGCGGTATTGGTAGATAGGGCACTGGTAACAGCTTCATTTTCAGACACATCTACCGTATCGATTTCAATATTTCTCACCGGACGTTCAAAGGTCTGCTTAGCCGCAGCGAGCTGAACCTGCCCTTTGGGCACCACGCTTAATACAACGCTATTGGCGTCTTTAATATATTTATTGTAAACACGCATAACGTCTTCAGCAGTTACGGCGTTATAACGCGCAATATCTTCGGCAATCAAATCTGGCGTTTGGTAAAAGGTTTCGTTAGCAGCGAGGGCTGACACTTTGCCAGACACACTTTGTAAGCCAAATACCGTACGCGCTTCAATTTGTCCTTTTGTGCGCGCTAAATCATCTGCCGTTACACCACGTGCCTCAAACTCTTTTAGGGTTTCATTCAGTACGTTCTGGAGAGTAGAAAGTGAGGTAATTTTTGCAGGGTTAGCCAAAGCGAGTAGCTGGAATTCACAGGCAAGTTCGCGGCAAGGGTGAGACACCACGGCTTGCACCGCCATGCCTTCTTTCACTAGGTTTTTGTAAAACAGTGAGGTTTTTCCACCGCCTAAAATATCGGCCAATACGTCCAGTGGCGCTTCGTCTTCATGGCGACCATACACTGTAGGATAAGTTATTTGCAGAAGCGGAAGATGAACTTTATCTTCTAACGTTACATAACGGGTTTCGTCTAGCGTTACTGGCTGAGGCTCAGGCTCTTCTACTTTAGGTCCTGATGGGATTTCCCCAAAGTACTTGTTCACCCACGCTTTGGTTTTGGTTACGTCGATATCGCCACCAATAGTTAGGACCGCATTGTTCGGGCCATACCAGCGCTTAAAAAAGGCTTTTAGGTCATTGACGTCAACGCGGTCTAAATCTTCTACATAGCCGATAGTCATCCACGAGTATGGATGCCCTTCAGGATATAGCGCTTCACCATTAAGCTCGAAACGCAATCCATACGGCTGATTGTCCACACGCTGCGCACGCTCGTTTTTAACCGTTTCTCTTTGGTTTTCAAACTTAGTTTGGTCTACGGCTTCTAACAGATAGCCCATTCTGTCAGATTCTAGCCAAAGGACTTTCTCCAATTGGTTAGCCGGTACGGTTTCAAAATAGTTTGTGCGATCGGTATTGGTTGTGCCGTTTAAGTTACCGCCCGATTCCGTAATAACCTTAAAATGCTGCTCATCGGCAACGTGTTTTGAGCCTTGAAACATCATGTGCTCAAAAAAGTGAGCAAAACCCGATTTACCTACCTCTTCTCGCGCAGAGCCAACGTGATAGGTAACGTCAACATGAACCAGTGGGTCAGAATGGTCTTCGTGGAGAATGACGGTAAGTCCGTTTTCTAATGTGTACTTTTCGTAAGGAATAGACACGGTGTTCGACGAATCAGCTACTGTGTTTAGTTGGTTATTCGTCTTCTCTTCCTGTACGTGCTGACACGCTGTTACTACAATGACGCCTATGGTCATAACGAAGGTACGTAGGGTCAGTTTTCCTGACATGATGATTCCTTTTAAATTACTACACATTCTTCACTCTGCCTTTTCACTCTATATTCACTGAGTGGTACTTGGCTTATTGGGTGAAAACAGAGGTTGCTATCTCTATAGCGCAAGCGAATTTTCGAAGACTACCAGACTTTTTAGCGCTTTACTTGCTTCGACTTTGCTATGATTGTATTAATTTGTGTATTTCTGAAATACACTTACACTTCATAGTCTTTTGTAAAATAGGCTTTCGCCAGTTGAATTCGCTAAGTGGTACGAATGAACTGACAAACGGTTTCCATTTGGAATAGAAATAGCCCAATAGAAGTTGCGAAATAAAAAGGATAGTTGCATGGATCAGTCAACAACAGTAGTCGATATTGATTTTGGAATGTCACAGCTAAGTGGTAACAAAAAACTGTTGTTCACCCTACTTGGTAAGTTTACGGACGAATACCGTTCTCTTGATGCTGACTTGCAGGCGCATGTTGCTAAGGGTGATTTTAATGAGGCTTACTCTCTTGTTCACACACTAAAAGGCGTGACAGGAAACCTAGGGCTTTTTGCTTTGCACAATGCGAGCAAGCCTGTAGAAAGCGGCTTTAGAAACGACAAACGCGTTGCTGAACAATACCCTGCTTTTATCGCAGTACTTGATGAAACCATTGCTGCGGTTGATGCGTTGATCAGAGAGCCAGAAGTCACAGCTTCTGCCCCGGCACCGGCGAATGGAGCAGCAGCTGAGCAAGCGCGAAAACAGTTAATGACAGCGCTGAAAGCGAGCGAGTTTATCGCCCAGGACAAACTGGATGAATGGCTAGATGCCCTTGCCCTACCACAAGAAAAGCGCTCGGCTATTATCGATGCGGTAGACGAACTTGACTATGAAGAAGCCATTTCAGAGTTAGAAAATAGCTAGTGCAGCCGATCCCCGTTCTCTTTGAAAATACAGACCTCATTATTGTTAACAAGCCTATTGGCATTGCTATGCACGATGCCACTAATGAGGCAGATGTTAGAGAAAATATTGCCAAAAACGGCGAACCAGAAAAAATAGACGGCATTGTCACCCGATTAAAAAAGCAGTTAGCCGTAACAGAACTGCATCTATGCCACCGCTTAGATACGGGCACGTCGGGCTGCTTGTGTCTTGCTAAAAATGCAGCTGTAGCCGGAGAAATTGGCGAGCTTTTCTCATCACGACGTGTGAGCAAATACTACTTGGCGCTAAGTGATCACAAGCCTAAAAAGAAACAAGGCATGATAATGGGCGATATGAAAAATCGTCGAGGCGGCCAGCGGATTTTGCTAAAAACCACAGAAAACCCGGCTATCACTCAGTTTTTCAGTAGCGCGGCTAAGCCCGGTACCCGAGGGTTTATCGTTAAGCCTCACTCGGGGAAAACCCATCAAATTCGTGTTGCGCTTAAAAGCATTGGCGCACCTATTTTGGGTGATACACTTTATGGGGGTGAGGCATCAGACAGGCTGTATCTTCATGCATGGCATTTACAGCTTCCTTTATCTTCTGGTGAATTAGCAGTTACTGCACCTTTCGATAAAGGTGAAGTCATAAACGAAGCCGATGTGCAGACTTGGTACAACGGGCTTAATGCGCCTGAGACTTATCCATGGCCTTCCCTGCCCGCACGCTTTCTGCCGGCGTGCTAGGGGAAAACGCGAACGGCCTAATAGGTGCTAACCTAATAGGTGCTAATAGTCATAAGAAAATAGAAGCTACTTTGAATGTTTAATAGGTGCTAATGGGTAAACTACATATAGTTGGCGGCGGTGCCATAGGAAGCCTCATTGCTGCAAGCTCCCAGAAAAATGGCGTGCCGTATGACTGCTACCCCAGAGACATGAAAACCATGCCCTCTTGCGCACACTGGCAAAACGGCCAAACCACTGCGCTAAAACCTGCGAAGCCTTCACCTATCGTGTTACCTAAAAGTGATGTGCTGATAATCCCCTTAAAAGTATATCAACTTAAAGCAGCCCTATTGCAATGGCTTCCCTATCTCACACAACAACCTACCGTTGTGCTGCTTCACAACGGTATGGGCGGACTTGAGATCGCAAGAGATTTACTAGGCGGCGATTATCCGTTGCTTCTTGCTACAACCAGTCATGGCGCGTTAAAAGTAAGCGCGTCGAGCGGCGATTTTCATGTTAAGTATACTGGCGTTGGCGCAACGCAAATTGGCGCGCCTAATGTAGATAAGCCATCACCTCAAACATTGGCCGCCCTCTCACAAATAGCGCCACAGCTAGCCAGCGCAATTGCGACGTTAGATAACGCACTTCCGCCGGTGCAATACCAAAATAATATTCTAAGAGCATTGTGGACGAAGCTTTCCGTTAATGTTGTGATTAACCCACTAACGGCGCTTCACAATATCCAAAATAAGCACATTGCTAAGCCTGAATTTGAACAAAGCCGTATTTCAATTTGCAATGAGTTTACTCAGGTAGCGGATGCTTACGGGCTAGATTTTGATGCACTGTCAGTTCATGAAAATGTGCTATCTGTAGCCAAGGCTACCGGAGAAAACTACTCAAGTATGCATCAGGATGTTGCTCACGGTAGACAAACAGAAATAGACGCCATCAACGGTTACATTGTAGATATGGCAACAAAAAAGGGTATTCCCGTTCCCGAGAATACCCTTTTAGTAGAGCGTGTTAAGGCGCTGAAGCTTTAACAGCGCCGAGCACCTAAATCACGCAATTTAAGGATTAAGATTATTCTTGTTCGCCCGCTTCTTGCGCGTCTTTCGGCGCCTGAGGCTTCATGTGTGGGAACAAGATAACATCTTTAATTGTTGAGCTATCAGTAAATAGCATAGCTAGACGGTCAATCCCGATACCTTCACCTGCTGTTGGCGGCAAACCATATTCAAGGGCGCGGATGTAATCATCGTCGAAGTGCATGGCTTCATCGTCACCAGCGTCTTTCTCTTCAACCTGCTTCGCAAAACGTTCCGCCTGATCTTCTGGGTCGTTAAGCTCGCTAAAGCCATTCGCTAATTCACGTCCACCTACAAAGAACTCGAAGCGGTCGGTAATAAATGGGTTGTTGTCGTTACGGCGCGCAAGCGGCGATACTTCCCACGGATATTCTGTAATAAACGTAGGTTGAATAAGCTTCTCTTCTGCTGTTGCTTCGAAGATTTCGCAAAGGTACTTACCCGCACCCCAAATGCCATCAACTTCAGGCTCTTTAATGTGAAGCTGTTTTGCCATTGCTTTAAGCGCGTCAAGGTTCGCCTCTGGGTCGCGAATAGCTTCTTCGTTAGCTTCTGGCCAGTACTTAAGAATAGCTTCGCCCATACTTAAGCGGTCAAACGGCTTACCAAAATCGTATTCAACTTCAGACGTTACGTTACCTTCAGCGTCTTTAGTTGTGTTTTTGATAATGCTTGTACCAAGAATATCTTCTGCCAGCGTGCGCAGCATATCTTCGGTAAGGTTCATCAGGTCGTTGTAGTCTGCATACGCTTGATAGAACTCAAGCATAGTAAACTCTGGGTTGTGACGGGTTGATAAGCCTTCATTACGGAAGTTACGGTTAATTTCGAACACACGCTCAAAACCACCAACCACTAGGCGCTTAAGATAAAGCTCTGGTGCAATACGCAGGTACATATCGATATCTAACGCATTGTGGTGAGTCACAAACGGCTTCGCCGTCGCGCCACCAGGAATAACCTGAAGCATCGGTGTTTCTACTTCAAGGTAGTCACGTTCGGTAAGATAATTGCGAATACCGTTTACGATCTTGCTACGGATCATGAACGTTTTGCGCGTTTGTTCACTTGTGATCAAATCAACGTAGCGCTGGCGATATTTCGTTTCTTGGTCACTCAAACCGTGGAATTTTTCTGGCAATGGACGAAGTGCTTTGGTTAGCAACTCGTATTGCTCCATGTTCACGTAAAGATCGCCTTTACCTGACTTATGCAGGTCACCCGCCACGCCAATAATGTCGCCAATATCTAGTGCGCCATATTTTGCTTTAAGGGCTTTTTGCGTGTCTTTATCTGCATATGCCTGAATACGGCCAGTCATATCTTGAAGCAGCATGAAAGGGCCACGCTTTGCCATAATACGGCCAGCGATGCTTACTTTGTTACCCTGCTCTTGTAGCATTTCTTTGTCGAATTCACCGAACTTAGCTTGAAGCTCATCCGCATAGTTTTCGCGACGGAAGCTGTTTGGGAAACCGTTTGCACGGCACTGCTCGCGAATAGCGCTTAGCTTAGCACGGCGCTCTGCAATCAATTTGTTATCGTCTGTTTGTTGGTCAGTCATAACCTTTCACTTCGTTGTTCGGTTTACAGCCCAGATTTCAGGCTGGCTTCAATAAATTTGTCCAAGTCGCCATCCAGCACGGCTTGAGTGTTGCGTGTTTCCACGCCAGTACGCAAATCTTTAATGCGGGAGTCGTCCAAAACGTAAGAACGTATTTGGCTTCCCCAGCCGATATCAGACTTGCTGTCTTCCATCGCTTGTTTTTCGGCGTTTTGTTTTTGCAGTTCAAACTCATAAAGTTTGGCTTTTAACTGCTTCATCGCCTGGTCTTTGTTTTTGTGCTGCGAGCGGTCGTTCTGACACTGCACCACAATGCCCGTAGGTTCATGGGTAATACGTACCGCTGAATCTGTTCTGTTTACGTGCTGGCCACCCGCGCCCGATGCGCGATAGGTGTCTATACGTAAATCAGACGGGTTGATTTCAATATCGATGTCGTCATCAATTTCAGGATATACAAACGCAGATGAAAACGACGTATGACGGCGGTTGCCCGAGTCAAACGGCGATTTACGTACTAAGCGGTGTACGCCTGTTTCTGTGCGTAGCCAGCCAAACGCATATTCGCCCTGAACGCGCAGCGTAGCACTTTTAATGCCCGCGACTTCGCCTTCCGACACTTCAATAAGTTCCGTTTTGAAACCGTGCGCTTCGCCCCAACGCAAATACATGCGCAGCAGCATGTTGGCCCAATCTTGTGCTTCTGTACCACCAGAGCCCGACTGAATATCAATATAGCAGTCGTTTTCGTCGTTAGGGCCAGAAAACATGCGGCGAAACTCAAGCACTTCTAGCTGCTCAATTAAGCCTTCAAGCTCACTTTGGGCCTCAACGAAGGTATCTTCATCTTCGGCTTCAACGGCCAATTCAACAAGACCTTCAACGTCTTCAGTTCCCTGATCGAGCTTGTGGATCGTCTCTACGATTTGCTCTAGGGTGACTTTTTCTTTGCCGAGGGCCTGCGCTCTGTCTGGCTCATTCCAAACATCAGGACTTTCTAACTCTCGGCTAACTTCTTCTAAACGCTCTGACTTTGCATCAAAGTCAAAGATACCCCCTAAGCGCTTCAGTGCGCTCGCGGATATCTTTTATCGCATTCATAACGGGGTTTATTTCAAACATAGTCCGCTTATTTCGTTAAAAATTTAAGACCGCGGATAGTACCGAATTTGAAGGAATTTTGATAGGGGTTGGCGCAAATATTGCGACACTGAGCTTGTGCTAATTTTCGTATGGATTTTAAGCACCTTCGTTGAAGCGAGTATTATCACCGTTCAATGGCGCGCACATACTGTTGGGTAGGCTGTCTTAGCCCATACAAATAGAGTAAATGTTTGAAAAAGCAGCCTTCAGCTGCACTAGTTTGGAGCATTGCTACTTAGTGTCGCGTGAGTTTAGAGTGCGAATTGTTTGGAAAATCTTTTAGGAAAAGTATGTCGTTCAATAATTTGTCTTATGCCGTTATCGGCGTACTTCTCGGTCTTTTTGTATTGGCCTTGGGCCAACTCGTCGATTGCCAGAACCTTGCGGGGGCAACGATGGCGTTGCAGTGCCCCAACGGCACGCCCATTTCTAAATTGTGGCTTGCCACGTCAATGTTAATAGCGGGAAGCGGAATTTTCACTTGGCTATATCGCAATCGTAAATATTAACCGTAACGTGCAGAAATGACTCGGTGAGTATCAACGGTGTTAACACATCACTGCGTATAACTGTTACGTAATGAGTCTAACTGATGACTGACGAAAGTAAGATTTAGAACGAACAACATGTTTTAAGTGCTGTTCGTTCTGGTAAAAAAGAGCCATGCTCATTTTTAATAGATTGCCCCTTTTTCCTGAGCAAAGTGTTTTTTACACACCCGCTGGAATTTCCGGCTATTTAGCAAAAGAATAATCTGTGTAGCCCTTCTCACCACCGCCAAATAACGTATCGGGGTTGTGCTCATTCAGCGGTACATTATTCGCTAGTCTGTAGGGTAAATCTGGGTTCGCCACGAAAGGTCGACCAAAACCAATCATATCTGCCCACCCTTCAGTTAGAGCTTGTTCGGCACGCTCTGTGTCGTACTTTCCGGCATAAATGAGCAGACCGCTATAGGCTTCACGAATAGCCATCTTGAATGATATTGGCATTTGCGGCGCATCATCCCAGTCGGCTTCAGCAATATGCATATAGCCAATCTTGAAACTATTAAGCATAGAAGCAATCGCAAGATAGGTCTCTTCGGGATTGTCGTCGACCGTCCCGTTTAATGTTGTTAGGGGCGCCAAACGTACACCTACTTTATCAGCGCCAATTTCCTCAGACACAGCCTGCACCACTTCTTTCAAGAATCGAATACGGTTCTGTACACTTCCGCCGTATTCATCAGTTCTTGTATTACTTTGAGAATCGATAAACTGGTTAAGCAAGTAACCATTAGCCGAATGCAACTCAATGCCATCAAATCCGGCATCTACGGCATTGCGCGCCGCAACGCGATACTCTTCCACCACGGCTTTTATATCTTCAATGCTCATTTCTCGGGGCATGACCGACTCAACAAAGCCAGGGTTGCCGCCTTCATCAACAAATACTTTTACGCCTTTTGCTTGAATCGCCGATGCGCTAATTGGCTGCTGCCCCTCTGTATTTGAAGGATGGGATACGCGGCCCACGTGCCAAAGTTGCGCAAACATCACACCACCCGCTTCATGGACTTTATCTGTTACCAACTTCCAGCCATCGATTTGCGCCTTGGTATAAATACCCGGCGTCCACGCATAACCCTTACCGAGTGCCGAAATTTGTGTGCCTTCACTCACAATAAGCCCTGCACTTGCGCGCTGAGCGTAATATTCAGCCATAAGGGTGTTGGGCACATCTCCCGGCTGTGTTGAGCGGGAGCGGGTCATTGGCGGCATAACAACCCGATTGTTCAGCGTTTTTCCAGCCAGCGATAGGGTTTCAAATAATTTCATAATACGATCCTTTGAACTTTATTCTTGCAATTTACACGTTTAAATAACGGTAAATATAAGGTCCTATAGCTGGGTTAGAACCCGTACTTTTAACAAAGCACTTTTGCATTTTTCACAAAAGTACCGGTGTATTTCGACGACGTTATCCCAAATTTCATGCATCTCCTCTTGACGCAGAAAAAATTAAGCTTACACTTGTGCGCTGAGTTAGCGTACAAGTGTAAGCTAAAATATTTTCATCCTTTTTGTATTTAAGATATTCCGACGAAATACAGGTGTGATTTCTACATTGAGACTATTACTAGATAAATTCACTGATCGCATTTTTCACCATGCCTCTTGGAAGGGCTACTGGGAAGTGCTGATGCAGCAAGTTAGACCCGCGTGGCG
This sequence comes from Alteromonas sp. Cnat2-8, assembly GCF_022348355.1. Taxonomy (NCBI): domain Bacteria; kingdom Pseudomonadati; phylum Pseudomonadota; class Gammaproteobacteria; order Alteromonadales; family Alteromonadaceae; genus Alteromonas; species Alteromonas sp. Cnat2-8. The sequence goes on from NZ_JAKREX010000001.1 coordinate 62,673, forward strand.
CGATGGGTATTTCAGAGCTAGGGTTGTGACCGTAAAAAAACTGAGCACGGATATGCTCGAGGTGTTACTTATACCAGAGAGGTCTTGGCCAACGCATGTTGCAGGGCAACATATCGCATTAACCATAGAAATTAATGGCAGGCTCACCACTCGCGTGTTTACCATAGCGAGTGGTGCTAACACCCGACAAAAAGAAAAGCAGATTCGTCTTGTAACCAAGGTTAAAGCTCAGGGCGCATTAACACCTTATCTTCACTCTTGTGTGCCTAATCAATGGGTAAATATCTCAGCCCCTATGGGGGAATTTATCTGGCCGAAGGTTGAAAAGCCCCTACTTATGATAGCGGGCGGCTCGGGTATAACTCCTTTCATTGCCATGCTTGACGATGCCGTCAACAACGCGCAGCTAAACCATACACCGGTACACTTACTTTATTTTGCTAAGCCAGACGAGCATGTATTACTCAATGAATTATCAGCGTTCAGTCAGCGCTGTGAGCACTTCACCTATGATATTTTGAGCAAACAAAAAGACGGAGACGTAGAAGCGCATTTGTGTAACTTTGCCAATGCACACTGGTTAGTGTGTGGTCCACATGCCATGTTCGAGCAAGTTGGAAGTTATGCAAAAGCGATCAACGTGCCTGTTTCGAGCGAGCACTTCGCTGCGCTTCCTGTGGTGAGCAACACCAGCCTTACCGAAATCGAAACCTTTTCCCTGGTACACAACGGCCAATCTTTGGCTATCGACAATCAGCAAACCCTACTTATACAACTTCAGCAAGCAGAACAACCTGTGATTTATGGCTGTGGCATGGGAATTTGTCATCAATGCCAATGTGTTAAGAAACGGGGCGTAGTGAGAGATACCCGCACGGGTGAGCTTTCAGATAGCGCAGAGCAACTTATTCAGCTGTGTGTATCACAAGCCGTTACTGATTTGGAGATTCAACTATGAACACCAGCGTTGCAATAGACAACCAACACCGTGAAGAAGCCATCGAACAGGCGCATTCTCCGATAAGTGAAACCAAAGCTATTCGGTCAACGAGCACTAAAGAGAAACCGAACTACGAGTTACTTGCCGCTCAGCTTGATGAAATTAAAGCTGACATTAAACGAAAAGTGGGCGCTGAAGATGCGGCCTATATCCGACGTATTATTCTTGTTCAGCGAATTTGCGAGTGGAGCGGACGGATACTTTTAATGTTGGGGTTCATTCAACCGCTGCTCTGGGTTGCCGGCGTATTGAGTTTAGCTACAGCAAAAATTCTCGATAATATGGAAATAGGCCACAACGTAATGCACGGCCAGTACGATTGGATGAACGACAAACACATTAATTCGAAAGGCTATGAGTGGGATATTGCCTGCGATGGTGCGAGCTGGAATCGCGTTCATAATTATGAGCATCACACGTATACCAATATTATTGGGAAAGACAGAGACTTTGGCTACGGCTTGCTTCGCCTGTCAAACGATTTTAGATGGCGTGTAAAAAACCTATGGCAGTTTGCGACTTACATCGTACTTAGTGTTTTATTTCAGTGGGGTGTGTCGTATCACGAAATGGCCGCTGAGCGGGTCTTTTTTGGAAAAAAGAAGGACAACCGTAAGAGTCAGGTTACTCATAGTGAACTAAAGAAGCGCTTTTTTAGCAAGGGCGCACGTCAGTTGGTAAAAGATTATATGCTATTTCCTTTGTTAGCTGGGCCGTTATTTTTATGGGTATTTACCGGCAACCTTTTCGCCAATTTGTTACGCAATTTATGGACATCTACTATTATCTTTTGCGGCCATTTCACTGGTGATGTGGAAACGTTTAAAGAAGAAGATTGTGTTAATGAAACCCGAGGGCAATGGTACTACCGACAAGCGCTGGGCTCGTCGAACATAAAGGGCGGAAACCTGTTTCACGTGCTTACTGGGCATTTAAGCTTTCAAATTGAGCACCACCTGTTTCCAGATATCCCAGCCAGACGCTACCGAGAGATGGCCCCCAAGGTAAAAGCCGTATTCGAAAAACACGGCATGCACTACAACACTGGCGGCTTTTTAAAACAATACGCCAGCGTGTTAAAACGCATTATTCGCTACTCTTTCCCTTAACCAGTTGAAACCCTAACCAGCCGGCCATGGCGCTAGCGCTGGTTAGGCACGTACCCCACGCCCAATCAATCAACATGATAAACAAAGTAAAACCTTCAATAATGCTGTACGCCGTTAAGTTGTAGGCGCCATAACTGGCCAACCCTAGAAGCGCGCCATCGATCCCTGCATAAAGTAACGACTTATCTCTGTTCGCCACCACAGCAAGTACAAACACCACACATCCATACATGAGGTAAAAAACCACCCAAGGCCACGTGATAAATTGACTTCTAAGTAGAGGAGCCATTTCACTTTGATACCAGCCATCCGCAATAACGCCAAGCCACAAGAAGTCGAGCACACCAAAACACACAAAGATTGCAATTAACGACACGACGATGTTTTTCGCAAAGCGAATGATGTTGGAAAGCATGGAACCTATCCCTGTAAATAAGCAAATTGCGGATGCAAGTGATTTAAAATATGAATACGCAAGTGTTGCACAATAAGCGCATCACTTGAATGATAATTCAAGGTAATGCGCATGGGATGGTAATTCACTTAGCTTTCAAATACTCAGCTTTTCATTTTCGCAGCAAGTGTTGCACGCAGAGTTGCAGTTGGACGACCAAGTAGTGATGATAAGGTGCCGCTGTTATCTTGGAGCCACCCCGAGGCGGCGTAATGCTCTGAATCTGCTAACGCTGCTGCCATACCTTCAGGCAGCCCAGCTTTAATGAGTGCTTCTCTATAAGCGCTCTCATCCATGTCTAAAAAACCAATATCTTCGCCGGTAATTTCAGATAGGGTGGAAGCATACTCCATTAGCGTAAAGCCCGTGTCGCCAGCAAGCTCATAAATTTTGCCTGTTTGATTTTGCGATGATAGAAGAACGGCCACTGCGGCGTCTGCATAATCTTGTCGGCTAGCGGTAGACAAAACTCCCTGCTTTGCAGCGCCTGCCACCGCTCCCATCTGCAGTACGCTGTCTACATTATCGGTGTAATTTTCCGTGTACCACCCATTTCGAAGAAACACGAAAGGCGCTGACACATTTTTAAAGTAAGCCTCGGTTTGTTTATGTTCTTGCGCTAACAGCAAAGGAGACGTATCTGCTTTCAACAAACTGGTATAAGCAATGAGGCTAACGTTTTGTGCCATAGCTGCATCTATTACCGCTTTGTGCTGCTCAAAGCGTTTCCCAAACTCTGTACCTGATATTAGCAACAACTTCTCAACACCCTCAAAAGCTGACTTAAGCGTTTCCGGGTTATTATAGTCGGCCTGTCGTACTACTACTCCCAACTGCTTTAATGCGTGTGCGTTATCAGGGTTGCGCACTAGTGCAACAATTGTGTTTGCCTTCTCTGTATTAAGCAGTGTTTGAATAACTTTTTGACCTAATTGTCCGTTAGCGCCGGTTACTGCAATCATAATCTATCCTCTATGAATTAAATGAGTACTGGTTGAACACAGAGGTGATTATGTGCGTGAAACACTGTTATGATAAGTAGACATATACAGAACAAATTGTCACGAATATGAGTACAATTAACTATTCACATCTTAAGGCACTCGCCATATTTGCCAGCGTAGTAGAATGTGGAAGCTTTGCGGAAGCTGCCCGCCGTTTAGGCTCCAGTCGATCTAGAGTTAGCGAGCAAGTGGCAGGTTTAGAAGCATCTCTTGACGTGCGATTACTGCAAAGAACCACTCGACAGCTCATGCTTACTGACGAGGGAAATGCTGTATTTTCCCATGCGAAAAAGTGCCACGAGATTTTGCATGGTATTGATGAAGAGCTGCGTCAAACAGCGCCAAAAGGAAGAGTATCAATAACAGTCACCAACGACATTGCACACAAGTTTTTATTACCGTTGCTGCCTGAGTTCAAGCGCCGCTATCCTGAAATAGATTTACACATAGTGAGCAGTGACGATAAGCTCGACCTTATCGCTCAGAATATTGATGTAGGACTTCGAATTGGTTTGCCACGAGACGACTCGCTCGTCGGTAGGGTCTTATATCAAGAACAATTCGCCTTATATGCTAGCCCTGATTATCTCAAGAAATATGGTGAACCTAAGACTATTGCAGAACTGAATAATCATACCTGGATTTTGCTATCTCAGTTAAATTCACGAATCATGCATTACCTAATGCTGGACAACACACCAATCGACATTACACCCAAACATTACGAGCTGTGTAATTCTCCTCACCTTGTTCAAGAAATGGTCAAAGCAGGGTTGGGAATATCTACGCTGCTACCTTCAACTGTGCAAAAAGAAGTCGCATCTAACGAACTGGTACGAATTTTCCCTTCACTTGGAAGTGAAACCTTGTTGTTTACCTTGGTTTATCCTTCTCGTAAGCATGTGCCAAGCCGTACCCGAGCACTTATTGACTATCTGGTTGAGACTTGTCGCTTCGGCAATGCCGCTTCTTTTTGACGTAAAATGCATAACGTAATGAGTGTTGCTTGTAACGATACGCTCGTTATGAAGTTTGCATACCGAAATGCTTTACTTAAAACTTACACTGGGTGCTGCAACTAAAGAGGCCTTTGAATCTCAAAGTGACGTGGTTCAAATAAGCGTTAAATAAAATGAATAAAACACTATTAGTAATAACGACCTCTTTGATTGTCAGTGCGTGCGCTCATAGGCCACCACCTTTAGACATGGATGAAATATTTTTTGAAACGAAGATCAAGCAAGACGGTACCAAGCTCTTCGCCTTTAGCATTCCGTTAATGCAGCATCGTGACAGTGCCAAAGGTGGCGGTAAAGGCGGCCGTGGTCAGGGAGGCGAACGAAGTGGTCGTGGCGGTCGCCAAGGACAGGAAAATCGCGAAGGCTCGTCACATAGCAGCGATAGAATGACTGAGCAACTTTATACGTCTCTAGATGAGAAACTGGATGAGACCGGTTACTGCCAAACGGGCTTTCTAGAAATAGATACACACCAAACCGAAGATAGGCTTCACCTATTAGGTGAGTGCAATGAAACGGCGAGCGAACTGGACAAAATCGAGTTCCCCAACGTTAATTAACCCGCGTTGTTGTGAAGCGCATTGCCGATGGCGTGCGCTTCATTCAACGTTCGTTTGCTAAACAACCTCTTAGTCAACACACAAGGTATGCTCCACAACGCCGTTAGACACATAGGCTCTACAGCCGAATAAGTCCGTACTTTCTAAACACACGCCGCGCGCCTTTTCTCCCGCTTCCATATTATTGTTTTTCGTAACACAAGCCACTTCGCACTCGCTGCTGTCATTACACGCATTACCAGCATCGTTTGCTGGTAGCACACAAGCATGCGCCTGCTGTCGGCCTACTTTCTTCCAGTTACCACCGTGTTTATCGCACACTTTTTCAGACTCAATGGAATAGGCCTGCTGCACCAAAGGCAAAGAGGTATCAACAACTTGCTCTAATTTTTCGACGTCTTCAACACTCGCGATTGGCTCATCAATAGGTTCTGGGGGCTGAGCGCCACAAGCAGACAACGCTGCACACACGCCTGCTATTAACCAGATCCTAAAACGCTTCTGTGCTCTACTGCTTGCTTGTTTCATTTTTTCTCTCAATTTATTTTACTTTTTAAACCACTACTATTTAAAAGCCAAACTATTTAAGCCCCACATTACTTAAGACCTAATTTATTTAAGACCGCTGCTACTTATGACAACCGCTATTAGATAAGTTCTTACTTTGTCGATAAATCCTTATTTGCTTATTGCGCTATGCCTAATAAATTATCAAACCTATGAAATTTTAGTGCTACCTCGACGGGTCTCTACATACACTTCGCAAAACTAGCAGTATTTACGGACGCTTTATGACACTAAACCAAACCGAAAACATGGTCACCGCATTGCTCACTTTTAGCTTCGCAGTTCTTGGCCTAACATTTTTATTGGGTGCAAACCCCAATGCACTTATCGCTACATTTAATTTCTACTCGTTAGACACTGTGTTGAGCGAGAGTGCCCTTGGTGCTTTTTCTGGTATCGCATTGCTGTTACTACCGTTAATGACCATTGCAGCACGTTTTAACCTTGTTTCAGCAAAAGCAGTAACACTATATGCCGCTTTTGTAACTGCCATTCCATTGCTGACGTTATTATCACCAACGAGATGGATGGCCGATTTAGGGGGCTTCCCGATTATTGGCAGCGGTCAAGGCATCATCAAGTACTTCGCAGTATTACCGCTTTTCCTATTCTTGTTTTATCGCGAAAAATTTTCGCACAAGCAACTGACATACCTCAACTTTGCTCCTGTAGCCATGGTCTTATTATGGATAGGAGGCATGAAGTTTTTCGAGTTTGAAGCTAATGCGATTGTTGGGCTAGTTGAAACATCACCGTTTATGTCGTGGCTATATGCTGTGTTTAGCGTACAGGGGGCATCGAATGTAATTGGTGGGTTTGATGTCCTCTTTGCACTGCTATTGGGTGCCGGCATCTTTACTAAGAACAAGCCGATGGTCATTGCGAGCGGACTGGCTTGTTTATCGGTTTTTCTGATGACACAAACGTTTTTGTTTACTGTGCCGGATACCTTTAACAGCACGACTATCGTCAACCGCCTAGGTCAGTTCGTTATTAAAGACCTTTGGTTTGTCGCTAATCTTGCTGTGGTGGCTTACTTTACGCTGTTCGAGGCAGTTTCACGAGATCGCGAAGAAGCGCAGTTGGGCCAATCGCCACAGTAAGGCTTTACGGCAAAGTCAGGTTAAAGATGTTGTAGTAATTAACAACTACCTCACTTATCGTTTATTCGAAAATGGTCACTTGGTTGCGGCCATTTTCTTTTGCAGTGTAAAGTGCTTGGTCGGCATGGGTTAACATTCTGTCGTGATCTCTCGCGCCATCTGCACTTGCTACACCAATACTGATTGTGACTTTCAGCGTTTGCGCTATAAAACTGAAATCATGTGCTGCCACGATTTTTCGAACATGATCCATAGCCCCCCTTGCATTTACCAAGTCATATTCGGGTAACAACACAGTAAACTCTTCGCCGCCCCACCTTGCACATTTAGCATAATGCGGAACTTCGCGATTTAATATACGGGCCACCTCAGTAATGACTTTATCCCCTACTATGTGAGAGTACTGATCATTTACCTGTTTGAAATGGTCAATATCGATAACGGCAAGACATAGAGGAGATTGTTTCGCTTTAGCCTCTTTAAAATATTGTACAAGCCAGCGGTCGAATGCTCGTCTATTTGCAATGCCGGTTAGATCATCGTGAGTTGCTTGGAACTCGAACCGCTTGGTTTGTAATTCTAGTGATCTGGTTTGTTCATCGACCCTTTGTTTTAAAATCATTTCTGATTTTTTCAAGTGATGAAAACGTACTTTATAAAGTGCATAGATAACAAAACAGAAGAAAAGAAAAACCGAGAATTTAAAAGCAAATGTCTGATAAATGCTTGGTAGCACGCGAATAGAAAATGGTGACGTAATCTCTTGCCAGGTGCCTCCAATGTAACGAGCACGTACTTTAAACTGATAACGACCAGGTGCTAAATTAGTGTATTCAGTCATTCTAAATTGATGACGGTTAACCCAATCTTGGTCATATCCTACTAACATAGCCTGATACTCTATACGCGAAGGCATAGCGAAACCCAACCCTGCATACTGAAACGCAACTCGCGTGGTTAACGGTGTTACGTCTACTTCCCTTTTATCCGTATCAAATTGCTGGTCAGCACCGTCCAGTAGTACCGCCTCTATACTTACCGGAATAGGGAATTCACTCAACATGGCAAGGTTTGCAGGCGTTACTGTGGCAAGCCCTTTCGCAGTAGGAAGCCAAACATTTCCGTCTACATCGACAAACTGAGATGGCTGTGACCCACCATTGATTTGAATACTCGCCAGGCCATTTTCTTCCTTAAAATGCTCAAATTCCAATAATGCACTTGGATGTGTCAGACACTCCTTAAGACTTGATAGTGAAGTGAGAATGACCCCTTGGTTTGAACTTAGCCATACACCGCTGTTGTGATCTATACCGATCGAAAACAGTTTATCTACGGGGAGCCCCTGCGACTTTTCGATTACACTAAGTGCCTTAGTAGCATTGTCAAAATACGCAAGACCTCGATCGGTTGTAATCCAAGTTCCCTTTTCAACAACGCTAAAACTGAACGCGTGCTGCGCATCTGAATGTTCAGGAAACGAAACTACGTGCACAATACCCTGTTGGATATAGGCGAGCCCTATCCCTGTAGCAATCCAGATTCGTCCTTCACGATCTTCTGCCAAGCCCATCGAAAAATGGGCAGGTAGCCCATTTTGTTCATTGAAATGGCTTAGCTTTCCATCTGGCGTTTGTTGAACTACACCTTGCGCCGTGGCATACCAAACACTGTTATCACTCGCTAAAAGAATGGCCCTTACTTCATTACTCGGTAACCCTAAATGTCTATTGAGGTAAGGAGTAAGTTGGTCATTTTCATATCGCAGCACACCTTTTGTGTAGGTGCCGACTAACGTTACCTCTTCAGTTACCGCTGCCAAACTGAGTACAGAGAAAGCTTCACCTGTAGTGAGCGATGCGCTGGAAAACGCATCATTGGAAAATATATCTAATCCAGCACTTCCACCTGATAAAAGTTTGCCATCAGACGTTTGCAAAACAGTTCGCAAAAAGTCTCCACTCATTCCTTGGCTTTGCGAGAATGTGGTAAATAGCGCACGACGCAGCCTAAACAAACCACCATTAGTGCCAATCCAGATATTTTTTTCCAAATCTTCAAGCAGTGAAAAAACGCGGTTATTGGGAAGACCTGCTGTTGCATCCAGTTTTTCTAGGCCTAAGTCACTTAGACGATAAAGGCCATGATTGATGGTGCCTACCCAAATGCTATTTTGATGATCAAGCAAAATACTACTAATTGATTTGTCGGCAAGTGAGCTGTGAAGTAGCGCGAAGGTACCGTTTCTTTGCTGCCAAACACCGTGTTCCGTGCCAACTAAAACACGTTTTTTGCTATCAAGAGCGAGAGTAAATGATGGACCAGAGAGTATGTTGTGGTCGGGTACAGCTAGCTGAAATTTATCGTTTATGTATTTGAATAACCCTTGGTTTGTTGCAAACCAGATTACGCCAAATCCGTCTTCGATTATGCGGTAAGCACTCGAATTTACAATGTATTCTTTTTGCGTGCCGTCAGGCGTTCTCATTGCAATCCCCGTGTCTTCCAGCGCAAACCACAACACGTTATTACTGTCTCTGAATGCATGATTAACCATTGAAGACAGAGGTGCTTGAGCATGCCACTGCTCTGCGATAAGCGACGTTACACCGCCTCGGTTTCCTGCCACCAGTAGCTCGTCGCGGGGCTTGTTGTAATACAAGCTTCGAATGCCGGAGTCTGGTAATCCTGTTTGCGCGCCGCGGGTAAATACAGTGAACTGCTGACCATTAAACCGAGCAACACCTTCCCAAGTACCCGCCCATAGATACCCATTGGACGTTTGTGCTAATGCGTGAATACTATTGTGAGGAAGCCCGTCTTTCGTTCCCCACGATTGAGGGAAATACCGGTTGAGCGGCATGAGCTGAGAAGACTCTACCGAAAAGCCATCTATGGGTATCACCCACAGCAAACACATCACAAAAGTGAGAGACACAAACTTCAATGGCTTCTCGGTACATTATTAGATAGACGATGTAATAATACCTCTATCTATTAACTAACACAAAAATTGTGGTTTTTAGTTATCTTCGGTCAACGACAAGCTAATCCAGACTAACCTGTGATCTGAGCTGGCTTCGCGGTCTTTAACTAATCGATATAGGTCACTGGTTTTTGCAGGCCAGAAAACGCCAGCATCGTTCACATCGAAACCAAATCGAGATGGCAAAACATAGTCAGCTCTGGCTCCCCAATAGGCAGTAAAGCGGTTACTAAACTCTGCACCTGACGCGCCTGCACCACCTGCGCTTGTTGGAATGATGTCGTTATTAACTAACGGGTGCTCGGTCAACTGTTCAATTACACCCTCGCGATGTTTATCTCCAATATCCGCCGCGTTAAAATCACCAACAAGTACAAAACGCGCGTTCTCTGACAGGCTGACTTTCTCGCCATTATCATCGTAAATGTAGTCCCCTTTATCCGGAGAAAGATAATCTGCCATAAGCCTAATTTCGTCAAAGTTGCGCTTGCCGTTGCGATCCTCGCTTCCATCGAAATTAGGTGGTGTTGGATGCATAGCAAGTATGTGTACGGTTTTGCCCGCTACTTTCACCGGCACATCCCAGTGAGACTTAGAACTCAACCTTAGCGCGGCCCACTCTTCTACGTCGTACCATGGCTTGCCCTTATCAGTACTTCCGCTCTCATCGGGAATAATAGGAACCTGTGGATGAGGCATGTGATGCCATTTAAACGTCTGAAAGGTGCGAATACCATCAACATCAATAGGGTATTTCGACAAAAGCGCCATGCCATATTGCCCGGGATAAAGCCCAAAGCCATATGCATCGCCACCAAAACCTTCTGCTTTGCCATTGTTATCTAAGTCGAATTTCGTGGGCTCCCCTGTGTTGACTGTGGCCACATACGTATATGGGTAATCCACAGGCTCAAGGCCGCCTTGTGAAACATTCAGGTAGTTCTTAACAAATGCATCTACCCCTTTACGCTTATCTGCAATGTAGTCAAATTCATTCAACATCAAGATATCGGGGTTAACGCGTTGAATAATTTCAGCAATGTTTTTAACTTGGCTATGCTCACCCGTTGAAAGAACGTATTGAAGTACCTGATCGCTTGGCTCCATACCCAACGCTTTGTAGTTAGTGGCTTCCATACTTACATTAAACGTTGCGACTTTAAGCATTTGCTCTTCTTGCGAGCTAGCCAGGGTAGATACAAATAATGCGGGTAAAAAAGCTATTGCACAGAAAAGCGCCTTATTTTTCATGTTGTTACCTGTAAGTAAAAGCGAAATGCAAAGATAGCAACTTTTGCGGCTTATCTGAACTTTTTTGTTTTATTAAAGATCGTTGTATCAACAACGATGGTCATGCTCTCGCCCTTACATAAAAACGGAATTTATTTTCACAAATGAGACCCATTAAAGAAATATTTTTTACTATAAAACACTAATACTAAAATAATAGAATCAAATACTCGCTCTTAACTGATATTCTAATTTTGTTTTATACAGCTAGCGTCAAGCGAACTACGCTTAACGTTTCACATTTTGGGTGAATGAGAGAAAGTTATGAAAAGCTGGGTTTCAAAAGCGATCAATATTATCAATGCAGATTATCAACGTTCGGCTGATACGCACTTAATCAAATTAGAGCAGATCGCTTTTAGAGATATTGATATCTACCTTAAAGATGAAAGCACCCATCCAACAGGCAGCCTAAAGCACCGTCTAGCCCGGTCCCTTTTTCTGTACGCCCTTTGTAATGGAAAAATTGTAGAAGGAACTACTGTGGTTGAAGCCTCGTCAGGCAGTACAGCGGTGTCTGAAGCTTACTTTGCTAAAATGATTGGCGTTCCGTTTGTTGCGGTTATGCCTAAATCTACCGCCCAAAGTAAAATCGCGCTTATTGAGCGATATGGCGGGCAGTGTCACTTTGTAGATTGCCCTACGCAAATGCACAGCGAAGCAACCAAAGTAGCTCACGAGCTTAATGGCTACTTTATGGATCAGTTCCTTTTCGCAGAGCGCGCTACAGATTGGCGTGGCAATAACAATATTGCTGAGAGTATCTTTGAGCAAATGAAAGCCGAGCCCCACCCTATTCCACACACCGTGGTTATGAGTGCAGGTACAGGTGGAACATCAGCCACCATAGGGCGTTACATTCGCTACAAAGGTCTCTCTTCTCAGCTTGTCGTGGTAGATCCAGAATTCAGTGTGTTTTTTGATAGCTTCAAAAACAACGATCATACACTTACTGCTACCCGTGGTAGCCGCATCGAAGGGATAGGACGCCCTAAAGTGGAAGCCTCTTTTCAACATGACGTAATAGATGACATGATTGCCGTTCCCGATGCCGCCAGTATTGCAACCATGCATTGGTTAAACAACACCATGGGAATTAAAGCCGGCCCGTCTACCGGCACTAACCTATGGGGCGCATTAAGTATTGCTGAACAAATGAAGCAGCGAGGAGAAGTGGGATCGATCGTAACGCTTATGTGCGACAGCGGAGAGCGGTATGGTGAAACTTACTATAATGCTGGTTGGGTAGAAAAGACCATTGGCTCACTCGATGAATACACCACCAAACTAGAGGCCATCGGAGCCCCTGCTTAAATAGCCTGTTTCTGCTGTTTAAAGTGCTGGGGCGTTATGTATCGCGCAGCACTTTATTCAAAGCGTTTATCTCTATACATTGGCGATATACTTCTCATTGATAAAGCGCGCAAAATTATGATCAAAATAAAAAACGTTGTTAGCTGTACAGTTGCATTTGCCACAGCGTTTGCTGCACACACTGCCTTTGCTACCATTTCGTCGACTGTTGAAACTGCGAACACAAGCAACACTAGTATTAACCGAGCCGCAGACGCGACCGCCAACACTGACATTCCTAACAACAATTACGAAAGCGTTTTTGCTAACCTCGCGCTTCATTGTATTCATCAAGAGTTTCCAAATGTAGTGAAACACATGATGAATAACGGCGATGACGTTAAGGCACCCAATCAACTCTACCCTTCATTTTATGGTTGTTTAGACTGGCACTCGTCGGTTCATGGCCATTGGCTTTTAGTAAGAATGCTAAACACTGCGCAAGATGCAGTGGATAAGGATGAGATCATTGAAAAGCTCAACATCAGCTTTACGCCTAAAAATATCCAAGGTGAATTGACGAGCCTTAAGCGTGAAAACAATGCCTCATTTGAACGCCCCTATGGTCTTGCTTGGTTCCTGCAGCTAACCGCTGAACTACGTCAATCTTCCCTTCCTGAAGCAACAAAATGGCTAAATACTTTACGTCCTCTCGAGGACGAAATTGTAGCCAGAGTAAGCGCATGGTTACCCAAATTAGCTTACCCAATCCGTACGGGTGAGCATAGCCAAACCGCCTTTGCTTTTGGCTTAATGTTGGATTGGGCGAAAACAGCAGGTAATAAGGAGTTTGAAGCGCTGTTAACGTCCAGGGTGAAAGACTACTATCAAGACGATACACAGTGCCCTCTTGCCTACGAGCCTTCGGGACAAGATTTCTTATCACCGTGTTTGGCCGAAGCTGATTTAATGCGAAGAGTAATGTCTAAAAAGGACTATAGCCAATGGCTTTCAGCGTTCTTTCCAAGCCTCACAGCTAGAACATCAAATTGGCTAGCTCCCGCTACAGTGACTGACAAGACGGATGGTAAACTCGCTCACCTAGACGGGCTAAACATCAGCCGAGCGTGGATGATAGAAGGCATAATGCAAGCTTTGCCTGAAGGTGACAAACGCTTACCTGTGCTTAAGAAAGCATTAAGTTCACATCGTGAGGCCGGGCTCAACGCGGTGTTTGGTGACATGCACTATATGGGCAGCCATTGGCTTGGCAGCTTTGCTAGCTACTTAGAAACACAGCGCGGTTTGAATTAACTTATATCCTACTAAAGTGTGAGATGAATGAGCACTAAAGTGCTATTCGTCTCACACGCCTACCGTGGCATGCTCATTCTATGGTGATATGAATAAAGCGCAGCTATGGAAATTTTACTTGTTGATGATCACGCAATAGTGAGAGAAGGCTTTTCTACGCTGTTATCTTCGGTACTCGAAGGCGCTGTCGTCACCAATGCAAAAAATGCGCAGCAAGCCACAAATGCACTTCGTGCCAACCACTTCGACCTCATTATTTTAGACATTAATTTAGGAACCACCAGCGGACTCACGCTAGCGGAATATATTGTTCAGCGCTGGGAGCACGCAAAAGTACTTATGTTCAGCATGTTCGATGATATTTCCATCATCGATAGAGCTATGAAACTAGGGGCAATGGGGTATGTTAGTAAACAAAGTGAACCTGATGTACTGATAAGCGCGGTGACATCTATCATTAAAGGCCGCCGTTATTTAGAACACAATACTGCCATTGAGCTCGCTACATTCAACCTGTCACATTCCGGAGGCAACTTAACAGATCTGACACAAAGAGAGTTGGATATATTCCTTGGTATAGCGAACGGGCTTTGCCGAAAACAGGTCGCTGAAAGCCTCAACATTTCTGAAAAGACGGTCTCAAACGTTATCACCCAGCTCAAGCGAAAGCTTGAGCTACAGACAAATGCCGAGTTTGTTCACCTTGCTATAAAGCAGGGTTATATCAAAATTGCCAGCTAAACAAGCGTCACAAAACAAGGTCGGGAAAACTTCCCTGTACTTTCGTATCTTTTTTATACCCCTTTGGTACTAACTTTGTCTCATGATAAAGATACCTCATGCAAATCAATATATTAGCGTTTTCATTACACTTCAATCTAAGGGAATTTTTCCCGTATTTTGAAGGACGGAATCCGTTTATCAGGGCCTCTACTTAGTTACATACTGTTAACACAACATCAAGGTAACAGTGGAAATAAAACTATGGCTAAGTTCTATTCAAAGGCTTCATTGGCCTTAAGCGTAATTATTGGTTTAGGTACGAGTTCACATTTATATGCGGACGATGGCGTGACATGGGCAGACATTGAAAATGATGCCAAGACGCCTGAGAACGTACTGATGTATGGTATGGGTCCAGAAGCTCAGCGTTACAGCGGACTTGATCAAATCAACAAAGAAAATGTACACATGCTATCTCCGGCTTGGGTGATGAGTTTTGGTGATGAAAAGCAACGGGGTCAAGAGTCCCAAGCAATCGTGTACGACGGTATTGTCTATGTAACCGGTAGCTACTCCCGTATCTACGCCTATGAAGCAAAAACAGGTAAGAAGTTGTGGGACTACGCCCACCGCCTTCCAGAAGGTATTCGACCGTGTTGTGACGTGGTAAATCGCGGCGCAGCAATTTATGGTGACTTAGTCTTTTTCGGTACGCTGGATGCTGGCGTTGTTGCCCTTGACCGGCTAACGGGCAAAGTAAAATGGAAGAAGCGCTTTGAAGACTATCGTGCAGGCTACACCATGACGGGGGCACCTACGATTGTTAAAGACCAAAAGTCAGGAAAGGTCATGCTTATTCACGGTTCATCAGGTGATGAGTTTGGTGTTGTAGGAAAACTGTTTGCACGCGATCCTGAAACCGGTGAAGAGATTTGGATGCGTCCATTTGTTGAAGGGCACATGGGCAGATTAAATGGAAAAGACAGCACACCCACGGGTGGTTCATACGAAGTGACAACGTGGCCAAAGGATGAAAACGGCGAAATGGTTGAGGCTTGGCACCACGGTGGTGGCGCACCATGGCAGAGTGCAAGCTTCGATGTTGAAACTAACACTATCATCATAGGTGCAGGTAACCCCGCTCCTTGGAATACATGGAAACGCACCGCCAAAGGCGGCGACCCACGAGATTGGGATAACCTTTATACTTCTGGACAAGTGGGTGTAGATGCAACCACTGGTAAGGTTAAATGGTTCTATCAACATACACCTAACGACGCATGGGATTTCTCTGGCAACAATGAACTTGTTCTATTCGACTATTACGATAATGGAAAGCTCATAAAAGCGACGGCTCATGCAGACAGAAATGGCTTTTTCTATGTAGTTAACAGACAAAACGGTGAATTCATCAGAGGCTTTCCCTTTGTAGATAACATTACGTGGGCCACACATATAGACCCTGACACGGGTCGCCCAGTTGAAGTAGAAGGACAGCGCCCACCACTGCCTGAGCCGGGTGAAAAACGAGGAAAGTCAATAGAGGTATCGCCTCCATTCTTGGGCGGGAAGAACTGGAACCCGATGGCCTACAGCCAGAATACCGGCTGGTTCTATATGGGCGCAAACCACTGGAAAGAAGACTACTGGACGGAAGAAGTGACCTATAAGAAAGGTGCCGCTTACCTAGGACAGGGTTTTAGAATTAAGCGCATGTATGACGACCATGTGGGCGTACTTCGTGCCGTAGACCCCATTTCAGGTGAAATAAAATGGACACACAAAGAGAAACTTCCTATGTGGGCTGGGGTACTGGCGACGAAAGGCGGACTCATTATTACCGGAACGGGCGATGGCTATGTCAAAGCTTTCGATGAGGAAACCGGTGAAGAACTTTGGAAGTTCCAAACGGGCTCGGGCATCATTTCGTGCCCTATCACCTGGGAAGAGGATGGTGAGCAATACATCGGCTTAGCGTCGGGGTATGGTGGTGCAGTACCGCTATGGGGAGGAGATATGGCTGAACTCACCAAACCTGTCGCGCAAGGTGGTTCGTTCTGGGTATTTAAACTTCCTAATCACAATAAAAAGCAAAACGTAGCTAAACAATAGCTTTATCTTTGCAACAAACCAAACCGAGAGGCGGTGAAAACGCCTCTCGGCATTAAGGAGCTCTCATGCGCTTACGTTTTCAAGCAACCAAACAACTCCCCATATTATTAGTTGTCCTATATTCAGCAACTGCCAGTGCCATTCCCGATTTCGAAGATGACGTGGAAATTATCAACGGATGTGAAATAAAACCAAAGACAGTGTGTAGCGACACAGACTTAAGCGGTGCTGATTTGAGCCATGCAAATTTGCACGGAGCAGTATTCACCAACGTTAAGTTCAACAAAACAGATTTAAGGCACGCCAACTTAAGCTATGCGACGTTTAAGAAAAGTAGCCTAGATCACGCTGATTTAGCTACCGCCAACTTAAAACACGCAGATTTACGCAGCTCAAAAGTTCGCAACGCTAACTTAGAAGGCGTAGATGGCTGGGCGCTTTTCGGTCAAGGGGTTGATTTCACTAACTCCAACTTTTCAGGTGCTAACCTGGACCAAGCGCGTTTATCAGGTGCGACAATGGTAAACACCAACTTACGTGCTGCACGCTTAGAGCGGGTTTGGATGAACAAAGCAAACTTTGAAGGTGCTTCACTGATTAACGCCAATATTCAGGAAGCAAAACTGAACGATGCAAGTTTGTATCGAGCGAACCTAACCGGCACGCGCATCCACTACGCAACATTTCAGGGCACTTTCATGGACGAATGTATAAACTGTCCTATTAACTGGTAACTGTGATTGGGTGGAAAGAAAACATTGAGCCGTTCGATATAGCCAGCGCCCATTACCTTCACTAATACCCATTCATACTTACTTTCTTAATATCCCCACTTTTGCTCCCATTCATCTAAAAGAGGGGGACATTCAGAGAAAAGCGTTGGGTAGTTCTCATACTTTTGCATTGAAGACTTATACACTGGTTGACTAACTTGATAGTAGCTCGGTGTTTGGAACAAAGGCGAACTATTACTTTCTAAGGTCTTAGTCTCCCCTTCTGTCAGCCCTGAAAACTGATATATGGATGCTATAGAAGATTCAGGGTCAGCAACAACATCTTCATATTTAATGCTTATTGCTCTGTCCCTTAAGATTGGTTCCATTTTTTCCCAGCACGTGAAGACTTTATTATAAGCCTCAGCGAATTGCTCAACGGTGTACAAGTTTATTTCCTCGAACTGTAAACAACTCAACGCAACTGCCTTCGGGTTACGTAGGCAACAAAGTACTTTTGCGTTAGGAAATAAGGTCAACATTGCAGGTAAATAAGGGAAGTTAAGCGGCATCTTATCTACGATGAGTTTATTGCTGTCAACACTAGGAGAATAAGCCGTTAAATGCTTAAGATAGTCATTTGCCAAAGCGTCTAGTTCACTTTGGTTTGTCCGCTTTATATCACCCGTCTCAGGGTCAACAATCTCGCGTTCAACCATCTGGTTATAAAAGGTTTCGACAGCATCTGTTTCTTCTAATAACTCAACATTCGCATTTTTAAGTAACAAACTTTCTATCAATGTCGTTCCCGAACGAGGAAATCCAACAATAAAGAGAATGTTTGTGCTGTTACTTGACGTGTTAACGATAGGAGAAGGTGATACATCAAAACCATTGAGCATGACGCCAGAGGACAAATCTGCGAATTTACTGGAATGAAGGTTATTCACGTTATGTGCGATAAACCTGATGACCTCTTCGGCATCGCTAAAACGCTTGAGCTTTTCAAGGGTTCTAATCTTCTGGTAAAGATGAGGAAGGCTTTTGGGTTGTTTTACTAAGAAGTGCTCGTTAATTCGCAGCCCCTCTTCAAACTCTCCTTTTGCGAAGGCCAACAGCGAACGTTTTAACTCGTGTTGCTCCTTGTCGCCCTCAGCTTGAATTAATTGAATTTTGCCAAGAAACTTCTCAGCTTCAGCTAGCTCACGCCTGTTTTCGTTAATATTAAAGGCCAGCTCTAGTAACTGAATGTTATCGGTGTTTTCAAACTTTCTATTGAGGACATCAAGGTTGTCTTTAGTGGCATTGAGTAGCCAAGAAACATAGTCTAAGTACGTCAGTAACTCTTCTTTATCCGATGAATCAGCGAGGGAAAGTGATTTTTCAAGATGACGCTTTGCATGAACGTAACGCTTCGACTCCAATGCTGACAACGCCAAAAAATAGTGGATCGAATAAGAATCTGAGTACGTTGAACTTAGCATATTACTCTGCTTAGCTAATTCTCCTCTCGAATGGATTCTGTAACATGCTTCTGTATACAGTTCAGCGCTAAGTTTATCGCTTAGATGAAGACCCTCTCTTTTAATATGCGCGACCAACTGAGACCATTTTTCCTGCTGATAAAGACACTTACTCAGGCTTTGTCCGTACTGAATATTTTTAGGATTTTTTGCTATTGCTTTTTCATATGCTAACTGTGCTTCTTCATATCGGCCAAGCTCAGACATTAAATTTCCAAGTGCATGAAAAGCAACGTGGTAGTTTGGGTTAATTGCTATCGCTTTTGAAAGCTGCTTTTGTGCGTCATCAAACCGCTCAGCTTCTTTTAGCAATAGACCATAATTATACGCCACATCAGTGTTTTGAGGATAATCAGACTGAAGGCTTTCAAATATTTCAAACGACGTAGTAAATTCAGCAACCTTTCCTAGTGCCGTAGCATATACCATTTTTGCCATTGGATGCTGCTCATAGACAGGAGAAAGCGTCGATATGACTCGGCTAAATTCACCGGCACCGAACGCCTGCATTGCTTGATTTATTATTTCTTGAGTAAGTTTCATGAATATTTTA
The DNA here is from genome assembly GCF_022348355.1 of Alteromonas sp. Cnat2-8. NCBI lineage: Bacteria > Pseudomonadati > Pseudomonadota > Gammaproteobacteria > Alteromonadales > Alteromonadaceae > Alteromonas > Alteromonas sp. Cnat2-8. The sequence continues at coordinate 81,996 of NZ_JAKREX010000001.1, forward strand.
TTTTTGGAGATATGTGCGTCTGTAGCAGATTTTGCAGTAATGATTTGTCTATAGTAACACGCTAAAAGTTGAATTTAAGCACCCTCAACTAACCGTGCACAAAACTAAAACCTCGAACATTCACCGAAGACTAGCCACGTGTAGATACTGCAATTACAAGGTGGCCAGTTTTTATTTAGTAGGCTTCAAATTTGATTACCTACTTTCAGCTATTTTACTTTGGCGGCAAGCTCGGCAGTTTCTTTACCCAAATTTTTAAGCTGCTTAATCGTCTTTTCATCCGTAATTGCGCCATCTTCCATAAGCGTATTTACCTTCGCAATAGCTTTTTGGTTCGGCAGCACCATAGTACCTAGATTTTCAAGTAACATTCTTAGTACCACCAGCACGCGCATGCCGCCTAGCCCACCAGCAGACGCAGCCATAATTCCAGCCACCTTACCGCGATATGCTTGTAATGGCTTTTCGCCTTCCCCCATGCGCGATGCCCAGTCGATGGCATTCTTTAGCAGTGCGGGATAGCTTGAGTTGTATTCTGGTGAAGCAATAAGAAAACCATCATGTCTCATTAGCAATTCTTTGAACGCCTGTGCTTTTTCAGGCATACCAAACTCGGCTTCCTCATCTTCATTAAACAACGGCATTTGAAAGTCAGCGAGGTCTATAACGGTAACCTCTGCGCCAGCCTCACGTGCGCCCTCTGCGGCAACTTTCATAATAGCTTGGTTGAATGAACCTTTACGGGTACTACCTGCAAATGCAAGGATCTTAGTCATTTGAGTTTCCTGTCGTTAATTTAAGTAGTGTTCTAGTTGTCTGATTTATAGGAAGCTATCGCCCAATCGGTTCTAATCGAAATGTTATACCACTGTACCTGCGGTTACACGCCGCGATTACGAACATTTTAAGTCTCGCTGAGTACGCAATAATCTATGCCCACTGGTATAAGGATCACGATTAGCGCAAACGAGCGTTGTAGGGTTGACGCTTATGTTTCGCATAAAAAAAGGCTGACAATCAATGTCAGCCTCTTTGTTATCAATATGTATGTTGTACCGCGAACACTACATTTTTTCTAGTGTTTCGATGCCAAGTAGGGTTAATCCTTGCTCTAGCGTCTTGGCAACCAGAGCTGACAACGCTAGACGGCTATCGCGTACAGCTGGCTCAATACCGGCTTTTAACATCGGGCATGCTTCGTAGAATGACATAAACGCTGAAGCCACATCATAGAGGTAAGTACACAGTACATGAGGCGTGGCTTCACGAGATACTGTACCAATCACCTCTTCAAACTGCACAAGTAATACAGCTAGCGCGTGCTCTTGTTTCTCAGCAATATTGATATCTACTGGCATGGTGGCCATATCCACACCCGCTTTTCTGAACAAGCTTTTCACACGGGTATAAGCATACTGAAGGTAAGGCGCCGTGTTACCTTCAAAGCTTAGCATGGAGTCCCAGTTAAACATGTAATCAGTTGTGCGGTTTTTAGATAGGTCAGCGTATTTCACAGCGCCAATACCCACCTTGTGAGCGACTTCTTTAAGCTCGTCTTCGCTTAAATCGTTGTCGCGCTCGGCGATAAGTTTGCCCGCACGCTCAACGGCTTCATCAAGCAATTCGACCAGTTTAACTGTACCGCCAGTACGCGTTTTAAATGGCTTACCGTCACTGCCTAGCATCATTCCAAATGGGCAATGCTCGTAAGTTTGCTCTTCTTTCATAAAGCCCGCTTTACGGCCCACAATTTCAGTTTGCTTGAAGTGCAGTGCCTGACGCGCGTCAGTAAGAATCAGCGTACGGTCAGCGTTTAACTTGCCGCTGCGATAGCGCATTGCCGCAAGGTCTGTCGTTGCGTATAAATAGCCGCCACCCGACTTTTGAACGATGTAAACCGCAGGGTTACCTTCTTTATCAGCAAGCTCAGGTATAAATACTACCTGCGCACCTTGGTCTTCTACTGCAAGGCCTTTCGCTTTAAGGTCACTGATTACGTTGGCTAAATCGTCGTTGTAAGCCGACTCACCCATAATATCTTTACGGGTCAGGCTTACGTTTAGCTTGTCGTACACTTCTTCTGAGTGAGCAATAGACACGTCAATGAACTTTTCCCATAGCGCCAGACACTGAGCGTCACCACCCTGCAGCTTCACTACGTATTCACGGGCGCGGTCGGCAAAACCTTCTTCTTCGTCAAAGCGTACTTTGGCTTCGCGGTAAAAGTCTTCAAGATCAGAGAGCGCAGTTTCAGCCACTTCATCTTGTAGCTTGTCTGAAAGGTGCGCAAGCAACATGCCAAACTGTGTGCCCCAGTCGCCCATGTGATTTTGACGAATAACGTTGTGGCCCAAGAACTCAAGCACTTTAACCACAGCATCGCCGATGATAGTAGTACGCAGGTGGCCCACGTGCATTTCTTTGGCCAGGTTAGGCGATGAGTAATCAACAACAATGTTTTGTTCTTTTGACTTAGCAATACCTAAACGTGGGTCGGTTAGCGACAACTCACACTGATTAGACAGCCATTCGTCATTTAAATGAACGTTGATAAAACCAGGGCCCGCCACTTCTAGCTTGCTGGCAATATCGTCGAGCTTTACAGTCTCAACAATTTTCTCTGCAATATCGCGCGGCTTTTGCTTAAGCTGCTTGGCTAGCGCCATCGCGCCGTTAAACTGATATTCACCAAATTCAGGTCGAGCGCTGCGCGAAACTGGCACTGGCGCATTTTCTACGCCCATTTCTTGTAGAGCTTCAGTGAAACGGTTAACTAATAGTGCATGTATATTCATAATATATTGTGTCTTTGTTTAATCTTTATTAGCTTAATTTTCGCGCGTGTTCTTGAACTGAATATCAGGGTAGCGCTCTTGCGCTAGCTGTAAATTCACCATAGTAGGTGCGATGTACGTCAAGTTATCGCCGCCATCTAGTGCAAGGTTTTGCTCACCTTTACGGCGGAATTCATCAAGCTTCTTCTCATTGTCAGAGTAAACCCAGCGGGCAGTGCTCACGTTAATATGCTCATAAAGCGCGTCTACGTTGTATTCGGCTTTCAAGCGAGCGACAACTACGTCAAACTGAAGCACACCTACTGCGCCCACAATCAAATCGTTGTTGGCAAGCGGTCTAAACACCTGTACCGCCCCTTCCTCAGAAAGCTGGATCAGCCCTTTCAGCAGTTGCTTTTGCTTAAGCGGATCTTTCAAGCGGATGCGTTTAAATAGCTCAGGCGCAAAGTTTGGAATACCCGTAAAGCGGTAGTTATCGCCTGACGTGAAGGTGTCCCCTATGCGAATGGTACCGTGGTTGTGCAAGCCGATGATATCGCCGGCATAGGCTTCTTCTAGCAATGAACGGTCACCAGCCAAGAAGGTTAATGCATCAGAAATACGCACATCTTTACCTAAACGGCTGTTGCGCATTTTCATGCCTTTTTCGTACTTGCCCGACACAATACGACAAAACGCGATGCGGTCACGGTGTTTCGGGTCCATGTTGGCCTGAATTTTAAATACGAAGCCACTGAACTTACCATCGGTACTTTCGATAGTCCCCTCTTCGGTTTCGCGTCCAAGTGGCGCAGGTGCCCACTCAACCAAACCGTCAAGCATATGATCAACACCGAAGTTACCTAATGCTGTACCGAAAAATACTGGCGTTAACTGGCCTTCCAAGAAAAGCTCTTGTTCAAATTCGTTAGATGCTCCGCGTACAAGCTCAAGCTCGTCACGCAAGGTTTCAGCGAGGTCACTTCCTACTGCAGTATCTAACTCAGGGTTATCTAACCCTTTGATGATGCGCACGTCTTGGATAGTGTGACCCTGGCCGCTTTGATACAAAATAGTTTCGTCGCGGTGAAGGTGATATACACCTTTAAAGCTCTTACCACAGCCAATTGGCCAAGTAATTGGTGCACACAGGATATCAAGCTCGGTTTCTACTTCATCGAGCAGTTCCATAGGATCGCGAATATCACGGTCAAGCTTGTTCATGAAAGTCACAATCGGCGTATCGCGCAAACGGGTGACTTCCATAAGTTTACGGGTTCGGTCTTCTACACCTTTCGCTGCGTCGATAACCATAAGGCATGAGTCAACGGCCGTCAGTGTACGATAGGTATCTTCAGAAAAGTCTTCGTGCCCCGGAGTATCCAGCAGGTTTACTAAGTGATCGCTATATGGAAACTGCATGACCGAGGTGGTTACCGAGATACCACGCTCTTTTTCCATTTCCATCCAGTCAGATTTAGCATGCTGACCTGACTTTTTACCTTTTACGGTACCGGCAGTTTGCAGGGCGCGTCCGAATAACAATACTTTTTCGGTAATCGTGGTTTTACCCGCATCCGGGTGCGATATGATTGCGAACGTACGTCGCTTTTTAATCTCTTCTAGAAGCTTCTTATCTGACATCAATACTTATCTTCGTTATCTATTATCCCTGTAAATCAATTACTTACAGGCGCGTTTCATAACGGATAAGCAATGCTTTTCCGCGCAAATTCAGTATTGCGGTAAAACGCTTGATACGGCTTGGTAATTAATTGCGCGGATTTTAGCATTTTACTGCACGTAACAGTAGAGCGAAATTACATACTCCCTACCGCTTAATTTGCTATGCGACCACTCACTGCTTTTTTTCATGCATACACACTTTCACATCGTTAACCTATTTCAAACATTGTTGTACACACCGTTTACAACACAAGTGACAGACCCTTTTTATAAACCCTATTTATAAAAATAAGGACAACGCCCTGTGATATTGTTTCTAATTTGCGTAGCCGCGCTTATTGCTGGCTACTTTATATATGGCGCCTTTGTTGAGAAGGTATTTGGCGTCACACCAGCACGCCCCACTCCTGCACATAGCCAAAAAGACGGCGTAGACTTTGTTCCCATGTCTACACCGAAGGTGTATCTCGTTCAGCTTCTGAACATTGCTGGCGTAGGCCCTATATTTGGTCCTATTATGGGTGCACTATATGGCCCAGCTGCCATGCTTTGGATTGTATTAGGGTGCATTTTTGCCGGCGCTGTTCACGACTATTTCTCAGGCATGCTGTCAGTTCGCAACAATGGCGAATCTGTGCCTAGCTTATCTGGCCGTTATTTGGGCCGAGGCGCTAAGCACTTTATGAACTTGTTCGCTATTGTGCTGCTTCTACTGGTAGGTGTAGTTTTTGTCTCAGCGCCCGCAGGCATGATCACAAATCTCGTTAATGATCAGACATCATGGCATGTTGAAGTTGGCACTATGGTCGCCATTATTTTTGCCTACTATATTTTGGCTACCATTGTTCCCGTAGATAAAATTATTGGTCGTTTTTATCCGTTTTTCGGAGCCCTTCTTATTTTCATGTCGGTGGGATTATTAGCCGCGGCCAGCTATTCTGACCAGCACTCGATACTTAGCCAATTCACGGCAAGTGATATGCTGACGAATTTAAATCCTAACGATATGCCTCTTTGGCCAGCGCTCTTTATCACTATCGCTTGTGGCGCTATCTCTGGATTTCATGCCACCCAGTCCCCGCTTATGGCTCGCTGTATGGAGAACGAGAAGAACGGACGTTTTGTGTTTTTTGGTGCAATGATAGGTGAAGGTGTGATTGCCCTTATCTGGTGTGCCATTGCCCTTTCTTACTTCGACAATTTAGAAGGACTATCAGCAGCTATTACCAATGGTGGCCCTGGAAACGTTGTCTATGCCTCATCATTCGGTCTTTTAGGTGTTGTTGGTGGCGTACTGGCTTTTCTTGGCGTGGTTATTCTTCCTATTACGTCTGGCGACACCGCATTTCGCTCAAGTCGTCTTATCATGGCCGAGTACTTTAACGTTGAACAAAAAGGTATACGTAACCGCTTGTTCATGGCCGCCCCATTGTTTGTGCTTGGCGGTATTCTTACCCAAGTCGATTTCGGCGTAATTTGGCGCTACTTCGGATTTGCCAACCAAGCAACAGCCGTCATGATGCTGTGGACCGCGTCTGCATACTTACTAAGACATAATAAACTGCACTGGATAACTACGGTACCAGCAATATTTATGACGGCCGTTTGCGTTACCTTTATTCTAAACAACGACACCTTGGGTTTCGGTATGGCGATGAATGTATCGACAACCATCGGGCTTATCGCATCGCTAATCACCACGGTTTACGTCATTCGAATTTCCAAGGGGAAAGGTGAAGCGCCGCTTGAGCCATCATCTGTGAATGTTGAAAAACCTTCCCAACCGGTAGACGCGTAACTACCTACACTAAACACGTGTAATATGATGAGCCGCCCTTTATATAGGGCGGCTATTTATTTTGTACTTTTGACATGGGTTATAATGAGGCTCATTTTTAATCGGCGGTAATATTGGCAAGCATGGAACTCATACTTTTGCTACTTCAACAAATGTGTGTGTATCTTGTGCTCGCATATATGCTGAGTAAAACACCGCTTTTTCTTCCTATTCTCAGCATTTCTTCTCATCGCAAACACCGGTACTTGGTGTATGTAGTTTTTTCTTCCTTTTGTATTCTGGGCACGTATTTTGGTCTGCAAATAGACGACGCCATTGCCAATACCAGAGCCATTGGGGCAGTTATAGGAGGATTACTAGGCGGTCCAGTAGTTGGGTTTGCCGTAGGATTGACCGGCGGCCTCCATCGTTATTCATTGGGTGGTTTTACTGATGTTGCCTGCGCTATTTCCACCACGCTGGAAGGTCTTATTGGCGGCCTCATGCACGTTTACTATGTTCGCCAGAACAAAAGTCTAGATCTTTTCAACCCATGGAAAGTTGGTGTCATTACCTTCATAGCAGAGTTGTTTCAGATGGCTATACTGCTTACCGTTGCCGAGCCTTTTGAAAAGTCTTACGCACTGGTCAGCGCTATAGCCGCACCTATGGTCATTGCAAATTCTGTGGGGGCCGCACTTTTTATCAGTATCTTATCTGACAAAAAAACGATTTTTGAAAAGTACTCTGCCACTTTTTCACGACGTGCACTATCCATAGCAGATCGCTCAGTGGGCGTGCTCACATCTGGATTCACCCCAGTTAATGCAGAAAAAGTAGCACGTATTATCTATGAAGAAACGAATGTGGGTGCGGTAGCGATTACTGATAAAGAAAAGATTCTGGCGTTTATCGGAACGGGTGCCGATCATCACCTACCAAACACCCCCATATCGTCATCAAGTACGATGGAGTCACTGAACAATAACAAAATAGTCCATTTAGATGGCGCTGAGCGCCCTTATCAGTGCACATTAAACAAAAGTTGTCCGCTGGGTTCAGTGTTGATTATTCCACTTCACTCAGGCTCTGAGGTGGTAGGTACCATTAAGCTTTACGAACCCAAACGGAAGTTTATGTCGACGGTTACCCTGTCAATGGCAGAAGGTATCGCTCAATTACTGTCAAGTCAGATTGTTTACGGCGCGTATCAGCAGCAAAAAGATCTGCTCTCACAGTCTGAAATCAAGCTGCTGCATGCACAGGTCAACCCTCATTTCCTATTTAACGCGCTCAATACGATTAGCGCTATTATTCGTCGCGATCCCAAAAGGGCCAGAGAGCTCGTGCTAAGCTTGTCACGCTTTTTTAGAATAAACTTAAAGCAAAACACCGCGGTGGTGACACTAAAAGAAGAGATTGACCACGTTAATGCTTATCTGGCAATCGAGAAGGCGCGTTTTGCCGAACGCCTACAGGTTACCATCAAGTGTGACGATGCTGCCATGTCAGCGCTTCTACCAAGTTTTACGTTACAGCCACTGGTTGAGAACGCGGTTAAACACGGTATCGCCCAACGAATAGAGGGTGGGCATTTAACTTTGAATGTACGATGTACAACAGATAACCACATTCACATTCTCGTTGAAGATAATGCTGGCTTGTACAAACCTACAAAAAAACAACACGCAGGTTTAGGGATGGATATTGTAGATAAACGGCTTATTCATCAGTTTGGTCAACGAGCAGGCCTGGTGATCGAGTGTCGAACTAACCAGTTCACTCGGATGTCCTTTTCCATTCCACACACTCACTATCATTCTCATCAGGGCTAACAATGACTAAGAACTCAGCATTTCGCGCGCTTGTTATTGACGATGAACCGCTCGCCAGAGAGGAGCTTTGCCAGTTACTCAACGAAACCAATGAAGTACAAGTCTTAGGTGAGGCCGCGAACGCCATAGAGGGGTTGGCATTAATTAAACAACACCGTCCGGATGTTATATTTCTTGATATAGAAATGCCCCAGCTCTCTGGACTCGATATGCTGGCTATGCTTGATTTAGACACCATGCCTTATGTTGTGCTGGTCACCGCATTTGAACAGTATGCCCTTCAGGCATTTGAAGATAACGCGTTTGATTACTTGCTCAAACCTGTGGAACCAGAGCGGCTTGATAAAACACTTGCCAGGCTTAAAAAGAGAACTCAGCCCCAAACTGACATTGACGCTATTGCCTCCCCCACGTTAGTACATATTCCTTGCGTAGGTCATCAGCGCATATTACTGCTACCCGAATCTGATATTCATTTTGCTTACAGCGATGTGGCGGGCGTACATGTTAGATCGCTAGAACAACAAGCAGACACGCAGCTCACATTGAAAACCTTAGAAGAGAGAACCGCGCTTGTTCGATGTCACCGTCAATACTTGGTGAGGTTATCATGCGTTGCGGAAATTAAACTCCTGGATAATGGCCTTGCTACGCTTCTAATGAAGACGGGAGATTCAGTTCCCGTGAGCCGTCGATATCTCAAAAAGCTAAAGTCGTTATTAACGCTTTAATCACTCCACAAAGGCTGCATTAACTTAAAATGGACTGAGAGAGTATGCCTGATTTTCGGGCACCGTAAGGCAAATTTCCCCATTTTCCTGCTCAATGGAGAGCCTTCCCCCCGTTCAATTCACGCTCAACTTGCAAAATCTCTTTCTCATCTCAATGCCATTTACTTAGCATGCTAAACAAATAAAATAGTTAGCATGCTAATTAAATTAACGGTTTTTACATGTCATTTTCAGAACCTATGCCACTTCAACTTATTGCGCTTTTTGCCCGCACTGCGCAAAAGTGCAGAAGAACTGTCACTGAATCGGTCGCTCATCTCGATCTTACAGAGTCAAGATGGCGCGTAATGATTCATATGTCATTACTTGGTGAGGGCTGTACGCAACAGATGGTGGCTGAAAGCTTGGAAATAGAAATGCCTAGCTTAACTCGCACAATTAAACAGCTCGAAACTACCGGGTTAATCAAACGCGTTACAGATACTAACGACAAACGAAGTCGCTTACTTTACTTCACAGATATGGGCAAAGGTCGAATGAATGATATCGAAAGTACATTGATGGCGCTGCGAGATGAAGTGTACGCAGGAGTATCTGAAGAAGAGTTACGCATTATGGCTAAATGTGTTCAAAAAATTGAAGTTAATGCCGCAAAATTATTGGAGTCACTTAAGTGAGTCAACGAACACCAGATCAGGAATTTGCTAGTTATATAAAGCTGGCTTTAGTCGCTTTTGCCATCTGTTTTATCTACTTTATTATTGCAGATATACGCATGCCAATGACACCACAGGCGAGAGTCTATCATCAGGTCACGCAAATCTCTCCTCAGATAAATGGGCCGATAAACGAGGTGCTTGTCAAAAATAACCAAACCGTCAAGGAAGGGCAGGTTTTATTTGTTATAGATGAGACACCTTACCTAATTGCCCTTGAAAAGGCGCAAATTGATTTGGCAAATGTGGAGTTAGAGAATGCTCAGATAGATGCGAAAGCGGAAGCGATTAGAGCCAAAATAGACGCTGCATCGGCGGTTTACGACGAACGCAACAGTGAATTTCAACGACTCAATTCCTTAGTTCAAACTAAAGCGGTATCTCAACAAAACGTGGACAAAGCGTACGCGCAACTTAAAAGCGCTGAAGCTGAAATTAGTGCGCTTGAAGCCGATCTAAACCAGCAAGTTGTTGCAAGAGGTGAGCAAGGTGACAAAAACCTAAAATATCTAGAAGCGGTAAATGCGGTTAAACGGGCAGAGTTGAACTTAGCCTATACCAAAATTAAAGCACCGCATGACGGCATAATGGCAAACATGCAGGTAACTCAAGGCACTTATGCTAAACAAAGTACGCCCCTTGCCTCAGTTGTCGATAACACGCTAGATGTGGTTGCAGATTTTCGAGAGAAATCACTCGCCAATGTAAGAGAAGGCATTCGCGCTAACGTCGTTTTTGATGCACTACCGGGTAAAGTATTTGAAGCTAAAGTGGAAGAATTTGAAGCTGGTGTAAGCGACGGCCAACTTGCCGCTAACGGCACCCTTGCAAGCGTTGAAAAGTCGAATCGATGGGTACGAGATGCACAGCGCCAACGTGTCCACATTAAGCTTGTAGAACAAGAAATATCGTTAAGCCACCTCACCAGTGGCGCTCGCGCTACCGTGCAGATAGTTCCAGACAACCCTATTGAAAGTGTGGCAGCGAACATTCAAATTCACTTTATAAGCCTGCTGCACTTCATTTACTAGACTTAAATTATGGATTCACAGCTAAGTAAAAATGATGTCCAGCAGATGCTTAGGATCGCCTCCGGCGCCACGTTGGGCTTTGCTATATCGAAAGCGCTGGATTGGCCTAATCCGATATTTTTTACCTTGTACCCTATTTTGTTGCTTGGACTGGTAGCCGTTTTAAATGGTCACATTATTCGACAATTTCTTGCCGCAACTATCTTTCCGGCGGCGGCTGTTTTAGTGGTATACGGCTTGTTCGGAAGCCACCCATTGCTGATCACGCCGCTAATCGCCATCACTTTCGCTTTTCTGTTTTGGCAAATGAGTAAAGGTACGCTGTATTTATTCGGTGCGTTTTCCCTTGTAGGACTTTCGCTGCAGCTACACTTTGCCAGCTACAGCAGCGATGGAATAGATATCTACGCATTAGTGATATCAAACATCGGTGCAATTCTGTTGGCATTGATAATTGCATTCGCTTTGCATATTGTTTTTCCCGATGAGGAGCCGCGCACGCCTTTACCCAAAGCGGCAAAAGATAAAGCAAGTATTCGCCACGAAGTCATATTATGCACCACTGTCGCCACGCTATCGTTTGCTGTATTTCAAACCTTCGACTTAGTAGATTCGATATCAGCACAAGCAGCAAGTGTATTGATTCTTTTTCCACTGTGTTGGAAAGGAGCCACATTGAGTGGCTGGCAGCGAGCGCTGGGCACGCTAATTGGATGTAATCTTGCCCTGCTCGCCCAGCTCATTTTGCTCAACTACAGTGACACGTTGTTTTTCGCAAGTTTCAGCTTATGGATATTGGTATTTTTCATCAGCCGCCAGCATGTGCTTAGCGGTGGTGGTGCTGGCACGGGCTTTGGCGTACTTACCACGTTTGGCATTTTGTACGGCCAGTCACTCTCTCCACAACAGGATATTATTTATAGTGCGCTGTATCGCTTTTCATCGGTAGTCGTAGCTATTGCACTTAGCCTGTGCGTTATTTATGTCGTACACAGTCTACTTAACAAATTCCAGCCTACACGACACCACACGTTTACTTAAAAGGCCCGTAGTTATAACGCTTACTGGTTAAAATTTGTGGACGAAAAGTTGATTTGCTACTTCTAGGGCCTGTTGACCTTGAAATGTACTGACCCAATAAAAAAGGCTTCGACGATATCGTCGAAGCCTTTAGGCGAGCAGAGGAAGCCCTTTAGATCGCTAAGGATAGAGAAGGACCTTAATCATTCCGGCTTTATGAAACCGCAACCACTGCCTTTCGCTTGTCTTCTTTTGAAAATTGCAGCGCGTTGTTCAAATTATCGAATTCAAACACGTTAGGTATTTCGACAACCAACGTTTGCGCAGCAACTTGCTCAAGTAGAGCCTCACCGTCTTTCACCAAACGCTGCCACTGTGACAAATCGCCATAATCATGCAGCGCACCTAGCGCTATCTCATGATAAGAAATAGTACGCGTAAAAGGCGCATCAACAGGCACTTCAATACGACCTAGAATACTCACTACGTGACCATTAGCTTCAAGAAGCGGTACAAGTGACGCCGCATAGTCTGGCCCGTTCGCGTCGAAAAGTGCGTAAAATGTTTGTCCTTCAGGTTTACCGCGATGGATGGCTTTTACGCCCATCTCATCGGCTTGCTCTTGCGAAAAGCTCCCTGAGATAACATGTACATTAAAACCGGCCTGAGAAAGCATTTGCGCCAGCAATTTGTTAACGGCGCCCATACCGCTGACTAACACGTCAGCCCCTTTTCGGACCGGCACTTTACTAAACGCTTGCCAGGCAGTAAGCATTGGACATGGCAACGCAGCAGCTAGTGCAAAATCAACGCTTTCCGGCACGACCATTACACGGCTAGCATACACTTCACTATGATCGGCAAAGCTTCCGTTTTCACCTAGGCTATGATGGTAAGCCACACGCTTACCCAATAGACTTTTATCAACGCCCTCACCTACAGCGACAACAACACCCGCACCGTCCACACCGGGAATATGCCCTTTTTCCCAGTCGCGCGGGTTATCATCGATAAACTTCCAGTCAACTGGGTTAATGCCAATAGCATAGTTGCGCACGACAATACGCCCTGCCTTCGGTTCAGAAAATTCGCGCACCTGCTTTACCAGTGATGCGCCAGCTTGTTCAAATTGCCAAACGTTAGCTTGCATAAAAGCTCCTTAACACAGTGATTTTTCCGATTAGTCCCACGCAGGTGAAAAATCTGGGTTAGCTTGACGGTCGCCACAATCTAGCGCGTCAATCTTTGCGATATCGTCGGCGCCTAAGGTAAGTTCAAGCGCTTTGAAATTGGTTTCCAGATTCTTGCGCTTAGTCGACGATGGAATAGTGACTAAACCATGGGCCAACTCCCAGGCTACCACTACCTCAGCAGTGCTCACGCCGTGCTTATCTGCAATTGCAATGATGGTCTCGTCTTTTAGCACTTTGCCAACAGCAAACGGCATATATCCTGTTACTGTGATACCGTGTTTCTCACACGCTGCACGCACTTTTTCATTAGTAAGATAAGGGTGTACCTCTACCTGATTCGTGGAAATAACGCCCTCGCCCAAGATACTCACCGCTTCTTCAATTTGTGCCACGGTAAAGTTAGAAATACCAATTTCTTTTGTGAGTCCCAGTTCCTTAACGCGCAGCAATTCACCTAGGTACTCTTCCATGCTTTCGCCGTTTTCCGGTGACGGCCAATGAATAAGTAGCAGGTCAACGTACGACAGTTGAAGCTTTTCCAAACTCTCTTTTACGCTATCCACAAAGCTTGCTTTATTCAGCTTGTCATTCCACACCTTGGTGGTGACGTAAAGGTCTTCACGTGCAACAAGATTGTTTGCAATAGCGTCTTTAATAGCGCGACCTACCGCTTCTTCATTGCCGTAAATTTGCGCCGTATCAATGTGACGGAAACCCACTTCAAGTGCCATTGTCACGCTGTTATAGGCTTCATCGTCTTTTAAGCGAAACGTGCCTAAACCTAGCGAAGGAATTTTAGATTGTGACTGATTTACATTCGGCATGATGCCTCCTTGTTGGTTCCGTTATTTATGAAAGTGAGGTAATACATTGTCAGCAATGCGCTGCATCGCGACTTCTACTGGTTGCATATTACGTCTGAAGTGCAGGCCAATATGATCAACCCCCGCTTCTTTCATTGCATTGAGTTCTTTGATAAGCCCATTTACACCAGTTTCAACCCCGAACCGGTGGCGTTTTATGGGCGCTTCATCGTCTTCAACCAAATTAAGATGAATAAAGCTAACGTACGGCTTGTTGCCCGCGACATTTCGCCATAGTTCTACGCGCTTTACATGCTCGTTCGGTGTACCTGGATACGCCAGCCAACCGTCCATATTTTCTCCAACCCACTGAGGGCTTTGCTGAGCGAGCCCTGCAACGTACAATGGCGGCATTGTTGAACGCGGTAACAGCGACATGCCAGGCTTAAGGGAATTCTCACCGTGCTTTACAATTTCCAGTGACTGCCTGAAGTGCTCGCCGCGACTGTCAAAATCGACATCGAACAACGGATACTCAACGGGTCTATCCCCACTGGCTACACCGAGTATAAGGCGGTCGTTACTTAGCTGCTGCACCGTTGCTGCCGCCTTTTTGACAAGCCATGGCTGCCTAAGAGGTAAAACAACGGCGGCTGTGCCTAATAGAATATTGTCTGTGATACCTGCTAAATAGCCCAGGTAAGTGAAGGTTTCGAAAACCTGAGCCGCATCACCAAAGCTAGGGTCATAAACTGGCACATCTCGTACCCACGCTGCTTTAAACCCTAGTTTGTCGGCTAGTTGAATACGGCTGTGATGCTCGGTCATATCAGGTACGCCGAATGGCGTACCTTTTGTGGCGTCGAAATGCGCCCAGTCGTTATCTAGCGGAAGCTCTACACCTATTGAGAACGTGTGTTGTGCAAGCTTATCAAAGGTATTTGTCGTCATTATGACCTCCCTACGCGCTCGTTGTGTTATTCGCCGTATTCGCAGTACTGAGTGCGCGCTTGTCTAAGTAGCCGCTGTAACGCGTAACAAGTAACGCTGCAACAGAAATAATTGCACCAATCCACGCGGTATCAGATAACTGCATGCCGTCTACAATTGCACCGCCCAGAATTGAACCCACTGCTATGCCAATGTTAAATGCCGCGATATTTAAACCTGAAGCGACATCAACAGCATTAGGGGTAAACTTCTCTGCTAATTGAACAACGTACACCTGAAGTCCTGGAACATTGCCAAAGGCAAAGGCGCCCCACACTAAAACGGTGACCACTGCGGCAACTTTACTGCCCATGGTAAACGTCAGGGCAAACAAGATGACTGCAAGGGCTGAAAAGATGATAGTTAACGCGCGGATTGGGCCTTTTTTGTCAGCAAGCTTGCCGCCATAAATATTGCCTACCGCGACAGATACACCGTAAACCAGCATAATTAAGCTGATGGCTGAGGGCGCAAACCCCGCCTCTTCCTGCAATATAGGAGCGAGATAGGTGAATGCCGTAAATGTGCCGCCATAGCCCAATATCGTCATTAGATACACTAATACCAGACGAGGCTGAACCAACACCTTCATTTGTTCACTCAAGGTGGCCGGTTTACTTTGTTTAAGGTTGTTCGGTACCAGCAACGCACTGCCTATTAGCGCAAGTGTGCCAAGCGCGGAAACCACAAGGAAGGTTGCTCTCCAACCGAAGTTTTGACCAATCCAGGTACCCAAAGGTACGCCAGTAACCAAGGCTACGGTTAAGCCCGTAAACATAATGGCAATAGCACTGGCTTCTTTTTCTTTCGCCACTAGCCCTGTAGCAATAGTTGACCCTATGGAAAAGAACACACCGTGCGCTAAGCCTGTCAAAATGCGAGCTAATATTAAGCTCTCGTAGCTAGGCGCTTGCCAAGCAAGAATATTACCAGCCACAAATAGCGCCATTAAGCTAAGCAGAACATGCTTTCTATTCCACTTACCCGTAAGGGCGGTAAGAACCGGTGCGCCAACGGCAACACCAACGGCGTACAAGCTTACCAGTAAGCCTGCGCTTGGTAACGTAACGCCAAGATCAGTAGCAATGGTGGGGACAAGCCCCACTATCACGAACTCTGTTGTGCCAATAGCAAACGCACTTAACGTTAACGCAAATAATGCAATAGGCATTTCAATTATCCTCAAAAAGTAATTAACGAGATGGCTTGATTAACAACGCCACCATTGGCTTCTAGAACGAACAACTACACCGTTTTTTGAAAGCCATTAATAAAGTGCGTACAGTTTGACGATAAATTTATTTGCAAAAAACAGCACTAATGACAAAATACTTTTGCGATATTTGAAAATATAAGGTGTGCGATGCCAGTCTCATCAAAAACTGAAGATTTAGAAGCGTTCCTAACCGTTGTGGATACAGGTAGTTTTTCCAGTGCTGCCAATCTACTCAATCAGCAGGTCGCAAAAGTGAGTAGAGCAGTTACTCGTCTTGAAGATGGCTTAGATGTAACTCTATTGAATCGCACTACCAGAAGGCTGGAATTAACAGAAGAAGGGGAGCTTTTCCTGCAATATGCCAGAGACGGGCTAAATATATTAGAAAAAGGTGAAGAGGCATTACGGCTATTAAAGCGCGCTCCTTCTGGAAAACTTCGGGTTGATGCTGCGAGCCCGTTTGTGTTCCACCAGCTAGCGCCGTTAGTGGGTGAATTTCGAGAAGCATTTCCTGACATAACACTCGATATCACCAGTCACGACAGCATTATCGACCTGTTGGAACATAAAACCGATATCGCAATACGTATTGGTGATTTAAGCGACTCTAACTTGCACGCTAGACGTTTAGGAAAAAGTAAGCTGCATATTGTGGCAAGCCCACAGTATCTTGAAAAATATCCCATATCTGAAGGTGAGGATGGAATTAGCACGCTAAACAAACACAAACTGATTGGCTTTAGCGACTCACCAAGTCTAAATAAATGGCCGCTCAAGCAAGATATTAACTTGCAGTACAGTCTTCGTGCGTCAAGCGGCGAAACTATTCGCCAGCTGTGCTTGGCGGGTCAAGGTATCGCGTTACTTTCTCACTTTATGGTACACAAAGATATCAGTGCAGGCTCGCTGGTAGCGCTATTTCGCGACGATATCGTCAGTCCAAACCGCAGAGAGTCGGTACAAGCGGTATACTATAAAAATAGTGCAGTATCGTCTCGTATCTCTGCGTTTTTAGATTTTATACAGCCTCGACTAACTCTTTAACTTACCTTTATTTCGCGTGGCCTTTACCTAATATCTTTTTAAGTGTGCTTTGAGGAAGGCCATTTACTATTAGCGCGGCTATCATCAATATTGCACCGGCCATAACCATAGGCAGCAGCGTTTCTTTAAGCAATATCACAGAGCTTACATAACCCACTATCGGCGTGAGTGTACTAATAAGAACAATTTTATCTGGGGGTAATTTAGGCCCCGCCGCTACCATGAGGCCAAAACCGAGACCCGTTGCCACTGGCCCAATGTACGCCAATAGTAACCAATCGCTTATATCGTAAGCCCCAAAATTAGGTGTTGGTTCAACTATCAGTGCAATAGCAAGCATGGCGAAACCTGCGATGGTAAACTGCCAGAAGACAGCTTCAATGACGCTTCCCTTCCACTTATGAAAAGACACTCTTCGAATAGCGACCGCCCACAATGCAGATGCCAGCAACATACCAAAGAGCGGTAGCCATGCGCCCGGTTGTCCCGAAGCAAATAAAATCATTGCACAGCCAATGGTAGATATACCGGTTAGAATTAATCGCTTAGAAGGCGGACGTTGCCGATACCATAGCGTGTCGATAAGCAGCATCCAAAGCGGTGTAGTGTAAATAAGAATACTGGCCGTGCCGGCAGGAATAAACTGCAGTGAGACAGTAATAAGCCCCATTGATAGGATAAACTGGAAAAAGGCAACGACAAACACCACCGAGCGATCTTTACGATTGAGCACCGGTAAACGTTTTTTGGTGATAAGTACAAACAGCGCGAGTACCGGAAGGCTTAACAAGAAGCGCAAGCACACCATCCATACAGGCCCTACAATCTCAAGCCCTAATTTCATGCCTGGCCAGTTAAGTCCTAAACACAACACCGCAACCAAAAGCATTTTAATGCCTTTTGATTGCTCTTTTTCCGCCACCGATGATGAAGACATGCGTTTTAAAAAATCCAATTACACGAACTGCGTTAAGAGAAGTTTCTACCGCCTGGTAAGCTGAATGTAGGCGGAGAATTTTGAGGGCGCAAATATAAGTGAATTAGCAAGGGATTAAAACCTTCCTGACCGTGCAAAGACGCCAATTTATCGACCAAATGGTCAACTTTTTAAAACCTTGTGGAAACTTTGCTATACGGGTGGTTAATCACTGATAAACACTATGACCTACAGGTACAATGCAACAGACAGCAGCTTCCGCTCCCCTTTTTCTATTTTGCTTACGCTGTGCATGTACTTATCTGGCCGAAAAAAGTAAATGCGGTTAAAGAGATTAAAGATGACTTTCTCTGCCCAAAATTGACCGCCGCGCTTCGGCTTTTTTAGTACTACATTAAATTTAAAGTAACGCCCGCTGCCCATAGGGTCATTATGTTCTAACACGCTATGACCCTCTTTGTAGGTAACCACATTTATAGCAAATCGTTTTGATGAGATTAAAGCCTTGTTGAGCACTTTAGCCATGCTATTTCTACCTTGATTGATGGGGACGTGTTCTAATTTAAACACGCACGGCTATGGTCTTGAAGCGTATGCTGAGTTCAGATAATGCTTTGATATACGCGAAACGTATATGCCTAGGATTACAAACACTAGGCTAAGGTGGGATTTGTCCACTTCATGATTTTAGCGTTTTCTTTTTGTGCGCTGTTTCCATTACTCTTGTCATAACCGTCATTATTACTTTTTACGGTGTAATAGTTTTTGCGGGTTTCTATATGCTCGAACCCCGAGCTCTCATAAAGCGCAATAGCAGTATGGTTACTTTCACGCACTTCTAGCCACATTTCACGCATTGCATTTTTTACCGATGTCTCAATGACAAAATCAACTAAAGCGCGACCTACACCCTTGCCTCTTGCGCCACTGTCTACCGCAATATCCATCAGCGTAGCTTCATCAACGACCTCAAGCATGATGGCATAGCCAACAATCTTGTCATTTTCAAAGGCAAACACCCCGTAATAGGGTTTCGTGAAACAGTCTGCGAAGGTACTTAGTTTCCAAGGCGACACTTGTGCCTCTTGATGGATAGCATGCGCAAGTTCAATGTGCTCGTTAAAGCCTTGTGGCGGTACGATTGTTAACTTCATCGACGCGACTACTGTCCGTTAGCGGAGTGGTTTAATTCGCGTGCTGCGCTGATAAGCTGCGCCCACAGCTCCCGTTTTTGCACAGCTGTGAGTTTTAGCGGTGTGGCTGGCAATATAATGGCCGTTTCGGTTACCGATAGCGTACGGCCAATCATTATGGTGCTAGCCCACTGTGAAGGTATACCCAATTGAACACAGGCTAGCTGCATGTCCTTCAGCCATTGCTGTGATTTAGCTTTCTGTTCGGCACTTAACGGGATACCTTCAGGCGATACCGGCCCTTTTGCGCCAATAGACTTTGTTAAAGACTCTTGCGAGGTAACCGCATTGTCGAAAGACGGCGAAATGTTGTGTGACTGTGAAGCACCTGTTTCGGTTTGCCCTGCTTTCCCGTCATTGTGCGACCCGCCGGGTGTGGAAAGTTTTGCTGCCCCGCCGTCTTTAGGCTTAGCCTTATCTTTCGCGCTACTGCCAACATTTGCCCGCAACTGAGCAAGCCGTGATTGCTTTTCTTCTTGAGATATTGGCGTTGAAGGCGGCTTATTGGTTTGAGCGTTTTGGCTGTAGGGTAACTGTGTCGATGAACTATTTGTACTGCCGACGTTGCGTTGTGCTGCATTGGCGTTGTTTTGTTTCGCTTGGTCTTCCTGCTTTAGCTCAGCGTAGGCGTCTTTGGTGATCCAAACAGGGATCCCCATTTCCTGTAAAACCGCCTGCTGATATGAAGTAAGAGACATTGCGTAAAGACACCTAACGTGAATAGTTCATTATATTTGTTTAGTTTACTAAAGTTGCAGGCTTGGTTGAATAACTATCGCGTTCTTTTGCTTGGATTGTACTTGCTCTTTAATGCTCAAGCGTTAATTCATAAGCGTTGATTCTTAAGTATTATTCGCGAATTTATAATGCCTAGCCCTTGGTATAAGAGGAAATAAAACAGCTGCAGAAAATTAAGCACTAGCAACAGAAACCAAAAAAATTTAAGAAGAATTTAACAAAGAAACGATATAGGATTTGAACGTAAACGTTCACAAGAAGAGAAAGTGGCAGGGGTGGAGGGACTCGAACCCCCAACCATCGGTTTTGGAGACCGCTGTTCTACCAATTCGAACTACACCCCTAGCGCGCTGTGCATTATACGGATGACATTAAAAAGGTAAAGCCTTTTTATCACTACCATGCACTGCATGCTTAATTAACACGCAATGCGCTGTTTTTTCAATCGAATAACACCAAATAGCCTTTATCCATCACCTGTGTTTTGTCTTATTGCCCGCTTTTAAACCGACTTCTATGCAGCGTCACTTTTAAATGCGGAGCAGTTTATGACAATTAGACCTTATTGGCGTTAAGCGCAGCAAACCACAGGTCATTAGTGATAGCGACAATCTCGGTGTGCAGATCAAATTTCGCTATCGCGTCGTGCTCATCGATGTTCATTAGCTTGGCGTAATGCTTAACGAGCTCTCTACTTTCATTGATTTCAAGTTTATTGATAAGGCAGCAACTTGCTAAATCGAAGTAGCGGTTTCCCATGGCGGCATATTCCCAATCAATAATTTTGAGTGAGTTATCTGCGCTCAGTAATAAGTGATTAGTTAGCAAGTCATTATGACATAACACATAGTCGTCATCGTCTTGTTCACTTTTTATTACTTGTTTCCGCAATGATTGGGCTTTTAGATAAAGCTCACTGCTCATATCGAGCTGTGCAACATTAATATAATGCTGCCATCTTGATGCTAAATCTAATGGCCTAGCGGTAATGGGCAAAGAATGAATACGAGCGAGGGTGTTGGCCAGCTCAAGCATCGAAAGCGTCGCACTGTCACTGTGCTCTAGCCACTGCTCAACCCAGATGGTTTCATCATCGCTTAACCATATAGGTTGCGGCGCTACTCCCAACCTATAAAGCTGTTGCTGCAAAGCAAATTGGTGCGCACGATTAACCCCACTAAAGTCATCATCGCCCATCCATTTCACCGCTAAGTCGACAGGGTTATGATCCGATTTTGGTTGCCCACTACTTTGAAGGTTATTTGCAATCAAGGGTAACTGACTATCTGCGAGCTCTTGAACGCGGTAAACGTGATTTACCGCTCCAGCAGGGTGTGACAAAATTTTCGCACTGTCACTAAGATTAAGCGCCTTTTGCAGCGTGGCGATGATATCCAACCTGTTCACCTTGTTTTTTATATTGTACTAGCCACTGGTAATACCCAAATACCGCAAAACCAACGTAGCCTAAGAACAGGCAAGCAGATAATGCATAACCCACTTGCAGGTATAAGTATGCGGACGCTAAATTGATGAAAAACCAATAAACCCAGTTTTGCAGGATTTTATGCGCCACCATAAATGTTGTGACTACACTCAATAAATTAATGCTCGCATCTAATAGTAGGTACTCACTATTGAACTGTGAGCCTGCCACCTCAGACAGAACCCAAGCGAGCAATAACATACTCGGCACAATGAGCAAATGAGCCCAGAACGGCCAATGAAGCACTGGCTTAACATCGCCATCTTCCGCCCCTTTCGACCACTGATAATAACCGTATCCCGCCATTATCATATAAAAGAAGTTAAGCGCAGACTGAAATGGCAAAGTCACCTGCCAAAATAGCCAGGTGTAAATTGCGGTACTCACAAAAGCGCACAGCCAACACCAGCTGTTCTGTTTTGCGGCTAACAGCACATAGGCAATAGCGAGGACAACCGCTACCCACTCTAAAAGCGAAGTAGCGGCAATTTGTGAGGTAAACTCAGAAAAAAAGTTAGCCATTAAGATGATTTTCTAGATTGCATGGCATCAAAGTTTAAAAACTTAGCAACGAAAATAGCCTGCCCCACTTCTTCATGGGTCCTTTGCATTTCTTCGCCAAGTACTTTCATAACCACGCCATAGTCACCTGTAACCTGCGTGCTGGTTGAGCTTGTTGAAACTGCAATATCACTATAGCTATTTAACCTATCAATGAAATCTTGAATAGGTGGAATGTATTCGTTAACCAATGGGTACAACGACAGTTCAACCATAACTTGCATGTCTGTTTCCTTTTATTTTAAAACGCGTACTTAACAGTAACGCCAAACTGACGACCGTTACCTATTTGGTAATATGGCTCATCGAAGGCATACTCATCGCGAGGGTCGTTGCTGAAACCACCGAATCCACGGGTGTAGTACTCACGATCAAAGGCATTTTGTACCCACAGTGATGTCTGCCAATCACCGTGTAACACCACAATCTCCGAATTAACCAGCGTAGTACTTGGCGAGGTTACATCATGGCCGTCAGAAAAACGGTATTCGCTTTTGTAATCTACATCTACACGCCAGAGCATGTTATCTGTAAGTGCGTACTCACTATACAGGTTTGCGGTCCACTTAGGTGATTGAGCCTGCCTTTGCTCAGACACTTCAGTACCGTCTGCAAGCGTATACCCTTCAAAGGTAGCGCTTAGATATCCAACACTTGCATCTAGCTGCCATGCATCACTAGCAATCCAGCTAAGCTCCAGCTCGGCTCCTTTGTTTGTTCCTAAATCAGCATTATCAATAATGTCTACGAACCCTGCCGTACCGTCATCACGAGTGATAACGTCAAAATCGCTCACCTGAGTATCTTTTCTATCCATATAGAAAATTGCAGCACGAGCAATTAGGTCAGGCGTAAGTAATGGGCCCTTTACACCTATTTCGTAGTTCCAGTTATATTCTTCGTCGAAGAATCGCTGATTGTCATTCACGCGGCTGTCGGGGTTAAAGCCTGCACCTTTATATCCGCGTGAAATACTGCCGTAATAGAAGTGATTGCCCTGCGTATACTGAAGCGCGACTTTCCCGCCTACCATGGTGGTGTCGAACGCGCGAGTAAGTTGGTTGTTATCAGCGTAATCAAAATCGTAGTTTTCTACTCTTAACCCTGCTACCAGTACTAAATTTTCGTTCAAACGACTTTCAGTCTGAGCATAGATAGCGGTCGTCGTAGGCGTGTATTCACTGGCAAAGTCACTATCCAAATAAGTGTATTGACGTAGCAGCTTTTCTTCCGTGCTTTTATAAAACACGCCTATTGTCCAGTCAGTCATACCATCAAAAAGTGCGGCACTGTCAGACGACACGAAACGCATCTCGCCGGTCTGTGTTTCTACATCGCGATAATAGGCGTCAAAAGACGTGTAACCCCACGGGTGAAACCCTGTGAATGTCCAGTCTTCATCGTAGCCATAAGCAATATTGTGAGAAGCATGGGTGGCAATTAGAATAAAGTCGCCCGCTGCTGTATTGGTTGTAGAGCGCGCGCTAACAGCGTGGGTTTGGTGTTCGTCAAATCCTGGTTCATCAGACAGCGTTTTGTTGTCATTGTCTAGCGAGAATGCATCGTAACCGTTATCGATATCGTACCAGCGATAAGTAAGTGCAAGTGTGGTTCGCTCATCTACGCTGCCTTCAACGGCAAAGCGCAGTGCGGTTTCATCGATATTCGCGGTATCGCTTCTATTCAAGAACGTATTTTCTACAAAGCCATCACTGCGATTATGAACCAGCGCAACACGATAGCCCCAATCCGTGTTGATATCATCACCAGTGGCGCCTTCAATACGGTAACTCTCTTTGTTCCCAATGCGGGCTTCAACGTAGTCTGGGGCGTCGCTACCCACGTCATTACTGGAGAGTTTAACCGCTCCGGCCAATGCACCTGTGCCGTATAAGGTAGCCTGAGGTCCGCGATATACCTCTAGTTGTTTAGTATCAAAAATAAGACCTGCCGCAGCAAGGCCTGAAAAATCAAATTCATCGACGATAAAGCTTACAGAAGGATTGATAGGCTCGGCGAACTGACTACGCTCTCCAATACCGCGAATTTGCACGAAGCGGCCGCGAGACGCACCAGCTGCAAAGTTTACGTTTGGAATACTGTTTAGCACACTGTCGATATGGCTCGGCTGTCTACTGCGAAGACGCTCTTGATCTAAAATGGTCGCGCTAGCACTTAACTGGTCGAGTGTAGTTTGACGAAAATCACCAGATACGATGACGCGCTCAATATCTGATGGCGTGCTATCTGAAGTGTTACTTACATTGGTTTGTTGCGCATAGGCCGCAACGGAACTAGCAAGCAGTGAAAGTGTGAAAAGTGTTTTATACATGGGATCTCTTATTCTTATTTAAGAAAAAAGATCCGGGTCTAACGGCAGGTGATAAGGCTATATTGTGAACCATCCCTACGCCGGTATTATCCGGATCAGGTTTAAGGGTTCCCACGAATGTGGATCTCAGACCGAAAACGGACACCCCTTGGTATAGTGTTGCGCGGCTAAAACTAGCAAACTCAACTTCTGCGACGGAGTCTACCAGTTCGATACACGCCGTCAAGCAGATAAGACGTTAAGCTAACGTAAGGTTTTATATATGATATAAGGCGTTGAAAGCTTAGGGCTATTCAGCGTCAATATTCATATTTAGGCGACGTACTTCATCGTCAGTTTGTGCTTTTAAACCTTCCAACGTTTTGCCGTGTGCGGTTGGTTGACGCGTATCAGGGTCAACCTTTACGAAAACGATATCGTCTGCAAAACAGATGGTTTTCTTGGTTGCTTTGTTGCGTACCAAGCAGCTTACGGTAATAGACGTACGGCCTACAGCTTTAGTTTCTAGACCAAACTCTACGATATCACCCTGCATAGCCGGTGATTCGAAACTAATTTCACCAATATGCTTAGTTACCAAGCAATTAGTTTCTAGCTGACAAATAGCCCAAATTGCAGCTTCTTCGTCTATCCATTCTAACGCGCGGCCACCGAACAAAGAATTGGCGTAATTAAGGTCGTTTGGCATAACTAGACGCCGAGAAAGAAAGCGCATTCGAATTCCTCATAATAAATCGCTACTATAGCGTTAGATTATACCGAAAAAACTGATTCATGGCGCTAACTCAATTACGCGAATGGCTATTAGCCCCCTACTTTGAAAATAGCGGCGAAAATGGCTGCAAAAAAAGCTCTCACGCTTCACACTTATCAAACGTGACTTGCCCGCTTCACCGGAGAATGCTTGTAATATCTGGCAATGATGATTTTTGTGAAGCTGCCATACGTAGCGTTCAAGCCTTTGTAGATGAAGTTTCATCTATAAGCGTTGTGAATTTTGCTGGCGATACACTTAAGGGAAAGAACCGCAAACAAGTACTGGGGAGCGAATGTGACATTGCCACATTAGACTGTCGCGATTCATTCAAACCTGGCGACGTGATGGCAGTGGCGGGGATCGTTAAACGCAGTGGTTGTTTAATACTTATTTGCCCTGCATTGAGTGAATGGGTCAACAATATTTCGGTCTCGTTCCTGTCGGAGGGGTTTACGCTTACACAAAGTCGATACCTCGAACGCTTTATAAAGCACCTGCGTAACAACGACTACGTGGCACTTCACACTGAAGAAAAAACCACACTTCCAGATACGGCTATGTACCGCATTAGCCAAGGCGTAACGTCAAACGTCTATAGAGGCTCACTATTTAAATCAGAAGAGCAAGAGCAGGCATACAGTCGTTTATATCAAGCACACTCACTTAATAAACTAAACGCGCTGATTACCGCCCCAAGAGGCAGAGGCAAGTCATCATTATTAGGTATATTCATTGAAAGCCTAATCAGACAGGGTAAAAATGTACTATTAACCAGTGAACGCTTTGATAATGTGAAGAACGTGCTTTCACGTATTCACCAGTACGAAATAGCAGGTGTCAGAACACAACAACCATCCACCGCTAACATTCAAACCCAACTAATCCTTGGTGATAAGAATGAGGCAGCGACGTTTGGCAGTGTAAAATGGGTGCCCCCTGACAGTGCCTTGTTATATACCACAGAAGATGAAAAGTACGACGTTGTAATTGTTGATGAAGCGGCTTCAATCCCCCTCCCGGATGTATACCGGATCATAGCCAACCACAAGCAGTGGGTGCTTAGTACTACGCTTTTGGGTTATGAAGGTTCAGGCAGTGGTTTTATTCACAAACTCATCCCTAGTTTACCGCCATCAGCTATCCATTTAAGACTATCAACGCCGTTACGATGGTTCGAACATGATCCCATTGAAGCCTTTTTCAATACGACTTGTTTATTTGAGGACAGAGATGCGGCGCGCAATATTGGCGAGATTAATTTCAAAAACAGTATTAACCCACCGATAGATTACGATTTTTCCATAAGTTCGTTTAAAAGCATTTCCGAAGAGGCGCTTCTGCAAATAATGTCGCTACTTTCATTAGCCCATTATCAAACTACACCCGATGATTTTATGCGCTTGATGGATAGCCCGGATATACTTGTTGCCATACTTAAATTCAACGACAACGTGATAGGTACTGCAATCATAAACGCTGAAGGTAGCGACTACCTGAACGATACCGCCTTGGGCATTGCGTCTGGAAAACGTCGTCCTAAAGGGCATTTAGGTGCACAGCGACTTGCTCTGTTGTCTGCTGATGCAAAAACAGCAACGTTTAGATATTGGCGTATTAATCGTATTGCCGTCGATACGGTGGTGCAGAGTAAGGGTATGGGCAGTTACTTGCTACAAAGAGTTAGTAATGAAGCCAAAAAGCAAAGTATTGACGCTATCTGTACTTCTTATGGAACGACACAAAAGTTAGACAGCTTTTGGACAAGAAATGGATTTGAGATTGTAGACTATGGGCGAAAGCCTAATAAAGCCAGTGGCGAAACCAGTGCACTAGCGTTATATCCTCATTCCAACAGAGCAAAAAAACTGCTTTCTGAATTGATAGCACTCAAAGAGAGCTTTCAATTCGATAACCAGTTAGACAACGTGCCCATTAGCATACTGACAATCTATGTAGAAAAGTTAGTACATTTTACCCAAGGCACACGCACTTTAGATGATGTTTGGCCGATATTACATAAAATTGCGCGTTATGCAGAGACTCACCCTACACCAAGCGCAAATACTCAACTGAACAAGCCAAATAA
This sequence comes from Alteromonas sp. Cnat2-8, assembly GCF_022348355.1. NCBI lineage: Bacteria > Pseudomonadati > Pseudomonadota > Gammaproteobacteria > Alteromonadales > Alteromonadaceae > Alteromonas > Alteromonas sp. Cnat2-8. The sequence goes on from NZ_JAKREX010000001.1 coordinate 108,902, forward strand.
CACAATACTGTATACGCTATGGCGTCTTGTTGAAATCATTAACACGAAGCGCTTTCTCAGAAAAGTACTTACACATTCAGATATGAATGCGAAGCAACGTGTTTCTACATTCAACGAAGAAAACCTAAAAGCAAGTGGGTTAAAAGAAGTCACTATTGTTATAAGAGAAGCACTTCTGCCTGCTTTCAAATAATAGAAAGTCTGTAGCCTGAAAGTACAAATAATCTGCTTGGCGTAGAGCCACTATACCTGCGTTAACAAGCCGCGATTACGAACATTTTAAATACCGCTGAGAGGCTAATGATCTATGCGGGCTGGTGTTAAAGCCCTATAAACAAAATCCCATTCGAGAAAAGCTCACTTACTAAATTAAGGGCAAAAAAAAGCCTCCCAAAGGGAGGCTTTTTTGCTAAAACCACATATTAGATACTAATACCGCGGTTCTTTGCTTTTTCCTTGATATAAGGTTCCCACGCTGCAGCGTTGCGGCGTAGAGAGCGATCTTTCTTAGCTTCTTGTACGTGCTTGTAAGCAGACTTGAAGTTACCTGCGTAGAAGTTCGCTTCCATTAACGTGAAGTGAATCTTCTCAGGGTCTTCAGCACCACGCTCTAGAGCATTCTCTAGTGCTTTAATAGCGCCTTTGTAGTCTTCCGCTACAAGTAAAAGTGTACCTTGCTTACGATAATGCTCAGGGTCTGAACTCTTAGCAGCAGCTTGTGCATACAAGTCAGCAGCCGTTTTGAAGTTCTTTGCCTGGTGATAAGCATTAGCTACGTTTGCTAACATATCGGCATCATTTTTTAGCAAGCCTTCTTTCACGTGCTTTTCAAGCAACTTAGCCGCCTTGTAAGGCATACCGTTACTTTGATAAAGCTGAGCAAGCGTCTTTATTTCTGACTCTTTCTCTAGATAACCCTGCATATAAGCAAGTTCTAGCGTTGAAAGACCTTTCTTATAGTCTTCAACTAAGATGTAGAAAAAGCCAAGACGTGACCACCAAGTCTTTTCCTGAGGGAAAGTTCTAACAAGATCTTCCGCAACAGCAACCGTTTCAGGGTACATCTTACGCTCGTAGTAAGAAGTTAGCTTTAATACATACGGGTTTTTGTTTGGCTCTTCATACAAAGCAATCGCTTTGTCTGCTGGCTCAACCATCTTCGCTAGTTGCTTAGATTCAAAGTAAGCCTGTGCCAAACGCGTATATACGTCTGCGTCTTCTTTACACGTGAAGTCCATCCACTCGTTATACCATTTAATGGCATCAGTGTACTTCTCTTCCTGCATGCTCAAATCACCTAGTAATTTAAGTGTTTGAGAGTGTTCAAGGTCGTTTAGAACTTTCGGTTCAACTGATTCAACCAAATACCCTAAAGCTTTACCACCTTGACCTTCTTGCGCAGCAAGTAAGTTACCAATAAAACGCTTTACGTAAGCTCGATCGAAATCGTCAGATGCGTCGATTTCGTAAAGTACGTTTAGTGCTTCATTAACTTGGTCTTCATTGTAGAACTCAAAAGCTTTCTGAACTTTTTTACCGGTACGCTCACCTACAAGCGTTGTTTTTCCTTTCTCATATCCAGGACAAACAACAGGTGCTGACTGCGCTAGGGCAGCGGGTGCTGAAAGCACCGCGCCTGCGCCTAGCACTAAAGCAACGGCTGACATTTTGAATGTACGTTTCATCATGATCATTGCTCCAGTTTAAAGTCTAGCTGTACGAACATGCCAGGTTGTTTAACTGGCTTGCCATCAACGATCTTAGGCTTGTATTTCCACTTACGTAGAGCACGACGTGCTTCACGGTCGAATACGCGCTTAGGTTCAGCTTCGATAACTTCGATATCTTCAACACCACCAACTTCGTTGATAGTGAAAGACAGTCTTACCCAACCTTCACGGCCGTCACGGGCTGCATCAGGTGGATATTTCGGGTCGATACGAACGATAGGTGTTGCTTCACCATCACGCTGCATTGCACCAACACCACCGATGTTTACACCAACACCACCTGTGTCGATAGCTGGAATAGCTAAGCTAAAGCCATCTGCATCAGGTTCCGCAGTTTCCGGCTCAACTTGCTCCATTTTAGGAGGCTGTGGCGGCGGAGGCGGCGGTGGTGGTGGAACACGAGTACGCGTTTGCGTTTGGTCGTCTGGTTCCTGCATTACAATATCGATAACCGGTGCAGGCGGTACTTCGTCTGCTGGTCTAGATGAATTTTCAATCAACTTGGCCATTAGAACGAAAAGGGCAAATGCAACACCAGCACCTAAAAGTATAGATACAATTATACGTAACATCTTATCCCCTTGCCGCTACCGAGACTCGGTTAACGCCAGCGGCTTTAACCTGATCCATAATCTCAACTACTAAACCATGCTTCGCTTTAACGTCAGCTTGAATGATTACGTAGTCTGTAGGCTGCTCGGTAAGCAGTCTCTCAATATTCGCTCTTACGCTGTCCGGCGCTACTTCACGCTTGTCTAGCCAAACATTTCCGTCTTCAGTTACGGCGATGAAAATGTTTGCATTTTTGTGAAGAATCGCCTGGCTCGCATCTGGCTTGTTGACTTCGATCCCTGCTTCTTTAACGAAAACAGTGGTAACGATAAAGAAGATCAGCATGATAAACACGATATCCAACATGGGCGTCATGTCGATCTGTGCATCTTCTTCCTCGGTTCTGACTTTTCGAGCCATAATCTCTCTCTCTAATGATGTGGCAGGCTATCAACTAGCCCTTCTCTTGCCAGCTTCACTTTCGCTTCAAGACGTGAACTGATGAACAGTCCAGATAGCGCGGCTACCATTCCCGCCATTGTCGGGATCGTTGCCATAGAGATACCAGCTGCCATTAGACGAGCGTTGCTGGTGCCCTGTGTTGCCATTGTCTCGAAAACACTGATCATACCGGTTACTGTTCCAAGTAGACCGATTAGTGGACACATTGCAATAATGGTTCTGATAATCAGCATTCTAGCGTTAAGGTCGTCTGACGCTTGAGAAATCCACGCGTCACGGATTCTATGCGCATACCATGATGTGGTATCTGCTCGGGCATCCCAATTCGCGATGATGTTTTTCTTCACCTTTGGGAAGACCGAGGTTAAATACCAGTAACGCTCAATCATTAAAACCCACATGAGAAAGAGCGCGGCAGCAACGAAGTATAGTACGTCACCGCCGGTAGCGATAAAGTCCCTGACCGATTCGAATAATCCAATCAGGTAATTCATATTACGCTTTCTCCGACTCTGAGTGAGCAGCTACGATACCCGCAGTTTGCTCATCAAGAATGTGGATGATTGACTTGCTACGAGAAGCTACGATGCTGTGAGTAAGGATTAGAGGCAGAGCCGCGATAATACCTTGAGCAGTAGTTACAAGAGCCATAGAGATACTTCCTGCCATCATACGTGGGTCACCTGTACCGAATAGTGTGATGGTTTGGAATGTCTCGATCATACCTAGTACTGTACCTAGTAGACCTAGTAGAGGAGCAATCGCTGCGAAGATCTTGATAACGTTAATGCCGCTTTCAATTTTTGGAAGCTCGCGAAGAATCGCTTCATCAAGTTTAAGCTCAAGGTTTTCTGCATCAGCAGTCTTGTTCTCTTGGTAAACTTTAAGGATACGACCTAGTGGGTTACCTTCTGAAGGATTGTTTACGTTCTTAAGCTGTGAACGCATTTTTCCACCAGTGATCGTTAGTGTGATCATTTTGTAGATACCAATTAGTAGGCCAATCGCAAGCATAATTGTGATTGTGTAACCAACTGGACCACCAGCATGATAACGCTCAGACATTGTCGCTTTTTGCTTCAATAGACCAAGGATTGCACCTTGAGAAGGGTCAGCAAAGAAAGGAACAAAACCAGAAGTAGCGCCGATTAGTTCGTCAGCAGAAGCTACAAAGTGACCATCTGGTTGACGACCAAGAGGCTGAACAACTTCAGCTTCAGCGTCATACGCTAGGTAACCAGCTTCACCAACAAGGTTGAAAGTACCAACACGAACAACTTCTTGCTGTGAAGAACCGCCGTCAAGGTTAACAACTTCAGTAGTGAACTTAACTACTTCACCGCCTTCAGTCATTTCTTTCTGAAGAGCAAACCATAGGTCTTCAAGTTCTTTAATGTTTGGAAGACCTTTAGAGTCTTCTGACATTTCAGCAAGGAACTGACCACGGCCAGGGAATTGTGCACTTACGATTGATGTAGAGATACGGCCGTAAGCTTCAGAAGATGCTTGACGTACCACACCGAACATTTCACCAAGTGTACCTGTAGCTTGGTCTAGCTCAGCAGCTTTCTCGTTTAATGTAACTTCGTTGTCTGAGAATTGCTTCTGTAGACGGTCACCACGAGCTTGTTCAGCTTTAAGATCTGCTTGTGCTTTGCGAAGAAGTGCTTGCTTGTCAGCACGTGCTGATTGGAACTCAGCTTCGCGTTGCTTATCTAGGCGAGCTTCAGAAACGCGGTTCTGTTGAACCTGGTCTAGAAGATCTTTCAGGCTCTTTGCTTCCTGAGCCTGCGCTCCGGTTGCTGCAACTGCAACTGTCGCAGCGGCTAAAAGAGATTTGAATACTGGTTTCATTAACAATTACTCCGCTGCGCTAATTGGTAGTTTAATCAGATCCGCAGGAATGACGTTGTTAGCCATTTTAACTGCGTCAACAACTGAAGACAGATACTCGTCACCCAGTTTTTCCCATGCGCGGCTTTCGTTGTTCCATACCCATGCGTGAGTTTGGTCTAGAGAAAGTGCAACTAGCGCCGTACGACCTAGGTTAAAGAAGTCAACAGTAACTTCTGTGCCTGCGTCGTCGATAGTACCTTGGTAAGAGTTGATCTTAGTACCGTATTCAACTTCAACTAGGTAAGCTTCTAGTACCTGACGGAACTGTTCTGAAACAGTTACGTTAGAGTTAGCCATAAGGTCGCGAAGACGCTCAACACGCTGTAGACGCTCGTCTAAGTGAATTGGACGGTCTAGCTTGATGAACTGCTCTAGGCTGTCGATCATGCGGAACATAAGAGGAACGATGCCCTGCTTAGTTTGTTCGATGCTGTCGATCTGACGTTGTAATGAATCGATACCGCGTTGCTGGTCTGCAACTAGGCTTGCGATGTAATCGTTGTAGATTTTAAGGTTTTCTGTCTCATCTACTGTTTGACGATACTCAACAAGTAGTTCTTGAGACTGTTCAAACAACGTATTGATTTTTTCTTGAGATTTCGCTGCAGCCGCGTGGATTTTCGCTTCTTCTTTATGAAGATCTTCAAGCGTATCTGCAGAGACTGCGCTACCTGTTAGTGCGAATGCACCCATAACAGTAGAAGCAATAAGAGTTCTCTTGCTCATTTTGGACATAGTTCCCAACCAAATTTCTTATTTGAATCCTCGCCGATAGGAAAATATTCGGGCAAGGGGCGTATAAAACTTTCACAATTTTGTTTCAGGAATGTAGCGCCGACGTCAATTGTCAGTACTACGAACGTATTATACTCACATGGAATGTTACGTTTAGTCAAGTAACACACTGTTTACACCTAGTAGATTTCATTCCGTCTGCCTAATTTGTGTTCATTAGCAGTGCAGATTTCATTCCAAAATAATGACATCAGACAAGAATAGAGCATCACTGACACCTTAATCGATTAACTAACAATCAATTACCAAGTTTATTTAACAATTTATCAGCGCGCATTTCTGGCTACTCGCAGAAATTAGATATGATTTTTAACCTAGATGTTACTTGCTATTAAAAGAAGGACTAATCATATAAACTTCATGAAAAATCCAAAATACAGACGAGTATGCAATGACATTCACGCCAACTCACCACATTACGATTGAGAACAAACCCCTGTGGATCTTCGACGACCTTTGTACTCAGGCAGAAGCGGAAAGCTTATTCAAAGGTTTACAAGTAAGCGCGTTCAAGCGAGACGAAATTGCTAGACCTGATACACAAGAATATCGGCATTGGGCAGTGAATCTAACATCTGAGCAAATTAGAACCCTTCCCGTATACCACAGAGCGATTGAGGCCATTCGCGGTATTACAAAACAAGATTTTAGTGCTTATAGAGGATATGTGAATCACGCATCGTATGGAGATATGCTTTTTACGCACACAGATTGTGCACCTGATGCGAATGAGTTCACTGTTTTGGTTTATATTGCACCTGAATGGGACATTGAGTGGGGAGGAGAAACGTTGTTCTATGACAACAACGACGATTGCTTATTCGCGTGCACACCAAAACCTGCTCGTGTTGCAATTTTCCATGGTGCGATCAAACACGTCGGTAGACCGCCCAATAGAATTTGTTACACGCCCCGTTACACCCTGGCGTTTAAGCTAGAAAAAGTGTAACTACGTTTAGATTTCGTTTGGAATAATATCGAAGGCAACGGTTAATCTGTGTTCATCAGTGGTAAAAGCGTTAGTACCGTGCCACATGTATGATGGAAACAGAACGACCGTCCCCCCTTCGGGTTTGACTGCATAATCCCCTTCAAATCGTTGATTCGCAATATCAGCCCTACCAAACATCAACCAGCCTTGCCCATCTGTATCAACGGCTTTAGGCACATCCACATAGTAAACGCCGCTTAACCATCCTTCTGGATGGTAGTGAGACTTATGAAAGCCTCCATTTCTTAACCTTACTGACCAAGAACCGATATATTTAAGCTTATCGCTTAACCGTGATAAAAACGGATGGGTTTTGTCAGCACACTGTTGCGCGGTAAATAGTTTTGCCTGCGCTAAAATGTTTTCCGACAATTCTTTAATGATAGGTAAGGATGTGACGAATAAATCTTCATATGTTTGCGTCCCATTCTTCAATGATTGTCCAATAGGATGCCGTTGATTCTGATGTTTTTCTACAAGGGCAGTTTTTAGTTTTTCATTGAAATTAGCAGTATCAACTGGACTAGGTTTAATAGCGTTAACGTAAACAAGCTTGTCATAGTCGCACAACCATTTATAACGGTTTTCTTGTTCGGCCATAGACCAACATGTAGATAACATTGTCCACCAACCTTGGTTTAGTGGTTCTATTTTTATCAATTGGTTGAAGCAGTTGAGTGCTTCTTTTGCGCGCCCCAAACAAAGCAGCGAATAGCCCTTCTCACTTAATAGCGCCACTTTATTTGACTGTATTTTGGCATTTTCTATTTCAACAATAGAAGCCTCATACTCACCTAGTTCTCTGAGCACTCTGGCCCTCAATGGCGCAATTTCGTGAGTCTTAATCGCTTCTGTAGTAAGTAAGTCTAATTGCTCTTTTGCCGCATGATATTCGTCGGCTTGTATTAGCAACTGAATAAAACGAAACCTGAAGCTATCGTCTTCAGGTTGTCGTTTGATATATGATTCAATATGAACAAATGGCGCATCAACTCCCTCTTCCCATAGAAACTTGGCCAGCTCCTCCTGAAGCTCCCAATCAGATGGTGCAACTTTCAATGCTTTCAGATACACCATTTCCGCGCGCTCTCTTTGATTTGATAGCGCGAGTACTGCTGCATAATTTCTTAAAATAGTAGGGTTAGCATTAGTTTTAGAAAGCGCTAATTCAAAATGCTTTAATGCTTGTTCATAGTCTTCAATTTTGCGATACAAATTGGCGATATTGTTCAAAGCAACAATATTTTCTGGACTAATAGCTAAGACATCTTTTAAGACGATTATGGCTTCATTAAAGTCTGATTGCTTCGAAAAAATGTCTGCCAAAATTAGCTTCGTTTGCACGTGATTCGGCACTAACGCTAGAACTTTTTCTGCTGCTATACGCGCTTGCTTTAACGCATTTTTTTCAATTAGTGCACGTGCCAAATTATAGTGTAAATCAACATTGTTAGGCGCTAATTTACTCGCCTTTTGAAAGGTTGATACTGCCAAGTCAATTCGCCGAGTGGATAGGTATAAATTACCTAAAGCATTTGATAATTCGGGGTGATTTTTAAATTTCTTCAGCCCTTTTACTAAATATTTCTCAGCTTCTTTCACTCGCTGAACTTGGCGAAGCGAGCCACAGAATAGTTGAATAAATACTGGGTCTTTTTGCAACAGAAATAACTGCTTCTCAATAAATTGGATGATCTGCTGATATTGCTTCTGGTTATAAGCAGAGACGAGCTGTTGTACTATATTCATACTATTATTATTTTCTTCGTAACTGTGCATCTAAGTTAGCTAACTTACCTACCCCATTGTTCCAGACAGCAAATTTTGTCATAAACTTTGCCAATCCTTCCTTTTCTAACGAAGATAAGTCTGGATGCCATATATCAAAAATAAGCACAATTCTTACATCATCGCTCTCATTTTTTGCGGAATGTAGAAAGCTATCATCGAAGATCATCGCGGATTGTTCATTTTCCCACTTGAATATTTCTTCTCCCGCTTTCAACGATGCATGTTTTGTGACTTTTAAAGGTATATGCACGGTAAGCTTACAATTTGAAATTCCGTAATGCGGAGGGATGTATGCCCCAGGCTCTAGCACAGAAACAAACATTTCAGGTGCATGAGGTGGACAATGCGCCAATGGTGCCCTTTCCAATACTTCACGGAGCGGTTCACTTAACGATTTAAACACTTCACTGTGTTCCCCACCTTTTATTAGATGGGTAGAGAGCCATTCATCTCTTAGCTTGTTCCACTCTTCCAAATTCGGTAGATTTTCAAACTCTTCAACATATTTGCTTTTTGATACTTTGCCTATATCCAACAACTCATCTTTAAAAGGCTGCAATCTCTGTATCCAACTCTTTAATCCTTCACATTCCTGAATATCGTAAAACGGTTTACTGGTAAGCTCAGGAATATAAATGAAATTAGGTCGTTGAAGCGGGTTTGAAAAAGAAGGTTGTGCAAGACCAAACAAAACTTTGACCATTTCACCTAATCGCGGAGATATATCTTTAACAAACTGCAGTTCGTTGAAACCTGCTCTTCGCGCTAGATTTGCGGCGTTAGCAATATGTGTAGCTTTAACACGTGAAGGCTGGCTACCTTCGATATTGAAGTCTAGGGGAGAAGATTCGTACCACTCTAAATAAAGCGCTGTAGCGAGATCAAAATTCTGTTGTTTAAGGGCTTGTTCAATTTGCTTTGTCATTTTAATAAGTAGCGTTAGAAACGAGAAGGCTACTTTATAGTAGCCTTCGTTCACTTTACAAGCCTGAGCCTGAAGTTTCAGTCCCTCTTTGCATACGAGTCCAGCTTTCGCGTGCGGCCTCTTCCATCATTTCCCTTTCTTCTGCTGTATAGCAAACTCGGCGCATCATATTTGAACCGACTTTTCGCTCCATCTTACACACCATGCCATCGTCTTCGTTACTTGCCACATCGCTTGATGAAGAGTTTGATGTTGAATTACATCCAGAGATTGCGAATGCTGTCACTAGACTTACTAGGATAAATTTTTTCATTTTGCTTCCTTGAACATTTATTTACAATTACTTCCGAAAACTAACGTACCATATTCGGTGCGATTTGACCTCACCCATTTTGTAAGCATCCATTTCTCGTTTGTGAAGACAGGTTGGCCACAATGATAACTCTGTTTTTCTAAGGCCAAATTTTTATCAACGTTAAGAAAACTCACTAGTTTTCCCTTTTCTGGAAAGATCGTTATCCCTAATTTGGGAAAGTGAGTAGCGCCCTCACTCAATGAATTCAAGTATGCCAGTATCGTATGGGTACGCTGGCCTCCCTCTTCAATAATACTGGTTTGCTTTAGTTGAGTATCAGTAAACCCATCATAATGCGGTTTGTATTCTTGGCCATCTTTGTACCTCAGTAAATTTAGTGGTTCACCATGCTGAGGTTTTGTATCAGACATACGGCTCATCTTCACTTCTACTTCGCGACTTATCCAATCTACCCATTGATTAGTGATAATAGCGACCTCACTCGTGCGAATATCATCTTTCATGGGATTACCATTCAATGGATTTAGAACCATAGATGGCTGAAGTAAACTTTTGTATCGAAGAAGCATGTAGTCACATTCAATATCTGACAGTACGCCGCTCATTTCACAAACGATACCGTTGCTATCAACAGCAGTTTTAGTTTTATTTAGTAGCGAGGTTTGCTTTTCAAGTACCGTGGTGATGGTTGTATCTTCACATAAAGACGTAGAAACATCGGCGTAATTAGGGTCTCCCATGAACAATTGACGATAAATGTTGGGATTATGGCGACCTAATGTACCCTTCAATTGAGCGTAAACCGATGTGTTTTGCTCAGTCCAACTAAGTAATACAATTAAGGACTCTGCATGCCCTGCTGAAGCAAGCCTGACGAGCTCACTCACCAGCTCATAATTCATTTCTTTAAATAGATAAAACCGTGAAATGAGTAAACAGTGAAACCTTACAGTAGGTTTTGAGTTGTCTGGTAATGCGCTCAGATAGTCGATAGCTGCTTTGGGGCTATTTGGTGCGATGTGATAAGCGTAGTCTAATGCGGCATACAAATGTCCTGACTGACCAGCAATGCGTAAACAATCATAAGCTTGACTGTATTCGTTCCTTTGAAAATGCAAATCTGCTTTTGTCAGGAGTTGTTCAATGCTCTTCACAATATTCTCCTACAAAAAAGGCCTCTTACGAGGCCTTTAAATTTTTGAAAATCTTATGCAATCATTGAATTAGAATTCAAGATTTACACGACCGTAGAAGAATCTTCCAGGGATTTCATACATTGATGGGTCGAAGCTGTTCGCGAACGTAGTGTAAGAAACTTCTGGGTCTGTATCCCAAAGGTTGTTAACACCAAGCGTTAGACGAAGGTTATCAGTAACTGCATAACCAACAGACACATCGTGGTAAGCCATATCTTCAAGCTCGTTGAAGCTATCTTTGACTAGGTTACCGTCATCATCAAATGTAGTCTCACCTGGATCACTACATAGCGTATCTTCTAGGTAGTTACCATTCTCATCCGTATCGTCATCGAACGAACAAGCTTCTGTAGTGTGGCCGATGAAGCGTACTAGGTAGTTTGCAGTCCAATCTTCGTATGCCCAAGTAACAGACAGGTTGGTACGAAGACGTGGAATTACGTCACGGTCAAAAGCGCGACCTGCGTCATTCTCTGTAATTGACTCGCCAGTTACAGGGTCAACGATAATAGTAGTGCGCTCATCTACGTAAGTACCATCCCAGTTAAGACGGAAATCACCAAACTCAGTTTCGAAGTTATAAGCAACGTTATAATCGAAACCAGATGTTGTTTGACCACCAAGGTTCACAAGACCGTTAAATAGCTCAGTTACAACACCACCTGAGTTACGTTCGATTAGTGAACAGAATTGCGTACCAGTCTCAGCACACGCATCTAGGATACTTTGCGCACCAACAGTTGATACTGCGTTGTCAACTTCGATATCAAATACGTCAAACGTGATTGATAAGCCTTCAACTTGTGCTGGAGAGTATACGAAACCGTATGTGAAGCTCTCTGCTTCTTCAGGCTGTAGGTCAGCGTTACCACCAACGGTTGTTCTGATTTGAGGGTTAGGCTGCTCGTAAGCTGATGGGATACCCGCACAACCTGGTGCGCTTGGGTTTCCTGCTTCACCGCCGTTACAAGGGTCTTGAAGTGTAACGAAGCTATCGCTGTTACCCAAGAAAAGCTCTGATAGTGAAGGAGCACGGAACGCTTCAGACCATGTACCACGAACGATTAAGTCTTCGTTTACACGCCACTTAAGACCAACTTTAGAGTTTGTTGTATCACCAAAGTTGCTGTAGTCAGAGTAACGAGTCGCTAGTTCAAGGTCTAGTTGCTCTACGCCAGGCATATCTGAAAGTAGAGGAACAGCTAGCTCTAGATAGAATTCTTCAACACTAAATGAACCTGAAGTTGGCTGACGAGAGTTACCAGAAGTAATACCCGCTGCAATTAGTGCGTCAGGCTGATCGTAACCAGACTGCCAGCGCTTTTCATAACCTGTAGCAAAAGCAAGGTAACCCGCAGGTAGCTCCATGATTTCACCAGAAAGGTTAGCAGTGTAGCTCTCTAGAGAAGAATTCAATGCATCTTGTGCAGTAAATTGAATGTAATCAAGCTGTTCTTGGGTGATTGTACCTTCCCCGATTGCAGTCGCGCCACCAAAGAAATTCAGAGGTACACATCCATCATCAGAATTGTTACAAGCGTCAACATCGCCTAGCGCCAATGCAACACGGTCCATGTTAAGCAAACCGTCAGTCAACGTATTTTGCGTAATATCGGCGTACGTGTAAGTCGCGTCCCAGAAGAACTCCTTGTCACCTAGTTCGATAACCCCTTCAAAACCACCGTTAAACTGGAATTGGTCTACGTTTTGAGCGAACTGACGATAACCAGCTTCAAGCATACGACGACCAGCGAAGAATAGACTGTTAGGCTCACCGAAACCGGCTGCGTCAGTCAAGTCTAAGCCCGTTGGGTTAAAAGGGTTGTTTGCCGCAATAGTGATACCGGTAGTACCTGCTGCGTTACCCACGAATAAAGGTGTAGGCGCTAGAAGCTGAGACGAACGACGGTTACCGTAAAAACCTGTAACGTTTACAGTAAGGTTATCAGTCAGTTCATAACGACCCTGAGAATAAATATTGGTACGTTCTTGAGGCGTTGAAAGGTAGTTAAGTGGCGCGAAGTTGAAAGCGCTGCTTCCAGTCCACGGGATTAGACCACCATTGCCATCGTTTTGAACGTTAAAAGAAGTACCTTCATCATCGAAGTACCAGAAACGGCCATTAGGTGTACCTGATGAACCGCCGTAACCAGTAGGTGCACCGAATACGGGAACCGCTGAAATTTCACGATCACCCGCGAATGTTGGCTCTTCTTCTACATAAGAAATATTAAAGTAAACGTTACCTTTGTCGTTAGAGGTACCGAAACCGATATCCCACTGTTCTTTGTTACCATCGCCTTCATCGTACTGACCCATGTAGCCAGACGCGTGAACGCCTTCAAAATCTTGACGAGTAATGATGTTTACAACACCAGCTATCGCGTCAGAGCCATATACAGCAGACGCACCATCTTTAAGTACTTCGATACGCTCGATAATTGCTGCTGGGATGTTGTTAAGGTCAACTGAACCGGTAAGACCTGGAGCCCAACGTTTACCGTTAACTAGAACAAGAGTACGGTTTGAACCGATACCACGAATGTTGATTGTAGTTGTACCATTACCACCGTTGTTGTTGTTGGTGTTAATAGCAGAACCTGCAGAAGGGATAGCCTGAAGAACGTCACCGATAGACGTTACACCAAATCGCTCAATGTCGATTCGAGACATTACTGTAACTGGGTTTGCACCCTCGATGTCTGTACGACGAATACGTGAACCTGTTACTTCGATTTTTTCTACTGCTTCCGCTGCTTGTTCGGTTTCCTGTGCGTTAACTGCACCAGTGAAGCCGATAGATGATGCAGCACCGAATGCGCACGCTAACTTCACTGATTTAGCCAGCTTAGAGTTTGTAAACATGTATTGTCTCCCTGGACCACTAAAACTCTTAGTGTGTGTTTCTTAAATCGTTTATATAACGAATTATTATTAGTAAGGTCAAAGCCTCACTTTGATAATAACCACATCCTGTGCGAAGGGTCAACTGGGATCAGACGGGTGTTTCACAAAAGTTCAATTTTTTTTTGTCTTTTAACTCTAATCTGTAAATATTAACTTACATTTTACATACACTTTACAAGCACGGACTTTTTTAGCTCACTTTTCATACACTTCAAACCAAGACTAAAGTTTAATGAACTCATCTATGCGGTGAACAGCAAAATCGATGACGGCCGCTTACAGTTCAAATACTCAACTATTGAATATCTGAATATGTTTTTTCGAACTTGGGGGGAATGTTTTTAGAGTGGGCATGGTCGCTGCTTATCGGCTGTCGAGCCTGATACATACTTGCAGTTCTTACTGCTGTTGTATCTACTTTTCCTGCTTCATATGGAGGTAAAGATAGCAACTCAGTCTCACGAGTAGCGCCTTGCTTTTCGTAAACCCTATTAATTACTTGTTTTATTGTTTCCTGTGGCTGGTCTTGCAAGGTTTCTAGCTGTATTACTATTGGTGCTATCTCTTTAGAATTAGCCAAAATTTTCGCTAATCTAGACTCATTATCAATAACACTTTTTATTTTTCTAATATCCCAAGACCAATGTAAACTATTACTAAATTGCGTCTTGAATATTGACCATGCGTTATCAATTTCGTTTCTTTTGGTGACAACAAAGATTGCTTTATTAAAAACGTGCTTGATTACATAAGCATATCGCAAGTTACTTAAGCTTTTGTCAACGATCAGGGCATTTGATATCCCATATTCGCTACAAATCTTAAAATACTCGTCAGCTATCATACTGCATTTTTCTTCATCTAAAAGAGCGAGTTTTTTTTAGGCGCTCTAGAGCATTTTTAGTTTTTAATACGTTATCTACTGCCATCGGAAAGGCATCTATTTCCCCCACACTCTGCGCTTCTGTATTTTGAATGATGACTTGTTCTACAAGCGTTGTTCCAGTTCGAGGAATTCCCAAAATAAAAATTGGAGAGCTTTTCGTTGAAACGCTTTCGTCTGTGAAGCTAGAAGGCTTAAACTCTGCGCACTTAACGTTCTCGTTTCTCCAATCCTTAATTAATGAGTAATCAAATGACTTATCCTTTGGTGAGATCGCTCGCATGGTTTCTGCGCATTTTTCAAAATACTGGTAAGCGGTATCCACTTCGGAGGTTTTTAGGTAGGTATTTCCTAAGGCGTTGTAAAAGCATGCTTTGGACACTGATAAAGGGACCTTGTCCATGCTAGATAGTAAGGTGTCTAGTTCCTTCTGAAGCTCTTTTGCTTCCTCTGGATCAGACATCGTTGATAATAAGTGGAGTGTTTCCCCTGACGTTGGGACTGTTCTTAAGACTGCTCTGAGCGACTGCTTTGCTTGAGTGAAGTAACCCAGTTGATAAGCGAGTACTCCTTTTAAGTGTAATAGCACTACAGACGACGACACTCTGTTGCCGATAGACTGCAGGTATTCGTATGCCAACTCGGTTTTTCCTAAATCAGAGAGCATTCCCAAGGCTTGCGCTACCATTTGATCACTTTGGCTTTGTTCAAGCGATTTTTCGATACAGCGCTTAGCTAGTCTATAACTGCCAAACGATTTTGCTATTTGCCCTACTCCAACCCATCTTTCTTGTAAAGGTGCTTGTAAGTTGATTAAGTCGCTAACTATCGCCTCAACCTGTGACTTATTTACTGATTTTGAGGCTGAAACTAACTTTTGCAATAGATGATTCATAGTAAAAAAGAAGCCCAGCGCTATGCTGGGCTTTCGACCTTGTTTAGAAATTTACTTCTACACTGAAGCGCACGTAACGTGGCGTTTGGAAAGATGTAGGCAACCCGTAACTTGGGTTGTATTCTCCAAGGAATATACCTTCATCACTTTGTCCAGCATAACGCTCGTTTATTTCGTTAAGCTGAGTAGCATCATCATTGTTGAATAGGTTAAAGATGTCAGCACGAAGTGCTACGTCCGCTTGCTCTAGCTCAATAAGGTATTTCGCACTCAAATCCAAAGTCCAAGTACTAGGCGTACGACCTTCAGAGCCACGAGAAACTAACTCACCATCTTTTACAAATGACTCCGCATCATAGTAGCTTGCGAAAAGATCTGTTGGGTGATAACCAAAAGAGTTAAGTGGTCTACCTGATGTCCAACGGAAGTTTGCTCCCAGTGTAAAGTTCTCAAAGAGCTGGTAAGCACCTGTTAGTTTAACAGCATGACGGCGGTCATTCGGTAAATTACCATATGCGCCATCAAGAAGGCCTGGTTGGTCAAAGTTTGTTGTTAAACCAGAATCTGTTTGGTCATTATCAGAACGAACAGCACCTTCAGTGTTACCCCAACTATGGCTCCACGTATAGGTGAAGCTCATCATCCAAATATCATCCCACGCTCGGTCAACAGTCAAATCAACCGCGGCATACTGACGTTCAGCTTCAGGGTAACCCAACATATCAGCAGGAATAGTGTATGTTCCGTATGGTACATCACCATCTCCATCTGGATCTGTGGTAATTGTTACATCGTTGCCTGGGTTTGTTAAAACATAATAGTGGAAGCCAGAACATAGTGTACACGATGAACCAAACTCTTGTTGAATGTAGTCGTCGAAGCCTGCATCGATAGCAATATCTTCTAGAGAGCTCTTCAGGTCGCGGTAAGTCCCTTTAATACCGAAGCTCCAAGATTCGTTAATGACTTGCTCATAACCCAGAATATATTCATCTTGATACATAGGGTCGAGGTCGGCATTAACTGTTTCTGTCGTTCCTTTAAGCGTACCGTCACTGTATACCGTCAAACTGCCAGTAGCCTCGCCTAATACAGGCGTGAAATCATCATTTATTGACTCAACATCAAAATACTGGCGTGTATAGAGTTCATCACCCGCCAGACGAATGTTTGTATTCGTCGCAACTGGAAGATAGTAGCGGCCGTAGTTTGCAAATACTTTGCTCTCACCGTCACCTTTTACATCCCAGCTCAAGCCCAAACGTGGTGCCCACTGATCGCTTACATCAACAAATTTTTCACCGGCTTTGTTAAAGTTTTCGAAGGTTTCATTACGAAGACCAATTCTTGCAGTAATGTTGTCTGTCACTGTCCAAGTATCTTCAACATAATAAGCGAAGCTCTTGGTCTCAAAGTCGCCCTGGTTTACATAAAACTCTTGGCGAACTTGGCAGTCTGCATTACTCGGCTCATCTAGATTATCGCCACAGTTTTCATATCGGTATGCAACGCCACCTGCGCGAGAAGTATTTTCATAAGCCTCAAGGTCCTCATTATCGATACCAATTTTGAGAACATGGTCTGCATTAACGTACCACTCTACGTCAAAGCGAATCGCCGTACGTTTATCTTCTTGAACTGAAGGCGTCGTTAAGCCGTAAGCACCATACTCTATGTTGGTAAATCTGTCGTAAATAACCGGAGCATCACCTAGCGGATTGGCGCCATTGTTCAGATTGCTGTAGCTCGTCTTGTTAACCGAGTATTGGGCACTCACGGTAAGATCATCGGTAATGATGCCTGTATATTGAGCTCCCCAAGTCGTGCCGCCACGCTCCAGCGTATATTCACCTAACGACGATCCCACATTGTCGCTATCTGGGCTATATAGGAACTTTTCAGATTCTAGCTCTTCAGTATTATCCCATGCCGTAAATTCTAGTATGTGCTCGGGCGTAATGTACCAATCAAGCTTTGCACTGAGTAACGTGTCGTTACCTTCGCGGTCGTAGATCGTTGTAGTCTCTGCGTAATCACGCTGACGTACTTTTTGATTTACTAAGCCGAAGAAAAAGAGTTTGTCTTCAATAAGCGCGCCAGAAGCCCACAGGTTGACGTTTGTCTCACCTGTTTCGTCTTCTTTGTTAACAACGTAATAGGCTGTTCCAGCCTCTTCTGCATCTTCTTGAGTTCTGTAGAATACGTCGGGCTGGTGAGCTCTAAGGGCTGCTGGCTCGTAATATGCGCTGGCTCCCCATTTGAATTCATTGCTACCGCTCTTGGTTCGTGCGTTAATAACACCACCTGTTGAACGCCCGAACTCGGCTGAGTAACCACCTGTTTTTACTTCGAAAGATTCGTACATTTCAAATGGAAGCTCTGATCCCCCCAATCCGTTACGGAAGTTTGTAACGTTAATACCGTTCACATAGTAAACGTTTTCGCCAACTGAAGAACCGCCAAACGAAGCATAGTTACCGAAGTCGGAATCACCAGAAACGGTACCCGGAGCAAGTAGCGCTACTGAAGAAATATCGCGAGGTACTGGAACTTTAGATATAAACTCTTGGTCAACATATAGCTGTGACTCACTCGAAGTCACATCGATATTGGAAATTGAAGTTCCACGCACAGAGATTCTTTCGATATCACCCGCTTCGAGAGCGACATCCAAATTTGTTTTACCTGAAGGCCTTACACTGAATTGTTTTTCTTGCGCAACAGAGAAGCCATCTTTTTTAGCGGTTAAGCTATAATTGCCAGGTGGAAGAAGAGGAAAGGTATATCTACCGTCACTGTCTGTAACAATAGTTCTGGTTAACCCTGTTTCCAGATTTACAATAGTAACTTCTACTCCTGCAAGAGCTTGTTCTGTACTAGCTGATACTGATGTGCCAGTAATTGTACCTTTGGACTCTTGCGCGAATACAGGCGCAGAGAGGCCCATCGACGCGGCAACAGCCACCGCCGTAAGCGTTTTATTAAACGTCATTGTTTTTCCCTGGTTTTCATTTCTTATTAAAGTTTTTCTCTGTTTAGGTTTTTTAAAAACACCTTAAAACAGAATTAAACTAATGTTTTTATTAGGATTTTTTAAAATTATCCTTTTGTATAATTGACATATTGACAGGATGAAAATCAAGAGCTCTTCGATAAGATGCGGTTAGCTGCACCATAAAAGTGCAGCTAACTTACTGATTTTGTTGTTTACGTTTAAATTTCATGCAGAGAAAAATGCGACGAATAACAGTAAGAAAAAACGCATAAAAGCTTACTTTTCAAACTATTGCAGATAAAACCCCAGTCGTCTTCTTACAGTTTCAGGCAATTCTGGCAATGCACTTTTGGGAAGTAAGAAGGTTGCCATGTTAAAAAAGTCTAAATAGATACGATTAGACTCAGTGGTTTTCTTGAGGTAATGATGTCCTGACGATCCACCAGTGCCAATTTTAGTGCCCAGCATGCGCTGAACCATCATTGCGTGACGATAGCGCCATATAGTGAGTTGCTCGTCTATCTCTGTGAGTGCGGTAATAAGCTGGAACGGCAGATTAAAGATAGGCTCTTCAGAGTACTGCTTTATAAACAATGCAGAAAGCAATGCTTTATGACTCAAGCGGAACTTGCCCTCGCCTCTTAACTTTTCAAACTGCGTATCATCAAACAACGCATCAAAGTTCTCCATTGTTGCTTGTAAGTCTTTTAGCTCTTGTCGCCGCTCTGTATCAGATAGCATGTCACTAGTTGAAATTGTATGGTGGTCGTCTTTCAACATTTCGTCTGCCGCATCTTTATAATATTGCCAAAAATCGAAACCTTCCGTTTTTAGAAGCGGCATTCTTGAAAGCCATTTGTCGACCAGCTCAAACAAACTGGGTTTGCTTTCAAGGGTTTCCAATAACGCTCTATCTTTATCAGTCAGACGGTTGTAGAAGCTTTGCTTATCAAAGTCGATTCTGAAATCACGCTTTAGGCCCAGTGATATTTCTAAACGCTTGAACTGTATACTTTGGAAGCCCGACGCTGGCACCAAGTAGTCCCTAAACGACAAAAACTGCTGTGGCGTCATGGTTTCCATGATAGCAATTTGATCGTTCATTAACTTTTGAATTTGTATGACTCGCTGTAAGCGATGCACCACTAGCGTTAGCTGCTGATCTTTAACTGTTTCTTGATTAAACGTATCAATTACTGCATTTAATTCATGAAGAACCTGCTTAAACCAAAGCTCATAAACTTGGTGAACAATAATGAACAGCATTTCTTCGTGCGCCGCGTCACCGTACTTCTCACTCTGTAAGTCCTGCGCCCCCAAAATCTTATCAAGCTGTAGGTAATCGCCGTAGTAGCAGGGCTCTATATTTTTTTTCATGTCGTTCTTGCCTTATTGCTTTGTTTAACTTCGTAATTCTATCACCGTCGACTCGACATCCACAGAATACAAGCTATACATTATAAGGATATATAGCCAAGGTTCGTGTTGTGCCATTTAGCTTGTATAAAAATGTGTCCAATTAATTGGACAAGTGCTGTATTTTCCGCACAACATATTTGCATACCACAGCACTTTTACGCAGGGCGCTAACAACAATTATAAGGGGAATGAACATGAAACTAGATGACGACATCCATAACTATTATGAACACCTGGTTTTAGAAAGAATCAGTAAGCTGGGGCTCGATACCACGAAAAGTCCTGATTACTTAGCAGACTTGTGCTGTCTTGCCTTAAATCAGGTTCCACCACGTTATATCCGCTACGAAGTAGACATGGCGTTTTACCTGCCTCAGAGCGAACGAAATCAAATGGAAATGAATGTTGAGCATGCTATTAGTAAAGCACTCAAGTACTTAGATGAAATAGAAAAGACTAAAAAAGAAGACGAATAAGGAATTTGGGTGGCGGGCCTCCAGCCACATCCCGGCACATGAGTCGTCTGCTGCGGCTGCTCCCTTCCAGGCCTGACCGGGTTCACAGAGTATCATTGCGGGAGGACCAAAAGCCCACCATAGAAAATCGCATTCAAAGCAAAGTCATTCGCCCCTGCCTGAGTGCGGGGCGCATTATGACTATTTGGTTGAGAGTTTTCAACCCTTTAAAGAAAATCTCTCTTCGGCAATAAGGTTGGCAACACGGTTTGTCGCCGCCCCTTCTTGCTCTGCACGGGTATAAATTTCTTTTAGCGTTTCGCCGATTTGCTCAATATGTGCGCGAAGCGCTTCATTAGAACTCGATTCCATACGCTGATGGAAGATGTCGATAACGCCACCCGCGTTGATCACGTAATCTGGCGCATACAGAATGCCGCGCTGTTGAAGCAATTCACCAATATCTTCACGTGCAAGCTGGTTATTTGCAGCGCCTGCAATTACTTTGGCTTTGATTTCAGGCAATGACAGATCGTTAATGGCTGCACCCAACGCACATGGCGCTAACACATCCACATCTAAGCTCAGTATTTCTTCCGGCGCTACAGCTGTCGCACCAAATTCAGATACTGCTTTTTCAACACCCTCGGGATAGATATCCGCAACATAAAGCTTGGCACCGTGCTCATGCAAATGCTTTGCAAGACGGTAGCCAACGTGCCCCATACCTTGTATAGCAACACTGACGCCATCAAGGCTGCGCTTCAAGCCGTACTCTACCGTCGCCTTCAATCCCACAAACACACCGTATGCTGTAGACGGAGCCGGGTTTCCGTCAGGTACTTCGCCCGCATAGTGGTATTTAGCATTAACACCAGCGATGTAATCCGACTCGGTTGCCATGGTTTGCAAGTCCGTTACTGAAATACCAGAGTCTTCAGCAGTGAAATATTTGCCGCCCAATGATTCAACAAACTTGCCCATTGCCTTCATCATTTCTGGCGATTTAGCCTTACGAGGGTCGCCGATGATCACAGATTTACCGCCGCCAAGCTCCAAGTTAGCCATGGCTGCTTTATACGTCATCCCCTTTGACAGTCTCAACACATCGGTCAATGCCTCACCACTATTTACGTAGGGCCACATGCGACAACCGCCAAGTGCTGGCCCCAGATTGGTATTGTGTACAGCAATAATGGCGCTCAAGCCCGCCTTCTCGTCATGATAAAACGCAACGTGTTCGTGATTATTGAACTCCGGGTGATCAAAAACTGACATATTTTCCCTATTAATACTGTGATGAATTAAAGCCTACCCAAGGTCTAGCTGTCACGAAAACGAAACGCCGCTCATTTGGGATGATGTGAGAGTCTGAAGATGATTTGCGGTACACTTATCGGCCTCGCAAAGATCAGCAACATTTTGCCAAGTGTATCCGATTGTTTTGAGGACAGGTCTTGCAAAGTTTGTTAATGAAATTTACAAACTGAAACGCAATAGAATTGATTACAATTTTTCTAGGACAGCTATCCTAGAATTTTTTTTGATATATAATAAACATCATAAAAACGACGGAAACAGTGTTAATGAAATTGGATAAATTTGACCGTGAGATTTTGCGCGTACTTCAGCAAGACGCCACGGTGTCGATGGCAGATTTAAGCCAGCGTGTAGGATTGTCGCATACTCCGTGCTGGAGACGTGTCAAACGAATGGAAGCCGACGGCATCATTCTTGGTAAAGTCACATTACTAAACAGCAAAAAACTGAATTTAGGTGTGTCGGTCTTTATCTATGTCACGTTGAAAAACCATGACGGTGACTCGCTAACCGATTTTGAAAATGCCGTACAAAACATCGATGAAATCGTGGAGTGTCATACCACCAGCGGTGAAAAAGACTACTTACTAAAAGTGATAGTGGAAAGTATTGAAGAGTACGAATTCTTACTTAAAACGAAATTAACTCACCTGCCTCTTGTCGATCATTTAAGCTCAACCTTCGCCTTAAAGCAGGTGAAAAACACCACCGAGCTACCGATTAAACGCCAATAACTCAAAAAAAATGGGGTCAGAGTACATTTCTACTCTCCCCCGTCAGTCTAAGTGGCGTCTATTTGATTTTCGGGCTTAGCCCGCTCAAAAGCATCTAACTCGTTACAGTTCTTCGCTATCTTACTAATTAAAGGGTAGCGACTCATATCGACGTTAAAACGTTGCGCATTATACACTTGGGGTACTAAGCAAATATCAGCCAGCGTAACATCGAAATCAAAGCAGAACTTTCCAGCTTGGGTCTGAAGACGCTTTTCAATGCCGTCGAACCCCAGCGTTATCCAGTGGGATGCCCACTTCGCCACATCATCTTGTGACGCCTCAAAATTCCCTTTTAGCGCATTCAGTACACGTAGATTACCCAAAGGCTGAATATCACACGCGATATCTTGTGCTAGCGCTCTGACTCTGGCTCTCTCTGTTCGATGTTCAGGCACCAGCTGGTGTTCGCCTTCATACCGTTCATCAAGATATTCGATGATTGATAACGATTGATTCAGAATAATATCTTCGTCTTCGTCAACCAAAGTAGGGACAAGGTGCGCAGGATTGAGACGCGTATATTCGCTACTATGCTGCTCGCCACCGTTGTTTACAAGATGGACAGGTACATACTCGTACTCAACCCCTTTCAAATTCAGCGCAATCCGCACGCGGTAAGAGGCGGTCGAACGCCAATAGCCGTAAAGTTTTATACTCATGGTACTACCACACCTATTAAACGTTTTTGGTAGGAGTAAGGGGCTTTGATGAATCTAAACGCTCTACTCCCTCTTATAATTATAGTGGGGAAAACAACAACGTGCCTACTGAGTAAACCACGTTATTACCCCACACTACTTTTCATTTTAAAATTTTAGCTAAGCGGCTTAACTTGCTGTTCAATGGCGCCAAAAACAGAGTGGCCTTCTTTATCTAGCATTTCTATGCGTATACGATCGCCAAACTGCATGAAAGGAGTAGAAGGTTTGCCGTCTCGAATAGTCTCAATCATGCGCACTTCTGCAATACATGAATAACCCACACCGCCTTCAGCGATGGCAGAGCCATGATCTGTACCCTGTTTATTAGACACTGTACCCGAGCCGATGATAGCACCTGCACCTAGGTTTCTGCTCTTGGCGGCATGCGCGACTAGCTGACCAAAATCAAACGTCATGTCCTGACCCGCTTCAGGCTTACCGAATAGTTCACCATTGTAGGTTGAACGCAAAGGCAAGTGCACTTTGCTATCTTTCCACGCATCACCTAATTCATCTGGTGTTACAGCAACCGGAGAAAAGCTAGACGCAGGTTTTGATTGGAAGAAGCCAAACCCCTTCGCCAATTCGCCTGGGATTAACCCTCTAAGTGACACGTCGTTAACTAACATAATAAGTCGAATGCGCTCTGAAGCTCGTTCAGGCGTACACGCCATAGGAACATCATCGGTAACAACAGCGACTTCACCTTCAAAATCGATTCCCCAATCATCACTTGGAAGTATGATGTCATCCTCGGGTCCAATAAAGTCATCGGAACCACCTTGATACATCAATGGGTCAGTCCAAAAGCTTTCCGGCATTTCTGCATTACGCGCCTTTCGCACCAATTCCACATGGTTCACGTAAGCACTTCCATCAGCCCATTGGTAAGCTCTAGGCAGAGGCGACTCACAGCGAGATGCGTCAAACGGCACGCTGTCACACGCATTGTCATTTAGCGCTTGGTATTTCATCTGTAGCTGAGGGGCAATCTCTTTCCAATTATCCAATGCGTCTTGCATCGTTTTCGCAATGTCCTGTGCACTGCATGCTCGAGAAAGGTCCTTCGACACTACCATTAGGCAGCCATCTCGGGTTTCATTCTTATAGGTTGCTAGTTTCATTGTTCTTTCCTCGAAAAATTATTCATCAGCTTGGCGCTCTTGTCTTTTATTAATACGTTCTGAATAAAAGACCTATATCTTTTTACGCGGCAGCATCACACACAATTCCATGATTATAGTTATGCCACTAGTTGGTGTGCGTTGAGAAGTGATCTGTTGACGAAGTTTTATTTGGCTGTAAGAAAGGATGTACGCTAGTAAGCCTCTATTGAGCAGGTATAGCGCTGCCCGCTTGCTCCGTGGGCGATGTAAATTTATCGTAACAGATGAATTGATATTGCTATGAGGTACAAAAACGCATTAACGATATAAAAATTGGCGTTGACCATTTGCCATTTTTACTTTGCTAAACGACGTCAAATATACTTGGTCACATTGACCTTCACCCTATGGCAAAGGTCAATGCTCCCATCTAATTAAAGCTTAACCGTTGCCTTGTTAATGCCGTACTCACGTAACTTATTTGCAATTGCCGTATGACTTAATCCCAGTTTTTTAGCCAATTGACGGGTACTTGGGTAAGAAGGATATAACCGCTTGAGCAAGTCCTTTTCAAACTTTTTCACTTCTTCATCTAATGTGCCGTCAAAGTTTTCGTCAATATAAGTGACGCTTGGCGCACAACTTGGAAGCTGAATGTCTTCCTTGGTAATCTCCTTACCGTCAAGGAGTGATAACGCGCGATACAACGCATTCTGTAGCTGTCTCACATTACCCGGCCACGGGTACTGCTGCAGAAAATCAACACAGGATTTACTGAGTTTCGCAGGACGGCGACCTAACTTGGTACTGTGTTGAACGATGAAAGACTCGGCTAGAGGAACGATATCCTGCCTTCTGTCTTTTAAAGAAGGCATAACCAAACTTAGTACGTTTAAGCGGTAGTACAGTTCTTTTCTAAATCGTCCTTCTTCTACAAGCTGGCCTAAGTCACGACAGGTGGTGCATATAAATCGCACGTCTACCTTAACTGGCTCAGAATCCCCTACTCTTCTAAATTCGCCGTCTTCTAGAACGCGGAGCAGTTTAGCTTGAAGCTGAGAAGACATATCAGCGATTTCATCGAGAAGAAGCGTACCGCCTTTTGCTTGCTCTAATAGCCCCACTTTTGCATTAGGCTGATTGAATGCCCCCGCTGCGTAACCGAATAATTCGGTTTCTGCCACGCTGTCAGGTAAAGACGCGCAGTTTAAAGCTAAAAATGCACCTTCACTGCGACGGCTAGACTGGTGACATGCTCTGGCAATCATTTCCTTGCCTGTGCCTGTTTCACCAAAAATTAAAATAGGTGCATCCAAATCAGCTATTCGCTTGGCTTCATGAACGACTCGCTTCATAAACGGAGACTGAGTGACAAAGCGGTCAAAGCTATCAGTGGGAGACTGGTGGAACGCGGTAAATTGCTGTCCTAGTCGCATCTCTGATTTTAATATCACCACAGCACCTGCCATGATCATATTCTGCTCGCCGTCAGGCACGGTAATAGGCAGCATATCGGCTAGGTAATCCTGTTGAATAAACTTCACTTTCGAAGATTGAGGGCCAGGCGATTTACCGTCCATCCATTTAGTAAAGTTAAAGCCTTTCACAACTTCGCCAATTTCAATGCCTTCTATTTCGCTACTCGGAATTTCTAGCCCCGCGCATACCGCTTCATTGCATAGCAAGATATTGCCTTTGGCGTCGATAGAAAACACAGGGTCGGGCAACGTTCTTAAAATAGCGGAAAGCTGATTTTTTTCACGCTCTCCTGGCATGAAAAGCGTTGTCTTCACATCGTCGATACCATCGATGCGACGAATTTGAGGCATGAGGTGTTGAAAATCTGCAAATTCGATATTGGGAAAATTAAGGAAAATTTTCCCCGCTGGGTCAATTTCAATACCGCGTAAATCTATTTCTTTAGTAACGAGAATATCTAAAACATCTTGAGTGATACCAAGACGATCCTGACAGCTTATTTCTAGACGCATAGGGTGTTATAGCTATTTTGTAAACATATATGTACAGAGTATCATACTTTTACAAAAAGATAACAAGATAAATGTTACAGATGGTTAAATTTGCGATGAATCACACATTTAAGAACGCGCAGAGAGCATGATTAAAAGGCCGCGCATACCAAATAAAAAAGATGCCGCTTCAGTGAGCGGCATCCTATATAAAACACATTTAATTAACAATAGTGTTAGCTGGCTTTTTTCTCTTTAGGTGGGAAAAGTGGGGAAAATAGCCCTAAAGACTTCGCTTCTTCTACGAGTGCCATAATATCCATTTCCGCTAATTCAAACAGATGGTCGAATTCCGGTAAGATATAATAAAGAGGCTGCATAATATCGATACGATAAGGTGTTCTTAATGCATCAATAGCAGTGAGCGGGTTACGCAGAGGTGTGTCGCTGTCTAACGCATATATTGTCTCGCCAGGAGAAGATAAGATGCCTCCACCGTATATCTTCAATTCATCTTTGGCTCTCACCAATCCAAACTCTACGGTGAACCAATAAAGACGAGCAAGATAAACTCGGTCTTCTTTGCTGGCAGCAAGGCCCAACTTTCCGTAAGTGTGAGTGAAATGAGCAAATGCAGGATTGGTTAGTAGCGGACAATGACCGAAAACTTCATGGAAAATATCCGGCTCCTGCAAATAATCGAATTCTTCTCTGGTGCGAATAAAGGTGGCAACAGGAAATTGCTTATTCGCCAGTAATCTGAAAAATTCGCCAAAATTAATTAACGCAGGCACTTCAGCTGTTTGCCAACCCGTTTTCTCCATCAGTATTTTGTTGATGTCGGGTAGCTGAGGGATTTCCTTTTCATTTAACTTCAACAAATCAAGCCCGTCCAAGTATTCTTGGCACGCTCTTTCTTTCACCAGCGGAATTTGTCTCGCATAGAGTTCAGACCAAATTTGGTTCTCTTCGTCTGACCAATGGATAATGCCATTCTCGTCAGATTGTCTCGACTGGTATTGCGTTGATTTTGGCATAACTTCTGTAACCAATAAGAGTTGAAAAACTTGTCTATCAGTCTAATGAAATTCGCGACGTCGAAAAGTGTAAGCCCTTACGAGCGACTCGATCTTGCTGTAACAGGAATTTTACAAAACCAAGTAAACGCATTGTTTTATAAAACAAAAAGCCGCTCATCACGAGCGGCTTCAGTCAAGTTTGCTTGGTGCGCCATCGCTAATTAAAGACGGCTAATTTCTTTATTGAGTTGATATTCGCGAGACGTTACATAAGTTTCCATTTTACGAAGTCGAACTTCTGCTTTTTCAAAACGATTACGAATATCGTGAAACGCTTGTTTTGGTGGCTCGCCCGCCTGCCAAACTTTCGTTTTCACTTCCACTTTTGGGCTTTTTACCTGACCACCGTTGGGATTTGTCCATCCCTTACCTTTTGAGAAAACAGGTTGCGTTGGTGCATTTTTTAACCCAACAGGTTTTTTATCGAGAATGAACCAAGCTGCAATGTATGCAACAAAGATGAAAGGTCCGGCTAACAAGAAGAAACCTGTTACAACTAAAATCCTTACTAACCAAGTTTCTAAGCCGAAATATTCAGCTACACCCGAGCACACGCCTGCAATTCTTGCATTTTCTGGGTTGCGATAGAGCTGCTTACCGTTTCTCATGCTCTATTCCTCCACTCAGGTGCCTCGCTGTCTAAAATGGCCTCTAGAGTCTCAATGCGTTCGCTCATTTTCTCGGCTTTCTCGGCTAAGTCTTGCAAAGATGCGTGCTCTTCTGCACTCAATCCCTGATTCACTTGCTTCTTGCTTCGATAGTGTAATATTAGCCAAATTGGAGCAACGAATATTGAAAACACCACAAGGGGCATCACCAACATTGCAATCGTACCTTCATCCATCTCAATCTCTCCTACAAACTCTGATGTAATTACCCTCCTTCCGATTTCACATCCAGAGGGTACACCCTATTCTTATTATTCTGATTTTTCGGTGCTTGTGTTTGCACCTTTTACTTTCGCTTTAAGCGCAGCAAGTTCGTCTTCAACTTTGTCACTGGCCTCTAGTTCAGCAAACTCATCCTGTAACGTTTTCTTACCTAGATCGTAAGCTTCAACCTGCGACTCAAGGTCATCGATTTTACGCTCATATTGCTCAAAGCGTCCCATCGCATTATCTACTTTAGTGCTATCCAGCGTCTTTTTCACTTCAAGACGAGAGCTTGCAGTTTTCTGGCGCATGATAATCGCTTTTTGGCGACTCTTCGCATCCGCTAGCTTTTCTTGAAGCTGACCAATTTCATCCTGAAGTTTGCTGATTTGCTCATCAACAATAGCCAGCTCTTTACTTAACGCTTCAGCAGCTTCTGCAGACTTCTTCTTTTCCTGCAGCGCAGCACGCGCCAAGTCTTCTCTGTCTTTGCTCAAAGCAAGCTCAGCTTTGGCTTCCCAGTCACTTGCATCGCTTTCATACTTTGCAATTTGATTAACAATTTCTTTTTTGTTGGCTAAGGTCTTTGCTGATGCTGAGCGCACCTCAACCAATGTGTCTTCCATTTCCTGAATGATTAATCTAACCATTTTCTCAGGATCTTCCGCTTTATCTAAAAGCGCATTAATATTCGAATTCACAATATCTGTAAAACGCGAGAAGATACCCATAATAATTACCTCTTGCTAAAAATGGTAAGTGTTAAAAAAACACCACACTTGATAAATAGGTTACTCTTGGTATTAGTTGTATTCAATATGCTTGCCAACTTTATAACTGTGCTAACCTGCTATTTTTCATACACTTTTTATGAGTTCAAATAATACTCGTTTCTCAATATGTTTTGTTCTACACTATTAATTGGTCGAAATGACTAACTTTTGAGGGATTTAATGAGTAGGTATCGACAGCAAGACAATTTACTTGGCCAAGCGAATAGTTTTCTAGAAGTTTTAGAGCAAATTTCACAAATTGCACCGCTAGATAAACCTGTGCTGGTAATAGGTGAGCGAGGCACAGGTAAAGAGCTTATTGCCGCGCGACTTCACTTCTTATCTAAGCGCTGGGATCAGAACTATATTAAGCTTAATTGTGCTGCCTTAAGTGAAAGCCTATTGGAGAGTGAATTATTCGGTTATGAAGCAGGTGCGTTCACCGGTGCCTCAAAACGCCGCGAAGGTCGCTTTGAAGTGGCCCACAACGGCACCTTATTTCTTGATGAACTGGCTAATACTTCTGGCCTTATTCAGGAGAAGCTACTGCGCGTTGTCGAATATGGCGAATTTGAGCGCGTTGGCGGAAGCAAGTCAGTAAAAACTGACGTACGCCTTATTGCAGCTACAAACGAAGACTTACCCGCGCTTGCCGATGCAGGTGAATTTCGTGCAGACTTACTCGACCGACTTGCCTTTGACGTAATTACCATTCCTCCGCTACGCGAGCGTAGGGAAGATATCATGATGTTGGCAGAAAACTTTGCTATTAATATGGCCCGTGAAATGGAAATGGAATTATTCAGCGGCTTTACAGAGAAGGCAAAGCGGACCCTTCTTGATTACGATTGGCCAGGCAATATACGTGAACTAAAGAACGTGGTCGAACGTGCAGTTTATCGAACAAATAATCCTCATCTGCCCGTACATGAAATCGTTCTTGACCCCTTTGAGTCAGCTTATCGCCCTAAAGGTAGAGTGAAGACCAATGACAGAGTGAATACGTCCGACTCACCCGCTACTCAGTCCCCTTCAGAGGCCGCTGCCACCAATGAACGCATTGAAAGTGCAGACATTACGCCACTGGCACCAGTGAAAAAGCCAGAAATTGTTGAATATCCCATAGATTTGAAAGAACGTTCTCAACAACATGAGATAGATATGATAAAACAGGCACTTGCTGACAGTCAGTTTAATCAGAAGAAGACTGCTGAAAAATTGAGCCTGACGTATCATCAGCTGCGAGGCTATCTCAAAAAATATAACTTACTAGATTCTTCCGCGGAAAGCGTCGAGGCGTAAAGCATGTCCCATGGTTTGGTAAAGCGTTTGTCATTATGTATATGTACAGCGCTTCTTGTTGCATCCTGTGCTAAGCAGAACAAACAAGCGTTTTACAATACGGGTATTATATACTGCTCTGAAAGCAATCCAGTTACCTTCAATCCGCAGCTAGATACATCAAGTACAACGTCAGATGCATCTTCACACCAACTCTACGACAGACTGCTTGATTTCGACCCTGAGTCTGGCCGCATCGTGCCTAGTTTGGCGAGTAGTTGGTTAGTGAGTGATGACGGTCTTACCTACGCTTTTCAACTGAGAAAGGATGTATGGTTTCACAATACGCGCTACTTCACGCCAACACGAAACTTTAACGCCGACGATGTTATCTTCAGTATAGACAGGTGGCGCCTACGCTCCCATCCATACCATTACGTATCTGGGGGGCGCTATCCCTACTTCGAAAGCATAGGCCTTGCACAAAATATCGCGTCGGTAGAGCGCGTAAACGGCTACCGCGTTGAAATTACACTTAAGCGCAGGGATAGCTCATTTTTGGCAAATCTAGCAACCGATTTCGCCGTTATCTTATCAGAAGAATATGCTAACCAGCTGGCACAGACCGGCACGCCGGGCAAAATCGATGAGCTTCCAGTAGGTACTGGCCCCTTTAAATTCGATAGCTATCGCAAAGATCATTTCATTAAGTTCCTGCGCCACGACAACTATTGGCGTGACCAAATGGAAGATGCGCCTACGAGTGATGAAGTCCTAAGCGATAACAATACTGTAGAGAGTGCCAACCAAGAAGTTGAAAATGGCCAAGGTGGCGAAGATACTGTTCAAGATGGTACAGCACAAAACGATGACGAAACGCGCCCTGTTGTAGAGCAGCTTATATTTGACATTACGCCAAGAAGCTCACTGAGACTGGCTAAATTAATGACCGGTGAATGTGACGCTACCGCTTTTCCTGCACAGACTGAACTTGAAGTGATTCGGGCAAAAGAAGATCTGACGCTAGCGGAAAAACCAGGACTAAACATTGGATTTTGGGCGTTTAACACTCAACGCCCTCCTTTTGATAACCAAGATGTAAGACGTGCGCTAGCGGCCGCAATCGATAAGAACACATTGCTAGAAGCGGTATATTTCGACAGTGCTACTAGAGCTAAGACCCTGCTGCCTGCGGCAAGTTGGGCGTTTCAAAATGACGCAGACGATACCGCCTACAATCCAGTTCTAGCGCGCAAATTATTAGCTGACGCCGGTGTTAAGGCCGGCTTTTCTATGACGATATGGGCTATGCCTGTTGAACGCTCATACAATCCTAACGCAACGAAGATGGCCGAGCTCATTCAGCGTTATTTACGTGATGTAGGCGTAGAAGCAACCATTGTCAGTTACGATTGGACTACCTTCAGACGCCATCTTCAGGAAGGTCTGCACGACTCGGTATTAATTGGTTGGTCTGCCGACAACGGAGACCCAGATAACTTCTATCGTCCGCTATTGAGCTGTGGTGCTATACCCTCAGGTACAAATCGTGCCATGTGGTGCAGTGAAGACTATGATAAATTACTCAACGACGCCCTTCAGACAGATGATATTGAAGAGCGCACAGCTATATACCGGCAAGTTAACCGATTATTATACGAACGCCTTCCTCTCGTTCCCATCGCACACGCCTACCGCTATCAGGCATACAGGAATGAACTAGAAGGAATGACCATTAATCCCTTTGGCGGTGTACGATTTGGTGGGGTAAAAAAAGCACTGTGATCCAGATCCTCGTAAGATACTGCACTTTATTTATATTAACGCTTTTGGTGTTAGCGATTATGTCGTTTTCACTCGCCTATCTTTTTCCAGGCGATACACTTGAAAACCTAACAGGACTCGTGCCGCAAAATGAAATTCAACGCGCAGCATTGGAGCGGCAATTTAAACTAGATCAGCCCTATGTTTTCCAGTTTTTCTATTATATAGGCAATTTGCTCACTGGTGACTGGGGATACAGCTTTACATCAGGCCTGCCGTTGAGAGAAGAGGTAGGTATTGCGATGCCAGCCACAATAGAACTGGCAACCTATGCCATGTTGATGGCCTTATTCATTGGTATACCGCTTGGTTATTATGCAGGGATTCGCAGCTATTCAACGTCTGATCACCTAATAAATAGTGCAAGTATAACGACCTATTCTTTTCCTGTTTTCTGGTTTGCGCTCCTGCTTATATTGGTTTTCAGTTTGCAGCTAGACGCTGCGCCGCTGTCGGGTCGTATCAGTTTGCTTTATAACATCGAACCCGTGTCAGGCTTTATTCTCATTGATATTTTATTGTCTGACGTAGAAAACAAGACCTTAGCCTTCAAAGATGCGTTATCGCACTTAGCATTACCTACGTTTGCCATTGGTGCTATCGCCACCGCTTCGATGATACGTATAACAAGACGTTCTGTTATAGACGTGAAACACCGCCCCTATATCGCTGCAGCAATATCTAGAGGCCTTTCAAGTTGGCAGATATTCTTTCGTCATATTCTGCGTAACGCGTTACTGCCCATATTACCGCTAATGGCGATACAAATTACAACATTAATAACAAACGCGATGATTGTCGAAACCTTGTTTTCTTGGCCGGGGATCGGTAATTGGCTGATTCAAGCTATTTATCAACGAGATTACCCTGCCCTTAGAATTGGTATGATGGCAGTATCCACGGTGGTAATTACACTCACGATTCTGGTTGATTTGTTTAACCGAATGATTGACCCAAGCAGAGAGAAATACGAACGTGCCACAGTTTAGTTTATACGACGAAGAATTCCATCCGTCGCCGTGGCAACGGACTTGGGCATCATTTAGAGCGAGCCACATCGCCATGCTTGGCCTGACTATGCTGGCTTTGTTTGTTATGTGTGCGCTGTTCGCACCAATCATCACTCCCTATGATGCCGTGGAACAAAATATCGACGGACTGTTAATACCGCCTAGCTGGTTAGCTAATGGCTCTATATCGCACCTTTTCGGTACTGATGCGTTGGGTAGAGACCTATTTACTCGCATAATTTATGGGTGTCGCATCACATTGGGTTCCGCATTCATTACTGTTGTGCTGGCCATGTTAGTCGGCGTTAGCCTTGGGACCTTCGCAGGCATGCTGCGAGGTGTTCGCTCAAGTATCGTCAACCACTTACTCGATGCACTTATGGCCATTCCCACGCTACTTATTGCGATTATTATCGTTGCAATATTGGGTACCGGTTTGGTTAACAGCATGTGGGCAATTACCCTTGCGCTTATTCCACAGTTTGTGCACCACACAAGAAGTTTTGTACGCGCCGAAATGAAAAAAGAATATATAGTGGCGTCTAAATTGGACGGTGCCAGTAGATGGCAACTTTTTGCTCATTCTATACTACCCAACATGACCGAAATGCTGGTTGTACAGGGCACGCTTGCACTTTCTATTGCAGTTATCGACATATCAGCACTTGGCTTTCTGAGTTTAGGCGCACAGTCACCGCTTCCGGAACTTGGCGTTATTCTAGCTGATGGGCTAGATGTTGCTTATCTAGCACCGTGGAACGTTGCCGTCCCCGGCATGGCAATATTCTTCATGGTGCTATCTATCAACATTGTGGGTGACGGTTTGCGTTCAGCACTTAAAAAAAGAGTGAGTCATTAATATGCCAATGCTTGATATTAAAAACCTCACCTTGGAAATGCAGAGCAGCGATGGCGCAATTAAAGCGTTGGATAAGGTTAACCTGTCGGTTAGCAGCGGGGAAATTCGCGCACTGGTAGGAGAGTCTGGCTCAGGCAAAAGCTTGATCGTGTCCGCCATTTGCGGAGCCCTTCCTAGCCAATGGAATTTAACGGCTGACCGCATGAGTTGGAATGGTGAAAACCTGCTGAGTATGTCTGTGCAGCAGCGTCGTGAGGTAATGCGCCGAGAAATAGCGGTCGTATTCCAAAACCCACAGGCAAGTTTAGACCCATCGGCAACGCTTGGAGAGCAGTTGGAAGAGAGCATTCCCGATGAATTTGTTGAAGGGAGCTGGTTCTGGCAACGAGCACAACACCGCAAAAAGATCGCAATAAGCACCGTTCACAAAGTAGGAATAAAGTACCACAAGCATTATTTAAGCGCTTTTCCTCATCAAATACCGGCTGACATAGGTCAAAAATTCATGATTGCGATGGCCCTGGTTTCACAGCCTAAATTGCTCATCGCCGATGACCCAACTCGGGGAATGGAACCTACAACAAAAACACAAATTCTGAAGCTCTTCACGCGTTTGAATCAGACCCGCTCGCTCTCGATCTTGTTTGTTAGTCACGACCTACTGGCAATTGCAAGTATGTCTCACTCTATGACGGTGTTGTATGCAGGGCAGACTGTAGAATCAGGTAGAATGAAGCACATTAAGAAGCGCCCTCTGCACCCTTACACAAAAGCATTACTAGACAGCGCGCCAAGCTTCAGAAAAGATCTGCCACCGAAATCGCTGCTACCCACGCTTGGTGGCTCTATTCCCACACTACAGCATTTGCCTATTGGTTGCCGGTTAGGTCCACGCTGCCCTCGTGCACAGCGCGCCTGTGTACAAACGCCAGCCGTGCGTAAAATTCACGATCACAATTACAGCTGTCACTTCCCTCTACATATGGAGAAGCTGTAATGGATATCATGCAGGTTAAAGATCTCACGTTTATTCATAACGAGAGGAAACGTTGGCTAAAACGTCCTGAAGTTTTTCAACTTGGTCCAGTGAACTTAAGCGTAAAGCGCGGTGAAACCATTGCAATTATTGGTGAAAATCGCTCAGGCAAATCCTTGTTGGCTAAGCTCTTGGTAGGTGCACTGCCTGCTGATGCAGGTGAAATTGAAATTAACACGCACAAATATTTAGCCAAATACCAGTCTAAAGATAGCCAGCAAAAACGTACCCATGACATTCGTATGATCTTGCAGCATAGCTCCGAGTCGATGAATCCATCGGTTCCTGTGGGAAAAATTTTGGATGAGCCATTGCGTTTGAATACAGGCCTAAGCGAAGCAGAACGCAAACCAATTATAGAAGATATGTTGGTGAAGGTAGGCCTCTTGCGCGAACACTATTACTTTTATCGACATATGCTTTCTGATGGACAGCAGCAGCGCGTAGCGCTAGCCAGAGCCATTGTGTTAAAGCCCAAAGTGTTGGTGGCTGACGAACCCTTTGCAGCGTTAGACCCTTCCATTCGTTCGCAAACGGTGAATCTTATATTGAAGCTTCAGCAAGAACTTGGCTTGGCGTTTATCTTTATTAGTCACAACTTGGGTATTGTACGACACATTGCAGACAGGATTATTGTGATGGAAGGCGGTGAAATTGTAGAAGAAGGCAAGACCGAAACTATCTTTAGGTGGCCCCAGCATACGCGCACTAAGAAACTCGTTACCGCATACCAATCTCTGGTGCCACAAAACACAATTCGAGAATAAAGAGCTTATCGTTTGGGTGCTGTTTTCTTTGAGAAGCGCACTTACGTACCGAACTGGCACGCTCTACTCGTCACAAAAAGAAAACCCTAGAAAGCCTTTTTTGAACAAACGCCATGCAATAAAAAAGGGGCAAATAAATTGCCCCTTGTACAGCAATGCATTCGTGCTTTCTAGCCAACCAGAGCCAACAGAATACCTGCGGCAACCGCACTACCTAGCACGCCAGCCACGTTAGGCCCCATTGCATGCATAAGTAAGAAGTTATGAGGGTTAGCTTCTAGCCCAACTTTGTTCACCACTCTGGCTGCCATCGGCACAGCAGAGACGCCAGCTGCGCCAATCAGTGGATTTATACTGCCACCCGACAGCTTACTCATTAGCTTGGCCATGAGTACGCCTGCGGCAGTGCCTATACCAAACGCGATAGCCCCAAGCCCCAAAATACCTAAAGTCTCGACCGTAAGGAATGCTTCAGCTGATAACTTTGATCCTACTGCTAAACCAAGGAAAATGGTGACCGTATTGATGAGCTCGTTTTGGGCTGTTTTGCTCAATCTGTCTACCACGCCACACTCTTTCATTAAGTTACCGAAGCAGAACATGCCGACAAGCGGCGTTGCGGCCGGTAAAAACAAGATAGTCATAAACAGCACAGCAAGCGGGAAAATAATCTTCTCTCGCTTTGACACAGGTCGTAGTTGACCCATTTTTATTTCGCGCTCTTCTTTTGTGGTCAGCGCTTTCATGATAGGTGGCTGGATAATAGGTACCAACGCCATATAAGAGTATGCAGCGACTGCAATCGCACCAAGCAAATCAGGCGCAAGGCGTGAGGCGAGGAAAATAGCCGTCGGCCCATCCGCGCCACCTATGATAGCAATGGCACTCGCGTCTTTTAACGTAAACTCAAAGCCAGGTATAAGGTTTAGCGCAATCGCGCCAAACAAGGTAGCAAAAATACCGAACTGCGCGGCTGCGCCAAGTAACAACATTTTGGGGTTAGCAATAAGCGCACTGAAATCAGTCATTGCGCCTACGCCCATAAAGATGAGCAGAGGAAATACCCCTGTATCTATGCCGATTTTGTATATGTAGTGCAGCAACCCACCCGCTTCTGAAAAACCAGCAATAGGGATGTTAGTAAGCAATGCACCAAAACCAATGGGCAGTAAAAGCAATGGCTCAAACTTTTTAACAATGGCCAAGTACAACAAGCCGAAACCCACTGCCATCATTATAAGCTGGCCGGCTTCAAAGTGCGCAAGCGCGGTACTATCCCAAAGTACCATTAACTTATCCATGTACTACCCCAATAAGATTAACGGTTGACCACTGGTTACGGCATCGCCTTCACTAACAGTAATGTCGGTGACCGTACCGGTGTATGCGGAGCGGATCTCTGTCTCCATTTTCATGGCTTCAAGGATCATCACCACATCGCCTTCTGACACGCTGTCGCCGTTTCTCACCAAGATTTTGAACACGTTACCTGCAAGCGGTGCATCAATAGACTGAGAAGAGTTAGAGTCTGATGGCGCAGCGCTGTTGGTTTGAGGCTGTGCTTGCGTCTGAGAGCCACTAGCAGGTGTAACGCTCGTCAGCGTACCTGAAGGTGCCACTTCTACGCGATACACTCTTCCATCTACGTTTACGTCGTAAGTTTCACTCGCGGTAGCCCCTTGTGAGCTTGACTTGGCTTCAGCAGGCTTAGTCGCACTCGAGCTTTGCGACTCTTGCGCGCTAGGTGCAGGTTCAAACGCATCAGGG
This sequence comes from Alteromonas sp. Cnat2-8, assembly GCF_022348355.1. Taxonomy (NCBI): domain Bacteria; kingdom Pseudomonadati; phylum Pseudomonadota; class Gammaproteobacteria; order Alteromonadales; family Alteromonadaceae; genus Alteromonas; species Alteromonas sp. Cnat2-8. The sequence continues at coordinate 146,251 of NZ_JAKREX010000001.1, forward strand.
TTGCCGCGGTTTTCGATAAACTTTAGGCCTATCTGCGGGAATAAGGCATAAGTCAAAACATCATCAATTTTATCGTCTGACAGCGATAGTTGCTTTTTCTCAGCCAGTTCATCAAGCTCTTTACTCAGTGTATCCAGCTCTGGTGCAATATTGTCAGCAGGGCGACATGTCACGGGCTCTGCGCCATCAAGCACACGCGCCTGCAACTCCTTGTTTACTGGTGCTGCGGTAGCGCCATATTCACCTTTAAGAACGCCTGCAGTTTCTTTTGTAATGCTTTTGTAACGCTCGCCGGTGAGTACGTTAAGCACTGACTGCGTGCCCACGATTTGTGAGGTTGGCGTAACAAGAGGAATGAACCCAAGATCTTCCCTTACCCGTGGAATTTCTTTTAACACTTCTTCGAATTTACCTTCAGCGCCCTGCTCTTTAAGCTGACTTTCCATGTTGGTTAGCATTCCGCCCGGTACTTGAGCCAAAAGAATACGTGCATCTACCCCTTTGAGACTGCCTTCGAACTTGCTGTATTTCTTTCTTACTTCCCTGAAGTAACTGGCAATGTCTTCAAGCTCAGGCAATGAAATGCCCGTATCGCGCTCAGTACCTTCTACGATAGAAACCATGGTCTCAGTTGCGCTATGGCCATAAGTCATGCTCATTGAAGAAATAGCCGTGTCCAGCATATCAATACCGGCATCGATAGCTTTTTGATACGTCGCCGTACTCAACCCTGTTGTGGCATGGCACTGCATGGCAATTGGTACATCAACCGTTTCTTTTAATCCGGTAATCAATGCCTCGCACTCGTACGGTTTTAAAAGCCCAGCCATATCTTTTACGCAGATAGAATGAACCCCTAGGTCTTCAAGCTGTTTCGCCATTTCGAGCCAAAGCTTAAGATTGTGCACAGGGCTTACCGTATAAGAAATTGTCCCTTGCGCGTGAGCGCCACTGTCTATGGTCGCTTTTATTGCGGTTTTCAAATTCCTAATGTCATTCATGGCATCAAAAATTCTAAATACATCTACGCCACTTTCGTGAGCACGCTCTACAAAGCGAGTGACAACATCGTCAGCATAATGGCGGTAACCCAATAGGTTTTGACCACGCAACAGCATTTGCTGTTTCGTGTTAGGCATGGCTGCTTTTAGCTTTCTGATGCGCTCCCAAGGGTCTTCCCCTAAATAACGAATACAGGCATCAAATGTAGCACCACCCCAAGATTCAACTGACCAAAAGCCAGCTTTATCTAGTTTTTCCGCTATGGGAAGCATATCTTCAATACGCATGCGCGTAGCAAGAAGGGATTGGTGGGCATCACGCAGAACCAGCTCGGTAAGGGCCAGAGGCTTAGACATGGTAACTCCTGATTAGGCTTTATTTTTTAGAATTTTGGCGATGGGTATGAATTGCGGCAGAAATAGCTGCGATAACGTTTCCGTCTATTCCTGGTTGTACCGCTTGATTGTTTCGACTCAAATTAGCTGAAGGCCCTTTTAAATGAGCTGAAGGCTCTGCTGTTTCACCGGGAAAAGCTTCACAAAATCGGGCAATGAGATGAATACCCACAATAAGAAGCCCTAAGAATGAGAAAACAAATACCATTCCTATAAGCATAAGAGAAGCTGCTTCAAAGAGCAGGCTAGCGACGGATCCCGAATTCATATTCAAACCTGTTGTTATTTCGTACCTGAATAAGTATCACGTGGTTTTTCAAAACACAACAAAGCAGCATAAAAAACCACTTTAAAATGAATAAAACCCGCCAAAATGAAACTTAATGCATTATTCTTTAATAAATTTGCAACAAAAGTATATTTTAGGAATTAGCATAAGCGTTGCCGATGCCAGCAATCTACGTTTACGTTCATTTATACTCACGCCTTAATGAAAGCCTATATTTTCCGTAAAGTCACTGTCTAGCTGTTTAGCGAAATCTTTCGCATGCATCGCCACTAATTCTAGCTGCATATGTCGTTCATCCTCGGGTACGTAAGCAGGCACATTTACTGGGCTTCCCTCACAGTCCACCGCCATAAAAGTTATAAAACAGCGATTTGCGACAGACGTAGTGTTTTCCGTGGCGTCGCCCGATTTAACCACAACATAGATATGCATACTTGACGCTCCAGTGTGTACCAACGATGCGGTTATCTCAACTAGCTGACCTACTTTTATAGGTTTTATGAAACGTATGCCATTGGCAGACACCGTGACGCAGTAACATTTGGACCACTGCGCGGCACAGGCATAGGCTGCTTGGTCAATCCATTTCATTACAATGCCACCGTGAACGTTACCGCCAAAGTTTACGTCGGTAGGTTCTGCTAAAAATCGAAAAGTAGTAGATGGATGTGCCATAGCGTACCTCGCGCTTTACTGCTGTTAGACATATTAAGTTTAGCTTAAATTTTGAACAGCGCGCTTAGACGAAAGTGGAGAGAACAAAAATAAAAGGAGTAGAAATGAAAAAACCCACCTAAAAAGGTGGGTTTTTCAATGTGGCGCGTGTGGAAGGATTCGAACCTCCGACCGCCTGGTTCGTAGCCAGGTACTCTATCCAGCTGAGCTACACACGCGTAAACTTGTGTACTTTTGAATTTTACATCAAAAGGTGACGCTTTAAAATAAGTGGCGCGTGTGGAAGGATTCGAACCTCCGACCGCCTGGTTCGTAGCCAGGTACTCTATCCAGCTGAGCTACACACGCGCAAAACTTGTTGTTGGCCGTCACTGCCAACGAATAATGGCGGAGAGGGAGGGATTCGAACCCTCGATACGCGTATATGCGTATGGTTCCTTAGCAGGGAACTGGTTTCAGCCACTCACCCACCTCTCCTTGACTGCGGGGTGCATTTTACGGATTCATTGGCCTGAGTCAAACCTTTTTTATAAAGAAATTGTTCACCCGCTGCCATTTTAAACGATTCGAGCAAAAAACCAGTAATTTGTTCGCAATACAAGCAATTAAACCGAATTTTATTTAACGATGCTCGTTAATTTGCATTTGAACATGCGCAGCTTCATTGCAGTTTTAACTGACCCGCCTTAATAATTTAGTCAATTTTTCAAAAATAATATCAAAAAGTTTTGAATTTATTTGTTCATAACCAAGTACGCTGATTCGTATTACTTACTTAAGTTATTTAAAAGCGCTCCAAAATCTCAGATAAAGCGGTTAATGTCTCGATTTAAAAATCGTCCACCCAGAAGGCATTGTGCTAGAAAAAAGCTGTGCACGACCCAGAGACTTAACTTGGTCGTTAGCGCGAGACATCACAACGTCATTTCTGGCGAAATAGAACAGAAACAATAGACTTGCGCTAAAGCCCGATAAGATTTACTCACTTAAAACAAAAAAGGCCAGCGTAAGCTGACCTTTTCCAATGAAGCGTATAATGCAATTATTCTGCAGAGCCTGGCTGACCGCCTTTTTCTGCTTGAATGCGCATGTATATCTCTTCACGGTGCACAGAAACTTCTTTTGGTGCATTCACACCGATACGTACCTGATTCCCTTTTACACCTAGTACGGTAACGGTTACATCGTCACCAACCATAAGCGTTTCACCAACTCGACGAGTCAAAATAAGCATTCGCTTGCTCCTGTTCCTTAATACTGAACATCATCCATTAAGATTTGCCAACCCATCGGCACGACCCGATGGAAGCGACAGTGATTCCATGTTTCTGCGTCACTTCAAAAACTCACTGTTATACACAAAAATAATTATAGCTTATCTTGTAACCAAGCGTTAACCGAATCTAGCGCCTGGCCCAAGTTTTCAGGCTGGTCACCGCCTGCCTGTGCCATATCTGGACGACCGCCCCCTTTGCCACCTACTTGTGATGCAACAAAGTTAACTAGCTCGCCCGCTTTAACTTTACTAGTGAGGTTTTTAGTAACGCCAGCAATAAGATTCACTTTCGCGTCATTAGCCACACCTAATACTACGATCCCTTCACCAATTCGGTTTTTAATGTCATCCATCATTGAACGCAATGACTTCGCTTCAACACCTTCCAAATTCGCAATAAGAACTTTAACGCCATTTATCTCTACTGCATTACTAAGCATATCAGCACCTTGCTGACTCGCCAGTTTTTGTTTCGCAGAATTGAGTGCTTTTTCTAATTCTTTAGTCTGATTTTGTAGAGAAACTACGCGATCAAGTACATTTTGGCTGTCTGTTTTCAATAACGCAGACAATGAAGACAGTGTCGCTTGTTGGGTTTGCACGACTTCAAGTGCATGCTCGCCAGTAACTGCTTCGATACGTCGAACGCCCGATGCAATACCCGCTTCACTGGTAATTTTAAACAAGCCAATATCACCAGTACGTGTAACGTGAGTACCACCACATAGCTCAACAGAGAATGGCCCCATGGTTACCACGCGAACTTTTTCGTCGTACTTTTCACCAAATAGCGCCATTGCGCCTGATGCTTTGGCTTCATCCAAATCCATTAGTTCAGTTGCTAACGTGTGGTTTGCACGTATTTCTTGGTTAACTCGTCTTTCAATCTCAGCAAGTTGCTCAGCCGTTACTGCCTCAAAATGCGAGAAGTCAAAACGCATGCGCGGCGCTTCAACCAATGAACCTTTCTGAGTTACGTGCTCACCTAAAATTTCACGCAGTGCTGCATGAAGTAAATGCGTTGCGCTGTGGTTCTTTTTAATGGCTTCACGATTTGCTGCATCAATCGCTGCGGTTGCCGTATCACCTTTAGATACCGAACCTTTAGCAATACCTTTGTGTGCAAACGCATTACCCATTTTTTGGGTGTCGGTAACGATGAATTCACCGTTTGCCACGCGAAGCACACCTTTATCTCCAGCCTGACCACCACTTTCAGCGTAGAACGGTGTGCTGTCTAATACCACAACGCCTTCTTGACCGTCTTCAAGCTTCTCAACAAACGCATTGTCGGCAATAAGTTCAACCACATTCGCCTGGCCTTCTACATCGGTGTACCCAGTAAATGAGGTTGTGTGGTCAATGGCGAGTTTACTATTGTAGTCTGCACCAAAGTTGCTAGCCTGCTGTGCACGGGCACGCTGTGCTTGCATAGCAGCTTCAAAACCTTCTTCGTCAATCTTAAGGTCGTGCTCACGTGCTACATCATTGGTTAAGTCAGTAGGGAAACCATAGGTGTCGTAAAGCTTGAACACTACGTCACCCGGCACTGTGTCGCCTTCTAGAGTTTCTAGTGTATCGTTTAGAATAGCCATACCACGGGCTAACGTTTTGCTAAACTGCTCTTCTTCAACACGCAGTACTTTTTCAATTACCGGTAGCTGGTCTACAAGTTCGGGGTATGCTTCACCCATTTCTTTTGCAAGTGATGCCACAAGCTTGTAGAAGAAGATATCGTTTGCGCCAAGCTGATAGCCGTGGCGAACAGCGCGACGAATAATGCGACGTAATACGTATCCGCGCCCTTCATTTGATGGCATAACGCCATCGCAAATTAAGAAGCTGCACGAACGAATGTGATCGGCGATAACCCGTAGCGATTTATTTTCTAAATCTTCGCTTCCAACAATTGATGCTGCCGATTTGATCAAGTTTTGGAAAAGGTCGATTTCGTAGTTGCTGTGCACGTTCTGCAAGATAGCGGAAATACGTTCTAGGCCCATACCGGTATCGATTGAAGGCTTAGGGAGTGGCTCCATGGTACCGTCAGCTTGTTTGTTAAACTGCATAAATACCAGGTTCCAAATTTCGATAAAGCGGTCGCCGTCTTCTTCTGGTGTTCCCGGAGGACCTCCCCAAATGTGCGCACCGTGATCGTAAAAGATTTCAGAACAAGGACCACATGGACCGGTATCGCCCATAGACCAGAAGTTATCTGACGTACTAATGCGAATAATCTTTTCTTTTGGAACACCAATATGGTTTTCCCAGATGTCGAAAGCTTCGTCATCTTCAGAATAAACGGTGACTAAGAGCTTTTCTTTTGGCAAACCAATTTCTTTGGTAAGGAAATTCCACGCAAACTCTATCGCTTCTTTTTTGAAATAATCGCCAAAGCTGAAGTTACCCAGCATTTCAAAAAAGGTATGGTGACGCGCAGTGTAACCCACGTTCTCAAGGTCGTTATGCTTACCACCTGCGCGAACGCAGCGCTGTGACGATACCGCACGGGTATAGCTGCGTTTTTCCGCACCTAAAAAACAGTCTTTAAACTGGTTCATGCCCGCGTTAGTAAAAAGAAGTGTGGGATCATCTGCCGGAACCAGTGACGAGCTCGCCACCGCTTGGTGGCCATGGCTTTTAAAATAATCGATAAACTTGTTACGTAAGTCAGCAGTTGATAATGTCATTGAAAACCTAACTTCCTTTATTCTATTTTTGAAACGTGCGATTTGCCTGTTCTAATGAGCTTTATAATCGGGGCAGTTTGCGAATACGCAATACGCTTATCCTCGCTATAATTCTCTGGATAATTAAAATGCACACAAATTTGCGCAACAATACCATGGATAACGCAATTTTGTTAAGTGTAACGGGGAGAAGATAGGCTCAAATTTCACTTTAAGTAGACGAAAATAGCCAGTATTCATAAAACGAATCGCCAACGGCATCTATTTGTCGGTCAACATGAGCGTAAACCAGCCGTTTTAGCTAGATTCGTTTGCGCTTACCGCATATTCAATGTGATCTTGGTAAAAGCCACGATATTGAAGAAATTGTTTCTGCTTTTGTCTCAACGCGAATTCGTTTTCATAAAACTCGCCAAACTTTTTCTCTTTTACTTTTTTAGCACTTTCAAACCAGTCAGCGTCAATCTCTCTCATTGCGTGTTCTGCAGTATTTTCATCTACACCGTATTGCTGTAAGTCTAATTTAATTGCGCGGGGTCCCTTCCCTTTTAAATACAGTGCGCGAGCTCGGCTTTCTGCAAATCTAGCATCGCTTTGGATATCAGCATCTTTGAATTCCTCCAGAATAGGCATGAAAGCATCACTCGCTATTCCCTTCTGCTGCAACTTTCGCATAATCTCGTTAAAGCTATGCTCTCGTCGTGCCAGCATGCGAGTAATCGCGTCGGTAATGATTTTTCGGTCGAACTCTGACATTTTTGTAAACTTACTCTTCTGTATTAAACGTAGAAACCGCGTTATTTTAGCGTTAATTACTCGTACATTGCGACTATCTAGCGTTTTACGCACTTAACCTCTACATGATGTAAACTGCATGACAGCATCCAACTATCGCATAACAATAATAGATTCGATTGAACAGATCTCTAAAGAGCGCTGGCAATACCTCGCAAAAGAATCGGGTCCTTTCGTTTCTTATGAATTTTTACATGCGCTAGAACGCAGCGGCTCGTGCAGCAATGAATCTGGGTGGCAGCCTTGCCATATTGCTATAGCGAAAGGTCAGCATGAGGCTGCAAATCTTGTTATTCCCGGCTACCTGAAAACTCACAGCTACGGTGAATACGTGTTTGACCACGCATGGGCTAATGCTTATGCACAGCACGGTCTCGACTATTATCCTAAATGGATATCGGCCATCCCCTTTACCCCCGTAACAGGCTCTAGACTACTTTCTGATGGACATATTGCGCTTACTCCGTCACTTTTAAGTGAACTGGAAAATACATTGACAGCGTATGTAGAGTCCGTATTTGGTGAGGCTTTATCTTCTTTTCATTGGCTATTTCCCAATGAAAGCACCTCGGCTCAACTTATTGGTAAAGGCGAGCCTGAGGCCAGTGCATTAGCCGCTGATTTGCCTAATGACCAATTCAAAGTTCAACCCAGTATTCCCAACCACTACCTGACCCGATACGCAGTTCAGTTTCAGTGGCATAACTACGGTTATGGTGATTTCGACGATTTTCTTAACGCGCTTACCTCCCGCAAAAGAAAAGATATCAAGAAAAGTCGACGTAAACTGAACGAGCAAGGCGTCCGCTTTACCCATCATACTGGCAATGAGATTAGTCCAGAGACACTGCAGTTTTTCACAAAGTGTTACAAAGCAACCTATTTAAAACGAAGCGGTCACGTGGGATATTTGAACGATGCGTTCTTCGAGCAGCTAGTCGAGAGCATGAGCGATAACATGCTTATAGTGACGGCAATAGAGAATGAGGTAGCAGTAGCCAGCGCCCTCTTTTTCTATGATGAGACAGGACTGTATGGCAGATACTGGGGAGCACTGAAAGAAATAGACGGGCTACATTTTGCCTGCTGTTATTTTGAAGGCATTGAATTCGCCATTGAGAAAAAGCTATCGCTTTTTAATCCCGGCACCCAAGGTGAACATAAAATACTTCGAGGCTTCGAGCCCATTTATTGCCGTTCTCATCACAAATTACAACATCCGTCGTTTCACACTGCTGTAGCAGACTTTTTACAGCGAGAAACGCCACATATCGCAAGCTATTTTAATCAGGCACGGAATGCTTTACCGTTTAACAAGGAATTTGTGCCTACTTTAAAAACAACGAGTGTCACTGCACCTAACGACGACACTTATAATCACAACGAGAAAAACGATGAAATATAAACTTCTTGCCGTAGCGATTACGGCATCTTTGGGACTTGCTGGTTGCGGTCAGCCTGAACAAGCCCAAGAACAAACCAGCAATGTTGAAGCGCCAGAAATGAAGGGCGAAGCGGAACTAGGCTCTTTTGGCGTAGACTTGACCGCTCGCAATGAAGCGGTAAAACCTGGTGATGACTTCTTCATGTACGCGAGCGGTACATGGTACGACAACTACGAGCTGCCCGCTGACAAAACTCGCTACGGCGCGTTTACGGGTCTTGCAGAGCGTAGTGAAGAGCAAGTTAAAAACATCATTGATGGGCTAATGGAAAAGTCTTCACTAAATGCAGAAGAGAAGCTTGTTCACGACTTTTTCGTTGCTTATATGGATACAGATACCATCAACGAAAAAGGTATTGAGCCAATTAAAGACGTACTCACGTCTATCGATAGCATTGAAAACAAAACTGACCTAACCAAAGCATTTGGTAACAGCTGGTTAGTAGGCTCAACCACGCCAATTGGCGGCGGTATGTGGTACAACCGCCTTGACCCAAATGAATACCAATTAAGTGTTGGTGTTGGTGGTTTAGGCCTTCCTGATCGCGACTACTACCTGAGCGATAGCGAACGTTTTGTTAAAATTCGTGAAGCTTATGTAGCGCACATCGAGCAGATGCTAAATTTTGCAGGCGAAGAAAACGCAGCTGAAAAAGCGGCGAACATTCTTGCCCTTGAAACACAAATTGCAGAAATTCAGTGGCCTCGCGAAAAACGCCGTGACCGCGATCTTACTCTTAACCAGATTGAACGTAGCAAGCTGTCTGACGAGTACCCTGGCTTTGATTGGGATACGTATTTTGCTCAAACCGGTTATAAGGTACCTGAGCTAAATATTACACAGCCTGAGCCAGTAAAAGACGTTATTAAAATTATTAACGAAGCTGATCTCGCTGATTGGAAGTCGTACTTGAAATATCACACTATTTCAAACAATGCGGATTTCCTTTCTGAAGATATCTACCTAGCCAACTTTGACTTCTTTGGTCGTACACTAAGCGGTCAGCAAGAGCCTCGTCCTCGTTGGAAACGCGCAGTGAGCCAAATGTCTGGTACTGAGTCACTTGGTTTTGCTATCGGCAAGATCTACGTAAACGAATACTTCCCAGAAAGCTCAAAAGAGCAGATGGCAGAGCTGGTTGAAAACTTGCGTACAGCACTAGGTGAGCGTATTGAAAACCTAGACTGGATGAGCGAAGAAACCAAGGTAAATGCCAAAGAAAAGCTAATGGCATTTAACCCTAAAATTGGCTACCCAGACGAATGGCAGTCTTTCGACGGCGTAACCATCAGCGACAAAGACTTAGTAGGCAATGTTCGAAACCTACGCACATTCTTCCAAGACCAATCGGTAGAACGTGAGCTAGAGAAAACGGATCGCAATCGCTGGGGTATGACACCGCAGCGCGTTAACGCCTACTACAATAGCTCGTTCAACGAAATTGTATTCCCAGCGGCTATTTTGCAACCACCATTCTTTGATCCAAACGCCGACGCAGCAGTTAACTACGGTGCAATCGGTGCGGTAATTGGTCACGAAATGGGACATGGTTTTGACGATCAAGGCTCGAAGTCAGATGCAAACGGTATTCAGCGCAATTGGTGGACCGATGCTGACCGCGCAGCGTTTGAAGAAAAAGCGGATATGCTAGCCGAGCAATACAGCCAGTACGAGCCTATCGAAGGTAACTTCGTAAATGGTCGCAACAGCTTGGGTGAAAACATTGGTGACGTGGGTGGTCTAGCCATGGCTTACCACGCCTACAAACTTAGCCTTAACGGCAAAGAAGCGCCGGTAATTGACGGCCTAACAGGCGATCAGCGTTTCTTCCTTGCATGGGCACAAGTGTGGAAAGAAAAACGCACTGAAGAAAGCATGCTGAATCAACTTCGCGCAGGTACACACGCGCCTGGTCGTTATCGTGCACAAGCTCCAAGAAACCATGATGCATGGTATGAAGCGTTTGACGTGAAACCAGGTGATGCACTTTATCTTGCGCCAGAAGAGCGCGTGAGAATTTGGTAACTCATTGAGTTAAGCTCTTAGTGAGCACATGCTAGCTTCTCGCGCCGGATAGCGATTTGTATCTGGCGCCAGCTAATACCAGTCCGCATAGCTCATTTAGAAAGTGTAGATAATTAAAAAGGGCGGTTCGACTTATCTCGAACCGCCCTTTTTATTTTTCTAATCAGTATTCGATCAGTGGTACTTATACGCCAGCCGCGAGTACTTGTTTAACTTTCGTTTGCTTATTTATCTTCCGTATTGGGCAACTAAATCGCGAACGTATTGCTTACAACGGGCTACAGCTTCTGAAAAATCACCGTTACCCACACTGCCCATGGAATAACGAAGCCAATACCCATCAATTAATGCAGCGGTAGACGCAGCGGCGTTTTTGACCTGCTCAGGTTTAAGTAGCTTGCGGTAACTAAACGCTAAATTACGCTCTAAGCGTTTGTGGTTAATACACTGCAAACGATGCAAGCCTTCGTTGTGTAGTGACAACGCCCAGAAGTTAAACCAGGTATTGGTGGCGGAACTCGCCCCTTGCGTTTGTGAAAAGTTATTTTCAATAATGAAATCAATCCGCTCTAGGGGAGCGTCAATACGCTGCGTAATTTTTAGCGCATCGAGAAGGTGGCGCATCGTTGCTTCAATTAAACCTTGCTTGTCACCAAAATAGTGACTGATTATCCCTGAAGAAAGCCCAGCTCTTTTGCTAATCAAGCTAATCGTTGTACCGTGATAGCCAACTTCTGCCATCACTTCTAGCGTTGCTTCTATTAATTGCTTCTTGCGAACTGGCTCCATTCCCACCTTGGGCATGCTACAACTCCAAACCTTAAATCTAAAAAATAACCTGCGACAGCACAATGCCGCCGCAAGCATGATATCACGATTAAAAGGTTAAGCGTGCGTTGACTGCAACAGCGCGAGGTGCGCCAATCCAAAATGCACCTGGTGCAATAGTAGACGCATAGTCTTCATCAAACAGGTTGTTTACTGTTAAACGCACTTCTAGCTCTTCAGCACCTGAACCAATGTTTTCGATAAAGCCGCCAATATAGAAGTCGCTAACGATATAGTCATCAACTTGTGCTGCATTATCAATATCCAGGTAGCGGCTATCAACGTACTTGGTAGACAGGCCTGCAAAGTAGTTATCGCGTGCCCAATCAAGGCTAATTACCGCCATAGTGTCAGGCGTACCGATAACCGTATTACCTTCAATAGCTACCAGTGACACTTCAGGGTTTTCAGGATCAGCGATGGCTGCCAGCGCATCGTCAAGTGTATCGTATTGCGTACCTGAACTACCTACCGTCGCAACATATTCTGACTCGCTTAAGGTAATAGAAGTGAACAACGAGAACTCTTCGGTTAGCATAATGTCTGCTGAAATTTCAAAACCGCTAGACTCAATACCGCCCACGTTTTTGTATCCACCCGCGGCCGCTTCAAGAAAGTCTATGCCCTCTGAGGTTTCGTTACTGGTAAATTGAATACGGTCGTTAAACTCAATATTGTAGTAAGTCACGCTGGCATTGAAGCCAGGTGAAGAGTAGCGGAAACCTACGTCGATGTTGTCAGCGGTTTCTGGCTTTATAAAGCGAAGGTCAGTATCGTTGCGCTCTAGTTGTGCATCTTTGATTGCCGCAAAGTTCTCACCGTAACCTGCGAAAACTTCCACTCCTTCAATGGGTAAAGGTGCAACGATACCGGCTGAGAATAAGGTATCTGAGTCAGTATTCACCGCTAAGTTGTTGGCTGAATCAAAGTTGTCCGTTTTCTCGATATCTACGTTAAACTTCTTGGCACCAGCGCGAATGCGGGCAAAGCCTAGATCAAGCTCATCTTCCACATAGTACATCAAGGTATCAACTGGGAAGGTTCTGTCGTACTGCACCCAGTAAGGCACGTTGTCATAATCGACGCTAATAGACGAGTTGGTAATTTTATGCCAATCGCGAGACTCGCCACGCTCATAGTCTTCCCACCAAATACCAAAACGTACGGTATTATCAAAATCACCAATTTTGGTGTACCACACAGCATCAGCATTAATGCCAAAACGCTCTTTATCATAATGGGTGTGACGATATGAGCCCACGGGAATAGCGCCTTGCGCATGACAGCCTGGGTCATATTCTGCACCTGCACCACCATAAGGGAAGGTCAGTGAGCTTTGACAACCCTCAATAGGGCTTAGCTGGTTGCCTTGTCTATCAACAAAGTAGATTTGTCCCAGCTCCTCTCCACCGAATACCGTATTTCCAACAATAAGCTCTGAGTGCCCTTCTGCTCCGTCATCAGTGATATCAACAATATAGGGGGGAACCCATTCGCCGCGTCCTTCATTGTCGTGATAATACACGTTGGTCATAAAATCGACCTGGCCAATAGTAAAGTCAGCCTGTAAATAAGCGAAAAGGTTTTCGCGTAGGGTAGACCAACCTCGACGATACGCCTGATCTTGATAAGGCACGCCTGTCCACTCGTCAGTTAACTGGTCCCAATCTGGATTTTGTTCATATTGCGCCAGCCCGTATATGCGCTGGTAGTTATCTTCGTGGGTATCGTCGTAAGACAGGTAACCTGTAAGAGACACGTCGTTAACGGTAGAGATAAACTTCATGGCTAAATGATCACGGGTGTTCTCTGCTGCCTGCTGCATAAAGTCAGAACTTTCTTGACTTGAAAGGCTTATCCACGCGTAAGTATCTTTAAAGATTTCGCCTGTTTCGTAGCGTACATAGTATTTTGACGCATCAAATGAACCCGCAGTTACACTGGTTATTAAGCCCTGCTCCGCAGACGGGTTAATGGTGGTGAAATTCAGTGTGCCGCCCAAAGCTTCGTGTGAACGGGAAGCGATATCCGCTGTACCCTGAGAAACTTCAACGCCTTTTACGTTTTCGGTATCGATATAGCGATTCGCTTTCGCGCCACCACCGTAATTCGAGTTACCGTTGGCGATGCCATCTACCGTCATGCCAATTTGCTGCTCGTTTAGGTTTACTTGAAAGCCACGAATAACAATAGACGTTGACCAGTCATCAGCCCCAAAGGTATCACCTTCGTTAATAAGCACACCCGGCAGGTTATCAACCGCGGCTAACACACTGCTAAGATTAGCCTGTTGTTTAAACATATCGTCGCTCGTTGCGTTATTCGCGTAAGAAACGCTTCGCCCAACAACGGTAATTTCTTCTATGCGCTCTTCGTCAGCACGCTCTGCTTCCTCTGCCCACGCCACTGTAGGTGTAGTCATAGACGAAAGTGCTGCAAGTACAGCTAACGAGAGTTTATTGTGTGTTTTCATGTGTTTCCCAAAGTAGTTGTGTAATGTTTACTCACTACTCTAGGGAGGAATTGTTACAGTAGCGTTAAGTTTAATTGAACAATCAATTAATAAAACATTTTCCATGTTTGTTTACTCAATGACATCCAAGTAAACACGCATCAGCTATAAACGGACCCAGAAATTTAGCAAAGAAATCTTTGCCTAACAGACACAAAAAAGCCCTCACTAAGGAGGGCCAAAAGGGAAAGGTTTATCTTACCTTGATATTACTTCACGACTGCGTTGCGGCTTGAAAACGGGTGTTTTTGCTTTCAGTCCCGGCTACTTGCTTTTCTGCGTAAAGCAAGGCGTCGTGTAGCGTGTCAAAGTTGGGGATACCTGGGTGCGCTTCGTTTACGCCCTCAAGCACCTTATTGACTTCTGCATTAGCACCACAAATAACCAGCTGACGACCTGCCGCTAGTGCATCTGAGGTAACTGTATCAACTGCCATCGCAGCAGAAACATCCATAAGTGGAACGCGCGAGAAATCTAAAATGGTGACTTTAGAACCCGGTTTCACACGCTCACGAACGTGGTGGCCCAAATCGGCAGCCGCACCAAAGCTTAGTGGCCCGCCAAAACTAAAGATTGATACTTTGTCTTTAAGAGATTCCAATAGCTCATTTTCTTTAGGGTCGTTTAACGACTCAGGGATTTTCTTAAGCTCTTCAATTTGCAGCTGTGCGATTTGCTTAACGTAAGCTAATGCTGCGAATACCACGCCAACACCAACTGCTGTGATCAGATCTACAAATACCGTTAGCGCAAGCACCATAATCATTAGGCCGAAGTCCCAACGTGGGCCTTTGTGAGCGCGCTTCAAGTAACTCCAGTCGATGATATCTAAGCCAACTTTAACCAAGATACCAGCAAGAACAGCGTGAGGAATTTGCGCTGCTAGCGGGCTAAGACCTAACACAATTGCTAGAAGAACTAGCGCGTGTACCATGCCTGATATGTTGTATTTACCACCGCTACGGATATTTACAACAGTACGCATCGTTGCGCCTGCACCTGCGATACCGCCGATAAGACCAGCAAATGTATTACCAATACCTTGGCCGATTAGCTCTTTGTTACTATCGTGACGGGTACGCGTCATGTTATCAGCAACAAGAGATGTAAGTAGACTATCGATGGCTCCCAGCACAGCTAGAATAAACGCGGCTTCAAGAATAAGCAGTGCTTTGCTTTGGTCAAATACTGGAAGGTGAAGGCTAGGTAAACCCGTCGGGATATCACCAAGAATTGGCACAGACAACGCTAAACTTACAAGCGTGCCAATGATAAGTGCAGCCAGTGCGCCAGGCACATACTTGCCTAATTGCGGTGGCCATTTGTAGGCAATAACCAAGGTACCAAGGCCTAACGCTAAGGTTGCAAAATCAATATCGGCAAGCGCGGTTGGCAAGTATGTCAATGCGCCGATTGTTCCGCCTGGCGGCTCATGACCCAGTAAGCGGCCGATTTGAAGAATGATGATGATTGCACCGATGCCCGACATAAAGCCCGATATTACCGGGTAAGGCACCAGGCGAATGTATTGGCCAACACCAAGGACACCAAAAACAATCTGGAATATACCGGCCAATATCACAGCTGTGAATATAAGGCTGGCGTCGCCTGACAGACTTGCGAACAAGCCTGCAAGAACAACAACCATAGGCCCCGTTGGACCAGAAATCTGTGCTGGTGTACCACCGAAAAGTGCGGCAAAGAAGCCAACCGCAATAGCACCGTACAGACCCGCCATTGGGCCTAAGCCTGACGCTACACCAAGTGCAAGCGCCAGTGGTAAAGCAACGATACCGGCTGTTAAACCGCCGGTAAAATCGCCTCGTAGGTTTGAAAGGTTAATTTTTACCATAGTTATAGACCTTATTCACCGCGAGCAAGTTGTGCTTCGGCAGTAGACTCGTCCATTACATCAAATTCACCAGACTCAGTGTTGTAGTAAAGCACTTCACCTGAACCAATGTTATAAACCCATCCGTGAAGTTTAACCTGACCTGTTGCAATTTTTGCAGCAACAGCAGGGTGAGTGCGAAGGTGCTGAATTTGCTGAACAACGTTCTCTTTCGTTACCGCTTCTAGGTCGTCAATAGAAAGGTCTGAATGGCCACAGCGCTCTTTAACAACTTCAGTTGCAACACGGCAATGACCTAGCCACTCTTTTACATGCGGAAGCGCACTTAAGCCTTCAGGGTTGATGGCGCCTTTCATTGCACCACAGTCAGTATGGCCACAAATAACAATGTGAGAAACGCCCAGTGCAGCAACTGCAAACTCAATAGACGCTGTCATGCCACCAGTTTGGTTGCTGTGAGGAGGTACGATGTTGCCCGCATTACGGCAGATAAATAGCTCACCCGGATCAGTTTGTGTTACTAAGTTCGGGTCGATACGTGAATCAGAGCACGTAATGAAAAGCACTTCAGGGTTCTGCCCAGTAGCTAGTTTTTGAAACGTAGCTTTTTTGTTTGGGTAAACTTCTTTCTGGAATTTGGCAACACCTGAGATAACGTGATCCATATATAACTCCCAATTTTTTAATAATTGTAATGATTATGTAATTACGCCAGTTTCACCTGATAGATTAATAGTTTAATATACTAACTCGCGATAGCTAAATACTATCACTGCTTACGTAACACTACCCATAAGCATAGTAAGAGAGAGCCATTTTCACCATGCAATTCAACGGAAAGACCCCGTCAATTAACCAAATCCGCTATTTTGTTGCAGTGGCTAAATACCTAAGCTTCAGGCAAGCAGCGGGAATACTGGGAATTAGTCAGCCTACTCTGACCAGTCAGATCAGTGCGCTAGAAAACCTCTTAGGGCTAACGCTTTTTGAACGTTCACGCACAGGGACGCTGTTATCTCCCCAAGGTAAAGCCTTGCTTGATGCAGCGGAAGAGGTGCTGCAGGCCTCTCAACGGTTCAGCGAAATTGCACGAGACTTGTCCGAGGGTGAAGTTGTAACCTACCGGTTAGGGATACCGCCAACACTAGGGCCTTATTTACTTCCCTTTGTGCTACCAGATCTACACAAGCGGAAGCCCGGCTTGCGCTTCTATGTTCGAGAAGGCGCCCCTAACGCATTGCAACACGGTCTACTGCGTGGTGAATATGACCTAATTCTTTCCCCACTTTCGGGCGAGAACTCTCAATTGATCACGCAACCACTCTTCAAAGAGCCTTTAAAATTCGTCACGCCTTCTGATCACAAATTGTCAGGAAAAGCCTATGTTAAGCCAGAAGAAATAAGCGGCGAGAAAGTGTTAACACTCGAAGACCGACATCACTTTCATCATCAAGTGCAGCGCATTTGCGATGAGATTGGGGCAGATTTACAGCGAGATTATGAGGGCACCAGCCTAGATACTTTGCGTCAAATGGTGGTAATGGGCATGGGTGTAGCCTTCCTACCCGGGCTTTATATTCATTCTGAGTTGCACAAGCCTGAAGCATTACACGTGTGTGAGATTGCCGATATGCCTATTGAGCGTCAGCACTCATTAGCGTGGAGAAACACTGCGCCTGGACGAAAGACCTTTAGAGAAATATCAATTATCATAAAAGAGATAATTGAAACTCGCCTGTCGGACGCCGTGACTATAGTCAGTGCTGCCCCAAGCCCTCTTCAAAAACGTTAAACTGGTTGTAATTTATTATGATTGATAGACAACATTTACGAATAGTAAGAGCGATAGATGCTGAAGGCACGATGACAGAAGCGGCAAAATCGCTTTTTCTAACCCAGTCAGCGTTAAGTCACGCAATGAAAAAGTTGGAAGCCCATTTTGACGTACCGCTTTGGAAAAAAGACGGCAGAAGACTAACGCTGACTCAGGCGGGTCAGAGTGTATTGGGCTTAGCTCACCGAGTTTTACCCCAGTTTGAGCATACTGAAGCCCAATTACGCAGATTCGCCGATGGTAAACAGGGCATATTACGTATTGGAATGGAGTGCTACCCGTGTTTTGAATGGTTGCTCAAGGTAGTGGCGCCTTTTTTGAAAGCCTTTCCAGATGTTGATGTAGATGTACGCCGCGCGTTCTCTTTTGGCGGTTTACAAGCGCTTCACGGGTACGATATTGATATATTGCTCACGCCAGACCCTCTTTCACTTGAAACCATTACCTACACGCCAGTGTTCGAATATGAACAAGTGTTGGTAATGGATAAGCACCACCCTTTGGCAGAGAAACCATTTGTTACACCGAAAGACTTAAGCAATGAGACCCTTATCACCTACCCCGTAGAACTCAGTCGACTGGACGTATTCACGCATTTTCTTACTCCTGCCAATTGCACAGTGAGGCAACATAAAACGATTGAAACCACAGAGATCATCTTACAAATGGTAGCAGCGGGACGTGGTGTTACTGCGCTACCTAAATGGTTAATTGATGAATCAAAAGAAAGCGATCTCCTGACTTGTCGGTCGCTAGGTGAACAAGGCGTATCAAAAACGCTGTACTTGGGTCATAGAAAAGCGCAGGACGTATTGGGGTTTGTAGATGATTTCATTGCCCTTTCGCAAACGCACAAGCCATAGGTT
Organism: Alteromonas sp. Cnat2-8; assembly: GCF_022348355.1. Lineage (NCBI taxonomy): Bacteria > Pseudomonadati > Pseudomonadota > Gammaproteobacteria > Alteromonadales > Alteromonadaceae > Alteromonas > Alteromonas sp. Cnat2-8. The sequence goes on from NZ_JAKREX010000001.1 coordinate 164,735, forward strand.
TTCCAAACTGTATTTCGGAAACTTATGTCAAACTAGGGAATAAAATAATTCGCTTGCCAACAATGTTGGCAAGCGACAACGCTCTAATTAAAGACTGTCGCGCATTAGGCGCGGTTAACGGTATGAATGGCGCTAAATTTTAAACTGCCCCACCAATTCTTTTAAGTCACCAGAGACGGCACTTAACTGCGTAGCTTCCACAGCTAACTCTTCTGCATGCTGACTAGTTTTATCACTTAAACCAGTGATAGCTACGAGCGACTTATTAATATCTTGCGCCACCTCCGTTTGCTGCTCGGTCGCCAGTGCTATGTGAGTACTTTGCTCGTGAACCAAACCTATAGACTGGGTAATGTCTTTAAGCGTTTCGACCACTTTCTCTGTCTTATCGACACCAGATTGAGAACGGGTTTGTCCTTCCTGCATAACACTGTTGGTCTGCTCAGACATCGCCTGCAATCGCTCTACCATTTTTCGTATATCAGTCGTCGATTCTTGTGTACGACTTGCTAATGAGCGAACTTCATCTGCAACAACGGCAAAGCCGCGCCCCTGTTCACCGGCTCTCGCCGCTTCAATGGCTGCGTTTAATGCCAGTAAATTAGTTTGTTCAGCAATGCTGTTAATTACATCGACTACAGCACCGATGCTATCTGACTCTTTGCTCAATCCGCCCACAACTTCAACACCCTGACTGATGGCGTCAGCCAGCGCGCGAATTTCCCTCATGGCATCTTGCACTTGCTCACTGCCGGCTTGTACCAATTCATCTGCTTTAGTCGCGGCGTCACTGGACTGTGCCGCATTTTTTGAAATTTCAACGACGGTAGCAGCCATCTGCGTGACTGCCGTAGACACATTGTCCACCTGACTACGCTCTTGGTTAATTTCCTTGCTAGTCGCGTGACTCACATCTCGAAGGTGATCCGCTGCATCAGAAACAGCCTTAGTGTTAACGGCAGTATCTTTTAGCAATGATCTTAGTTTATCGGTAAAGGTATTAAACTCTATGGCAAGCGCACCGATTTCGTCGTTGCTCTTAACTTCCAGACGCTTGGTTAAGTCGCCGTCGCCATGCGCTATTTCCGCCATTGCGTTGCGCATTTCGACCAAAGGTTGAGTGACTTTAGCACTCGCAAAATAAGTAATAAGCGCTATTAATCCAATAATCACAAAGGCGACGATAATTGCCGTAGTAATTGCATTATTTATAGGGCTATCAATGATGCTTGCAGGGATAAGAATGCCCAGCGACCAATTCATTTGTGGGTTAGTTAACTGAGCGTGCTCAAAAACCGCAACATAGTCTTCCCCCTTCCAGGTTACGTGCACAATACCAGATTCATTAGCCGCTATATTACTTGCCAACTTGCCAAACCCTTCAGTGCTATCAAACACGCTGTCAAAGTTGCGAATAGAGGAGCTTAGTGGCAACGCTTTGCTCTGTTTTGGAAAGTAAACAATGTTTTGGTTTTCATCGAGTAAAAACGCCGTGCCTTGTTCTTCATAACGAATGGCATCTATGACCTTACCCACCGTGCTAATAAGAATATCGACACCGCCAACGCCTAGTAACGCTCCATTTTTGTATATCGGGGTTTGTACTACTGCAGATACGCTTCCATCTTGGGAATCGACAGCAGGAGGCGTTACATATAGCTTTCCTTTTTCAACGGCAGTAGTAAACCACGGACGCTTGGTTGCAAAGTAACCCGCGTTAGGATTGCCAGCATCAGGACCCGAAGTGTCGACGCCGACTCGGCCCTCTTCATAGAAGTATTCACCCGTCTTAGCTGAACCAAAGAACGCCGATTTAATAATGGGATCTTGACTGCTGATGCCCTCAAACGTGGCATAGATATCTTTGGATTGAGTCAGTTGGCTTTCGGGCGCCCCTCGCGTGTTATGGCGTGTAAAAAAATCTTGTAGAAAAGGACTACTTAGGAATGCTCTAGCAACGCCGCCATAGGTTGCGAAGAAGCCTTCAACGTCATTAGCCTCACGTGCAACTAAGGATTTAAGCTCTTTTTCTACGCGACTGCGGGTGTTATCTGCAACGGTATTGACTAAGAAAAACGCCGTAATGAGTAACATCAAAGCTATGCTACCGCCAACGATAAGCATGAACTTTTTTTGGAGTGATATGGATTTCATTTGTACTTCTCATTGTTTACTAAACGCCACAACGTGTGAAAAGTGTATTCCAGCACTAGGGCCTGTTGACCTTTTTAGTACGTTTTTGCAGCGGTCTTTGTGCCATCTAGACAAGGCGGATGTTTGACGGTTTCGTGGTTCTAAGTCGAAAACATTCAACGCAGTATAGATGGCACAAAGGCGCTGCCCGAAGGGGTCGTTATGGAAGCCTTTTACTCTTTGTCACAGCCCTTTAACTTAGCCCACTAGGCTTGCAGGACTGTTTCGCGATTAAAAGGCTTCCATTTAGACCAAAATTCGTACATCAAAGGTCAACAGGCCCTGATAATTCGCACACATTTCAGGTTTAGTTTTATTAGTATAAAAGCGCAAGTGAGCCGAGCTCGCTTGCACTTCTAATACTTTGAGATATACAGAGAAATTTTACAACCTCTGAAAGTCAATTCTACGAAAGTTTAAATACAGAGTGAATTAAGCGCTTTTAAGAATTAGCTGTAAAAGCAAAGATAAGCGGTAGGCGTAGACACTTTTACGTCAAAAGAAGCATCGGCGGGTACATTAAAGCTGGTACCTGTAGCAAAAGATTGCCATTCGTCACTTCCCGGAAGCTTCACAACTAGCTCACCTTCAACCACTTTCATTAGCTCTTTTTGTGATGTAGAAAATGTATATTCACCCGGCGACATCACGCCCGAGGTACAGGGGCCGTTTGCAGATTCAAACCCAATCGAGCTCACTTTATTGTCGAAATAATGGTTTACTTTAAAGCTCATAGTTACTCCTTTGATGTGAGTGCTGACTTTCTTTGCTTTAACTGTTTTTAAAGCAAAGTGCTGCAGCCTTGACACTTCTTTAGCGTTTTTGCCAAATAAGCATATGGTTATTGGCGGGCATGTCGATTATTTCTTGCAAGCTTAACTCGCCTGCCCAAGCAGTAAGCTCATTGATATCGCGGTAGCCACCATAACCACGCGCTAAAAGCGAAGTATGGAAGGCTTGGTTACTTTCAGAAGTAAACTTACCACTATGTGTAAAAGGGCCATACTGACAGAATACGCCCCCTTTGGGTAAGTGCAACGCTACTGATTCCATTAGTAGCTTCGCCTCTTCTTTTTGCATGATATGCGCGGTGTTTGCCGTAAAAATCCCGTCTATGTCGAGGTTGGGAAAGTCATCTTGCCCAACGGTAAATGCTATGGGAGGTTTCACATTCCGCGTATTTGAATCACTCAGCCACGCGGCAATACCTTCGTGATAGTGTGGTTGATCGCTTGTGTGCCAAATAAGATGGGGCAAATGCTCAGCCAAAAATACGGCGTGCTGACCTGTTCCACTCCCTATCTCTAATACCTGTCGGCAATTGGCAAATTTACGTTCAAGCACGCTCAAAATGGCGCGCTTGTTGTTCTCACAAGCCTGACTAAAAGGCTTTTCGATTTGCATACACGTTACCTGCCTAATCAGCATTAATCACTTAAGTTTGGACCCAACCACTTTTCAGCCTCTTCTAAGGTCCAGCCTTTACGTGTGGCGTAATCTTCTACTTGGTCGGCTTGAATTTTGGCGACAGCAAAGTATTTGGCATCAGGGTGAGCAAAATACCAACCCGATACTGACGCCCCCGGCCACATGGCGTAACTTTCTGTAAGCTTCATACCTGTATGCTGCTCTGCTGACAATAAATCCCAAATAAGCTGCTTTTCAGTATGCTCGGGACACGCGGCGTAGCCTGGTGCCGGTCGAATGCCTTGGTATTTTTCACGAATAAGTTCTTCGTTACTTAGTGATTCGTCAGCGGCGTAACCCCAGTAATGCTTACGCACTTGCTCGTGCAGATATTCCGCAAACGCTTCGGCAAGCCTGTCTGCCACCGCTTTAACCATAATGCCGTTGTAGTCATCGCCAGTCTGAATATAGCTGTCAGCAAGCTCGTCTTCACCTATACCACCGGTGACGGCAAAAGCGCCCACATAATCATTTATGCCACTCGACTTCTCAGCTACAAAGTCTGCTAAACAATAATTAGCGAATTTGTCTTTTAGGGTTTGCTGACGCAAGTGATGGGCAACACCTTGAATCTGGTTTCTCGACTCATCAATATAAATTTCAACATCGTCATTAACGCGGTTGGCAGGAAACAAACCGATAACGCCTTTCGCTTGAAGGCTGTTCTCTTCGATAATTTTATCCAGCATGGCGTTGGCGTCGTTAAACAGTGACTTTGCCTGCTCTCCCACCACCTCATCTTCAAGTATACGTGGGTACTTGCCTGCCAAAGACCAGGTTAAGAAAAATGGCGTCCAATCAATGTAGTTACGCAGCGTAGCCAAATCGGCGGTTACCGGTGTTACACCTAGGTTCGCAGGTTTTACTGGTAAAGTCGTAAAATCTGGCTTAAAAGCGTTTTCTCTGGCTTGAGCTAATGTCACCGGCTTGCTGCGCGGCTTTTTACGGGCGTGCTGTTCACGTACCGTATCGTATTCTTTTGCGAGTTCCTGCGCGTAAATATCGCGGGACGTTTTGTTTAGAAGGCGCTGACATACGCCTACTGCTCTACTAGCATTTGGAACATAGGCTACAGGCGCATGGTAGTTTTGTTCAATTTTTACCGCAGTGTGCGCTTTAGACGTAGTCGCCCCGCCAATAAGAAGCGGAATATCAAAGCCCTGACGCTCCATTTCTTTGGCAACGTGAACCATTTCATCTAGTGAAGGTGTAATAAGGCCCGACAGGCCTATCATATCAACGTTTTCATCTTTAGCGGTTTGTAAGATTGTCGCCGCTGGCACCATTACGCCAAGATCAATCACTTCAAAGTTATTACACTGAAGTACCACGCCAACAATATTTTTACCGATATCGTGAACATCGCCCTTTACCGTGGCTAATAGAATTTTGCCGTTACTTTTAGCGTCGTCTGACTTTTCTTCTTCAATGTATGGCTGTAAATGGGCTACCGCTTTTTTCATAACGCGAGCCGACTTTACCACCTGAGGAAGGAACATCTTACCTTCACCGAATAAATCCCCTACCACGTTCATGCCATCCATTAATGGCCCTTCAATAACGTGTAGTGGGCGCTCAGCTTGCTGGCGCGCTTCTTCGGTGTCATCAATGATGTAGTCGGTTATCCCTTTAACTAGGGCGTGCTCTAAGCGCTTATTAACCTCTTGTTCGCGCCAGGATAAATCTTCTTTTGCGGCAGCCTTTCCATCGCCTTGATAGTTCGGTGCAATATCGAGTAAGCGTTCAGTGGCATCACTTCTGCGGTTTAAAATCACGTCTTCAACCGCATCTCGAAGTTCAGCCGGTATTTCGTCATATACCTCTAGCTGACCTGCATTCACAATAGCCATATCCATACCCGCTCGAATAGCGTGATATAGGAATACCGAGTGCATAGCTTCGCGAACCGGATTGTTCCCTCTGAACGAGAATGAAATATTAGAAAGGCCACCAGAAATATGTGAGTACGGACAGGTTTTACGTATCTCGCGGGTCGCTTCAATAAAATCAACCGCGTAGTTATCGTGCTCTTCAATACCCGTCGCTACTGCAAAAATGTTAGGGTCAAAAATAATATCTTCAGGTGGAAAGCCGACTTCTTCTGTCAGCAGCTTGTAGCTACGCTGACAAATCTCAACTTTGCGGGCTTGTGTATCGGCCTGGCCGGTCTCGTCAAAAGCCATCACTACGGTTGCTGCACCATAACGCTTTATTAGCTTGGCTTGGTTTAAGAAGAGCGCTTCCCCTTCTTTTAAGCTGATAGAGTTAACAATCGCTTTGCCCTGTACACACTTAAGCCCTGCTTCGATAACATCCCATTTAGACGAATCGATCATAATAGGTACGCGGCTAATATCAGGCTCAGAGGCGATGAGGTTCAAAAAGGTGATCATGGCCTGCTTTGAATCAAGCATGGCCTCATCCATATTGATATCGATGATCTGCGCGCCGTTCTCTACTTGTTGCCTTGCGACATCAAGTGCAGTTTCATAATCACCTTCAAGAATAAGTCGTTTAAAGCGAGCAGAGCCTGTAACGTTGGTGCGCTCACCGATATTAATAAATGTAGAAAATTCTGCGCTCATAATGCCCTCCTAGTGTACAAACGGCTCTAGGCCTGACAAACGCATTTTGGGTTCAAACTGTGGCACTTTTCTTGGCGCAATTCCATTGACAGCGTTAGCAATATCGCGAATGTGTTCCGGCGTACTGCCGCAGCAGCCGCCTACGATATTCACTAGCCCTGACTGCGCCCATTCTTTGATGTGCTCGGCCATTTCAGGGCCTTCCATGTCGTATTCACCAAACTCGTTGGGTAAACCAGCATTAGGGTGCGCTGAAATTAAGCACTCACTAACAGTAGCAACTTCATCTACGTATTGGCGCAGTAAGTCTGGCCCAAGAGCACAGTTTAAGCCGAATGAGAATGGACTGATGTGTCGCATGGAATAATAAAACGCTTCCGCGGTTTGACCAGACAGCGTGCGCCCTGAGGCATCGGTAATCGTGCCAGACACCATAACGGGCAGCGATATACCCAGCTTTTCAAAGACCGACTCTACCGCATAGGCTGCCGCTTTCGCATTAAGTGTATCGAAGATGGTTTCGAGCATGATTAAATCTGCACCGCCTTCAATGAGCGCTTCGGTAGACTCGCTATACGCTTCCACGAGTTCGTCAAAAGTAACATTGCGTTTGCCTGGGTCGTTAACGTCAGGCGAAATTGAAGCAGTGCGATTTGTTGGGCCAAGTACACCTGCCACGAAACGGGGTTTGTCGGGTGTCTTTGCTGTGAACTCATCCGCAGCTTTACGCGCCAATTTAGCTGCAGCTAAATTAATATCACGGGATTGAGCCTGCATATCGTAATCGGCCATAGCGATAGTCGTAGCATTAAACGTATTCGTTTCAATAATGTCCGCGCCAGCTTCAAAGTAATCACAGTGAATTTGATAGATGATATCGGGCTGAGTAAGAACCAACAAATCGTTGTTACCCTTAACATCGCAGTGCCAGTTGGCAAACTGTGTTCCGCGATAATCTTCTTCTTCTAACTTATGGCGCTGGATCATGGTGCCCATGGCGCCGTCTAATATAAGGATGCGCTTTTTAGCGGCTTCTGTAAGCGTTGTCTGCGCGCTAGAATTTGGTCTTTGGCTCACGTGCTACCTCTTTGGCTGTGACTTTTCAGCAAGCTGACTTAAATCGTAAGGCGTGGTCTGATAGACATAATAATTCAGCCAGTTTGTAAACAATAGGCTGCCGTGTGAGCGCCACTGTACAATAGGAGACTTGGCTGGATCATCCCCTTCAAAATAGTTTTTTGGAATTACTGGCGTTTGTCCCGCGGCAATATCTCGAAAATACTCGTCTTTAAGTGTATCTGGATCGTATTCCGGGTGACCCGTTACAAATACCATGCGCTTATCTTCTGACGCCACAATATAAGCGCCTACATCGTCAGACTCTGCAACAACACTAAGTCCATCGACGCTGTTATACAACGAGGTGTTAATATGCCCATAACGGGAATGTGGTGCGTAAAATGAAGGATCAAAGCCTCTTAATAGCTCATTGTTCGGGTCATTCACTTTATGTTTAAAGACACCTGAAAACTTTTCGTCTCTAAGCTCTCGTGTAATGCCGTAAAAGTGATACATGGCGGCGTGAGCAGCCCAACATAAGTAAAGGGTTGAGTTCACGTGACGCTGCGCCCACTCCAATATGGTGGTCATGGTTTCCCAGTACTTTACTTCCTCATAATCGATAAGCGCGAGAGGCGCACCGGTGACAATAAGGCCATCGTATTTCTTATTCGCTACCGCTGAAAAGTCGTGATAGAAAGCATCCATGTGCGATTGGGGGGTATTCTTCGGCGCTTGATTATCAATTCGAATTAAATCCACGTTTATTTGCAGTGGCGTGTTCGATAATAGACGAAGTAACTGTACCTCTGTTTCTATCTTGTTCGGCATTAAATTAAGAATACCGACTTCAAGAGGACGAATATCCTGATTGGCAGCCCTGTCCATGTCCATGGTAAAAATGTTTTCACCTAGTAGTACATTCTGCGCGGGTAACTGCTCAGGAATACGAATTGGCATAGAGGGCTCCAGTGATAAATTACAATATCTGTATTGTGTCTATAACTGGCGATATGTCAACATCTTTACGTCTAGACGTCTAAACGTTTTTTTCTCTGGTGCTCAAAAATACTAATTATTTTGTTTATGCACCATTACCAACATCTCAGCTTCGGCACGAGGAATGTCGCAGGCTTCAATAATTTCATCAATGCTAGCGCCTTGCTTGACTAAGTCCGCCGCACGCTGATATAGGCGTAGGGAAGGATCTTGAAGCTTGAGTTCTCGAAGCTGGTTTTCAATATCAGTTTGCTTTTCGTCTAACTCTTGAAGGTGTCGAGTGATCACCAAGGTGCGTGCTTGCGCCTCAGTTTGTTGATTATTTGCATTTTTAGCAAGGGCTTCAGTGCGGGCAATAGCCTCTGCGTTAGCATGTTCGCTTTCGCTTAATGCAGAACGCAACTGCTTAATGTGTGAATACAGCACACCCATCGCGGCAATGAGTATAACTACAAGAATACACAGTATGAGTTCTAATAAGGTAGGTGCAGCAAGCTGCCAATCCATGGACATAACCCTTGGGGAAATGTAGGCAGTATTATAAACAATACCGCCTATTCATTTATTTAGATGTTGCTAAGCTCATCCCACTCTTCGTCGCTTAACAATTTATTAAGATCTACAAGAATAAGCAGTTCGCCGTCGCGGTTACTTACACCTTGGATAAACTTAGCACTCTCTTCAGTACCTACGTTAGGGGCACTGTCAATCTCTGAAGATTTCAAGTAAACCACCTCAGCGACACTATCCACCAGAATACCAACCACCTGCTCGTCAGACTCAATAATAACGATACGGGTATTGTCAGTAATTTCTGTTGGCGGTAATCCGAAACGAGCACGTGTATCGATAACCGTTACTACGTTACCACGCAGATTGATAATACCAAGTACATAGTCAGGTGCACCGGGTACAGGGGCTATTTCGGTATAACGCAAGACCTCTTGAACTTGCATCACGTTGATACCGTAAGTTTCTTCACCTAAGCGATACGTTACCCATTGAAGGACTTCGTCGTTGCTGTCGGTGGCGTTATTATTTATTCTTTCGTCGCTCATGAACCTGGCTCCCAATACTATGGCGTCTGGTCGTTACTGCCTAAGCCTTTGTTAAGCATAGATATTAATTCTTCAACGTCAATTAACGCGCACATTTTTTCTTTAACCATCCCTGCTAACCAGGGACGCTTACCTGTGGACTCGCGCCATTTAACATCATCGGTAGTCAAATTGACCGTATTGACTAGCTTTTCACTAGCCAGACCCCACGCACTTTCCCCTAACATTATAAGATATCGGTAGTTAAGCGATTGTGCGAGGTTTTCGTCATATTTTTCTGGCATTACCCATTTTGCAGAGTCAACAACACTTAGTTTAGACTCTCTGTGCAACATTACACCCATAAACCAATCAGGTTTTCCAAATAAAGGGCCAATCTTCTCAATTTGGTGGATCCCACCTAGCGACGTCAAAGGCACCGCAAGTGTTAACCCTGCAACCTCAAAGAATAGCGCCTGAAAGCGAAAACCGAGAGTATCCTTTAGTGGAACTTTTGTTTTTTCAGCGCGGTTTAACGCAGCTTCTTGTTCATTTTCTACTAAAGTTTCTGCGTGAGACTGTTGCTGTTCATCTTCAATTGTCTCTGCTTTTTGCGTTTCAATTAACGATGTAACCTTTTCCGCTATCGCTTCTTGTTCATTCGATTGCGGCTCACTTTCATTGGCGGTAGAAGCAAGTGCCGTTTCAGCCATCTGCTGAGAAGCCTGCTCGAGCAATTTTGCCGTGCGCGCAGTCACATCTTCCGGTGCTTCTGGCTCTTTGAGGAGGCTATCAAGGTATGCCTCCATCACTTCTTCACGGGCAAAAGGCGATTGCTTGCTCATGTTCTCGTTATTTCTCCAATACCGCTAATAGTTTCTCGTACGCAGACACACCACGTGTTTTGGGGTACGCTGCGGAAATGGGAAGCTGTACTAAACTTGCATCCCTGAAGTGCGTGTCGACGGGAATAACCCCTTCCCACACGCGCTCACCATAGTCATTCATTAAGCGCTTTCGCGATGCAAGCGCCGCATTAGTGCGCTTATCAAACATAGTTGGAATAATCACAGTATCAAAGGATTTGTCCAACGAACGTCCCATAATTTCCATGGTACGAATCATTCTGTCTAGCCCTTTAAGCGCCAGATATTCCGTTTGGGTAGGCACGATAACCTTGTCACACGCTGCAAGAGCGTTAACCATCAGCACCCCAAGCACTGGAGGGCAATCGATGATAGCAACATCGAATTCCCCTGCGATTTTTGCCAACGCTTTTTTTAGGACTAAGCCCATACCTTGTTCGCTACCCATCGTTCTATCTAAGGTCGCGAGCGCCATTGTTGCAGGAAGCACATATAAGTTGTCTAACTTTGTCGGGCACAGACAATCCATAACATTATCGGCCGTAATGTCATTAGACTTAATAAAAATATCGTAAACTGAATGACTTGACGCTTCTGCATCGATACCGAAGTAATAACTCAGCGATGCATGTGGATCAGTATCAATCATGAGCACTCGCTTGCCTTGCTGTGCAAGCAAGCCGCCAAGGCTCACCGTAGTGGTAGTCTTTCCTACACCACCTTTCTGATTCGCTACTGTCCACACTTTCATATTTGCTGTTCCATTACTGTTCAAACTGCTATCGCATTTCGGTTTGAACGCAACTGCTCATATCATCAATGTTTATATTTTTACTGGATATATTGGCAACGGCTACAGCTTGAGGCATACCGTACACAACACAGGAATCTTGGTCTTGAGCCCAAATCGTTGCGCCTTTTTCCTTGAGCATTCGACATCCTTCTCTGCCGTCAGCCCCCATACCCGTCAATATAATTCCTAATACATCCCCACCATAAGCTTTAGCCAGAGAACTGAAAGTGAGATCAACACTGGGCTTATAATTCACCTTGTCACTCGCATTTGCGTCAACAATGGCAATGCGTTTATTCGCACCTATGGTTTCTAGCAACATTTGCTTCCCACCGGGAGCAAGATACGCATGACCTGGTTTTAGAATGTCACCGTGCTCGGCTTCTTTTACTCTAATCTTACAGTTTGTGTCTAAACGCTGTGCAAATGCCGTAGTAAATGTTCCAGGCATGTGTTGTACAAGCAAAATGGGGTAAGGAAACTCTGCAGGTAAAGGAGACAGCACTTTTTGAAGCGCCACAGGCCCGCCTGTAGAAGCCCCAATTGCCAAACACTTGTAGTGCTTTCCCGTCGCTCTTACAGACGAAACGGTTGGTTGTTTGGCTGCGTCTTTATGCCCTGATAGCAACCCTGATGTTTTAAAGAACGCCTGCTTTGGCGCATTATCAGGAAGCTTTCTTGCCTCTGTAGAGCGAAACGACGGACGCTTAAGACCAATACCACGACGCGCTATTAAGCGTACTTTTGTACACAACAAGCGCGATGCGTCTTTTCTGTCCTGCGCGATATCTTCAAATTTCTTAGGTAAGAAATCGAGCGCGCCCGCTTCTAACGCATCTAATGTCGCTTGCGCACCATGATGCGTAAGCGAAGAAAACATAAGAATAGGTGTAGGCCGTTTGTCCATTATGGCCTTTACAGCTGAAATGCCGTCCATGACAGGCATTTCAACATCCATCGTTATCACATCCGGCTTAAGCGCTTCTGCTTTTTCAAGTGCATCGCGCCCATTTCTCGCTTCCCCAACAACTTCAAGTTCCCTATCGCCATCGAGTATTTCTTTTACTCGACGACGATAAAAAGTCGAGTCGTCCACGACAAGGACTTTAAAGACCATGGATTATTATTCCTGTTAATTCATCGCCTTACTTGATGGGTTTACGCGCATACCGTTTAAGCAGGCTCGGAATATCTAAAATTAGTGCAATTCCACCGTCTGATGTAATCGTGGCTCCCGCCATACCAGGCGTGCCTTGCAATAATGCATCAAGAGGTTTAATAACCACTTCTTCTTGGCCTATTAGCGCGTCTACTACGAATCCTACTTGTTGTGTACCAATTTGCACTACAACAACGTGTCCCTTTTCTCTATCGATGTTTTTGGGACCTCGAATCAACCATTCACCAAGGAAGAACAACGGAATTGCTTTTGAACGAACTATCATTGTTAGCTGGCCATCGACCGTGTTGGTCTTTTTGATGTCCATATTTATTATTTCGTTCACCGCGCCTAATGGTAACGCAAAGGTTTGTTTTCCTACAACAATCATTAGCGTCGGAAGAATGGCTAGCGTTAGCGGAACTTTGATATCCAGTCGCGTGCCTTTTCCTAGCTGTGAATCAATGTTCACGGTGCCGTTAAGTTGGTTAATTTTGGTCTTAACCACGTCCATGCCCACACCGCGACCAGAAATATCACTAATTTCTGTTTTGGTTGAGAACCCTGGCGCGAATATCAAGTTAAACGCTTCAACATCCGACATACGTGCAGCTGCGTCTGCGTCTAGTACACCGCGACTAATAGCAATTTCTTTAAGCTTTTCAGGATCCATTCCTTTACCATCATCTTCGATGGTTAGAAGAATATGATCGCCTTCTTGAGATGCCGATAGCTGAACCGTACCCATGCGCGGCTTACCCGCTGCAGCACGATCATCAGGCATTTCAATACCATGGTCGACGGAGTTTCTCACCAAATGCACAAGTGGATCGGCCAGTGCTTCAACCAGGTTTTTGTCTAAATCAGTTTCCTCACCCACAAGCTCAAGGGTTATTTCTTTTTTCAAGCTTCTAGCGAGGTCTCGAACAACGCGAGGGAAACGACCAAACACCTTCTTGATAGGTTGCATGCGGGTTTTCATTACCGCACCTTGCAAGTCGCCCGTTACCACATCTAAGTTGGCAATGGCTTTGGACATGCTTTCGTCGTTACTGTTGATACCCAAGCTTATTAGCCTGTTTCTCACTAGTACGAGTTCACCCACCATGTTCATAATTTGGTCAAGACGCTTGGTATCTACACGTACTGTAGTCTCAGCAGGAGGCGCAGCTGGTGCCGCCTTCTTCTCATCTTTTTTAGGCGCTGCTTTTGGTGCAGCAGGCGCGCTTGCTTTAGCTGGCGCTGCGGCGCTAGAAGCAGGCGTCGCTTTTGGCGCAGCTGGCGCTGCTTGTTTCGCTTTTTGAACCGCTTCTGTTGCTGCCTTATCTACAGGAGGCTCTGGCGCCTTTGAAACGGCTCCCTGCTTGGTAGGCCCTTGCCCTGAGCCATGCAGTTGGTCAAGCAGTGCTTCAAATTCGTCATCGGTGATTTCTTCATCACCAGCTGCACTCGGCGTAACTGGTGCTGGAGCTGGTGTATTTGCCTTTGGCGCAGCTTCTTCACCACCAAACTTGCCTTTGCCATGTAAATCATCGAGCAGCGCTTCAAATTCTTCGTCGGTGATATCGTCGTTATCACTAGCGGCAGCAGGTGCATCAGCCTTTGCAGGTTCGCTTTTAGCCGCTGAGGACTGTCCTGGTGCCCCAGAGCCATGAAGCTCATCAAGCAGCGCTTCAAACTCATCTTCAGTGATTTCGTCAATACCGCCGCTATCACCAGAACTTGGTGCCTGTGCAGTAGGCTCTTCAACAACTAATTCTGGCTCTTCAATCGCGGGCTCAGGTTCTGACGCCGGCGCGCTTTGTTCACCAAAAATATTCTCATCTGGAGATTCCGGGCGACTTAGTTTGTGTAACAAGTCTACTAGGTGTGCATCTGCTGGCTCTAATGGATCCCGAGCTTTCACTCGTTCAAACATTTCAACCACCACATCTGTGGCTTGCAGAATAATATCCATCAGTTCAGGGGTTAGTGTTCGTTGACCGTTACGCATTACGTCAAAGACGTTTTCCGCACCGTGACAAATTTCTACTAACTCGGTAAGAGACAGGAACCCTGCTCCCCCTTTAACTGTGTGATAACCACGGAAAATTGCATTCAGCAAATCCGCATCTTCAGGATTGTTCTCAAGATCAACGAGCTGTTCTTGTAATTGTTCAAGTATCTCTCCAGCCTCAACTAGAAAGTCCTGTAATATATCCTCGTCAACATCAAACGACATGCGCCCGCTCCCCTAAAAACCTAAGCTAGACAGAAGATCATCTACATCATCTTGGCCTGACACGACGTCGTCGCGCTTATCGGCATCAATGATAGGGCCTTCTGCCTCTACACCATCAACCTTATCGGCCTTAACGCTGGATGGTTTAGTTTGTTCTGCACCGTCGCGTTCACCAAACATGGTAAGCATGTTAACTAAGCTGTCTTCCACTTCTTTAACCAAGTCGATAACGCGGCGAATAACCTGACCAGTTAAGTCTTGATAACCTTGAGCCATCAATACTTCTGTAAGTAACTGTGTAAGTTTAGCTGACTGTGCCGAACCTTCTTCCAACAATTCGTCTAAGTCTGCGCATAAAGCCTTGAATTCACCCAACTCTATTTGGCGATTCATCAGCTTCTTCCACTCAGGCATTACCTTTTCGATGCGCGCCGACAGCATTTCAGCTATAGGCATGCTCGCTTCAACGGCATCCATAGTAGTATTAGCAGCTTTTTCAGTTTCTTCAATTACGTAGGTTAGGCGGGATTGTGCATCGGGAATATCATCGGTCGCGAGATTTTTAATGCGGTCGTCTATTTGGAAATTATTCAGCGCGTCATGGAGCTGACGCGTCAGTTTCCCTACTTCAGCAAATAACTCAACGTTTTCTTTCATTGAGGCCGCTTCTAATAGGGCATTGGCTGAAGCGTTGTCACCCTCTTCAAGGTAGGTGACAAGCTGTTTTGCTTCTTCCAACGAAATTGGAACGTTTACATTCGTTGACATCCAGTAAACCTCATTTCTCTGGTGAGCGTCTGGATCAACCTAAACGTTCGAATATTTTATCTAATTTTTCTTTAAGTGTTGCTGCAGTGAACGGCTTAACAACGTAGCCGTTAACACCTGCTTGCGCGGCGGCAACAATTTGCTCTTTCTTCGCTTCAGCAGTAACCATAAGTACTGGTAGGTGCTTGAGCTTGTCATCGGCTCTAATCGCGCGAAGCAAGTCAATACCCTGCATTCCAGGCATGTTCCAATCGGTAACTACGAAATCGAAATCACCTTGCTGCAACATAGGCAATGCAGTACTTCCGTCATCCGCTTCCTGGATGTTGGAAAAACCCAAATCTTTAAGTAGGTTTTTGATGATACGTCTCATGGTAGAAAAATCATCGACCACGAGAATTTTCATGCTTTTGTCCAAAATAGCCTCCAGTGAGGGGTTAATTGTTATTAATTTCTATTCTTCGTCAGCTTGCCACGACTTCATTCGTGATTTGAGTTTTAACATGGCCTGACTGTGAATTTGACTGACTCTCGATTCACTTACATCAAGAACCTCACCAATTTCTCTTAGGTTCAGCTCTTCATCATAATACAGCGAAAGTACAATCGCTTCTCTTTCAGGTAATGTCGTAATTGCATGGGCAAGCGCTTTTTGGAAAGCGCCTTGCATCAAATCTTCCAGTGGTGCGTCGCTACCTCGATTTTGCTCTGTCGAAATAACATCTTCTGACACACCTAAATCTTCAATACCTACCAGCTTTCCGGCATTTACTTCATTAAGCATTTGGTGATAGTCCTGCAAGCTTACATTAAGCTTATCAGCAATATCAGAATCTCTAGCATCGCGGCCTGTTTCGCTTTCTACTTGCGAAATTGCTTCAGTGATCGCTCGACCATTTCGGTGGACTGAACGCGGTGTCCAATCCCCTTTGCGAATTTCATCTAGCATAGCACCGCGAATGCGAATACCGGCAAACGTTTCAAAGCTGGCTCCTTTTGAACCATCAAAGTTTCGCGCGGCTTCTAATAATCCAATCATGCCTGATTGAATTAAATCGTCTACAAGAACACTAGCCGGCAATCGCGCTATCAAGTGATGCGCTATACGCTTAACCAATGGCGCATGTCTTTCGACTAACTGCGCTTTATCGGTTTGTTGTTGATAAGCGGCTGCCTTGCTGTTCAACGCTGACTTCCTACGGCTTTTTCTGCAACTAATTGTTCAATGAAAAACTCTAAATGGCCACCTGGCTGCGCTGGAATAGGCCATGTTAAGGCTTTACTCGCCAACTGTGTTATTGCAACGGCTGCCGGTGAACCTGGGTAAGCATCGACAATGGCTGTTTGTTTACGCACTGCTTTACGAATGTTCTCGTCAAACGGTACTGTCGCCACTAATTCTAGTGCAACATCTAAAAAACGCCCTGTCACTTTGCTCAATTTACTAAATAGCTCTTGGCCTTCTCGCACGTCGCGCACCATATTAGCCACAACTTTGAAGCGGAAAACACCGTGCTCTCTATTCAGAATTTTTATCAATGCATACGCATCTGTCAATGAAGTAGGCTCGTCACACACAACGACCATGATGTCTTGTGAGGCTTTTGAAAAGCTCAACACCATGTCTGAAATACCTGCCGCTGTATCAACGATAAGCACGTCAATTTGCGAGCGCAGCTCACTAAAGGCACGAATTAGGCCAGCGTGTTGCGTTGGCGACAATTCTGCCATCGACTGCGTGCCTGATGTGGCAGGGGCAATCTTTATTCCGTGCGGACCGGTCACTAATACTTCATCAAGTGTACATTCGCCGGAAAGCACGTGGGATAAGTTTTTCTCAACACGCAAACCTAACATAACGTCTACGTTAGCAAGACCGAGGTCCGCATCGAGAACCATTACACGTTTACCTTGCTTCGCCATGGCGATAGCGGTGTTCAATGTAATGTTTGTTTTACCTACGCCACCTTTGCCACCGGTGACGGCGATTACTTTGATTAACCGTGATTGCTTCATTTTTCTTAAGCTACTCGCTTGGTCGTCAATCATACTGCTTATGCTGTTTTAATTGCGTTGTTACCACTAGTATGATTCAAACCGTACTTTTTATAAAGCTTTGCAGCAGCGGAAACCAAAGATTTCGCTTCTGCAATCTTAATGTCTTCAGGTACTTTTTGACCATCGGTGACATAACTAACCGGTAATTGGTATTCAACCGCTGCACTAAGCACCTCTCCTAAAGAGTAGCACTCATCTAACTTTGTGAAAATACAGCCACTTAGTTCAATATCATCATACGCTTGAATGATTCTCTGCAAAGCAGGATATTGCGTATTTGCTTGCGCTACCAAATATTTTTTAACATTTGGCATTTGTCCGTTATCAAACTGCTTAATTTGTTTAATTAATCGACTATCTCTTTGACTAAATCCAGCCGTATCAATCAATACTAGTCGCTTATGACGAAGTTGGAATAATAAATCCGCAAGTTCTTCACTAGTCTGCGCTTTTCTCACCGTGCAGCCAATAATCTTTCCGTATGTCGCTAGCTGCTCATAGGCGGCAATTCTATACGTATCGATGGTAATCATCGCAACCGACTCTGCACCGTATTTTTGCGCATAGCGGGCAGCAAGTTTCGCAACGGTAGTTGTTTTACCGGTACCTGTTGGTCCTACTAATGCAACAGCACCTTGTGCGCTAAGTATATCGTTTCCTGTCACATTTATGCGATTAGCCAATAGGTTAAGAAGATATACCCATGCATCTCGTTCGTTGTAATGTGACGGCGTATAGCTAATAAGCTGTTTCGCTAACGCGTTGCTTAACCCCATATCGGTTAAACGGGTGATTAGATATTGATGAACAGGTTTTTGACGTTTGTTTTTAGCTTCCATCAAGTCGGCCACTTGATATTGCAATACATCGCGAAGAGACGCTAGCTCTTCCTTGATTTGCGCAAGCTCCGCTGACTGCGTCACAGCGGTATCATCCATACTCGACGCTTGATGCTCTGGGAAAGCGTTCTGACGAACTGGTTCATGAGAAGACTGCTGGGCTTCTACGTCGTCAATAAAGGCTTCTGAGAAGTCTAAGTGCGAAGCAATTTCATTGGCGTGCTTAGCATTTGCTGTCATTGGTTGGTTAGGTTGCGCGGGACTCGCTACGCCATTATTTCCACCGTGCTGCTTTTCTAGCAGTGCTTTAAGGCTATCAGGACCGTCGTCACCAATGATTTCGCTCAAGCTAGGCACTGCCTTTTGGCCAGGTGTTTTTGCAGCTGCTTGTGGAGACGCTTTCGGCGTAAACAACTTCGCTTCAGGTTCTTTGTCGTAGGCTGCGACAAGCTCAATACCGTCAGCGACTTTGCGATTTGACATGATCACAGCGTCACTGCCCAATTCAGCTTTAACTTGGCTTAACGCCTCACGCATATCTTTGCCGAAGAAACGTCTAATTTTCATTGCAACCTCTCCAATCACCCAGTGTCAGATTATTGACCGACCGAACTGACTATTTTTATTTGTTTGTCGTCAGGCACTTCTTGGTAAGACAGAACATGAAGCCCAACAACCGAATATTTTAAGAAGCGAGACAGAACGGGTCGTAGCATGCCTGAGGTAAGGAGTACTGCAGGCTCTCCTTCTAACTCTTGCTGCTGACTGGCTTGCTGCAATGATTTTTGCAGCTTGTCTGCCAGACCTGGTTCTATGCCAGCGCCATCTTCGCCACCTGCTTGAAGTGACTGGTGCAACATCTGTTCCAACTCTGGCGCCAAGGTTATGACAGGTATCTCTTTTGCACCTTGAGTAATTTCTTGGACAATTAAACGTTTAAGGGCAATACGCACTGCAGACACTAAAACATCGGGGTCTTGGCTGCGCGTGCCGTACTCACTGAGTGTTTGAACGATTGTACGCATATCGCGAATAGGCACGCCTTCAAACAATAAGGTTTGCAGTACTTTCACGACGGTGCTTAGCGGAAGAATGTCTGGTACTAATCCTTCAACCAGTTTCGGATGCTGCTTGGCAAGCATATCAAGAAGTTGTTGCGCTTCCTCGTGCCCTAATAATTGATATGCATTGTTAGAGAGTAATTGGCTTAAATGGGTCGCTACAACGGTCGCAGCGTCTACTACTGTGTACCCAAGGGTTTGTGCATGCTCCCGTTTATTGGGCTTAATCCATACTGCGTCCAAGCCGAACGCGGGGTCTTTAGTGGCACGCCCTTCTAATTTACCGAACACTTGCCCTGGATTAATAGCAAGTTCTTCATCGTGACTGATGATGGAATCGCCTATCGTTACGCCTAGCATAGCGATGGTGTAAGTGTTGGGCTCTAAATCCAAGTTATCGCGAATGTGGACAGGCGGAATAAGGAAACCCAGTTCTTGCGATAGTTTCTTACGTACGCCTTTAATGCGCGTCAACAACTCGCCACCTTGGGATTTATCGACAAGAGGAATTAAGCGATAGCCCACTTCCAATCCGATGGTATCTACCTGCTGAACATCATCCCAGCCAAGCTCTTTCACTTCAGGCGCAACCGATTCATCTTTTACCACATTGTCTGGCACTTTGGGCTCTGCGGCCTTTCTCTTTTCTTGGACCGACTGCCAGTAAGCAAAGCCTGCAATCAAGAATGAGAACCCTAAGAATGCGATATGAGGCATCCCAGGAATGATACCCATCACAAATAGAACCCCCGAGGCTATATAGAGGGCTTGATTATTACCAAGCTGACCGCGGATTTCTTTGCCCATTTCCTGGGTCTCGTTTTCACGAGTAACGATAATGGCTGTAGCGACCGAAAGTAACAATGAAGGAATTTGCGCCACCAAACCATCACCGATGGTCAATATGGTGTAGATTTCTATAGCGTTACCGAATGAAAGCCCGTGCTGAATCATGCCAATAAAAAGACCACCGACAATATTAATCAGCATGATGAAAAGGCCTGCGACCGCATCACCCTTTACAAATTTTGACGCACCGTCCATCGACCCGTAAAAATCCGCTTCTGCGGTAATCTCTTCACGGCGTTTACGTGCTTGGTCTTGATCTATATACCCTGCATTTAAATCAGCATCTATGGCCATTTGCTTACCGGGCATAGCATCTAACGTAAAGCGAGCGCTTACTTCTGAAATACGTCCTGCGCCTGCGGTTACAACTTTGAAGTTGATAATAAGAAGAATGGCGAAAACAACAATACCTACGGCGTAGTTACCACCAATCACGACCTCACCGAAGGCTTCGATAACTTTACCTGCTGCATCGCCGCCTTCATGTCCGTAAAGTAAAACAACGCGAGTAGAAGCCACGTTAAGCGCTAGTCTCAAAACGGTAGCGATAAGTAACACCAAGGGGAAAATGCCGAAATCTACTGGACGCTGGGTAAGTACAGCCACCAAGATAATGACTAGCGACAACGCAATATTAAAGCTAAACAGCACGTCCAGTAAGAATGGCGGCATAGGCAATATAACCATGCCCATAATTGCCAAAAGGACGATGGGTGCGCCTAAACCACTGGTAAAATTTTGCAGCTGATTTTTATCGAATCGCTGAAGATAACCGGATAACTGCATGGCTTGGTGTCTCTCTATCAGAAAATTGACGCTTTATGTGAATCTTCTAGTGAGTTTTCAACTAACGTGCCAGCTTTGTGTTTTACGCAAAAGTTATCCAAATCTGAGCTGTAATCATGCGTGATTACTGTCTACAGTGACTTGTATAGAGCGATTAAGATTTTGTATCCGAGGGACATACGAACAGTTTATAATTACGTCACTATTCCTAGGGCCTACTCTTCGTTTTAAAAGGATTATTCATGGTAGTACTACAAAATCGTGTTGCAACGTTTTGTTGGGTCAGCCTTGTCATCATGCTGACTTTTAGTCATGTAGCTCATGCATCTAAACAACCTAACTTACGACAGCGTGTGGAGAATTTGCTAGTTGATTCAGTGGAGATATACGGTTCACAAAATAGTAACCCATCTCGTGTGCACAATAGAGTTTTGGTAAGCGAGGTCTACACTCAACAGGGCTATCAGCTTATATGGTTTGGTACTAGTGATGCTGAAAACCGTCTTCAGGAACTCCTCCATGAAATTGCTGATTCAGAGTTACATGGCTTCTCGCCCGAGTATTACCACGCATCAATGCTCGAAAGTCGCGACGCCAATACGGCACTCTTAGATGTACTAGCAACCGATGCCTTTATCAGTCAAACTCTGCATCGATTAAATGGGCTTGTTAGCCCCGCCAATGCAGATTCGCAGTGGTTCCTTAAGCAAAGAGAAGCGGATCCTGTGGCATCGCTAAATCACGCATTAACTAACGGTGTTTCTGCAACATTGCGGGCCATGTGGCCATCACACCATGAATACCAGTTACTGTTAGAAAAAAAGCGTAGTTTACTCACGGCAGTTTCTACAGTTACCACACAAATTCCAGTTGGCCCAACACTTAAGCTGAACTCAACGAGCGAAAGAGTTGTGTTGCTGAAGTCTCGTCTTTTAGGGCCAGGCACCTATTCAGAGTTATTCGATAAAGATTTACTGGACGCGGTTAAGCAGTTTCAAATGTCTGCGGGCTTAGAGCCAGATGGTATCGTGGGAAGTTCCACTTTAGAAGCATTAAATGCCACCACGTTTTCTTGGTTAGAAAGAATTGATGCAAACTTAGAGCGTTGGCGCTGGCTCCCTCATCAAACTTGGTCAACATATTTACGCGTTAACATTGCTTCGTTTCAGTTGAGAGGATTTACTGAAGGTGAGGAAACATTGGGAATGCCTGTGATTGTCGGTACACCAGTGAGGCAAACGCCCGTTTTCGCTGAATCAATGAAGTATATGGTGTTTAACCCCTACTGGACCGTGCCTTTCAGTATAGCCACTAAAGACAAGCTGGCGAAATTAAAAACCAATCCTTCTTTATTGGTTGAGCAAGGTTACGAAGCCCAGCCCGCCGGTGTCAGCGGCTTCAGCCCTGTCGATGAGTTTGATTGGACAAATGTTAGCCGTGGTACATTTCACTATACACTCAGACAAAAGCCCGGTCCGCACAATGCCCTTGGTAAAGTGAAATTCATGCTTCCAAATAAGCATGCCATTTATCTTCACGACACGCCCGATCACAGCCTTTTTTCGAAATTAGAAAGGAACTTCAGCTCTGGCTGCATCAGAGTCTCTAACCCTTTGAAGCTGTCTCAATGGGTACTCACTCATTCAGGCCAGACAGAGGCAATACCGCAAGCTGAGCAATTACTTCAAAGTGAAGAGACCAGTACACTATATTTGAAGAAACCTATACCTGTTCTTATTGTGTACTTCACAGCGTTTGCAGATGAAGCAGGAACCATTGTATTTCGCCGCGATGCATACAATCGGGACAGCCATATTATTGAGAAATTGAAGGAGTTTAAACGTGCGTAAGTGTTTGTTAGTGCTGATTGCTCTTTTAACTGTAGTGCGCGCCAGTGATGCGTTCTCCTTTGACAATGACATGCTCAACTCTAAGCTTGCTATTAATGGAAATACGGTCCCCTACCCTATTTTCTCTATTTTCGTAATGCCGAATAAAACGTTCACTGTTGAGTTTGACAACAAAAGCCATACTGGGAACTTTCAATTTCACCATGCGAACGGTGAGGCACTAAAGACGAGTTCGAACCTTCCAATAGTTAGCGGGGTTGTGGGGAAAGCGCCAATAATGGCACCTAAGAAATCAGGGCACTATGTACTTAAAACCACCAACGCGCAGTCAGGAGAAACTGCGACGCTCAACGTCTTTGTGATGACATCTTTGGAAAAGGTAGACAAAACAGGTAAGTTAAACGGCTACACAATTGGTAAATATCCTGATAAGCCTTTAAAAAACAATCCCATTTATTTACCCCCATCAGGACTTATTGAAGTATCGCCAGAACAAACGGACGTAAGGTTGTCGCCCAATTTCACCCTAGGTCAATTTCTATCCAAGCAGCAACAAGGATTTCCCAAATATGTACATTTGCGAGCAGGCCTTTTGTTGAAACTGGAAAAAATACTGCACACCTTAAATGACGAAGGGCATGCTGTTGAAGGCTTAACCATAATGAGTGGATATCGCACTCCGTTCTACAACAAAGCTATTGGCAATGTTCAGTACAGCCGTCACGTTTGGGGTGGCGCAGCGGATTTCTATATCGATCAGTCACCGAAAGATGGGGTGATGGATGACCTCAATAAAGACGGTGTGGTAAACCGCGAAGATGCGGTATGGCTAGCCAACTTTATCTCAAATATGTCTAAACAAGGCGCTTTCGGCCCAAGAATCGGTGGGCTTGGTATTTACGGTGCTAATGCGGCGCACGGGCCTTTCGTTCATGTTGATGTGAGAGGAACCTTAGCTCGCTGGTAACGCTGCATTTTACGTAAACGTTAGGCAGTACCGAATGAAACTGCCCACTTTATTTACGCTAAAACTTTTCGATGTTTACTGCGCAATTAACGTCGATATTCTGGTGGTATTGGCAAATCTCGTTTAAGCGGCTTAGGTCGCTTGCCCTTCCCTGCTCTATGCGCTTTCAACTGATAAACGTGCGCTAGCACCTGCGCTACCGCCATAAATAAGGCGTTAGGAATTTCATCGTCCACTTCTGTGGAGTAGAAAATGGCGCGGGCAAGCATGGGAGAAGGGATCAGCGGCACATCGTTGGCGGTAGCAATTTTTCTGATGTGCATCGCCAGCTCATCAGCACCTTTAGCGACCACAACCGGCGCCCTCACTCCCTTCTCATCATACTTGATAGCAACCGAGAAATGGGTCGGGTTAGTCACCACTACGTCTGCTTGTGGCACTTCCTGCATCATGCGCTTGGTTGCAGCCTGATATTGCAGACGGCGAATTCGGCCTTTAACCATAGGGTCGCCTTCCGCATTTTTCCGTTCGTCTTTAACCTCTTGCTTGGTCATCTTCATTTCTTTGTTGTGCTTATACATTTGATAAGGCACATCAATGAGCGCGATAGGGATCATGCCGCACACCAGAATAAGAAACGCCCACTTAAGCATGTCGAGTGCGTGAAAGAAGTTTCCCGGATAAAGCTCCATATCAAGGTGGAGCGCTTCATCTTCAAAGAACAGTAACGCTCCGATGGCCATGCCAATTATGACCACCACTTTCGCTATAGACTTGAGTAACTCAACCAAGCCGTTCATGCCGAACATACGCTTGAAGCCTTGAATAGGGCTCATTTTTGAACCCTTAGGTTTTGCACCTTCCCAGGTAAAGTTAAAACCGCCAAGGGCGATAGAGCCATAAATGCCCGCTATCATTGCCACAACCATGTATAGCAGCACGGCAGGACCTACTGCCGAAAAGGCTTCACCCCATGCGCCAAACATGTGGGTGATATCATAGGTTTCGTCACGAGAGAGAATGAACATTCTCTGAGTAAGTTTAAAAACAGATTCAGCAATCCACCCGCCCACAAACAAGAACATAAAAGCACTGACGATAAGTACTAGGGTCGTAGAGAGTTCACGGGATCGGGCTAGCTGCCCTTTTTTTCGGGCATCTTCGAGTTTTTTCCCCGTGGGGTCTTCTGTTTTTTCGCTTGAATCTGCCATGTTTTCCTACGAACAAATATTCAATAGTTCACACATAAACTGTTCGGCTCTAAACCATTGGGTTTCGAAGTGTGCAGTAAAGTTATCAAGTGTTATCCAAATAATCAGTAATCCCATTACCTGAGCAATGGAAAAACCAATACTAAAAATGTTTAGCTGTGGTGCAGCTTTGGTCATTACGCCAAACGCCAAGTTCACGATAAGCAGCGAGACGATTGGCGCAAGGGAGAGGGTCACTGCCGATATAAACATCCAGCCGGCCCAATGGGCAATATCGCGGAACTGTTCACCGGTCCACCATGCTTCGCCTATGGGAAACGCCTCAAAGCTCATGACTATCATTTGGATCATGGACAAATGCCCATCCAAAGTCCAAAACAACAAAGTCGCCAATATCAGATAAAACTGACCTACCGCTGGCACGTTAATACCATTGACTGGGTCAACAATAGACGCAAAGCCCAAACCGGTTTGCATTGCTATAATTTGACCTGCAAGCACAAAGGTATTGAGCACCATCATTGATATAAAACCAATAGCAATGCCAATAAGTAATTGCTGAATAACGATTAAAAATGTGCCCACATCCACCAAATTTTCTATGGGTGACGGAGGCACTACCGGCATGATAATGAGCGTGAGCATTATACCCAACAAGGCTCTTACCTGCGGTGGAATGGATTTAGCACTCAAGCCAATCATGGCCACGAATAAGCCGCTAATGCGCATAAACGGCAGCAGCATGTCTGCTAGGAATTGATTGATGGTCGCGAGTTCGACTTCCACAGCTTTAGCCTTCTATCCCACAACCTGCGGGATCATATCAACCATTCTGAAAGTAAAGTCCATAAGCTGTTGCACTAGCCAGTTGCCTCCCCAGCTAAGCGCGAGAAGCGTAACAAGTAAACGAGGTAAGAAGCTCATGGTTTGCTCGTTGATACTGGTCGCCGCCTGAAAAACAGCGACAACTAGGCCTACGATCAAGCTTGGAACAATCACCGCAGATACCAACACGATAACCATGAACATGGCTTCTCGCAGTATTTCTACAAAGACTTCTGGTGACATAAGCCCTCCTAGACGCCCATACCGAAGCTGGTCGCCAACGTGCCAAAAATCAAGTTCCAACCATCAACTAACACGAACAACATGAGTTTAAACGGCAAGGATACAATCATAGGTGAAAGCATCATCATCCCCATAGCCATCAATATAGACGCTACTACCAAGTCAATAATAAGAAAGGGAATAAATAGCATAAAACCAATTTGAAACGCGGTTTTAAGTTCACTGGTTACAAATGCGGGAATAAGGATGGTTAGCGGTACTTCATTGGTATCAGCGTATTTTCCTTCGTCTCCGGCTATTCGTACAAACGTTTCTAAGTCTTTTACCCGTGTTTGAGAAAGCATAAACGCACGCATTGGGCCTTTGGCTTGCTCAAGAGCGTCTAAACTGGTGAGCTGCTCGTTAAGGTAAGGCTGTAAAGCTCGCTCGTTCACCTCTTCGAATACCGGCGCCATAATAAACATGGATAAAAACAAACTAACGCCAATGAGTATCTGGTTTGACGGTGATTGTTGTAAGCCAATCGCCTGACGCAAAATAGACAACACCACAATAATACGCGTGAAAGAGGTCATCATCATGATAAACGCAGGAATAAGGCTTAGCGCTGTCATGATAAACAGCGCTTGAAGCGTCATGGTGTAGTCTTGAGAACCATCTTGATTGGTTGTAACCGTGACTGCAGAAATCCCTTGTTGAGCATAGGCGGGCTCAACGAGAAGTAATAAGGGCAGTATTAAAAGTAGCCAGGCAAACTTACGCATCTCTCGACTCTTCCTTTGTTTTATTCTTTTCTATATTCGGGTTGAGCTTTTCCGCCATGGCAGCAACAAGTTTTTGTTTAAACGCATCGGCACCATTTTGTTGCTCGCCTGTGGTTTTGTTCACACCTTTCACAGGCACATCGAGATTCTTATCTAATTTGCTTAAATGAGAGATGTTGTGACTGGTTACACCAATGAGGTGCTGCTCTTCACCTACCTGAATCACCATAATTTTTTCTTTTGTGCCAACAACCATGCTGGCCGCGACTTTAATTTGATTTCCACCCATCGCAGTGACATTAAATCGACGCATCACATAAGCCAGGGCGAAAATGACGCCAACGACGACGAGCAAGGATAGGAAAATTGACAGTACCGACGTGGGATTGGTAATTGACTGGGTCGACTGCGCGACGGCTATCTGGCTAAATAAAAGGGGCAGCATTGCGCAACCCCTTATTTTATAAGAAGTTTTATCTGAGCTTCTTGATTCTCTCAATTTGACTAATAACATCCGTTAATCGAATACCGAATTTGTCGTTGACCACTACTACTTCTCCATGAGCAATCAACGTGCCATTAACTAATACATCTAGTGGCTCACCGGCAACACGATCCAGCTCCACCACAGAACCCTGGTTCAACTGTAGCAGATTTCGGATACTTATTTGACTACGACCGACTTCCATCGAAATAGTCACAGGAATATCTAAAATAGTATCTAGCTTTTTCTTTTCTTCTTGCGTAATCGGCGCGTCGTCAGTTAATTCGTCAAGTTCAGCAACTTGTACGTCTTCGTTATCGCCAGCCTCTTGTTCCGCTTCAGATTCGGCTTGTTCGGCCATTGCCGCTGCCCAATCGTCCATACCGTCTTCACTCATGGGAACTCCCCTCTACCTTACAGGTCTTCTTCGAGTACTTGCAGTTCTGCGTCATTATCAATAATGCGCCCACCGCGGGTTAATAACTGTAGCTCAGACTTCACTGAAGTCGGTCTTGCAATCTTCTCTACAATTTTCAGTGCCAAATTGTCGCGACTGCGACCTAATTTAGCCCTGAATGTGGGTAAATCTTCAATTAATACTGTGATGGTTTCTGGCATCTCCACAGGGATGATATCGCCAGGTTTAAACTCCATCACATCGCGAAGCGGTACATCAACGTCTAGCATATGCGTAGTTAACGCCACCTTAACGTCCATGATTTCATCGCGAAGGGCCTTACTCCAACGTAAGTCTGTATCTTCTTTATCGCTTTGAACACCTGCATCAAGCAATTCGCGAATGGGCTCTAACATTGAGTATGGCAAGGACACGTGGAAGTCGCCACCGCCGCCATCTAGTTCGATATGGAACGAGCTGATGACCACCACCTCGGTCGGGCTCACAATGTTCGCCATCGCAGGGTTTACTTCTGAGTCCAAATATTCAAACGACACATCCATGACCGGTGCCCAGGCTTCTTTATAATCTTCAAAGATTATTTTAAGCAGCATCTGGATAATACGGCGCTCCGTTGGCGTAAACTCCCGGCCTTCAATTTTCGCATGATAGCGACCATCACCACCAAAGAAGTTGTCTACCAGAATAAATACCAAGCGGGCTTCCATGGTGATAAGCCCCGTACCTTTAAGTGGACGGAAACGCACCATGTTCAAACTCGTTGGAACGAATAACGTATGAATATATTCGCCAAACTTGATCATCTGAATACCGTTAATCGATACTTCAGCTGAACGTCGCATCATGTTGAACAAACTCACACGCATGTGACGTGCGAAACGTTCATTAACTATTTCAAGCGTAGGCATACGCCCACGCACTATTCTGTCTTGCGAGGAGAAGTCGTACTCGAGCGTAGAAGCATCAGAGTCGCTGCCGCCGACCTCTTCTTCTTCTACATCATCTACCCCGTGTAATAGGGCATCGATTTCATCTTGAGATAATAAATCACTCACCGTCTTCTACCTTACTTAGTCAATGCATTACTGCATGACAAACCCAGTGAACAATACGCGCTCAACTACATCGCTGCCCGTAATGTCCTTTAATGCTTTTTGTACTTCAGTTACTGCCTGCTCGCGAAGCTCAATTTTACCGGCTTCGGTAACCAGATCGTCTGCGTTTGAAGTACTAAAAGCCTGTAGTAATGTCCCTTCAATTAGCGGTATATGCGTCTTCGCCAGCTCTTCATTGTCAGAACCGCGCACAAGCAACTGCACTTTTATCTGAACCAACCTGTCTCTTCCTGCGCCCGGCACGTTAAAAACAAATGGTCGCGGCATCGCTACGTAAAGCGCAGTGCCCATTTCAGCTTTCCCTGCTGCTGATGCTGGTGCGCTCGCAGCCGCTGCGGCGGCATCAGTCTCTGCAAGCTGTTCGGCTGCTGGCTCATCACCGCCTGCAAACAATAAGAAATAGGCAGCTGCACCGCCTCCTAAAAGAACCACAGCGATAATGATGATCAACATCATTTTGCCTTTCTTTTTACCGCCTTCTTCTACTTGTAATTCTTCTTCAGCCATGTGTAACTCGTCAGTAATGCTCGGAAAAAACGTATTATCAAGGTTCCGTCAAAAATGGCAATGCCATAATTTGAGGAAAACAATATGTGTACGGGTAATTTTTTGCGTCTTCACGCTTCCTAATACCACCTACTGCTCACTCCTTTCATTCAAAACATAGCAGCGTTTACGTATTCTCTCTATGCGACCTATTGGTAATAATTCATACGGGATGTGGTTAAGCGTAAAAGTCTATGCCGCCCTTGTCCGCGCGCGAAATCGACTGCTCAATAACCCGCATGCCATCCGTGTCGTCTACACCGTCATTTTCTCCACGATCCCCAGCTCCCTGACCTTGGTGACTGTTTCCTGCAAGTTGCTGGCCATTTTCTTGACCAGAAGAATTATCTTTCCTAACTTGGGCGTCGCCTAACTCAATACCTTGTTCTGAGAGCATATCCCTTAGCTTAGGCATAGCATCGGCCAACGCATCTTTAGCTTGCTGTGATTGCACAACAAAGCTCACGCTTGCAGCGTCACCCGCCACATTTACTCTCACCTGCATACTGCCAAGCTCGGGAGGATCTAAGCGAATTTCAGCCATGGTATTTCGCGCATTAACCATCCAGCGAATTTTCTCACTAAGCTGCTGCTGGCCGTCGCTCTTATGAATATTGACCGCTTTATCAAAACCTTCAAACTGCTGCTGAGTTTTTGACGCTTCAGCGCGAAGCTGAGAGTTTTCCTGCATAACCGATTCAGTTGGATTGACCAATCCAGCAATAGCGTGTTGAGCACTTGCTTGAGTTTGCGTCATCAAATTTAAGAATTGACTGGCTTGACCGTCTACACGCGCTGTCATTGAAGCAACCACATCAGCACTTACCGCAGCATCTTTTGCGGCATCGGCTACAATAGTTGATAAATCAATGCCAGGCTCTCTACCTTGCTGGACTTGTTGCTGAAACTCGTTAATGCCAGCGATAATGTTAGCCTTCACCGCTTGTTGCTGTGCACCACCAGGCAGAGCCGCGACTACACGCTCTGCAAACGCTTCTGTTGCCTTTTGCGCGCTTTGTGGCGATAGCTCACTTATCGCTGAAAGCAGGTCGCTTGAAATTTCTGTAGCACCAAAAGAATCAACTACCTTGGTTTGCTCACCGCTGTTTTCAACGTTTAACAGCCCCTCAGATGATGCTGATTTAGCGTCGTTTGATGCTGCTGCATTAATCGCCACGCTGCCGGCAACAGCTGTCTCTGAAGTTAACTCGGCCAATAACTCTTGAGCCTCAGCGAGATTGTCATCAAGAGATTTGGCCTGAATATTGTTAAGTTCATCTGCTAGTAGACTTAGTACGAGCGATTCATCGGCCGATTTTTTACCGCTTTCAGATAGCCCATTTAACGTTTCTAACATACCGCTTAATGCATTTGCGGCTTCAGTGTCTGACGCTAGACCTTGTTCGGGATTTTCTGTGTGCTCAGTCTGCATGAGCTTGGCAATTAATGCTGAAAGCTCATTGTCATTTTTTACTTTTTTATCTGAATTAGTATTGATATCGGTTTGCGCATTTGAAGACGCATTGTTCGTTTCACTATCACTTCCACTCTGTTGATTGTTAGCGTTGCCACCAATAAGAAGTGAAGTTAGTGCAGTGAGTGTTTGTTGTGCTTCAGACGACAGGGATTCGATGGCTAATTCACCATCATTGTTACTATTAAGTTGCGACAAAAGATGAGCCATGACCGATGGCATATCGCTCGCATCCACATCCTCCGGAAGCTTCCAAAGTTTTCCGCTTTCTTTTATAGATACGACGTTAACTGCCTCGCCTGCAGCTTCAGAGATACCCTTATCTTCTGTGGTACCTGATTCACCTGAAGATTCATCACTTTTTCCAAAACGATTGGCTACCGTCTCAACGTAGGCAATCCAGTCTGGCTCGCCGTCGTCTTTGCTTGGCTTTCCATCTGGCGTGCCAGGTGAGGTAATAACGCCAGCCTCGGCATCTTTCCTGCCGCCTTCTCCAATGACATACTGGGCGTCGGTCACGTTTTTTTGTTCAACGGCGCCTTCAGCGTCGTCAATAACGAGATTGGTATTTTCACCGTCAGTTGAAGGCTGCGTTGTCGTTGCTGAACCTTGCGCAACCTCGTGTGCACCAAGCGTTGCATTTTCTTCTTGATTTGCATTATGAGAGTCAGCTTCAGACTCAGCTGGAATATCTGTCACTTCGTCACGAACAGGTAAATCCGTATGTCCCGCATCGCGGTCTTTACCATTTTTGATCGTGTCACTGGAGACTGAAGATTGGGGAGCCGCTCTGTCCGAACGGTTTGCTGCTCGAGATTGAGCAACCTGATCTTCTTTTTCGTTTAAAACAAAATCTGACTTGGTCGTTTTCGCGTCTTGATAAAGTCGGTTAAATGCTTGGTTATTTTCATTGTTCGCTTGTTGCTGAGTTCCGATACCCGTTCCAACGGCTTTCGCCGTACCAGAAGCAGAGAATGGTAATGCGGCAATGTCTGTTTTACGTGCGGCAACTTGTTGCATATTGTCCTACCGTCCTACATTTAAATCGTCTTTCACCAAGAAGACGTATCGTGATGCGAATGATTCACTTGGCGTTTTATTACAAAAAACTTGATGCCATTTCATCGCAAACCCACCAACGCTTACTTTAATTACAATCACTTAGCATTACTTAGTCAGCATGTATCGCTATGATTTTTCGCTACGGCCCTTAGTCGCCCTCGCTGAATTTCAAACGCTATACTGTGTGATGAAACTCAAAGAAACGATGATTTACCGTAGTAGCGATTGCAAAGTAATTACGTCGCGCTAGTACATTATGAAATGGTTTTTGCAAGGGTTGAGCCAAAGTGGCAGAGGCTCGACTAATTATCAGAAAGGCGAGCGCTTAGCTCTGAAAAATCGTTGGGTAGCGAACTCATCCATCATGGCCTGCTCAGCTCTGGCTTCTTTTTTCTGCTCTGCCAACTTTTTCTTATCTAGCAACAAGGTAACAGCTTTCACTTTTTGTTGTTGCTTTAGCCAAAGTTGCTTTCGCTGATCCGCCGCCATTTGTGCACGAGCAATCACTTGCATCTGTTGTTCGCATGCTTTATCCAGTTTTCCAACGAAGGATAAATGCTGCTGATAATAGGTGGCGGTAACACCTGCTTGACCGGTTTGTTGAATACCTTTTATGTAGTCAATGCGGTACTGCTCAAGACTGGTTAGCTTTTGCTTTTGCTGATTAACGTTCTGTTGGGCCTGTTTGTAGTATCGGGCTTCTCGCTGCTCTTTTTCGCGCTCGAATTCGGCTAAACGTTCTAGTTGTTTAGACATTATGCGATACCTTTTGAAAAGTTGACGACTTCTGGATCATAGGCAAGCTAACTTGCATTGCAGCACTATACATTAGCCTTGCCCCAGCCCTTTAGCCAGTGCAGCCATGCCTTCTAAGCTCTCGTCATACGGTATGACTTGTTTCATCCCTTGCTGCAATAAAGCGTTGATTGCAGGCTCTGCGCGAATAGCCAGATCAATACGCGGGTCTGAACCTTTCGCATAAGCGCCAATAGAAATGAGGTCTTGGTTTTGTTTGTAGTTTGAATAAACTTGTCGAATACGACGCGCCATCAATTGATGTTCTTCGCTCACGACCATAGGCATTACACGGCTTATTGACGCCTCAATATCAATAGCAGGGTAATGACCGCTATCGGCAAGGGTTCGCGACAACACCACGTGACCATCTAATATAGCGCGAGCGGCGTCGGCAATGGGGTCTTGCAAATCGTCACCTTCGGTTAGCACCGTATAAAAAGCCGTGATAGAGCCTTGGCGCTCGCTACCGTTACCTGCACGCTCAACCAAAGCGGGAAGCCGAGCAAATACCGAAGGTGGATAACCTTTTGTGGCCGGTGGCTCACCCACAGCCAACGCAATCTCGCGCTGCGCCATGGCATAGCGTGTTAAAGAATCAATCAGCAGCAGTACTTTCATGCCTTTATCACGAAAATATTCAGCGATAGTTACCGCCGTCTCACAGCCCTTTAAACGCATAAGCGGTGAAGTATCGGCTGGCGCTGCCACTACAACCGCCCGTTGGCGTTCTTCTTCTGTCAGTATTTCGTGGATAAACTCTTTTACTTCTCGGCCACGCTCACCTACAAGCCCAACCACGACCACATCGGCTTCACAGCCTCGGGTCATCATGCCAAGTAGCACACTTTTACCCACGCCACTTCCTGCAAAAAGCCCCATACGCTGACCAACGCCAACCGTATTTAACGCATTGATGGCACGTACGCCAACATCCATAGGGGTGTTGATTGGACGGCGAATGAGCGGGTTCATAGGAGGACGCGTGGTGGGAGCTCGCGCGTCGGCATTAATTTCACCCAGTCCGTCAAGGGGCTGACCGTTGCCATCGACCACACGACCCAACAGTCCCATACCTACCGGCAAACCGCTTTGCCGGTTTAACGGCATAACGCGACTCCCTGGCACAATACCGCGAACCGCTTCAGTGGGCATCAAATAGGTAATATCATCACCAAAGCCAACTACTTCAGCTTCTATTTCGCCTTCAATGGTTTGCACTAAACATTGACTGCCCACCGGCA
Organism: Alteromonas sp. Cnat2-8; assembly: GCF_022348355.1. Taxonomy (NCBI): domain Bacteria; kingdom Pseudomonadati; phylum Pseudomonadota; class Gammaproteobacteria; order Alteromonadales; family Alteromonadaceae; genus Alteromonas; species Alteromonas sp. Cnat2-8. The sequence continues at coordinate 198,473 of NZ_JAKREX010000001.1, forward strand.
GCTGGCAACCTACAGCTTCAAGGGTAAGCCCTATGCCCCGAACTAATTTTCCCGCTGCAACAACGGGTGGCGATGTCACTTGTTTAGTAAGTGATTCAAAATGGGCATGCCAAGGGCTAGTCATTAGATAAACCTTGGTTTAAAAGAAACTTATCGATAACGTCGCGGCATCGACGCTCAATCGACACATCTACGGCATTTTGCACAGTGGTAATGTCACAGCCACCGCGTTCCATTGCTGTTGCTTCAACCAAATTCCAGCCTTTTTTGGTAATTTCCTCTTCACCAAAATGCTCTTTTACCAATTCAATATCTTCAGGATTCATATGAATTTGATAGTCAGCTTGATTAATTGGTAGCGCCTTAATACCTTCGCTTAACGCCTGCATTATAACCTGTTGGTTAGTACTTACCTCTGTTTTAATAACTGCTTTTGCAAGAGTAACGGCGAGTTTTACCAATTGATCTCGGGTTTCATCGTTGGCTTGCGAGAGTGGGTCGTGAAATTTTTCAGCAAGCATTTGCCACACTTCGGCTTGTGCCGTCATTTGCTGGCGGCCTTCTTCAAGCCCTTGTTCAAGTCCTTCGGTGTGACCTTGCTCTTTACCTTCCGCTAAACCTGCTTCAAGGCCTTGCGCTTTTCCTTCTTCAAAACCTTTTTCTTTACCTTCCTGATAACCTTCATCATAAGCAGCCTGACGTATAGCTTCTATTTCTTCAGCGGTAGGCGGCTTAATCTCTTCCTCAACTTCAGGCGGTTCATACTTCCAGTCCGAACGTTTGTTTAACGCGTTGGTCGGCTCGTTTTCTCGGGGTGCAGTGGGGTCATCAACGAAAGGTAGGTCCCATTTTTTAGCTTCATTTACTTCGTTTTCGCTGAAACTTTTTTTGGCAGTCATATATTTACCTAGGCTAAATGAGTGACGGGACTAGCGTTCCTACAGGAACTCTTCGCCACCGCCACCACCAAGCATGATTTCACCAGAGTCAGAAAGTCGACGGGCAACAGAAAGGATCTCTTTCTGCGCTGTTTCCACTTCACTAATACGCACAGGACCGAGCGCTTCCAAATCATCATTAAGCATTTCAGCAGCACGCTTAGACATGTTGCGCATAATTTTGTCTTTGAGCTCTTCGTCAGCACCTTTAATGGCTTTAAGCAGCGCGTCTTGCTGTACTTCGCGCAGTATGGCCTGAATACCCTTGTCGTCTACATCGACTAAATTGTCGAATACAAACATCAGGTCTTGAATTTGCTGGCTCATCTCTTCGTCTTGCTCGCGAATAGCATCCATCAACTGACCTTCTATCGCGGTATCTAGGTAGTTCATAATGTTCGCTGCAGACTTCAAGCCGCCCATTTTGGCTGCTTGTGTACCCGCTTGACCTGCAAACTGTTTCTCCATGATTTCGTTCAGCTCTTGTAGTGCAGCCGGCTGAACTTCCTCTAGATTTGCTATACGCATTAGCAAGTCGAGTCGCACTTTTTCAGGGAACTGCGCCAATATTTCAGCACTTTGTTCAGGCTCTAAATAAGACAATACGATAGTTTGAATCTGCGGGTGCTCATTGCGAATAATGCTGGCTACTTGCTTAGAATCCATCCACTTCAATGAGTCTAGGCCTTTTGCACCGCTTCCCATCAGGATTTGATCAATTAGGTTTGCCGCCTTATCTTCACCTAACGCGGCTGTTAGCGCACGTTTAACAAAGTCTTGGCTTTGGAAGCCAATGGTACTGTAATTCTGAATTTCTTCGATAAAGTGCTTATGAACCGCCGTAATTTTGGTTTGCGTCATATCGTCCACTTTTGCCATTTCAGTACCGAGCTTTTGTACTTGCTTGGGCTCTAAGTGTTTCAATATCTGGGCGGCGTCTTCTTCAGAAAGACTCAGCAGCAAGATGGCCGCTTTTTCTACGCCTTCTAATTTACTGACGTCGTATGACGGCTCGTCAACATTGGCAAGTTCTTCAGCCATAATCTTATCTCACTACTCGTCTTGCATTAACCAGCCCTTCACGACTTGGGCTGATAACTCAGGTTCATTGGCCACAAGGGCACGTACAGCTTTAAGTACATCTTCATCTTTGTGCAGGTCAGGCAGCATGAGTGAACCATCTGGCGCAAAACCTACCTGTCCTTCGTCAAAGTCAGACGTTAACATGCTAATGGTGTCGTCGCCTAAATCTAAGCCCTCGTCTGCATCAAATTCATCGGCGTCGTTCGACTCATCAGGATTAATAAGACGACGTAGCATAGGACGAATCACGAAGATGATAAGCACTATTATAACCAAGCCACCAACAACTAGCTTAAGAATTGGTAGAAATCCGGGCTGCTCCCAAATAGGCGCGTCTTCAATTTCCCCTGCGTCCATCCGAGTAAAGGGCACGCTTACAACTTCTAACGAATCACCACGGGTAACGTCAAAGCCAATGCCGCCCTGTAAAAGCCTACGTATGTTGAGAATCTCTTCTTGTTTACGCGGTGTTGGCGTCATCGCACCGTCTTCACCCGCAACTTGGGTATAGTCCACCGCCACAGATACACTTAATCTGCGAATAACCCCTGTCTGTTTCTTGGTATGACTGATAGTGGTATCAAGTTCGTAGTTGCGTGTTGATTCTTTCGCTGTGCGCCCCGGCATAGTTTGTTGACTGCCGCCCACAGCATTTTCTGGAATATTAGAATCTAACGGAGGCTGATTAGACAGTGCACCAGGAATACCGCCAACACCTCCACCTACGCTGTTTTCTTCCATTATCATTTCACTGCGAACCGCAGGTAAATCAGGGTTGTAGCTACGCTGTGTTTGTTCCATAGCTGTAAAGTCCATGGTAACGTCAGCTTGTGCTGTGTAGTTACCTATGCCCAATACTGGAATCAGTATCGCGTCAATTTTTTCTAAGTACTCTTGCTCACGCTGGCGCTCAATCTCGTATTCTTTTCTGGCACGAGCACTCATAGAATCTTGAGAGCCTGAGTTCAGCAGACGACCATTGCTGTCTGTTACTGTTACCTTAGACGGCTCCATGTTTTGAACTGCAGACGCAACGATATCGACAACAGCATCAACCTCTTCACCTGCAATAACGGCACCGCGCTTAGCCGTTAGCACAACGGTTGCCGACGCTTTCTTCTCTCTTCGCGCAAATACGTTCTCTTTAGGCATAGCTAACAAGACACGGGCTTTTTGAATGCTTGCGATATCTTCGATGGTAGCCGCGATTTGTTGCTCGCGGGCGTGTTTTAAACGTTCCATCTCAACACGCTGGCTCACACCAAACCCCATATCCTGCATAATGATATCGGTACCGGCATCAGAGGCCTTTGTTAGCCCTTGGCGGGTCATGCCTAAACGGATGTTTTGGAATTCGTCACTTCTCACGTAAACAATATTGCCTTCAAGCTTATAGTCGATTTGGTTTGCATCCATATAATCGAGAGTTTCAATAAGCTCTTGGGTTTCCATTTTCGCAAGTGGACGGTAATCAGGTTCTTGCGACCAGATAAGAATAAAAATAGCGATGGCGACGCAGATTACCAAAACAACCACAAGGGCCATTTGGCGCATCATATCTGCGCTACCTAAAGTGTCCATAAAACCAGATTTGTTTTCTGGCTCATTGTCCACTGCTTGATTTTGATCAGGAACCGTAAGGTTTGTACCTGTAGCTTCAGCCATAACCTACTCCACCTACACCGGCATATTCATTATTGTTTTATAGGCTTCAAGTACTTTGTTACGTACTTGAACAGTGGCTTCAAAAGCAATGCCCGCCTTTTCTTTCGTCAGCATAACTTGAGCTAGACTTAAGTTAGGGTCGCCCATTTCAAAACGCTGCTGCGCGTCTTTAGATTCGAGCTGCATGCCGTTTACACCATCTACCGCATTCTTTAGCATGGTCGAGAAATCACTTGCCGAGCTATTAACTTCACTAAGCGGCTGCTGTTGAGGCTCATTAACTTGAAGACGAGTTTGCCCAATCATGTTCTGCATTTCTTGATACAAACTATTGGCTTTAACGTCCATAACCACTCCTAGTGCTTTTTCGAGACCGCCTGAACATCGGCGTATAACTTATGTATAGAGGGGATTTAGCAAAGGGCTTGCCAACTTTAAAAAACAATATATATCAATAAGATAAATCAAAAATAAGAGGGTTAGCCAAATTTATGGCGTTTGATTTAGTGTGAGCAACAAAAAACCGCCGCCTTCTTTACTACAAAGGCGACGGATAAGGACGAGGAAACCGAAAGTGTAGAAAGCGACCTTATGCGGGCACTTCAATACCGTCTTCGCGCATGCGCGCTAATTTGTAACGAAGGGTTCTTGGACTAATGCCGAGCTTTTCTGCCACATCTTTACGCTTGCCGTTACACGACACCAATGTATCGAGGATAATTTGATGTTCTTGGTAGCGCAGCTCAGACCCTAGCCTATTTTCTTCAACATGCTCTTGCAGTGTTTCAACAGGTGCAGTCATGTCTTCGTCAATCATTAAATCGCTGGCGTCGATTTCATTGTGTTCACATAAAATAAGCGCCCTTTGAACCACGTTTTCTAGTTCGCGAACGTTCCCTGGCCAGCTGTATTGTGATAGCTTATTGCGTGCTGCTGCGCTTAACCTGATAGTACCCAGCCCTTGAGAACTAGCGTGACGCTGAACCAGGTGTTCGGCAAGAGGGACAATATCACCCGGACGTTCCGAAAGCGGGCGCCACTCAATAGGGAATACATTTAAGCGGTAGTACAAATCTTCTCTGAACTCTCCCGCATCCACTGCTTTTCTCAAATCTCTGTTACTTGTAGCAATAACACGGACGTTGAGCTTAACCGTTTTACGTCCGCCAAGACGCTCTACTTCGCGCTCTTGTAACACGCGTAGCAGTTTAGCTTGAAGCGCCAAATCCATCTCGGTTATTTCATCAAGTAACAGCGTACCGTCTTGGGCTTGTTCAAATTTACCCGGGCAAGCTTGGATTGCGCCGGTGAACGCACCTTTTTCGTAACCAAACAAGGTCGCTTCTAGCATATTCTCTGGTATGGCTGCACAGTTGATGGCGACAAATGGCGCTTCACTGCGCGGCGACTGATCGTGAATATAGCGAGACAGCACTTCTTTACCCGAACCGCTTGGTCCCATTACCATCACAGTGGCGTCGGACTTCGCGACTTTGCGAGAAAGCTCAAGTAACTTCAAGCTAGAAGGGTCAGCAACAATAGGCGTGCGTGACTCTATTTTTTGTGCAGGCGCGTAGCGTCCCACTAAATTAAGCAGTACTTCAGGGGCAAACGGTTTTGATAGATAATCTGTTGCGCCATCGCGCATTGCCTGCACGGCATCATCAATAGTGGCATAGGCTGTCATCAATAGCACTGGCATATTGGGGTACTTGGTCTTGATACTTTTAAGTAGCGTTAAACCGCTCATTTCGCCCATTTGAATATCGCTTACCACTAAGTCGACGGAGCGCGAAGACAGCACCATTAACGCTTCTTCAGCACAGTCAGCGGCAACAACCTCATAGTTACCTAACAGAAGGGTGTCTAGGAGTGCTTCGCGTAATCCTGCGTCATCTTCAACAATTAAAATGGTAGTTTTAGACATTATTCTCTCCTATGACCTACGCAACATGAGTCAATGTTTGTGAAGATTGAGCATTCACAACACACGGCAAAGACACACTAAAGCACGCCCCACCTTCTGGCATATTTGATACGCTAAGCAAACCGTTGTGGGCGTTTACGACGGATTTAACCACCGCAAGGCCAAGGCCCGTGCCATGAGTTTTAGTTGTGAAAAACGGTTCAAAAATTTTGTTTTTGAGTTTATCCGGTACGCCAGGACCTTTATCTATAATAGCCACATGCAAACGTTTATCAGACACTGCAGTTTCTACGTGTACGCACTCCCCTTTCGGAGTAACTTGGCTCGCGTTGTGAACAAGGTTTAATAACGCGCCTTGAAGCGCTGTAAGATTACCGGTAATAGATACGTTTTTATCGAAGCCACTAAAAGTTAGCGTTTGCTGTGCTTGAGCCGTCATGGTTTGGGCACTGCCTTCAATTGAAGTAAACAACTCTCCCAAGCTAATTTGGCTGACCACTTGTTCTTCCCCTGACTTAGCGAACAGCAGCATGTCGTTAACCTGACTCTCTAGCTCTTTAAGCCTGTCAGTTAGCTTGTTTGCAAATTGAGTTTGTGCTTCTTGTCCCAAGCCTTTGCGCGTTAAATTAGACGCATAGAGCATGGCCGCAGAAAGAGGCGTACGAATTTGGTGAGCCAAAGATGCTACCATTTTTCCCAAAGAAGACAGGCGCTGCATATGACTCACGCGTGCTTGCAGCTGCCGCGTTTCGGTTAAGTCGGTAATAACTATTAATTGCCCAGGCTCATTTTCTAATGGCGTGATAGAAAGCTTCACTCGGCGACCGTCAACAAGTGAGACTTCATGACCGTCATCAGCGCGAGGCTTGAATGAGCGCGTGATAATACTTCGCCACACTTCCTCTTCCAGCGGTTCACCTAACAGTGCTTTCGCTTGTTCATTGGCTTGGCGTACGATCCCTTTGCCGTCTATAACGATAACGCCCGCAGGCATTACCTGAAGTAAGTGTTCAAGTCGACTCGCCTGCAACCGTAAAGACGAAATATCGTCACTGCTTGACGGGTCGTATTCATCACGAGATATCGCATTATCAATACTATCTAACGCATAGCTTGATGCTGAGTACTCAGTTGATTGTGGTGTGCTGTCAAAAGCCATATTGCCCTCGTCAAATTGCAGACGCTGTTAAACTATGACTTAGATAAAGCAGAAGATGTGCCAATTCATCATTGGCTTATTTTTCAGTTAGATAGGATAAAATTATAGAGGAAAGCGCAACGTCAATTACCTGACATTACGCTTCTTCAGTACGTTGAATATCGTACTTCCGCATTTTCTCGACGAGCGTTGTTCTGCGCATACCAAGTTTGTCGGCAGCTCGAGCCACCACCCAATCTTGATTGTCTAACGCCTGTCGAATGAGGTTTACTTCCAACTCAGAAAGATACTCTTTGAGATTAACCCCTTCTTCAGGTAAAGATGAAGAAACCATTCCGTTCAGACCCTCATGGCTTTGCTCGTTAAGGTCTTCTTCTGGCTCTTGCGCGGCCGCTTCAGCAAAGAGTGCATTGAATGCTTCACGCTCAAGAATTTCTTCTGGATAATCAGGCTCGTAAGCCTGTACATCACCGTATTGATATTTCTCAGGTAAATCGGCGATATCAACGATTTGACCAGGATAAAGAATTGTTAAGCGTTCAACCAAGTTAGACAGCTCACGAACGTTGCCTGCCCATTCGTGCTCCATTAACGAGGCGATCGCTTGCTCGGTAAAGCGCACTCCTTCCACCCCATCACCTTGGATACGGCTATTTAGCTCTTGGAGCAGTAAGGGGATATCGTCTTTTCTTTGTCTAAGTGCAGGGCTATCAATCGGGAATACGTTGAGTCGGTAATACAAGTCCTCACGGAACTTGTCTTCATTGATCATGGTTTCCAAATTGCGGTGCGTCGCGGCGATGATGCGTACGTTACACTGAAGGGGTTTGTTGCCACCTACGCGCTCGAAGGTACGCTCTTGTAACACGCGCAATAATTTAACCTGCATCTGAAGCGGCATATCGCCGATTTCATCCAGAAACAACGTACCGCCTTCCGCTAACTCAAAACGGCCTTTACGCGCGCTGATTGCGCCAGTAAACGCCCCTTTTTCGTGACCAAATAGCTCGCTTTCTAACAGCTCGCCAGGAATGGCACCGCAGTTTACCGGAATAAATGGCCCGTCTTTGCGTTCAGATAAGAAGTGAACATTACGTGCAACGACCTCTTTACCCGTTCCAGACTCTCCTAGAATCAAGACAGTGGCATCAGTCGGAGCAACCTGTTCAACTAATCGACGAACTATTTGTATTTGTTCGCTTTTACCAATAAGGCTTCTAAACAGTCGCGTCTTTGTTCCCGATGTACGAGACAAGCTCGGTTTGCGCCTTGAGTATTCTTGGCAACGATGGATAGCTTGGGTCAAAACGGGATAGGTTAATGGCGTTGCAATAACGCTAACGAGATTACAACCTGCTGATGCTTGGCTATTATTTTCAACCAATGCTACAAATGGTATGTGAGGAAACTTCTCAACCAGTCCACTGACTATGGCTGGCGATATGTGCTCTATAAGAACAGCATCAGCTCCACTATCTTGCAAATACCGTTCGCAATCACTAAAGCCTCGCGATTGACACGATTCTCCCATGAAGGTAACGATAGTTTCCAAGTTTTGAATAAGTTCCTGGTTGTCACTAACCAGCAAAATGTTCTTCATCAATTCCCCGAGAACGCTTTGTTATTATTTACAGTTTAGCGCATTTATAAATTGTAACGACAAAAGATCGGAGCGCAACCGCTGTTTTCGGAAATGTATCAATAAAAAAAGCAGGTTACCCTGCTTCTTTCGATTAATTTTAGCAAAATTAACGTATGTTGGTTTAACTCAACAGTGATAAAACCTGACTTTGCTGCTGATTCGCTTGCGCTTGAACGGTTAGCGCCGCCTGACCAAGCACATCGTTTGACGCCTGCTGTGACACAGCTTGAGCAAAATCAAGATCTTGAATGCGGCTACGCGCTTCAGCGGTGTTCACGTTAGCTTGAGTAAGAGAACGCGCCGCACTCTCGAAACGGTTTTGGGTAGCACCTAAATCGCCTCGCGCGTTACCGAGCGTTTCAATTGCAGCATCAGTTGCACCTAGCGCATCTTCAATGCTAGTGCCAGATGTAATATCGATAGCCAGTACATCATTTAATTGAGCAGCAACATCTTGTGTATTGACGCTTATTGATTGACCCGCACTTGAACCTGATTGGAATTCAAGTGAGCCATTTTCAGATAATAACGGCTTGCCAGCAAAATTCGTCTGCTCAATGGTTTGGGAGATATTCTCTTGTAGCTGTGTTATTTCAGATTGGATAGCACGGCGATCGCCACTGCTCAAAACACCATTACCAGATTGTAAGGTAAGTTCGCGAATGCGGTTTACATCGTCATTGATGCTGCCTAAACCACCCTCTGCAACCTGCGCCACCGAAATTCCGTCGTAAACGTTATTAATAGCCTGGCGGTTGCCTTCTACTTCTGAAGTTAACCGATCGATGATTTGCTGGGCCGCTGAGCCGTCAGTTGCATCGTTAATTTTCTTACCACTGGCAAGCTTCTCAAACAGGTTATTTTGCTTTTCTTGGATTTGACCAATAAGCGAGTTACCTGAATCGGAACCTATTTTAATCATGAGGCTACCCTATTAAACTTTCACTTAATATAGTGTAGTAAATAGACAGAAGAATAACGAGTGACTGTTTTTTTAAAGAGTATGAAAATGAATACCCAACGGCTCAACGGTATCGTTACTGTTGAGTATTTCACTTTTTATTTAAGGAAGACTCGTTAAAAACTAATGGTTTATGGCATTGTTGCCGACACATGATATATTTAAACGATAATCATAAAAATCGTGGGCGATCTATGTTTGACGGCAAGTCTATATTGATAACAGGTGGTACAGGTTCGTTCGGTCATAAATACACCGAAAATTTGTTATCACGCTATAACCCCAAGCGCTTAATTATCTATTCGCGTGACGAGCTAAAACAGTTCGAAATGCAGCAGAAATTTAATGCTCCCTGCATGCGCTACTTTATCGGTGATGTGCGAGATAAAGACCGCCTTACGCGCGCAATGCAAGGGGTAGACTACGTTATCCATGCTGCCGCCATGAAACAAGTTCCGGCTGCTGAATATAATCCCACGGAGTGCATCCGCACTAATATCGATGGCGCTGAAAACGTTATAAACGCAGCTATTGATAATTCGGTAAGCAAAGTTATCGCGCTGTCGACCGACAAAGCAGCTAACCCCGTTAATTTGTACGGTGCGACTAAGCTCGCTTCCGATAAGCTGTTTGTTGCAGCAAATAATATGGTTGGCGCGGGCAGACCTCGATTTTCTGTAGTGAGATACGGGAATGTAGTGGGCTCTAGAGGCTCGGTTGTTCCGTTTTTCAATAAGCTCATTGAAGAAGGCACTGACCATATTCCGGTTACGCATAAAGATATGACGCGATTTTGGATAACACTTCAGCAGGGCGTCGACTTTGTTTTGAAGAATTTCGAACGCATGATGGGTGGCGAAATATTTGTGCCCAAAATACCGTCAATTAGAATTACCGATTTAGCCGAAGCCATGGCACCAGGTGTACCAATTAAGATAGTGGGTATTCGACCTGGCGAGAAACTTCACGAAATGATGTGCCCTGGCGACATGGCCTTTCACACTTTCGAATATGACGATCACTTTGTCATTGCACCATCCATCAAGTTCTTCCACAGGAGTAATAACTTTACTTCAAACGGACTGGAGGAAGTAGGTAAGCCAGTTTCAGATGGTTTCGAATATGTATCTGATACAAATCCACATTTTCTCACGGTAGAGGAAATAGTTTCCTGTAATAAGGATGCGGATAAGTGATCCCATACGGACGTCAGTCGATTGATGAAGATGACATTAACACCGTCGTTAATTCACTAAAATCCAACTGGCTAACGCAAGGCCCAGCCGTACCAGCCTTTGAAGAAGCTCTGACTCTGCAAAGCGGTGCTAAGCATGCTGTAGCGGTTAACAGCGCTACGTCAGCACTGCACCTCGCTTGCCTTGCTCTTGGAGTAGAGAAAAACGATACGGTATGGACCAGCCCCAACTCCTTCGTTGCCTCTGCGAATTGTGCACTTTACTGCGGTGCCGAGGTAGACTTTGTTGATGTAGAGCCCACAACAGGCAATATGGATGTAAGTGCATTAGCCGCAAAGTTAGCGCAGGCTAAAGAGCATGGGACCCTTCCCAAAGCTGTCATTCCCGTGCATTTCGCAGGTCAATCATGCGACATGAAAGCTATTGCGGCGCTCGCTGAAAAATATCACTTTCGTATTATCGAAGATGCTTCTCACGCTATTGGCGCGAAATACCGCGATCAGCCAGTTGGAAGCTGTCAGTATTCAGACATTACGGTTTTCAGTTTTCACCCCGTTAAGATAATCACTACGATGGAAGGGGGCGCGGCGTTAACTAATAAAAACGAGTTAGCACGAAAAATTCAGCTGATGCGAAGCCACGGCGTTACGGCAGTTCAAGACGAAATGACAGAAGTTTCTCATGGACCTTGGTACTACCAACAGGTGCTATTGGGCTTTAACTACCGCATGAACGATGTAGAGGCTGCACTAGGCACAAGTCAGCTAACAAAACTGGCTCAATTCGTTGAGCAAAGAAATGTACTCGCGGCTTTTTATGACAATGCATTCGAACATCAAGCCAATATCACGCCTCTGGATGTAAAAAGTAACTGCTACAGTAGCTATCACTTGTACGTTGTAAGAGCCACAAGGTTGAACTCTGAAACGCATAAAATTGCTATAGAGACCTTGAGAGCGAAGGGAATTTTTGCTCACGTCCACTACATTCCCATTCACCTTCAGCCATTTTATCAAAAATTAGGCTTCAAAAAAGGTGACTACCCGCATGCCGAACAATACTATCACCATGCTATTACGCTACCTCTTTACCCGTCGTTAACGCAAGAAGAAGCGCAATACATAGTCGATACGACAATTGACGTTGTTAATCAATTATCGAGTTAACTTCAAGTTCTAATATAGGCTCGCCAATGTTGTAATGTTTAGACGCATCACGACTAAGAAGTGCGTCTAAATGTTGCGGTGCTAAGCCAAACCCAGTTCTAAGTGACTTAACATTATCGTGGGTAAAGGGCTGCCCTTTTTGAATGGGTGCACTGGCGTAAAGCGAACGACGTCTTAGCTTATCTTTTTCGCTTACCGCATAGGTGACTTTACCTAAAGTCTGCTCTACTTGGCGAACGCTTTCTACCATATCAGAAAATTCCCTAGGCTCCATCGAAAACGCTGAATCTGGCCCACCAAGCGATCTGTCTAAAATGAAGTGCTTCTCTATTACTCTCGCTCCCAATGCGGTAGCTGTTATGGGTACAATAGAGCCCATGGTATGGTCAGAAACACCTACAGTCACATCAAATCTAGCGCGCATATCGGCCATGGTTTTCAGATTAGCATCAGCAAGAGTGGAGGGATAATTCGAGGTGCATTTTAGTAGTGTTACCTGATGGTTGTTTTCCCTATGACAGGTTTCCAATGCTAAGGAAATATCCGCCTCTTGAGCAACTCCCGTAGAAATAATTATGGGTTTCCCCGTTTTTGCTACCGCCCTGATTAAAGGAATATCTGTGATTTCAAAGGAGGCTATTTTGTATAGGGGAACGTTCAGTTGCTCTAGAAATGCCACGCCATCTACATCAAATGGACTAGAAAAAAACACCAAGCCTAGCTCTTGAGCCACTTTCTGCAGTGGCTCGTGCCATTCGTAAGGCATAGACGCTTCTTTGTATAAATCCCACAAAGTACGCCCTTTCCACAGCCCTTCTTTGCGCTTTCCAAAAATGTCATTATCAACATTGATAGCTAGCGAATCTGCGGTGTATGTTTGTACTTTAACCGCATTGGCACCTGCTTTCGCCATCGCCTTTATCGTATCGACGGCCAAATCAAAATCGTTATTGTGATTGGCAGACAGCTCGGCAATGATGAAGACTTGGTCGTTAAATGGATACATCTGCTAAGACTTATTAAAATATACAAGCACGTCGTTAATAGACGTTAACTTATCGAGATCTTCATCTGGGACAGTAACGCCAGTCTTACCTTCAAGTTCAACAAATAGATTGAATAGATCTAAGCTATCTAACCCATACTCAGAAAATGCTTGTTCGCTGCCTAGGTTGCTTACATCAGTAGTCACACCAGAGTCAGTCATTGCTTGTTTTACATCTGCTTCAGTTAACATATTCTTCATTCCTCTTTAATAGGCATGTGGCCCACGAAAACCCGACCCCAAACCCGCTTAAAACGAGTCGCGCTGAGTTATCGTTAGACAAATAGTTTTTCAATATTAGGGGGATAGACGAAGAAACGGTGTTACCCGTATTTTCCAGTGCTTTAATAAACTTAGCTTCACTACCTTTGAAGCGTCTTGCTATGGCGTCAACAATAGCTAAGCTTCCTTGGTGTAAAATAAACGCGTCCACACTCTCTTCGGGCCAATCGTTCTTTTCTAATAACGTTTTTATTGCAGGAGCAACGTTCAACGAGGCAAAGTTAAAAACTTGCCTACCATTCATATAAAGCTCGCCTTGTTCAACCTTTAAATGTTCAGCGCCTTTTCCATCAGTACCAAATGAGCAGTCTGACACCACAAGCTGTGGATTTTCACCCATCCATGTGGCAGTAGCGGCGTCGCCGAACAGCATAGAGGTTGTTCTATTAGGCGTTGTAATTACTTTTGAATACGGATCAGCGGTTACCAATACACCATTCTTTTTGCCAGAAGCCGCTAAGAAGCCTTGTAAAATCGATAACCCATATACATACCCTGAGCACCCAAGTGAAACGTCAAACGCCGCAACATGAGTAGGTAGTGCTAACTTTTTATGAACTAATGCCGCACAGTGAGGCAAGCCTTGCCCGTCGGGGTTTTGTGTTACAACAATAAGGGCATCGATGTCTTCTTTGGCAAGATCAAACTCACACAGCAACGCATCAACCGCTTTTACCGCTATATCAGAGGTGTCATCACCTTGTTCTAACCTTGGCAAAAAGCGCGCGCCAAGCTTAGTCTCAACAAATGATGCCGACTCCTCGAAGGTCTCTGCTTGTTTGAAGTTATCGACACCTTCTTTCGGTATGTAACTTGAAATAGCTTTAATGCCTATCATGCTATTCTCCAACAATGAACCGTACGGTTCCAAAACGTTTTCCATCGATAACAACGTCGTTAATTGAAAACTTGTTTTGCATTATCCGCGTGGTTTTAATTGAAAGACTTTCATAACCTATCGGCAGTTCATCAAAAAAGTTAAGCTGCCCCACTAACCACTTGCCCGTCTTTAGACTAAAGAGTGTGTTATGGAGTTTTTTCGTCAAGGCAACCACTAGTTCTACAGTTGTGCAGTCGTTACGAAAAAAAGAAGTCGCCTGCTGCTCATCAGACATGACATCAGCACGTTGTACTAGTATATCTTCGTCAAATGGGTAGGATTCCTGTACTTGCCCTTCTGTCTCAACAATCACGCCTCGCGTTCTTTCTTGTGTGTTCTTATCAAGAAGCTCAACTGTACCAACAATGTTTTTTTCAACATCATCTTCGAGCTGCCCAAACAAAGCCTCACACTGCCGATGAATCAATTGTTTAAACACGAGTTTGGTTACGATTTGATTTTCTTCACACACTGCAGTGCTAAACCACGTATAAAAGTCGGTACTATGGAGGTAGTTTCTCGAGCCTTTAAATTTGAGCTGTGTTTTCATTATCGAATCCTCTTAGCCGGATTTCCCAACATGGTAGACTCAGGGGCAACGTCCTTAAAAATTGCTGCTCCTGCTGCCACTGTGCTGTACATCCCAACACGCACGCTGTCTCTCACAACGGAATTTGGCGCTATTTGTACACCTTCCTCAATGTGTGCATAGCCACACAGTGTTGAATTAGGGCCTATATCGACTAAATCATCAACCGCAACATCATGCCCTAAATTAGCATTAGCGCGAATAAAGCAGTTGTCACCCACTCTTGTACCGGGCTGAAGCACAGTATTTGCTGCAATGACAACACCGCAACCGAGTTTAACGTTAAAACCGATGTTCGCTGACGGATGTACCAGCGTAGCTAACCGGTGCTGTGGAATGTTGAGACGCTTAAACTTTTCTGCACGGGCTTTCATTTTTCCCACGGACAACAGTGCATAAACGAATAACGTATCTTCGTCTAAACTTTCCCATTCATGGGGCGCGCCCAAAACTGGCCATCGCTCTATATATTCACCTGCAGGAATATTGTCATTCAAAAAGCCGACTAGCTCTAAAGGCTCGCCAATCTTTATTAGATCAAGCACGATTTGTGCGACAACCAAGCCGTTACCGCCACCACCTATAATCACTACCTTTTTCAACACATCCTGCCTTTATTTGATAATTTCATCTACCCACGGTTGATTGTGGTTGTATGCTTCCATAATCGATAACGCGCTTTGTGACATTGTTTTCAATGTATCTGGAGAGCATCGCAAATTCTCAAGCACATTGACAACGCGTTGTTGAATTTTTTCTAAGCGCTTCGACTCTGTGCTGTAGTCCCCAACATAGACCGCGGCCCCCTTTTCTTCTAATGCGATCGCTTGCGCAACTTGATTTTGTGCAATAGCGAGGACAAGGGTCGGTAGCGCCATTTTACAACGCTCCCAGGACATGGTGCCACCACCACCAATTGCCAGGTCAGCCTGCGCCATTAATGATGAAATATTCGAAGCTTGCACATGTAATTTAAAGCCGTGCTGAGTACAAAATGCGTGTATTAACGGCTTAAATGGGTGATGCTCTCCAATGATGACGTCAACGCTAACGGGTTCATTTAAGCTTGTGCACCACTTTGCGAGCAGCTCGCAGATAAATAGAGTGGCATTGTCTTTATCCATTCCTCCAAAGCATACAAAAATGCGCTTTAGTGCTTGAGGCAATGTAGGGGGGGAAAATGCAAACTCTTCTCGCAACGGAAAATACTGGGGACCGATCATGAGCTTAGTATTATTTTGAATTTTTCCATCCCATTTTTTCTGAGCATCAAGTACTAAATTAGGGTCAATCAATACATCACATTTTAGTGTTCGGTCGGCCAGCCCATCAATAACGACAACTTTTGCATTTAGGGCTTCTTTTAACGCAATGTGCCACTGTGAAGTCAAAGAAAAATGATCTACAACAACAATAACGCGCTCGTTTAATGTTGTATGGTGCAATGCCGCTAATGACTCACGCGCATCATTGGATTCTGTTCCACCTAACCAATGAGCGTGAGGACACCAGTTTCCTGCGTATTCTTGAGCGTTGGAAGTCGGTAACTCGATTACCTTAAAATCTGCGCGTCTGATTTCATCTAAACAATGCCCCTTGTGAGGCTTTGAAATAAAGTATATTGAAATACCGCGCGCTCTTAATAGCTTTGCCAGTGTAAGGCAGCGCATAACATGGCCAGTTCCTATGTGTTCACCACTGTCTACGCGCACCAACGCTGTAATCGAGTTGTTCATTTTCACAGCCCTCGAGACTGGATCGCTCTGAATAGAAGCTCTGCGGTTTCCCAATCTTCTTCGGTATCGATATCTTGCACGCGGTATCTTGGCATCAGAAACGCGGTGGCGTGATGAGAATACATTGGCAAATTCTTTAGAAAAGCGTCAGCCTTGCCCCAGTAGAATTGCCCTGCGTCATGGTAGGCTTCCAGCAGATCCTGAGAGCGTGTTTTCATGTGCTGTTTATCAAACATTTCAATATCACCTTGCGGCGTAAAATGGAAAGCACGTTGAATAGGAAAAGGAAAGCTTGTTGCAGAGAAACAGAAGTCCTTCTTCGAACTTTTTAATTTTGCAAACGCATTCACTAAGTCTTCCGATGTAACAAAAGGTGCGGTAGCGTAAAGCACACAACAGTAATTTGCTGGTTTTTCGTTGTCGGCCAGCCATGTCAACGCGTGATTAACAACATCGCGAGTTACCGCATGGTCATCAGACAATTCAGCTGGACGAACAAACGGAACGAAAGCCCCTTTTTCAATAGCAAACTGCGCAATTTCGTCATCGTCAGTACTTACAATAACCTTATCAAATTCCTTTGAGGCTAGAGCAGCTTCTATAGACCAGGCAATAATAGGTTTATTGCAAAAAAGGCGGAGGTTTTTTCGCAAAATGCGTTTGCTACCACCTCGCGCTGGGATTATTGCTACATTCATAAGTGTCTCTGCTGTTAGCGTATATCGGTTTAGCTACTTCTGACGCTAGTGGCACGGTGATTGAGTAATTTGCTCACGCTAAGACGACTTCTTTTTATTAAAAATGATCTTTGTTTTACAAAGTGATGCTTCTAACGGTCTTGGACATAACCAAAATCTATCACCGGCTTCATTGGTCATCTCTTTATCGGCAAGAGGCTCAGAAGCTAAAGCAAACATGCTGTACGTTTCAAAAGACGTCATACTATTTGACAACTTGTGGAAGTAATCATCGAAAAAACTCCCCCAATCCTCTTTCTCAAGCTTAGGAAACACCAATTTCAGTTTATTGCTCGAAACTAGCGCGAGTACCGCAGTAAACACGGATTTTTCCACGCCTTTTTTATCCGAATTGTTAAAGGGACTGAATACCAAAACGTCGGTTTCCGCTGTGTTGAAACCTTCATGTAATTCTAGCAAGAGTTCAGGTTCGTTTGTTATGAATGCCGCTCGGCTAACTTCAGGCTTGCGCTTTTTCAAATCAGCAGCACTTGAGATAAATTCAAGTTGATAGCGATGTTGACTGTTATCAATATTTTCGTTTAGGCCAAGAGTCTCAATAATATGGCTAGCAGAATCACTAATAAAGCCCACGTTCTTACTCTTTACGTATTCTGATAAGGTGATCTCTTGTCTTTCTTTTGTGAAACTTGAAACTGAGTCAAAAGCATCAGGATACATCGAAACACTCGTTAACGCGTCATCAAGAAAGTTGTGCCAACACGATTTAATAGCTTCGAATTTCTCCATCACTAGTTCGTCATTTTTGAAATGCGTTAATTTACTGAAAATGCTGTTTATGTAATTCGAAGTACCATTGAAGTAAAAAAATAAAATGGAGCTTTTACGCAAATACGCCTCGACTAAGAACTTGCGCTGATCGAACACCAGTTTATCGATATCTTCGCGCCCATTAAATTCTTTGTCAGATAGCGCTTTAAAATTGGTGATGTCCTCTATTAGCGCATCATGATTAAACCGTTTAGCAAAACGTTGTTGGAATTCAGCTACCGGAATAGGAACATGAGCCTGAGTTTGAATCCAGCTCATCGCAGCCTGTTTGTCTTCCAATGAATTAGTAATAATTAACGCGTCTTGCTCTAATGGAGGACTTCCAACGATTTTTGCGCCATCGTTTAAATTATAAACATCGGCATCACTGAAAGCAGATAAAGTTTTCTCAATCACCGACTTTGACATGTTGAATTCAAACTTGGTATTTACATAGGGTCTAAAGTTCCCTCGCACTACCAATGAAGTGTCTATGCGCTCTGCGTGATTAAACAGTTCTCCGCCATCTTTTTTATAATAGCCTGAGGATTTAGAGTGATGGTGATTAACATCAACCATCCCCAAGTCAACGCCGAATAGATAAACTTGTTTAAAGCCCAGTTCTAACACGTAATTAATGACAAAATTCGATACGGTAGGATAGGAAAAATGAAGGTATGGCAATTCTAACTCAGGAAAGAGTTCCTTCATAAAAACCGTTGACGACTCACCTTCTTTGAAAGCGAGAAAGGTGTCTTTATAGAGCTTTATTGTATCAGGGTGAACACCATTACAGCTGATAAAATTGATCTGCTTTAAATAGTCTTTATCGCCTATACGCGATGCCCAATCGAAAGACGCTCGGTTCGACTCTACTTCTGCGTGAAAGTCAGGAACAATACCATTACTGTGCATTGCCTGTAAGGCTGTGCCGCAAGATATGACTATAGCTCGCTCCCTTTCTTCCTTCAAAAGGGGCAGTAAATTATCAAGAGAGGGGCCATTTCCGACGATAAATACCGCTACCTCACTTAAATTTCTACTGAGCTCCGGCACGCCAGATTTGCGATAAAAGCCTATATTATTTTCTACCGCCCATTTCGTATGCGTCGTGCCAAAGCGAGAATGCTCGAAGTATTCCCCCATGGCGACAATTAAGCGCAGGTCTTCTCTTAGCTTATCAACCGCAGGAAGAAGCACTTCGTTATCATAACCGAGTGTTAAGTAGGTATTGGCAATGATATGTGTTCCGATAGAGTGGAATTGACTTAAAAGGTCCCGTACGAGGTTAGTTCCGTCATCCCCGATGTTAAGGTAAATACGGTGCCGTTTTTCTTCAACTTTGTTCAGAATTGCCGCCCAATCTATCGCAAACAGAGAAGCAAAAAAGTAGTCTCGGTTGGGTTCGCAAACAAAGAGTTTTTCTATATCTCGCGAGTCACTGAGCGCTTCTAACTCATATCCTGCTCCCATGCCAAAAAGGAGCATCGATTTAACGGTTTCCGGTAGCTTACTTTCTTCCTCTTCCATTCCCGCCAAATGTTCTTGGATTTTCCTTACCATTTTATGATGCGAATAATGAATGAGTTTCCCCCCTGCGTAGCCTAATATTAGGTTATCGCGGTTGGGCTGCTTCACAAATGCTTCATAAGCTAGTTCAGACTCGCGTTTTGGGCTGTCACCGTAAAGCGGTGTGCAGGTCTCTATATGGAAGAGGTTTACTTCACCTGATTGATTAGCTTTTGGCTCCCACTTGACCGGCTTGTAGTCGCTGAATTCTTTAGCTATATCAGGGTAATACTTCGCAAACGCTTCAATGTTATTATCAAAAACGTCTTTACTAAGGTTACTGGTCGCCCAATCATTGGATGTAACCACCGGACTCCAAGGAACTAAATAGTCGTCAAATGGCTGCGAGGAAGAAAATGAAAATAGCCGCTTTTGCACGTCTTTAATTGTTAACCCAGATAGACTTTTAAGTACTGAGTCAAAGCTCGCACTATGATAATGCTGATAAAAATGAACTGAAGCAAAAGGACTTACCTGCTTTAATTCACTTAAATCTTCTAATACAGAACTACCGTCTAACTGGCTTTGAAAATAAATTGCCGTTCCCTTCTCTGCAGCAACTTTGAAAATTTCTGGCCAAACACCGGTGAGCATAGAGCAATGTGTGAATTCAAAATTAGGCTCGTAAAGGACGATACTTTTGAAGTTAGTTTCATTTACCAATTTAAGTAGGTGAATTCCAAGAGCCAACCCCAGTACAACTAACACTTCTGCATCGTCTTCGATAGGCTTGGATTGCCGAGAAAAGCCGTTTTTGTCCAATACCCAAGGAGAACTTATAAACGAGTCTACATGTTGGTGAATACTTGCGGTTACCTGTTCCCCGTAAAAGACCTTGCCGCTATTAAAGTCGACAATATCGAGTTCTTTATCTTTGTTAACGAAAACTGAGGTGGATGTACTTCTCGCCCGAATGAGCTGAGTAAAGATAGCCGGCATTACGCGCTTGAAAGCTATTAGGCTTTTTTCTTTGTTCTTTTTAATCGCGTACGCAGATTCAACTTCTAGCGATGTTTGTTTATCTTCATCATCTAAAAGGTAGAATTTAATAGCTTTAAGCATTATTTTTTATATCTCTTTGCCGCTTTTTGCGCTCTTGAAAAGCCAACTATCTCCTCTTTTGCAGCTAACTTCAACTTAAGCGCAAGTTCTTCTAATTCTTGATTAATAATTAGTTCATTTTCAGCGAAGGTAGTGCGTTCATTTCCAGAGAGTCTGCTTAACTCGCGTAGAACCAACGAATGTCGCAGGCTGATTAGATGATGGAAAGTTTCAGTTGAAAGCGCGGCAGGCTCTGCTGCCACGCAAACCGCAATTGCTGCGTTAACTTTGCTTAGGAAAAGAGGTGTAGATGAATGGTTTAACTTATCGACGTTCAAATCGCTTGCTTACTTTCTCGTTGCGCTCGAAACGCCTCTTCTTTTGCTTCTTGGGGAATCTGCACCCAAGCATCTCTAATCGGCGATAACAGTGAAGATACCTCATCTAACAACTTTATATCATTGTTAACATGAGCCTCGTTCAGTTTCTCGATCATAAATTCATAGAGGGCAAACATGTTTTCAGCAACTTCGCCGCCCACTTTTACATCTAACGTATCGCGCAGATGAATAATAATGGCCGTTGCTTTCGAAATAAATGTCGCCTTCTCTTGCAACTCTTTTCGTTCCATTGCACCTTTCGCGTATGCAATCCTGTCTAGCGCGCCTTGAAGCAGCATCAAGGTCAACTTGTGAGGATCTGCATTGGCAACATCTTGCTTTAAATTACCTTTTTTGTAGGCATTAATACCTTTAAGAGACATACTTTCTCCGAAACTCGTACGTTATAGTGCGGCTAATAATGCCGAGCTTGTCTGATTCAACTGTGCCACAGTCTGGTCTAAGTTAAGGTACTTGCTTCGTAAGATTTGCTCATAGTTGAACATACGAAGCTCCAAAGTTTCCCTTTCAGAATAAACACCTTCTCTATTCTCTTTCGCCGTTTTTTCGCGCAGAGAAATAAGGCCTCCAGATGACGTAAACTCATCAACGAAATCGTATAAGCGAACCGCTATACCTTCATTTTCGTCTGTAAACAATGTAGCGATATCGTCGAAATTGTCTTCCAACGCATCTTTTAATCTGTCTTCCCCAGACCCAATTCCAAAGTCTGACGAACTAATTTCTAACTTTCCATCTTCGTCTAGCTCTATACCAAGTCTGAATAACCCACCGAGCTGTGAAGTAGACACGTTATCGCCAATGATAGATGATAGTCCAGACTGGATTCCTCTTAACAATGAGTCTCCAGCAAGCGCACCATCTTCTTCCAACTCAGATTCACCATAGCGCGTCAACGTTCCAATTTCGTCAATAATCGCATTATAGTTATCTACAAAATCCCTAATTTTCTGTTCAAGACCTTCTTTGTCAAAACCGATTTTCAACGTCGTCGACAAAAAGTTGCCCGCATTATCTTTGGGTGAGATCTCGTTAACATCAAAAGTGACGTTTTGAATTGTGTTTTCGAACTTATTTGACTGGCTTTGAACTTCAATTCCGTCAACAAATGCAATTGCGTTTTTGGCAGATTCAATGTTAGCAGCGCTAATGTTATTAGTTCCACCCGCAGTTGAAAGTCTGTCTAGTTCTGCAGCGCCTGTATCATTGTTGATAACTAGATCATTGCCATCACCGGTCTCTTCAGACAGAAACACCAGGCGAGGCCCTTCGGCAGTACCTGTATCAATAATATTTGCGGTTACACCGAAATTATCGTCTGCGCTGTTGATCGCTTCTCTGAGGTCTACAAGAGATGTGCCAGAATCAACGTTGATAGTAAATGAATCACCACCAGGAATGCTAAAGGTCAAAGAACCCGTTCCAGAACTTAAAACAGGATCTGAACTTGAAGTGAAAGCACCCGCGTCTGTAGTTATGCGACTTCCCGATGCAAGTTGTTGCACGGTAATATCGTAACTTCCGCGTAATGCTGAGCTCGACGCATCAGCAGATAAAACGTCGTCATCTTCTGAAGGATTAACGATTGTAGGCTCTCGACCGTTAATATCAGTATCGCTACGTAAGTCATCGACAGCATCTTTAAAATCTGACAACTTAGACTTTATCTGTCCAAGACCAGAGATTTCTGCTTCGATCTTTTCTTCTTTTGTGTTGAGCCTTTCCTCTTTAGGCAATCTCTCAGCATCTAAAAGCTGCTGGACAAGATCATCAAGAGCTAAACCTGAACCTACACCTAGCGACTGAATAGTCATAACCTACCTCATTAAACCTGATTGTTGATAAACACCCCTACGCTATTCCCTACATCCTGCTGTAATTCCTGAATTCTTTCAGCAAGCTTTAAAAGCTCCTCGGAAGGAATCTGCCGAATAACGTCTCCAGATTGACTATCTTTAACTGTCACAACCGAACGATTGGTATTTTCGTCGATTGAAAAAGTTAAATCCCTGTTTTGAACAGTTAGAAATGACTCAACTTTTGCCACCGCCTCTTCAAGGTCAGCAACATTCCTCTCTCCACCTTGGTTATCGACTTCTCCAGATAAACCTTGAGATAAATTTTCATCTTCTACCTCAACGCTGTTGCTTTGAGATGAAGAAGACTTAGCAAGCTCATCTAAACGATTTGCGTCACTGTTAACTTCTTTAGGTGAACTTAAACTGTCTCTTACCGACGATGCTGTATTTGGTGCTGTACCTGTTGAAGTACCTATCGCTGTACTTGATGCAAAAGGCTGACCATTTTGAATATTCGGTATTTCCACGTTTCTACCCCCTTCTGAAACGACAAAACGGGAACCTGCCTAAGCAAGCACCCGTTACATCTCAACTAAGGCTAAATTGTATTATAGCTTATCCAAGCAACGATAGCGCAGTTTGTGGACGCTGGTTGGCCTGGCTCAGAACTGAAACAGATGCTTGCTGAATAATCTGGTTACGCGTTAATTCAGCCGTTTCCGCAGCAAAGTCCGTATCTCTGATTTGAGAGCGTGCCGCAGACAAGTTCTCACTGATGTTACTCAGATTACGAATAGTCGACTGGAATCTGTTTTGAAGCGCACCTAAATCAGCACGAACGCCCCCAACACCAGATATTGCAGCATCGACGGCACTTAATAGCGCGGCAGCACCTGAAGCAGTTTCAACACTATCACCATCAATACCAAGACCGGCTGTACTAAAGCCAGTAATTGATCCTAGGTTACCGGTTGAAAGGTTTACTGAAATCGTTTGACCTGCGTTAGCACCCACTAGGAATGAAGCAGAAAAGTTACCATCTAAGATGTTAACGTTACCAAACTGAGTATCCGTTGCGATACGTGAAATTTCAGTTCGTAGCGCTGATACTTCTTTTTGAAGCGCCAAACGGTCAGCAGAAGAGTTGATGCCGTTTTGCGATTGAATTGATAGCTGGCGAATACGCTGTAGGCTCGTAGTAATCTCACTGATCGCACCTTCAGCTGTTTGTGCTAAAGAAATAGCATCGTTCGCGTTGCGTACTGCTTGGTTCAAGCCTTCAACTTGCGAAGTAAGTCTGTCAGAAATTTGAAGACCTGCAGCATCATCTGCGGCACTGTTAATTCTAAAACCTGAAGACAATCTTTCGAACGACGTGTTAAGACGATCATTTACGTCAAAAAGCTGACGTTGTGCGTTGATCGAAGACACATTTGTGTTAACGAATAAACTCATTGGAATACCTCCTAGGGACTCGTCGACCAATGTGGTACGATCAAATCCTTCCAGTTCAAATTAGCTTGGTCACTACTCCGAGCTAACGCCTCTGTTAAAAGTAAAGTAAATTACCCCTCAACTATTGGTATCGGCCAACCCTTTAGGTTCTTTAGTTTTTTTTTCGTTTTTTTTGTCTTTTTTCGAAACAAACAGATAAGCTACTGAATTAGTTGACAAATAAATTTATAAAAATTTAAAAAGATCACATTTGTTCGGTTGATTTATCAAGCAATGATTAAAACGAGTTAAAGCGTTCAAGAAGGTTTGTCTTTTTCGCAACGAAGCGGCAGTACCTACTTCTCATACGCAAGACAGAATCGGCTTGTTAATTGAACGGCAAAGAATTGGAATGAGAATTGGAAAAAGAATTGGAATGAGAGTACCACTGCATGTCTTATCAATAAGACAGGCGAAATCTTTTACTCTAAATTTAAAGTTGGCATTGATGCTGCAAGGTATATTTTGAACAAATTGTCGTGCTCTGCAATTTGTTTGAAATTGGCGGGATGTTTCGGTATTACTAAAAAAAAAGGCCGAGACTATTTAATCTCGGCCAATTTGCTCACGTTAGGAGATTGAGCAAATTCAGTTTCTGTCGGCTGGCAGGTATTTAGTAGGATAAACTGGCCTCTCAACCAACACTTCTACACTCTCAGTCCTGTTAGTCGACGCTTTCTCAAAGGGGCGGCCTTACGGCCGCTATCCTTTTTCAGGGGATGGCCTCTCAACTCCTTCCCAAATTCAAGCGTCTTTTAATTAACCACCTAGTAGTGAAAGTGCAGCCTGTGGACGCTGGTTAGCCTGTGCCAGGATAGTAGTACTAGCTTGCTGTAAAATCTGGTTGCGGCTTAGTTCTGCCGTTTCGGTGGCAAAGTCTGCATCTTTGATTCGCGATCTTGCCGCTGATACGTTCTCTGAGATATTGCTCAGGTTTCTAATCGTAGATTGGAATCTGTTTTGAATAGCACCCAAATCTGCGCGAAGGCCACCAATTGCAGAGATTGCTGCATCTACATCGTCAAGAAGAGCAGACGCACCCGCTGCGGTCAAAACGTCGGCAGATATAATTCCAAGCCCTGTAGCACTGAAGCCGTTAACACCTGCTGCGGTTAATGCTTGAGTCGATAGATTCACTGAAATTGTTTGTCCAGAGTTTGCGCCTACCAAAAAGCTAGCAGAGAACACACCTGAAAGAATACTAACACCAGCAAACTCAGTTGTTGTTGCGATACGTGAAATTTCAGTTCTCAATGCAGAAACTTCTTTTTGCAGCGCCGCTCGGTCAGCTGAGCTATTAATACCGTTCTGCGATTGAATCGCCAACGTACGAATACGTTGTAGAGCAGTGGTAGTTTCAGCCATCGCACCTTCAGCAGTTTGTGCTAGTGAAATACCGTCGTTAGCATTTCGTACCGCTTGATCCAAACCTTGAATTTGCGAGGTCATACGGTCAGTAATTTGCAGTCCCGCGGCATCGTCTGCAGCACTGTTAATTCTAAAACCAGATGAAAGACGTTCAAACGCGGTGCTTAAGTTATTACCGGTAGTGAACAATTGACGTTGTGCATTCAAAGATGACACGTTGGTATTAACAAATAGACTCATGGGTCTCTCCTAACAGTTTCGAGTGTTGCGCTATTGGTTTTATTATTTGCGCGATTAGTTTAAATATTTGGCATAGCCTGTGCTTTGAATTACATGTCAGTTTAATCTGACGTTTCATTGGCACACTACCAATGGAACTTGCTAAGTAGAGAAGTTACTTCTCTTTGCTGGTCGGTGGGTTTGGTGTTCCAGAACCTCAAACCTCTCACTACCTCCTGGCTCTAATCTCGCCGGTCAGCAGCTCTAACCATTCATCAGCAAACTCCATTTTTTATCGACCTTTACTTGAATTTACTTTAGTAATTTTTTCAAATAATTTTATTCGATTTAAAGCACTGTTTTTCCTAACTTTTAAATACAGTTAATTTAAAAAAACTTGTATTCAAACTGTGCTTTTTACGCTCTTAAACATTAGCTTTAGAAGCGTAGAGAAAAGAAACATGGTTTATCTCCCCTTTGTAATAGTTATCGTCAAAGATCGAATTTTACTTTAGGTATTTTTTGCTAATTTTTAGAAAAACGGCGGATATAAATTAAAAATCTATATATTCCAGAGTGTTAGAGGGTAATTTTACGTGCACGAATAGTATAAATGAGGGGAATGACGCGTTTGAAAGGTCGGTATATAGAAAAGCTGGTCTTCAAAAGACCAGCTTTGAACGCACGTGAACTAGAGCACTACCTCCTGGCTTCACGTTAATGGCGATTAGCCTAGAAGCTGTAAAGCAGCCTGAGGACGCTGGTTAGCCTGAGATAATACAGTAGTACTTGCCTGCTGAATGATCTGGTTACGCGTCAAGTTAGCGGTTTCCGTAGCAAAATCTGTATCTTTAATCTGTGAACGTGCAGCCGACACGTTTTCAGAGATATTGCTTAGGTTACGAATAGTTGACTGGAAGCGGTTTTGCAAAGCACCCAAATCAGCTCGTAAGCTACCAATAGCAGAAATTGCGCTGTCCACATTATCAAGAATTGTAGAAGCATTTTCTGCTGAAAGAACATCACCAGTGCCAATACCAAGACCCGATGGGCCAAAACCTGAAACACCCGCAGCAGTAAGCGTAGGTGTAGACAAGTTAACAGAAATTGTCTGACCCGAGTTTGCACCTACTAGGAACGAAGCAGAGAACGCACCTGAAAGGATACTTACACCAGCAAATTCAGTGGTTGTAGCGATACGTGAAATTTCTGTACGTAGTGCAGATACTTCTTTTTGAAGCGCTGCGCGGTCTGCAGAACTGTTGATACCGTTTTGTGATTGAATAGCTAGAGTACGAATACGTTGAAGTGCTGTTGTTGTCTCAGACAACGCGCCTTCAGCAGTTTGCGACAATGAAATCGCATCGTTAGCATTACGAACGGCTTGGTTTAGACCTTCGATTTGTGAGGTCATACGATCGGTAATCTGAAGACCTGCAGCATCATCAGCAGCGCTGTTGATACGGAAGCCTGAAGATAAACGTTCAAATGAAGTACTCAATGAATTGCTTACATCAAAAAGCTGACGCTGGGCATTCAATGAGGATACATTGGTATTAACGAACATAGACATAAAGTCTCTCCTACACTCTCAGTCCAGCGTGCGCTGGCTGTCGGGATTTCCGACGTTTTGTTTTAGTAGTCATCAAGACCTGAGGGGTAATTGATGAACTGGCTCTCTCAGAAACTGTATCGACAACATATAAATTCTCTTTAGAAAAAATTACGATATTTGCCGATTAGCGGTAATATATTGCCGCTCGACGAGACAAGAACTTTCAGTAACCATCAGATTTTTAAAGGAGATTTCAATTGAAACAAAAACTTCAAATAGTTGAAATTAGTCGTGTATCACCACCTGCAGTTCATGCAGCCTTTACTGATTTGATGGAGAATCCCTTCGACAAAAGTAGCAGTTCACTGCTGTGCTGCTATCGCCAAGCAACAGATCATGTGAGCAGAGATGGCGCTATTGTTATCCTTACTTTGCGTAAAGAAACGTTAGAAGTGATCAACAAAGTATTGATTAAAGAGCTCGGTACCGATTTAAGAGATCCTAAATTGATGTACGACGGTCAAAGAGCAATAGTAACGGCCTTCGCTAAGACAATTGATGAAAATGAACAAGCACATACTAAGATGCTAAGTGTTTTCTCCACAACTGGACAATCTTGGTCTAGCAAACACTGGTTCGGCGATGATGGCTGGTGGATATGGAAGCCGCAATGGATAAACAACAAGGCATTCGGCTTTGCTTATCACCGCCCCGCTGATTACATTTCGCTTTACGAAGGCGACCCCACCCGCGCAATGCGCGTCCACAAACCAAACGTTTTCGGTCTTGCTAAAAATAACAAGGGATTCCCAAATGAAAGCGCCCTCTTGTTTGACCACGACGGTGAAGCAACAGTATTTTTAAGACGAGATGCCGATACATTTTCTGCTCAATTTGGCACATCTACGCCTCCCTATACAAAGTGGTTCTGGCATGACTTGGGAATTTATATTGGTGGGCCTTGTGCCATAGCGCTCACTAAAACAACATTCCTTGTTGCTGGTCGGCATGTGAACTGGGAAACCAGAGAGTTTTCGACACGACTTTGGCATTTCGATAAGACAAATAAAACACTAACCGAAATACTAACAATGCCCAGTAGCGGTGATACAAGTTATCCTGGCCTGATATTAGATAATGATCTACTTTACATGTCTTACTATTCAAGCCATATAGATAATCAGGCTAGAGTCTATGTAGCCAAAATTGATGGGGTTAAGTCGTTATTTTAACCCCGGCTAAATGTAGTTAAATAAGGAAAGGTTGGAAATTTGCGGAAATGTTGCCAGTGCCGCACTTAACGCAGTTTCCTGTTTCGCAAATTCAGTCGATGCTTCAGCGTAGTCAACATCTTGAATTGAAGAGCGCTGGGCTTTCGCTGCAATTTCCATGTCTAGGTTACTTTCATAAGTACTTTCAGCGATATTCAAGCGACTTCCCAAGGAAGCGCGCTCT
Source organism: Alteromonas sp. Cnat2-8 (assembly GCF_022348355.1). Classification (NCBI taxonomy): domain Bacteria; kingdom Pseudomonadati; phylum Pseudomonadota; class Gammaproteobacteria; order Alteromonadales; family Alteromonadaceae; genus Alteromonas; species Alteromonas sp. Cnat2-8. The sequence continues at coordinate 227,151 of NZ_JAKREX010000001.1, forward strand.
AGAGATATTTTCTCTAGGCCGTTATCCAGACCTACCAATGCATCGGCGATAGCATCCTGTAGCGCTCCATGATTAATTGAAGTGTCTGATAGTAAAGACTGCACTTCATGGATTGTTTGAGCCATGCTTTTTTTCTCAGGTTGATCTAGAGAAAAACTGATCGAGTCGCCTGGTGACGCAACGGCTTCAAATTGCATACCTTTCAGCGTAAAGGGCTCTCCTGAGGTGTAGCCTACCGTTTCAATAACTGCACCACTGTTTTGATTAACAAGCTGAGCCTGACCTGTTCCGAGAAAATCTACCCTAAAGTCGTTGTTTGTTAGGTTAGCATTATCATAATTATTATTAAAAAAGGTATCGAAAGTACCTTGCTCCTTAATTGTCGCTCCCTCTAACGAGGTTACCGTATTCGCTGTTACTGAAAAGTTGAAACGAGATAGTACGTTCTCAAAAACTTCATACCCGTTACTGGTAGACTGAATCTTCGAGCTATTTGAAAGCTGAATGAAGTTTACGCCGGCATCGCCTGAAAAGGATATTGCATTACCTCCCGAAGCCGGGTTAAAAGTAAATGCTTGATTGCCAGATTGATAACCTGCGTACAGGTAATTACCATCTGCATCCTGCGTGTTCATCAAATCAAATATTTCGAGCTTAATTTGCTCTAACTCTGACCCGATAGCTCGTTTGTCAGGATCATCCAAAATGCCATTTCCCGCCTGAACGATTAATGTTCTAGCACGGTTAACCGAATTGGTAATATTCGTCAATACCGCTTCCTGCTGTTCGAGCGAACCTGTTACTAGATCATTGTTGCGCTGAAATTGGGTTAGCTCATCGATTTCTTCGGTTAAACGTAATACTTTTGCCGCACCAACGGGGTCGTCACTCGGAGTGATAATGCGTTTTCCAGAAGCTAGCTGCTCTTGAGTCTTTGCCAAATCGCCCTGATTTTGCATAATCGAGCGCATGTTTTGATCATAAATTTGATTCGTTGATATACGCATAACTCACCTACCTTGCTGACTGCAAAATGGTATTAAACAATTCTTGCGCCGTAGACAAAATTCGCGCTGCGGCAGCATAGCTTTGTTGATACTTTATTAAATTTGCGGCTTCTTCGTCTAAGCTAACGCCAGAGACAGACTCAAACCAATTCTTCGATTGAACCTTCATGGCTTCCGCCGAAGCAAGTGTTACTTTTGCCATCGAGGCATCTTCACCAATTCGGCCAACCATAGATGCATAAGCATCTTGGAAGGTACGTGGTGTATTCGTTGCCTCACTGCTGACTTGCACGGTATTTTCGTTTTGAATAGCCGCTAAATTAAGCGCATTACTGTTATCGTTAAAGCCATCTGTATTATAGCTGATCGAGAAACTATCCCCAGCTTTTGGCACGCCATCCAAGCTCAAATCAAAGCCTGGATCTGGGCTTATTCCCGCTTGACTAATGAGGTTAGTTAAATCAGTTGTGCCAGTTACTGTAGCTAAAACATTACCGCTTCCATCTACAACGTCGTATGTATCTGCGGCCGTAAAGTTAATTTGAGCTGGCGCTGAATTTAACAGCCCACCCGCTCCGTCAAAAGCAGAAGCGCCGACTTCTGTGTTAGATACCGTAACGTCAATGACATTTGCGCTTCCCAAATTTGTATTATTTGCACCTGCTCTCACCGGGCTTGCAAACGCTAAATCTTCAGGGCGATTTGTCTCTAGTGTAATCTTAGACGCGATATCTTTAGTTGGCTGAATGAGAAACTCATTACCCACGGTATAGGGATCGGTTCCTGAGAAATCAACTTCAATACCACCGGGCAATTCATTAAACCCAGCTGTAACCGCGTAATTGGAATAGATAATATCATTGCCAGAAGCGTCTTTTTTCGGTGTGCCATCTGCATTTAATAGCGTAATTTCTATTTGACTAGGCACGCCCGCAGTTACTGCCGTAACCTCAATTTTGTAGTCAGCATCCGTTAGCTCTGCACCTTTACCTTCGGTAATTTGTGCAGTTACAACATAGTCACCATTGGTATCGCTATATGCTAATCCGCGAAACGAAGGTATATCGAAAATATTGCTACCAAGTTGGCCGTCTAAGTCCATCCCCAATTTATTTTGCGTATTCATTGCATCGGCGAATGCTACTGATAGCTGACCAACATCCCGCATTGCAGGGCCTAAAATTTCGTTTCTGTACCCGAATAAACCGCCAAGTGCGCCACCTAAATCATCTTCTACGATACGTATTGAGGCATCAGCTTTTGTCTGTGAGCCAAAGTTTGTTTCTAGTTTGAGCTGCTTGAACGTTAAGTCAGCATTAGTATTCAGTTCAAATAAATTAAATGCGCCATTTTCTAATACCAATGACTCACCAGAAGTCAGGTTAATTGTTACCGCTCCATTTTGCGTGGTGCTTTCTTTAACTGTTATTCCCATGATTGAAGCGAGCTCGTCTATCGCTTGATCTCTCTCATTAAGCAATGCGCTAGGCTGGTCGCTGGTATTGTTACCATTGGCAATAACAATATTGCGATTTAGATCGCCAATATTGCCAATCAAGGTGTTCGCTCGATTCACCATCGACGTGAACTCTAGGTTTAATTCTTCTTCTTTCTCCAACATATAATCAGACAGTGTCTTCATTCGTTGGTACAAAGACTCAGATTTCCCTAACACTTGGTCGCGAGACGCCAGGTTAGTAGGATCGTCAGCAGCTGTTTGCAACGCGGCGAAGTACTCGCTCAATCCTTGGGAGATTGAGTTAGCCTCACTCGCTAGTAGATTGTCAATGGCCGCTGTTTTACTAGAGAATGTCTCAAGCTCGCCGACAGAAGTAATGTCCCTGCGCAATTGATTTTGAGCAAATACGTTGATGATACGTTCGGTATTGCCGATCTCTACACCGAAGACTTGGCTGTTTTGAAGCTCAGTGCGCTCGCGAACATAGCCTGGCGTGTTGACGTTGGCAATATTGTTACTGGTCGTTTGTAATAGCTTACTACTGGCGTTAACACCACTGGTGGCTAATGAGAATAAATCGACAGAACTCACAATGTAATCTCCAATGCTATGGCATTAACGTGCTGAGACGATCGCTGTTATACACTGCCATTATCTTGCGCGCGTATTCAGGGTCGGTAGCGTAACCCGCTTCTTGAAGCGCATGGGTATAGCGCGCTGCGTCAGAAGCATTCTCGACAGCATGGCTGTAGCGAGGCTGTGATGTGATAAAGCGTCCATAGTCTTCCATTGCGTCTTCTACTGACGAGTAGGACCTAAAAGCAGCCTTTTGTTTTTGCGGTAGTCCATTGTTAAATTCCAACGTGTCGACTACAGCCTGCTCTCCTTGCCATCCCTTATTTGCTTTGATGCCAAATAAGTTGTGCGAGCTTTCCCCATCCGCTTTATGGATAACAAATTTGCCCCACCCGGTTTCAACCGCGGCTTGGGAAATTATTGCTTTAGGATCCATTCCGTATTTTGCTGCCACTTTCTCAGCTATTGGCATTAGGCTCTCTACAAACTGCTCGGGACTTTCGAACATGGCATCTTTTTGTGCTGACTGGCTGCGAATAGACTGTGAAGAAAGGGCAATATCCTGCGCCTCAGTTACGTTGTACACACGGTTTCTGTTAAGTGATGATAAGTCTCCGTCACTTCTGATTACACTGGCAGGCGTATAGCTATCCTCAGTTTGACCTAACTGTTTAACAATGACATCAGCGAGACCTAAACCGCCACCGGAAGTGAGGTCTGTCGCTAGCTGTTGGTCGTGCATATCACGATAAAACTTAACTTGCTGTGAATTAAATGGGCTATTTTCGTCAGCAAGGGCATCTTGTGCTTTACGCATTGATTTCAACATCATTTGCACAAATATCGCTTCAAACTGCTGGGCAGCTTCTTGCAATACCGTCTCGTCGCCCGACGCAATGGCTTCACGCATTTTGTTTATGCTGCCCATATCGTGGACATTGCGAGCCATATCAAGCTGACTTTTTGTGCTAAGTGATTCCATCGTGCTTATTCCGCTGTGACTTTATTTTACTAACGTCTCGTAAATGCTCTTTGCTCGTTTTAAATAATAACGAGCTCTCCACGCAATGCGCCTGCTTGACGTAATGCTTCCAAAATTGCCATTAAATCGCCCGGCGCAGCGCCCACCTCATTTACCGCGCGCACAAGCTGGTCCAGAGTAACGCCTGGCTCAAACTTAAACATGCGGCTATCTGCCAAATCGACATCAACAATCGACTGAGTGGTAACGGCAGTCTGCCCTTCACCAAACGCGTTAGGTTGAGAAACTTGCTGATTTTCAGAGATGGTCACCGTTAGCCCGCCGTGAGTAATTGCTGCTGGTAACAAGCGAACGTCACTGCCAATAACAATGGTGCCTGTGCGGCTGTTTATTACCACACGCGCTGGCGCATCAGCTGGTGTAAATTCGAAGTTTTCTAAGGTAGCCAAAAAGCCCACGCGCTGACCGACATCTCGCGGGGCCGACACGCGAACAGACGCTGCATCAATGGGCTTAGCAATAACATAGCCATTTTCCGGCTGTGCACCTAAGCGCTCGTTGATCGTATCTGCAAGCGACTTGGCTGTTGAGAAATCTGGATAATGGAGGTTAAGCGTTAACGTGTCGCCATTGGCAAAGCCTGTTGGTACAGATTGCTCTACCATCGCACCGTTTGGAATTCTGCCTACCGTTGGCGTATTAACGACAATACGAGAGCCATCACCGCCTTGTGCGCCAAACCCGCTCACGACTAAGCTGCCTTGCGCTACAGCGTAGACTTTACCGTCAACACCGCGAAGAAACGTCTGGAGCAGCGTTCCGCCTTGAAGACTGGCCGCTTCGCCAACTGAAGAAACCGTAATATCAATGGTTTGTCCGGGTTTTGCAAAAGCAGGCAGGTCGGCGTGTACCGCCACTGCGGCCACGTTTCGTATTTTTGGCTTGGTGTTAGCGTCAAGACTGATACCAAAGTTGCGCAGCATGGTTCTGAAACTTTGTTCGGTAAACGGGCTTTGTTCACCCGTTCCAGGCAAACCTACAACAAGACCATATCCCACTAATTGGTTACTACGTACGCCTTGAATACTCGCTACATCTTTAATGCGCTGCGCACCTGCCTGTGAAGATAAAAGCATTGTGAAAGCGGCTAATACTACTGAAAACAAACGCATGTTCACTCTCCTATCCTAAAACCTAAAGAGGCCACCAAGCAGAATCAAAGAACTTGGTTAACCAACCCTTTTCTTGTGCTCGCGCAAAACTTCCCGTACCCGAATATTGGATACGCGCATTTGCAACCTTAGTGGACACGATTTCATTCTCGGGACTAATGTCTGCCGGACGAATGATACCGGTAAGACGAATATATTCATCGCCCTGATTCAGGGTTAGCCACTTTTCGCCACGAATAACAAGGTTGCTGTTAGGAAGTACGTCGACCACAGTAACTGAGATAGCGCCGTTTAAGCTGTTGCTTTGGTTAGCAGTGGCATCACCGGAGAAATCTCGGGATGAACTTATTCCTAATTGTACGGACTCTCCGCCAATGTTTATCGCCTGCCCAGCAAGCCCGGTAATAGGATTAAGATTGACGTTTGAATCTTTCGCTGTGCTAGTGTCGGCTGATTTGCTCGCTTGGGTATTCTCGCTTAACGTTACAGTGATGATGTCACCGACTCTTCTTGCGGTAACGTCAGAATATAAGTTATTAGCAAGCTGCGAACGAAAAAGCGAGCCATCCTCTACTACCGTTTCACGCGGGTAATCTGGCACTACCGGTGCAAACGACGGGTCGTTTGCCTGAACGGGAGGCTCGTTTGTACTGGCGCAACCGCCAAGTATCAGAAGTGCAGCAGATAAACCTAAAATACGCATGATGCTACCTACTAAAGTTGCTGAATAACCTGACCAAGCATTTGGTCGACCGATGAGATAACCTTTGAGTTCATCTCATACAAGCGCTGGCTTTCGATAAGGTTTACTAACTCTTCGGTCACGTTTACGTTAGAGGTTTCCAACGTGCCTTGTGAGATATAACCCAATCCTTGCAGACCAGGGACCCCCTGAATAGGCGCACCGCTTGACGCTGTCTCTACATAAAGATTTTGTCCGGTTGGTTGTAATCCGGTTGGGTTAACAAAGTCAGAAATATTAAGCTGACCGAGTACCTGCGGTTCAGCTTGGCCCCGTATGCTCACGCTAATTTCACCATCTTGAGAAATTGTGATTTGTTGCGCATCTTCGGGAATAGCCACTTCAGGCTGAAGCAAAAAACCCGCGCCAGATGTAACAATTTGGCCTTGGTCGTTCAGTGAAAACTGACCATTTCTTGAATATGCAATGGTGCCGTCTGGCTGCAATATTTCAAAGTAACCACGACCTTGAATTGACATATCAAGCGCGTTTTCAGTGGTTAACAGGTTACCTTGCGTATGTGCTTTTTGAGTAGCAACGACCTTCGAGCCTGAACCAAGCATAAGCCCAGAAGGAAGCTCTGTGTCAGCAGACGAACGACCGCCTGGCTGATTGATATTCTGATAAAGCAAATCTTCAAACACCGCGCGGTCTTTTTTAAAGCCCACAGTTGACGCATTGGCTAGGTTGTTAGATACCACTGCCACATCAGTCTGTGCGGCGTCTAGTCCGGTTTTACTTATCCATAGTGCTGGATGCATGTTAACCTCCGACGTTGCTCATGGGGCAACGATGATAAAAATTCGTTTACAGAATGCGTAATAACGCATTGCCACTTTGATCTAGTTTCTCTGCTTGCTTCATCATTTTGACTTGAAGCTCGTAGTGACGTTGCAGACTTATCATGTCTACCATTTCGTCAACCGCATTGACGTTGGAACCTTCAAGCATGCCCGACATTACTTTCACGTTGGCATTGGCTGGCGCTATTGAGCCATCTTCCATTCTAAATAAGCCGTCGTTCCCACGTTCCATGTCTGCATAGTTTGGGCTAACTAATTTAAGTCGCCCCACTTCTTCAATAACATTGGCAGGGGCACCTAACTGTCTCATTGACAACGTGCCATCGGCCGCAATATTGAGATTATCTAAAGGAACAGGAAGGAATATTGGCCCATTGTCACCAAGCACGACGCGATCGTGGATATCTGTCAAAATTCCGTCATCGCCTAACTTGAAATTTCCATCACGCGAGTAAGCTTCTTGACCATTTTGATCTTGTACAGCGAACCAACCATCACCTTGGATGGCTACGTCTAAGTCGCGGTCTGTTTTAATCATCGGACCCGACTCGTAATTATTCGACGGGCTTTCTGTCATGGAAAACACGCGAGTCGGCAAACCTTCGCCGTAGGCCGGCATTGACCTTGCCTGCTCTAACTGCGCTCTGAATCCCGTTGTCTGTGCATTAGCCAAGTTATTGGCCCTAATCCCTGTTCCGAGAAGGTCTTGGGAGGCGCCACTTGCTGAAATATAGAGAAGTTTGTCCATGACTGACTTTTGACTCTGATTAAACCTTAAACAAGATTTTGCAAAGGCAGTGCCAATCTGTGGATATTTAGTGCAATTGAAAAATAAGGGCGGTATTGAATTGATATATATAGAAAAATAAAAAGGTCGCATTGTTGCGACCTTTCTAAATCGGGTCAAATAGGTACGGTTTTCCGCGCCTAAAATTTGCCGCTTAGCAATCTGCTAATGTAGCTTACTGCAAACTATCGAATGTTAAGGATAGTCTGGTTTAGCGAGTTGTTCACTTCAAGCGCACGCGAGTTTGCCTGGAAGTTACGCTGAGCGATAATCATATCGATGAGCTCAGTGGTAAGGTTAACGTTAGCTTGTTCTAGCGCCGAAGAGTTAATTTCGCCGAAAGTACCAGTTGTTGCTTCACCCGCTAGTGCCTCACCAGAAAGAATACTTTCCTTCCACTGAGTACTGCTCTCTTGAGTTAGGCCTTGTTCATTAGAAAAGCGAACCAAAGCGACACGAACAATAGGTTCAGACGTACCATTAGAGAACGTTGCACGAACCAGGCCGTCAGGACCGATATCGATACCCGTCAATCGACCTACAGGCAAACCATCCTGTTCTAATGATGTAACCTCGAACGCAGAGGCGAACTGAGTCGGCTCATTAGGCGTAGCGCTATTAACATCGAGGTTGAAATCTATACTTATTTGCTGCGTAGGATCTGAGCCATTAGCAAGAATACCTGCGCCTAGCGCTTCTGTTTCCATTTTGAAATCAAGTGTAGGTAGGCCATCAGGCGTTTCCATACCAACGAAATCACCGCCTTGAGAGAAGATGAGTTTAGATGCTGTTACGGCGTTACCAGTGTTACCACCGACACTATTTACTGCTGTTGCTGGGTCTGTGTCATTACCCGCTGAATCTGTCATATCAACTAGCGTGTCATCGATTGCAGTAGCAACATACCACTCATTATCAACACCCGGTGTCGCATCCTTTATGAAGTAATAGGTCATTACGTGACTATCACCTAACGAATCGTAAACGGTTACCGATGTTGCTGCGTTGTAGGTAAGCGGATCTTCAGGGTCAAAATCTTGTGGATCTAGGGCTGCATCACCAGCAGGCAAGTTCATTCGAATGTCAACTTCTGTGGTTTGTGCGGGAGAACCCGAAGAATCTGGGATACGTACTGGCTCTGTAGTACTAAGTGCTACCGAGGCACTTGTACCATCAGAGTTAACGGGGAAACCCAATAAGTTATCGCCGTTACTGTTAACCACGAAATTGTCGCTATCTAACTTGAACTGACCCGCACGTGTGAACGAGAAGTCGCGAGACGTAATTTCAGGTACTGTCGCAAAGAAACCATTACCTGTGATCGCCAAATCAAGCGAGGTATTGGTAAACTGAAGGCTACCTTGAGAAAATTGCTGAGCAACTTCTTGAGTGAGTACACCGTCACCTACTTTAGTTTTGCCACCTGAAAGCAGTGATGCCGCATAAACATCGCCAAATTCAGCGCGAGATTCTTTAAAGCCAACTGTATTTACGTTTGCGATGTTGTTGGCGGTTACATCCAAATCTTTTTGTGCGGCTGATACGCCACTCAGTGCAATATTAAAAGACATTATTGATTCTCCTACTAACTGCCGATTTGAATGACGTCATCAAGATTGATACTGACATCACCATCCAAATTCAAAATTACGCCTTGACCACTACCAGCCAAGCTTACACTTCCAACATGGCGATTAACGGCGGTATTCAGCTGAACACCTTCTCCATTCAACTCGCCAGTGGCACTGATAACATATTCACCCGGTGCCATCTGGTTGCCATGCTTATCTTTGCCATCCCATTCAAACTCAATGTTGCCAGCGCTTTGTGTGCCTGCATCAATGGTTTTTATGACTTCACCAAACTGGTTCTCAATAGTGATCGTCATATTCTGAACTGTTTTTTCATTCACGATGACACCCGAAATGCCATCGCCTTCATTGGCCATATAACCCACGTTACCTTGAACCAGCACGTTTTGCCCGATAAGACTAGAGGCTTGTAACGCTTGATTCGATGTCATTGAAGCTGCAAACGACTCAAACTTTTCGTTAAGCTGGGAAATACCGTCGGCCATCGTAAATGATGTCATCTGCGCTACCATTTGATCGTTATCAACGGGTGCAGTGGGATCCTGATTGGCTAACTGCTCAGTTAACATTGAGAAGAAATCTTCCTGGGTTAACTGCTGCTCGGTGCCGTCAGCTATTTTGACGGTTTCCTCTTGCCAATACAGATCAGTATTTAAGCCAGTATTGTTTATGGTATTCACTGAGTAATCCTCACATTATTCAAGCGGCAAGTTACTGCCCTTGACCTAGCTGCAGTACGCGACGGAAAATACGCTTTGTGGTGTCCGCAACCTGCACGTTAGTTTCATACGCTTTGGACGCTGACATCATATTCGCCATCTCTTCCACAATGTTCACGTTGGGTTTATAGATGTAGCCGTTTTCATCTGCCATCGGGTTGTTAGGTGAATACTCCACTTGCAAAGGAGCATCACTTTCTACAATACCCTTTACTTGAACACCTGCACCTTTCGACTGGTCGCGCATTGCATCTTGCAACGCCGTAGCGAAAACTGGATGGCGAGCTCGGTATGTTTCGTCATAGCTGCTGCTAACCGAGTTAGCGTTGGCAATATTACTTGCCGTAGTATTAAGACGTACATTCTCCGCCTCCATACCCGTACTCGAAATTTGCATTACATTAAATAAACTCATGACTACTGACCTCCTGAGCTAAGCGCTTTTTTCATGCCTTTAATTTTTCCGTTCAAAAATTCTAGGCTGGCTTGGTAGCGCAATCCATTGTCTAAAAACCGATTTCTTTCCGCTTGAACTTCAACCGTATTACCGTCGCCAGTGTCTGGTTGCGTTGGGATGCGGTATTGCATGTCAAAGTTTGCCGCTACTGACGTAGAATTGCCGCTTAAGTGGCGATCATTTGTCCGCACCATTCCTGAAGAAGCGTGATTGGCTGTACCACCAGATGCTTCTCGCATAGCCGACTGCATTGCTTTATTAAAATCAATGTCCCGCGCTTTATAACCAGGCGTGTTTGCGTTCGCTAGATTTCCAGAAATCACTTCCATACGCTCTGTGCGTATAGTGAGTGCTGACTCATGAAAGCCAACCAGCTTATCTAGGTTAATAGCCATAACATGACCTCTGACATACTAAAAATTTGTTCGTGGTGACAATGTAAGCGGACAATTAAATATCGAATCTTGCCGTTTTACTGTCGTTTGTAGAAATAGTTAGCAAGGCAAATGCCATAATGAGGTTTTGACGGAGGGTGTAAGTCAAAAGTGTCGACCTGATCGTAAAAAAAGTATTATTTATCAGGCCGATAAGTTAGATCATTTTTTTTGATAGTAAAGGCCAGGGTGGCACTTAACCATACTATAGGTATCACTTGCAGCACTGATCGATTCAGAGGCGCCAAGGAAAAGCACACCCTGAGGCTGCAGCTGTCCGGCAATTTGTTGCAGGATGCGTTGTTTTACTTCGGCCGAGAAATAAATCAAAACATTACGGCAAAAAACGATATCAAAGCGGCCAAGTGCTGCATAGCTCGAAAGTAAATTTAGACTTCTAAAGCTTACCATCCGACGAACGTCGGGTTTTACCTGCATAAGCCCGCTATCATTTTGCTGGAAAAAGGCCTGTCTCCTTTGCGGGGACAATCCCCTTGCAAGGGACAGTTCGTCATAAATACCTAACTCACACTTTTGCAGCATTTCTGACGATAAATCTGTAGCAACAATTTCAACACCCGCTCTTAATGCACCTGGCCTTTGGCGCTGATATTCAAGTACAGACATCGCAATAGAATAAGGCTCTTGTCCAGACGAACAAGCGGCACTCCATATGCGAAGCTTCTGATTTTTTGCCGATAGTGTTGGTAGTAACTCTTTTACAAGTAAATCGAAGGGATAGTTGTCTCGAAACCACAACGTTTCGTTTGTGGTCATTGCGTCAATAACGTTCTGTAGTAAAGTTCTGTCGAACCCTTTCACAACCACGTCAATCAGTTCGTCAGCAGACTCATACTTATGCTTATAGAGTAATGAAGCTAAACGGCTGCGCACTAGGTATTGTTTATTATCACCTAATACTATGCCGCATTGCTTTTCCAAAAACTCTCTAAACTTGAGGTAACTTGCTGGCGAAACGTCTTTATTAGCCAATCCTATCTTGCTCCGTTATTCGCACTCAGTCATTAGCCACTTTTGTACCGCGGTAGCAAGTTCATCGGGGTGGAATTTCGCGATAAAGTCATCAGCCCCTACTTTTTGCACCATAGCTTGGTTGAAGACACCACTGAGCGACGTATGCAATACAACATGAAGCTTTTGAAGTTCAGGCGTATTCTTAATTTCGGCGGTTAGTGTATAGCCGTCCATTTCTGGCATCTCGATATCTGAGACCAGCACGCCTACACGGTTCGTTACATCGCCGTACTCTTCCGCAATTTCTTTAAGCCTGTTTAATGCTTCAAGACCGTTTTTAGCTAGCTCAATTTCTAAGCCTAGTGAAGTTAGGGCCTTTTTAACTTGGTTTCTCGCTACCGCAGAGTCATCTGCAATAAAGATAATTTTGTTTTCTTGGCCTTCGGTTGTCAGACCTTCTGCCACCTCTGAACTTACTTCGGCATTCAACGGAGAAATTTCATTTAAAATTTTCTCAACGTCTAGAATTTCAATAAGTTCATTTTCAACTTCAGTCACCGCCGTTAAATAGCTTGCTCTGCCGGTACCTTGAGGTGGCGGCATGATCGCATCCCAATTGGTGTTGATGATACGCTCTACGGCACCCACCAAAAAGCCCTGAACTGAACGGTTATATTCCGCAATGACAATAAAGGCATTAGAGAGATCTTCAATTTTACGGCCGCGTGTTGCCATACTTAAATCAATGACCGATATGGTTTGACCACGGATGTGCGCCACACCACGAACCAACGGGTTTAATTTCGGCATTGCTGTTAGCGGAGGACACTGAAGCACTTCCCGCACTTTAAAAACGTTAATTCCAAAGCGTTGGCGGCCGTTCAGTCTAAACAGCAGCAACTCTAAGCGATTCTGCCCAACAAGCTGCGTGCGCTGGTTTACTGAATCTAAAATCCCCGACATAGGTCACCTCTAAGTAATACTGGGCATGATCATTGCCTCTTATGATAAAGATAGACAATATCACTAAATTTTTGCAGGTCAAACGACAGAAAAATGACACTAAATAGCATTTTTCAGTCTTTAGTAAGGGTTTATACCTTAACTTAATCAATGATCCTGCGTTGACGCTCGTGCTTGTAAACCTTATGGATTTACTTTGGCTGTTATTTATTTGCACTAAGCAAATCGGCCGTATTAAGCATAGTCAATAACTTGTAAACTGAACACGAAAAGTCATGATGAAAAATATGAACGCCAAAACGCGCCTTACATTCACACGATTACTGTCATTGACCGTTTTCAGTGTGCTTTCTATGAACTGCTTGGCGACACAAACCAATCACAAACAGGTTGAAGAAGGCGCAAAACAATACCTAATAACTCAACTTGCTGATAATACGCAGGATACTAGCATTGATGTGTCTATTGTGAAGATAGACGATAGGATAAATATTCCTGACTGCCCAACTGGGTTCGAATACAATGCGTCGCAAGAAGCGCTGAGCCAATCGTATATATCAGTTAGAGTGAGCTGTAGAAATAATGAATGGTACCTTTTTACCAGCGGGCAAGTAACGCGTACCAAAGAAATTGTTGTCACCCAAGGCGCAATAAGTCCAGGAACCGTACTGACATCATCGAATCTCTCTCTGGCAAAAGTTGATGTAAGACGATTACGCCATACCGCATTTACTGAACTAGAAGCGCTTATTGGGGCTAGAATAAAACGCCGAGTGACTGACGGACAAGCTATACAGTCAAATATGCTATGCTTTGTGTGCAAAGGCGACAGAATTACCATAACTGCTGAGGTAGCAGGTATGGAAGTGAAAACAGCCGGAATCGCTCAGCAAGACGGTGTTGTTGGTGACAATATTAAGGTAATTAATGCCAGTAGCCAAAAGGCGGTGATAGCAAGAGTCGCAAGCCCTGAAGAAGTCGTGATACACTTATAAACGAGGCAGCGAATATCTACTTTTTTGTTCACAATTTAGCTAAAGAAATTAGCCAAAAGGCCGATATACTTTACAGAGGCGAAAAAGTAGTGAGGACTAATTATGGCAATTAACAATATAAACAATGGGTTACCGAAAACCCCCGTTGATAATGGAAAGGTTGCGCAGCAAAACCAAACGCAGCAATCTCCACAGCAGGCATCAACACAGGCTGCGCAAACCGCATCAGTTCCTCGTCAGGATTCTGTATCGTTGACGCAATCTGCTCAGCAGCTCAACCAGGTTCAGAAGAAAGGTTCGGAAGCGCCTGTGAACCAAGATAAAGTCGATCGCCTTAAGCGAGCGATTCAAAGTGGCGAGTATAAAGTTAATCCTGAAGTGCTTGCCAACAAGATTGCAAAACTAGAAGGTGAGATTTTTGGCGCTAAATAGTGAGCGACAAAACTCGTAACTAACCAGAAGAGAGCTAACGTGACTGAACAAGAAAGCCAATTGACACAAGCACTAATAAAGCAAGTGGAGCAACTGTCTTCACTTGCCGTATTGCTTGAAAAAGAATTGCAACTTATCAGTTCGCGAGACGCCGAATCTTTAATGAACTTGTTAGACGAAAAGACAGCACTGTTAACGTCTATTCAGGCTCTCGATGGAAGCATTGAGCGCACAATTAGCGATCAAGGCTCAATGTCAGAAGAAGATGAAGCATTAATGACTAATGCAAAGAAACTTCTGGACGATTGCAAATACCGCACGCAGGTCAATCAAAAAGCCGTAGAGCAAGGACAGCTACGCCTCACACACTTACGTAACTTGATGATGGAAGTTCGTGCCAAAGAATCGCTCACCTATGACAAAAAAGGAAAGCCGAAAGGCGGGACTTTAGGGTCGGGAGTGAGCGCCTAATTTTTTGCGATTTCAGTAAACCCCACTCAGCGAGCTTTAACCATTAAGCCTTAACCGGTAAAAGTAAATTATATCTCTGTGAATTTGCGCATGTTTCAAGACTTCACGATACAGCCACTTGCGCAAACTCCCCTTTCGCTAACGTTTAATAATACTTAACATCCTTTACTCGGCGCGGTTTTGCGGTCGACAGATATATATCGTAAACCTGCTGCATATCTAAAGCGAGTTCGGTGACGTATGTATCTTCACCTACTGGATAGGCTTTAACGACTTCAGCGCCTCTAATGACCCCCTCTACAGATGCTCGCAATGTTTCGCTATCTATAACCAAGTGAGACAGAGACTGATTGCCTTCAATTTTTTGACCATAGACTTGTTCAGTTAGCTCTCGGTATGCATCTAATTTTGACGCTTTCATCGCCATTATAAGCTTCATGCTGTCGCTTTCGCCATGCTGGGAGGAAATTGGCGCATAGCCCACCGCCTTGAGCACGGGATAGCTTTCTGGTTCTATTGTTTCCCACTCAACGTGTTTATCAATAATGCCGCATCCACCAGTGCTTATTGCTAAACCAAGAAAGCAAGACAGCAGCAGCGATTTTGATTTATGTATTTTTTTCAAGCACATAGTTTCATTTCCAAATTGCATTATTAATAAAATCAAATGTGTAGTTACGCTGCTCTCGTCGGTGGCAGCCTTGTAACTACGAGATACTGCCATACTCGCGGTAGCAGATTTTGACATATCTAAACTGACGCTTTTTACAAACCTTTAGCAAGATACGCGTTGCAAGATATGTGCAAGATATGCGCCCGATTGATTTAATGGCGACGAAACCACATCAACTGGCACTCTTTTCGCATACTTCGCTTCATAAACCGGGCGCTTTGCATAGCGCAGTTAGATAAAAACCTCCAGAGGTGTGCGGTGCGACATATTAGCAAAACAAAGCTGGTAACTATTTTAAATGCAGTCGTGGCGGTAATTTGCCTGTTTGCATTTTTGGTTGGGCAAGCAAATGCCGTGTGGTACGAGGCTACAGGACAGGCTGTGGTGCAAAATGGTGATAAGGAAACTGCCAGACATGCGGCTACCCAAGAGGCACTTAAGCAAGCCATGCTTTTTGCAGGCGCATCAGTTCATAGTGTCGCCAAGCTTACAAATGGTCTTCTTAAAAATGAAGAGATGACCATTCGCTCTACCGGCGAAGTTGAACAATTGGAACTAGTTGATGAAGTTTATAGCGGCGATGTGATTACGGTAAGTATTCGCGCTGACATTTTTCCAAGAGGAAAAGTGTGCGCCGCACAAAATGACCAAAAACATTTCGCTACTACACATTTCAGGGTACGTAACAGAGCGCAGCTAACACAGGGTAATATTCCCAATTTCGATGCTTCATTCACCCAGCAGTTAGCGCAGGCCATGCGAAATAAAACTGAAAACCTAGATATTATCTATATCGCGCCACATACTGCAAAATTTGACAGTCGATATACTGACCAAAATGTACGCACGCTTTCAGCGCAAAGTAATACTCAATTTGTGCTGGTGGGCATGATAGATGATTTAAGCATGACACGGGAAGAGGCTTCGGTTTTTACACCGTGGCGTGAGGGTACTTCTCGACGCTCCTTTGCTATGACCATTCAAGTCTATGACGGCATTAATGGAGGCCTGTTGTTGACTAAGTCTTATCAGAATCAAGGAGAATGGACATTCGACAGATTCGAAGATGTAGATGAATTTTCGACGAAGTTTTGGCAGTCGCTTTATGGGCAAACTGTCAACGCGACAATAGCAGAAGCGATTGAAGACATAAAAGAAGCCACTGCATGCCAGCCAATGACAGGTAGAGTGATTAATGTTGCCGGCGATAAAATTTCTGTATCTTTAGGCAGAGACAATGGCATTTCTGAAAAAGATGAACTATACCTTTATCAAGCTAAAGAGATTGTCGATAACCGTGGCCGTAAATACTTACAGTACTCGCTATATCCTGGCAAATTTGTAGTGAGTAGTGCCTACGGTAATTCGTCTCTAGTAGTAAACGAAGGTGCAGGAATTATCGCAAACATTCAAGAACACGATTTTGTAGTAAAAAAATAGTCTTTCTCGATTTCCACTTTAGCATTCGAAATCATGGTTGGTTTATCAGCACAGCCATGTTATACCTATAACTACGTATAGCAAATTATACTTAAACTTTAGGTGAAGACGGTTACTCTCGCCTATACTTTAGTATAACTAAAATAATGAAGTTATGACCCTTTCTCTATTTGCGTCGCACTGCTTAGCATTAGTGGCCCTGCTACTGGCTGGACAGCAAATGAAGGATCAGTATGTAATCGAGTTTCCAAAGCTTGAACAGGAAGTAAAAAATAAATTTGGAGCTGATAAAGCATCACACGTTGCAGCGCTAGAAGCTGCCCTACACGCTCTTGAAAGTAAGGGTGTCAAAGATCAATTGCTTGGTGTAAACGCTTTCTTTGATGAGCATATTCAGTATGCTACTGACGATATTGTGTTTAAAGAAAAAGACTACTGGGCAACCCCTTCTGAACTTTTTGGCCATTCTCGCGGAGATTGTGAGGATTATGCCATTGCAAAATACGTAGCTCTGCTACACTTAGGTATCGATAGTTCTAAACTTCGCCTAATTTATGTAAAAGCGAAGATTGGTAGAAGTCGAGTAACACAAGCACATATGGTTTTAGGATACTATGACTCCCCTTCATCGGATCCCCTTGTGCTAGACAGCTTAGTGTCTAATGTATTACCCGGCTCACAGCGCACAGACCTGATACCTGTTTTTAGTTTTAACGACTCAGGTATTTGGCAACCAGGCAAAACGGCACAGGTTTCTTCGTCTACCAGTAGACTATCTAGGTGGCGTGACGTTATTGAGCGCATGAAGCAAGAGGGGATTAGCAGAAGGTCCTAGGAGTTTATGTCAATAACAAGAGAATTATGGCTAGCCATTGTAGTCGTTGTCCTTGTTGCAATTGCAGGTAGCGTGACAATTCATGGAATTACTACGAAGCAATACGTAGAAGAACAGCTTTACTCAAAAAACTTAGATAACGCAAGTATGATGGCGTTAACGCTAAGTGGATTAGAAAAAGACCCCGTATCTTTAGACCTTTTCATCATGTCCCAATTCGATATAGGACACTACGCGACAATTGTACTTCAAAAAGCGGACGGCGAAATTGTGTCTGCCCACACCCACGAAGTGCAATTAGATGAAGACACGCCCAGATGGTTTGCAGACAATTTCTCACCGAATGTCAATCCAGGTATTGCTCAGGTTAGCGAGGGGTGGGGTCAGTACGGTACGATATATGTTGAAACCGACACCAGCTTCGCCGTCGCATCTATGTGGCGCGCTACTCAACGGCTCATTTTTGGCTTGTCCCTTGTAGGTATCTTCTCAGGAATAATAGGCGCGTGGGCACTTCGTTTTATTATTCGACCTCTGGATGGCGTTGTTAGTCAAGCCGAGTCTTTTGGTGAAATGAAATTTGTTCAACTGCCCGAACCTCGCACGCTAGAACTCAAACGTGTGGTTCGCGCGATGAACTTCTTAGCGAGAACGTCCAAGAAGATTATGGAGGAGGAAAATTCCCGCCTTGATCTCATGCGCTATAAAACCCAATTCGACGACGAATCTGGTGTTGCCAACAGAGACTATTTTATATCGATTTTAAAAGGCCAACTTGCCTTTCGCGATACAGAAGGCGTCAACTGCGTCTTTTTTGTGAGATTTACTGAGGGCGAAGGTTTCTTGCGCTCCCCGGCCAATATACGTAAAAATCGTATTCGCGACTTCGTTGAAGAAATTAATGATTGCCTTTCTATGCATCATCACCTTTTCACCGACAGTCGTATTGCTAGAATGCAAAAAAATGAATTTGCTATTCTCCTCACCGAAACACACGATGCCGTTACTATATCTGAAGCATTACACGGTGCGTGTTTAAGTGCATTTAGCCGCGATGGCGACCCTCAAGTCTTTCAGTCGGTTGTGAAATTACGACCGGATGACAGCTTTTCAAACGCACTTATGCGCGCTGATGCAATGATAGATGAAGCCGAAGCGGATGAAATGGACGAACCGTTTGTCGAGGCCCCGCTAAGAGAATTCATTTCACTTGTGGAAGAGAAGCGATGGGAGCAAGAGCTCAAACGTGCTATCGATGAGCGCGATGTAGAAACATTTAATTTCCCAGTGCTCGATATAGACAGAAATTTGGTTCATTACCAAAGCTGGGCTGGGGTGAACATAGACGGCGAGCTTAGAAAGAGCGGCTTCTATACCCACTGGGCACGTTACTTAGGTTTGTTGCCACAGTTAGAACTGACAACCATTATTCACCTTATTGATTACATTAACCGTTCTGGCACAGAATCGAAGTTTGCTTTTCTTTGCTCCGAACAGTTCATGCTAGACCCTGAAACCCTTGCACAGCTTTATTATCAAATAGGCAGCAACTCAAAAGCAGCTAAACAGCTGTGTTTCGAAGTAAGGGAATCTACAGCAACACGTTTCCCTGACGAATTTAGCGACTTTTGCACTACGCTTAAAGCTAAAGAATGCGAAATAGGCCTTAAACGCGTAGGCGAATCGTTCTCGCAACTGTTAGATGTGCAAGAGATGGGGCTAGACTATGTGAAAATTGATTCCGCATTTATGGCCGACATAGACTTCAACCCAGCTAATCACGCTTTCCTTCGAGGCTTCTGCTCACTGGCGCATACTTTCGGTATTAAAGTATACGCCGACGGCGTTAAACGCTCTGACCATCAAGCGCTCTTTATAGAACTTGGTATTGACGGCGTTGTATCACACATGGAAGTTATAGAGCATCTTTTAGATGACTAAATTCACCAAGTCGGAGTAATAGACTGATTCGGTCCTTTGCCTCAAATTTGTGTAAGAGCGTACCCACATATTCTTTAACGGTACGCTCGGTAATACCGTGCTCTCTTGCAATTTCTTTATTGCTTAACCCATCTAAAATGCCGCTCAATACGTCCTTTTCGCGGTTCGTTAAGCCACTTAAAGCAGGTAACACGCGTTTAGACTGCAGATTGACCGCCACATTAGATGTTGTCACTAAAAGCAACTCATTAGGTAACCACATTCCTCCGGCTTCTATCACCCTCGCTACCGAAAATAAAAGAGACTGGGTTCCTAATGCGTGACAATACGCCCTAGCGCCTAGCATCAGCGCTGTTTGCATCTCTAAACGGTCATATTTGTAGGTCAGTAATACCACTTGTGTTACTTTTTGCTTGGCTTCAATTAGCTGTTGCCGCCAGTTCTCATCGCTTGCCAATATCCATATACAATCAGTTTGATCACATGTTAGTTGATCAACCCGACTATAGCTGGTCCACGAATACTGGGTTAGCGCCCCTTGCAAATCTTTCTCGGCAATGAAATGTCTCATTTAACGCTCCCGCAGCGCAGAGGCTGTAACATTGAACAGAGGGGATAAGATATAGTTAAGGACTGTTTTCTTTCCCGTCAATATGTCTACCTGTACGATCATTCCAGGTAAAATATCTAACGCTTCATCAGCAATGCTTTTCTTCGTTTCAAGCCTGACTAAATAGTAGGTTTCATCTTTCTCGTTGGTAATGGCGTCTGCACTGATATGTCGGACTTCAGCGGACATACCGCCATAAATAGTGAAGTCGTAAGCACTGAATTTTAAGATGGCCTGCTGCCCTTCTCGAATAAACGCAATGTCTTTAGGCGAGACCTTTGCCTCAACAATAAGTTGATCGTCTTGAGGAACGAGTTCCACTACCGCGCTGCCTGGAGTAATGACCCCACCAATGGTATTGATGAGCAAGCGCTGCACCGTACCATTGATTGGCGATCTCAGCGCTGCTTGTGACACCACATCTTCTAAACTGGTTTGAGACTGCTGCAATGTCGCCATTTCGGCGGTGGCTTCGGTCAATTCTTGGTTCCATCGATTAACCAGTTTAAGACGCGCTTCTTCCTTCTTTATGATTTCTTCTTCGATGGCGTTTAACCCACGCTCAATCGCTACCTTGGACTTGGTGATGTTTCCTTCTAGCTCTACTATCTGACGTTCCAATCGAAGGATTTCAATCTCCGACACAGCACCTGATGCAAGTAATGGCTTGGTCACAGAGAGCTCTTTCTTTGAGAGGGACAAAACGTTTTGATACTGGGAAAGATTCGCTCGCTCTTCTTCCACGTCTTGACGGCGTTGCATAATACGAGAATCCGATCCTGCTGCAACTTCATCAAGCTCCGCCAAGTTGGAATTGTAGAGCTTGCGTTCGTTATCAACGATCGTTGGAGCCTGTTCGCGAAGCTCTCGATTAAACCGCAACACGTCACCTTGGGTAAGCGCTGATAAGCGCTGCACTTTCGCCGCCAGCGCCGCAAACTGGGTTGTGTTTTCTTCAAGGCTTGACAAAAAACGGGTAGGATCAACCTTTAATAACACTTGCCCAGCTTCAACCGTTTGCCCTTCTCGTACTAATATATCCTGTACAATTCCTCCGTCGTAGGATTGGAGAACCTGTAGTTGCTGTGACGGTATGACTTTACCATCGCCTTTGGCAACTTCATCAATCTCTGCAAAATACGACCACACCACCAAAAGAAATAAAACTAGTGATACCAAATACAAAAGCCCACGGGCTTTCACCGGCGTTTGCATTATACGTGACCACTCGGCTTCCAATACCCAGTCCTGACCTGGAGGTGGCGCTAGCCAACCTCGCATTAATCGCTGCAACCAGTCTTTTTTCTCACCACCACTGTTTAAAATCATGGCGCCCTCTTAAGTATTTGACTTGGCTGTTTAAACTGAACAAGTACATCTTCCTTCTTACCGTCAGCAATAACTTTTCCGTTCTCGACAACAATCACGCGCTCAACAAGGTCAAGCAGCGTAGTACGATGAGTATTGATGATGAGTGTTTTGCCGGATGTCGCTGCTTTTATGGTTTCCTTCATCTGCGCTTCGTTCGTTGAGTCCATGGCTGAGGTAGGCTCATCCATGATATATATCGCAGGGTTTCGCACTATCGCTCTAGCCATCGCTACTGCTTGTCGCTGACCACCAGAAAGTAAGCTACCTCGCTCACCTACATTTTGTTCTACCCCGTTGGCATTTCCATTAACAAGTTTCGCCAAACCACACTGAGTCAGTACCTCCCAAAAGTCACTTTCATCGATATGTAAATCTTCAGACATAATATTGTCTTTCAATGAACCGTAGAAAAGGCTGACGTCTTGTGGCACGTAACCTATCTGTTTGCGAAGTAGTGTCGGGTCGTATTGCTGAAGGTCAATGCCATCCACGAGTAACTGCCCAGACTCAGGGCGGTAAAAGGCCATAAGCAGTTTGTTCAAGGTAGATTTTCCGCATCCGTTTTTGCCCAAAATCGCTACGTGCTCACCTTGTTTAATTGAGAAGTTTATGTCTTTGAGTGCAAGTACGGTTTCATCCGGATATTTAAAGCAAAGCTGGCTTGCATCAATATTACCCTTAAGCACAATATTACTTTTTATCTGCTTATTACTGCCTGACTCACTCGGTAAAGACATAATATCGTCAAGGGCATTCTTCGCCGTCTCAGCGTGATGGTATTGCGCCAATAAAGCCGCAGCCTGGGAGACCGGCCCCATAGCTCGGCTAGACAATAGGTAGGCAGCAATCAATCCACCTTGGGTGATTACACCTTCAATGATCAGATATACACCAGTTAAAATGATTACAACGCCGACTGACTGCTGAACCCAAAGTGCAGCATTATTTACCGACATCGAAACCAAACGCAGCTTGGCGTTAACTTTGGCTAGAAATATCGTCTGTTTTTCCCACGCACTTTGGTTTCGGCTCTGGTAACCAAAAGCCTTAATGTCCTCTAAAGAAGTCACGCTTTCGGTAACGAGGGAGCTTTTTCGAGAGCTAATCTCCATCGACTCTTCTGAAAGAGAACGCATTACGCGCTGCGCTTTCATGGCGTATAGGAAAAGCGCGGTGGCGCCAATAAGAATAGGAATGATCAAGTAAAAATCGATCATGGCTATGATAACGACAAACAGGAGCCCGAATGGCAAATCAACCAATGCCACCAGCGTTACAGAACCAAAAAACTGCCGAATACTCTCAAAAGATTGCAAGCTGTTTATAAAGGAACCGCTTTTTGCTGGTCTACTGGCCAAATTTATAGACAGTACTTTTTCCATAATTTTTGCAGAAAGCGTGACATCTAGCCGACTTGCCGCCAGTTCTACAAAGTACTGCCGAAGCATGCGTAACAGGAAATCTGCCGCGAGAACTAAAAGCACGCCGATCGCCAGCGCCCACAAGGTTTCCAGTGCCGCATTTGGCACCACCCTATCGTATACATTCATTACAAAAAGAGGCAGGGCAATGGAAAGCAGGCTAATAAAAACAGAGGCTATTAGTACATCCCTATACAGCCCTTTTGCAGATTTGATAGATGACCACAACCAGTGCCCTACTGAGGATTTGTCAATTTGAGCATTGGTCTCATGCGCGTGCATCTCGGGTCGAGCAAATATGATGTACCCAGTATAACGGGCAGCAAGTTCATCTCTGGGAACTTCAACCACGGCGTCATCTAGTTCTGGATACGAAACTCTTGCATGGGTAGGCTCTAAGCCATGTAGTACACAGGCTTGCTTTTCATTTAAGACTAATACAGCGGGCAAAAGCGCAGTATTAATGTGGTCTAAATCGCGCTTAACCGTTCTGCTGACGAGTCCCGCCCGTTTAGCTGCACGCTCAAATCCTGTGGGCGATAATTCGCCGCTATCTAAGGGAAGCCCACTGAGCAGGCTGACTCGAGATACATCCAGATGGTGCGCATGACAGATCGTAATCAAACAATCCATCAATACGCCTCCTTGCTGTTCCAAATAGGATATGTCGTCTACGACCTTCTTTTCCTTCATATAGGCCTACACATTGCTATTCGTTAGAAGGAAGCTGGATAATAGCCGCTTCAATTCTGCGATTACGGGCGTTCGCCGCGTCTGATTCTTCATCAACCAGCGGACGACTCTCTCCGTAACCAACCGCAGTAATTCTTCTAGCTTCTATGTTCGCTTTATTCATAAGCAGCGACGCAACCGCCTTAGCTCTGCGCTCAGACAACCGCTGGTTGTAGGCTGCATCCCCATCTAGAGAGGCGTGACCATGAATAATCACCCCTGAATTTGGGTCATTGTTTAAGGCTTCAATGACATCCCAAAGCGAGTTCTCGTATTCAGGCAAAACCTCGGTAGAATTAGACGCAAATTCGATATTGACGTTGAATGAATTGATTATCTTCGCATTATCTAACGTAAAATCTGCAGCACTTGGTTCTGGCGCCATATCAGGCTCTTTGGCTTCACAACCAAAGTCGTCGACCATGGCACCTGGTGTAGAATCGACGCAGTCGTCCCACAAATCCACAATGCCGTCGCCATCTGTGTCGCGCTTAAGAATATTAAGTTCATCTTCAAAGTTTGTACGAACGACCGGACAAACGTAGTTAGGGTCGTAGCTTATTCTCTCTTCAGCTTTGTTCAGTACATCAGGCACGCCATCTTTTGTAATTCCTAACGTTTGTGCCAAGCTCCCCGAGGCCGCAAGCAGTCTTACACGCGCCTTTTCTAAGGTGTATTGTGCTTCTAAATATGCGCGACTAGATTCGTAGTACTCGTTTTCGGAATCGAGTAAGTCTAATAGGGAACGTTCACCAATGGTAAACTGATCCATGTATGCAGACTTTACTCTGTCTGAAGACAGGCGGTGGGCATTCAGTGAGGGTAGCTGCTCAGTAATATTGATAATATCGTTATAAGCAATTTGTACCGTTTGTCTCATATCGATACAGGCTTTGTCCCGCAAGTCTTTTGCTAAATCTACCTGTGATAATGCTTGTCGAATCGCTGCGCGGTCCGAACCACCGTTATACAAGTTATAAGAAAAGTTAACGCCAACACTGGCTTCAGTAATGGTGTTATTTAGCGCAGCTTGGTCTCGCGTTTGTGCGCCATAACTTGCGGTTAAATTGACTTGCGGATGATAAAGACTTTTTGCACTGTCCACGGCGTAACGCTGGGCATCAATGTTGTAAATAGCAGCATTAAATTGGGGGTTGGTGCCGTAGGCGTTAGTGAGTAAGGTTTGAATATCCGTAACACTAGCATCAACATACGCAGAGTTTAACGTTACCGGCTGCAAGTTATTCGCGGGCTTCTCGCCCACCAACCGTAAAAACCGCGCGGTAACATCGTGCAGATTAGACAGCTCGGTAAGCACATTAGACTCGGCCAGAGACAAACGTCCGCTAATTTGTTCCAAATCGGCACGACGACCTACACCTGCTTCTACACTTTCTTCAATTTGTTTAAACACGTCCACATGAGTAATTAAGTTTTCTTCAGCGAGTTTTAAGAGCTCACGAAACATCTTTACATCCATGTAGGCGAGAGCCGTATCCAGAGATTTCTGCTCTACTTCACCCATTAGTTCGAAAAAGCGTACCACTTGCGCTTGTTTAAAACGTTTAACTTCACTGCTTGTTAAGAAACCGTCGTACAGCATCTGAGTTAAGGCGATTTGCGCGGTATGTCCCATGTACTCCCGATCTAGCCCGTAGTTTCTATCGGTATAAGCACTTGATGCCAACACATCGACCTGAGGGCGA
Source organism: Alteromonas sp. Cnat2-8 (assembly GCF_022348355.1). NCBI lineage: Bacteria > Pseudomonadati > Pseudomonadota > Gammaproteobacteria > Alteromonadales > Alteromonadaceae > Alteromonas > Alteromonas sp. Cnat2-8. Next base: position 252,446 of record NZ_JAKREX010000001.1, read on the forward strand.
AAGCCGCCACGAGCAATATCAACGTCTGACATAGCAACTTGAAGTTGACGCCAGCTGGCTTGCACTTCTGGGTTTTCGTTTACTACCTTGCGAACGTAGTCTTCCAAACTGACTGACGAGTCACCAACACCATTACTTTGAGCAATAGCAGCATGAGCTAGCACAGCGCCAGTTGCTCCAATAACAACCTTGGAAAGCACTGAATTTATCAACTTCATATATGCATCTCACTATATAAATACTAAGCGACATTTGTGTCGTTTCTTACTTTTAAAAAGTAGACGCTATGTGTATTTCTGCAAACTTGACTCACAATTATTAGACTAAAAATTAATAAATTAGGGGGAACTACCTAGGCTTTATACCAAAGGATATGTGTCCCCCGTACCACGGTCCGGTAACGAGATAAAAAAGCCCTGCTACGCTTTTTGTATAGCGAGAAAATTTATCGATTGAGAGGGAATTATGGCTGAAGTAATCATTGCAGAAGTAAACGGCGAGGCTTCTTTAGTACGTGGTGAAACAGGTGAACAGGTCAATGTTACTGTCGGTATGACGGTGGCGGAAGGCGACGTATTAAACATATCACCTGATGGATTTGTTACCGTAAGTGTAGATGGAGAACTTCGCACACTTCCAGCTGGACAAAGTGTTACTTTCCCGCTGCAATTAGATTTCACCGAAAACAATTCTGACGATGAATTTGCTGTTTTTGATGAAAGTGTGGATGAGCTAACAGCATTACTTGACGGTGTTGACGGCGTAGATGGTAACAACCAAGAAGGTGACGCTGACTTTCTTGATGTACTTGCTGGTGATGGAGACATTTTAGAATCGTTAGAAGCAACCGCGGCGGGTCTAGATGGCGGCGCTGGTACTGACGGCGGTAGTAATTTTGTGCGCGTTGATCGCATAAATGAAGAAGTCGATCCAGTGGGTTTCCAGTTCGATCAAAGTGCAAATGGCAACGACGATGTTACGCCAGTTGAGTTTTCTGGAACAGGCGAGCAAGCACAAGACATTTCACTTACCCTAGATGCGATTGGCTTAACAAGCGACACCACGCCAACACTATCAGGCATTACTTCAGCAATTCCAGGCAGTACAGTTACACTAACCGTTATCGATAGTGAGGGAAACACTCAGGTTGTTACCGCCATAGTACAAGACGACGGTACGTTCAGTGTAGACGTACCAAATGCACTGGCTGATGGTGAGTTCACGGTAGATGCTACCGTATTAGAACCTACAGGTAATACTGCAGATAGTTCTACCACTGGTGAAATTGACGCTACCGCTCCAACTATTACTATTAATGCGCCGGGTTCTGATAACGACACCACGCCTACCCTTTCAGGTACAACCGATGCCACTCCTGGCAGCACAGTTACGCTAACCATTACCGACAGTGCAGGCAATACTCAAACCGTGACTGCCATTGTGCAGGCAGACGGCACCTACAGCGTTGATGTACCCACTGAATTAGCGGAAGGCGAATTTACCGTTAACGCCAGCGTGACCGATGAAGCAGGCAATACAGCAACTGCTGATACTACAGGGGAAATTGATACCACCGCCCCAACCATTACCATTAATGCGCCTGGTTCTGATAACGACACCACGCCTACCCTTTCAGGTACTACTGATGCCACTCCTGGCAGCACAGTTACGCTAACCATTACCGACAGTGCAGGCAATACGCAAACCGTGACAGCTATTGTGCAAGCGGACGGCACCTATAGTGTTGGTGTACCTGCCGAATTGGCCGAAGGTGAATTTACCGTTAACGCCAGCGTGACGGATGAAGCTGGCAATACAGCAACCGCTGATACTACAGGTGAAATTGATACCACCGCCCCAACGATTACCATTAATGCGCCGGGTTCAGATAACGACACCACGCCTACCCTGTCAGGTACCACTGATGCCACACCGGGTAGCACAGTTACGCTAACCCTTACCGATAGTGCGGGCAATACGCAAACCGTGACTACCATTGTGCAAGCAGACGGCACGTATAGCGTTGATGTACCTGCTGAATTAGCTGAAGGCGAATTTACCGTTAACGCCAGCGTGACGGATGAGGCTGGCAATACAGCAACCACAGACACCACGGGCGTAATTGATACCACTGCACCATCGATCACTATCGACACCATAGCGACTGGTAACGACACTACGCCAACCTTGTCAGGTACCACTGATGCTACACCGGGTAGCACAGTTACATTAACTATTACCGATAGTGCGGGCAACACGCAAACCGTGACTGCCACTGTGCAAGCAGACGGCACCTATAGCGTTGATATACCTGCTGAATTGGCCGAGGGTGAATTTACGGTTAACGCCAGCGTGACGGATGAGGCTGGCAATACAGCAACCACAGACACCACGGGCGTAATTGATACCACTGCACCGTCGATAACTATCGACACCATAGCGACAGGTAACGACACCACGCCGACCCTTTCAGGTACCACTGATACTACACCGGGTAGTACAGTTACATTAACTATCACCGATAGCGCGGGCAACACGCAAACTGTAACTGCCACTGTGCAAGCAGACGGCACCTATAGCGTCGATGTACCTGCTGAATTAGCTGAAGGTGAATTTACCGTTAACGCCAGCGTGACCGACGAAGCGGGCAACACAGCAACCACAGATACTGCCGGCGTGATTGATACTACCGTACCTTTAATTACTATCGACACCATAGCGACAGGTAACGACACCACGCCTACCCTTTCAGGTACTACCGATGCCGCGCCTGGCAGCACAGTTACGTTAACCATTACCGATAGCGCAGGCGTTACTCAAACCGTGACCGCCATTGTGCAGGCTGACGGCACTTACAGCGCTGACGTACCGTCTGAACTAGCTGAAGGCGAATTTACCGTTAACGCCACCGTGACTGATGAAGCAGGCAATACGGCCAATGCTGACGCTCAGGGTGCTATCGACGTGACGGCGCCAACCATCTCATTAAACGACCCAGGAATAAATGGCGATGCTACACCCACACTTTCGGGGTTAACGGATGCCGTGCCCGGAAGCACGATAACCCTTACCGTTACCGATAGTGCTGGCGTTACTCAAACCTTTACCACCACTGTGCTTGCCGATGGTACCTTTACCGTTGAAGTTCCAAATGCGGTGGCTGAGGGTACATACAGCGTAACTGCCGAGGTGACGGATGGTGCGGGTAACACAGCACAAGCAACAGCAAGCGGCGATTACGATTCTACAAGTCCTTCGACGACCGTAAATCAACCTGCGCCAACGAACGATACTACGCCAAACGTGTCTGGTGAAACCGATGCCCCTCCTGGCAGTGAAGTCGTCATTGTTGTTACAGATAGCGAGGGTAACGAACAAACAATCGTTACTACAGTGGGCGCTGACGGCACATTCAACGAAGATGTGCCAGCGGAACTTAGCGAAGGCGAGTACACGGTAGATGTTACTGTAACAACACCAGCAGGCAACAGTTCTACCACCACAGTGACTGGCGAAATTGACACCACGGCGCCGATAATCAGCCTTGATCCTATTGGCTCAACCAATGATGACACGCCAGTGATAAATGGCGACACCGACGCAGAACCGGGTGCAATTGTAACGCTAGAAATCGTACATTCAGATGGCACTACGCAAACCCTTACTGCAACAGTGCAAGAAGACGGTAGCTTCAGCGCTGAAGTCCCGCAAGCACTCGCAAACGGCGACTTCACGGTAACCGCTACTGTGTCTGATGTGGCGGGCAATACCGCTTCAACCTCCATCGATGCAGTTATTAATACCCAAGGCCCTAACGTTGTTATTGAAACCGGCTCTCCTACCAACGGTAGTGAAGGCATAGGGGGTTCATCAGACGCCCCTAATTCAGAAGTTGTGGTTGTTATCACCGATAGCGACGGCAACAGCCAGACAATAACGGGGACAACCGATGAGAATGGCAACTTCAATGTTGCATTCCCTCCTGGCTCTGAAGAAGGCGAATACGAGATTGAAGTGACGGTGACAGACGAAAATGGCAATAGCTCTACCGCCACGGCCACTACTGTACTTGATACCACCCCACCGATTGTGAACATCGACCCGCAAACGGATACTAACGACACAACACCGACTATCTCAGGTAATACAGATTTGCCCGCGGGCAGCGAGGTCGTTATTACCGTCACCGATAGTCAGGGTAATACACAAACTGTTACCGCCGTTGTTGATGAAAATGGTAATTTCAGCGCCGATGTCGAAGAAGCGCTAGCACAAGGCAACTATGAGGTTTCTGTCGAAGCAACTGATGCAGCGGGTAATACAACTACCGCTGTCGACAACAGTGGCAACATAGACACTACCGCACCAGCGCTTTCTTTAGACTCGCAAACTGACGGTAGCGACACCACGCCAACGATTTCAGGCTCTACCGATTTACCACCTGGTTCAACAGTAACTATTGTGGTGACCGACAGCGCGGGCAACACACAAACTATCGATGCCGTCGTTGATGAGAACGGTGATTTTAGCGTCGACGTGCAAACGCCGCTGACTGAGGGTGAATATACCGTAGAGGCCAGTGCAACAGACGAGGCCGGCAATACAACGACTGTTACTGAAAATGGCGGCAACATTGATACGCAAGCCCCCACCATTTCACTAGAGCCACTTGGCACAGGTAACGACACGACACCGTCAATTAGCGGTTCTACAAACTTGGAAGCGGGCAGCACGGTTACACTTACCGTTACCGATAGTGCTGGAAACAGCCAAACCTTTACTGCCACAGTAGACGCGAACGGCGAATTTAGCGCAGACGTGCCTGCTGAACTCGCTAACGGCGACTACACTGTTGAAGCAACAGCCACCGATGCTGCGGGAAATAGTGCTTCAACGTCACAAACTGGCACAGTGGACAGCAATGCGCCAAGCTTAACCCTTGACCCACTGGGTGATGACAACGACACCACGCCTACTATCTCAGGTACTACCGATTTACCCGCTGGCAGCACTGTTACACTGTCTGTTACCGATGCGCTTGGCAATACGCAAACATTTACGGCAACGGTAGATGGTTCTGGTAATTTCAGTGCTGATGTGCCCAATCCATTAGCTGAAGGTGAATATAGCGTAACGGCTACAGCGACCGATGCGAACGGCAATACTGCAACGGCAACGGAAACTGGCGGTAATATCGATATTACATCGCCGCTGGTTAACTTGGATGCTCAAGGCAGTACCAATGATACTACGCCAACCATCTCAGGTAACACAGACCAGGCACCGGGTAGCAGTGTATCAATCACTGTTACAGACAGTGCAGGAAATACGCAAACCTTTGACGCTGTTGTCCAAAATGACGGTACCTTCTCTGTTGATGTGCCGGCAGAGCTTGCCGACGGCAACTTTACCGTTACCGCCACTGTCACTGACGATGCGGGTAATCAAGACTCTGCAACCACACAGGGCAATATTGATACCGCAGCACCAACGCTTTCGCTCGACCCACAAGACATTGGCAACGACACCACGCCACTTATTAGTGGCACAACAGATTTACCACAAGGTAGCACGGTAACACTGGTGGTCACCGATAGCTTAGGTAACCAGCAAACTATTGAAGCCGTTGTTGATGAAAACGGAGGCTTTAGCGCAGAAGTACCTAGCGCATTAGCAGAAGGTAACTACTCCGTTACAGCAACCGCTGTCGATGAAAATGGTAATACCGCTAGCGTGACAGAAAACGGCGGCATTGTAGATACGACTGCGCCATCGCTATCTTTAAATCCAGTGGGGTCTGGCAACGATCCCACACCAACTTTATCGGGCAGCACCGATCTGCCTGAAGGAAGTGTTGTCTCGCTAACAGTCGTAGATAGCGCAGGTAACACGCAAACCATCAACACCTTAGTCGATGCTAACGGTAATTTCTCTGTCGACGTACCGCAAGAACTGGCTGACGGAGACTATACGGTTACCGCCACGGCAGAAGACGAAGCAGGCAATGACGTTACAGACAACGCAACGGGTAACATTAATACTAATGCACCCACGTTAGTGCTAGATGGGCAAGGCGAGACGAATGACAGCACGCCCGTTATTTCAGGTACCACCAGCTTACCTGAAGGAAGTACGGTTGCCTTAACCTTAACGGATAGCGCAGGTAACACGCAAACGATTACCGCGACTGTAGGCACAGGCGGAACATTTAGTGCAGATGTTACCACTCCACTCGCTGATGGCGCTTACACCGTAACCGCCAGCGCAACTGACGGCGATGGCAATACGACAACAGTAACCGACAATGGCGGCGTTGTAGATACCACCGCGCCTACGCTTACCCTAGAAAACCCTGGCAGCACGGGTGACACCACACCTACGCTTTCAGGCACCACTGACCTTCCTGAAGGAAGCACGGTAACGCTTGTCGTTACAGATAGCGCTGGAAACACGCAAACTATCAATGCCTTGGTCGATGCAAATGGTAGCTTCAGTGTAGATGTGCCAAACGCACTAGCTGACGGCGACTTTACTGTGACTGCCACTGCAACCGACAGTGCAGGCAATACCGCGAATGCCAATACAACAGGTAATGTAGATAGCGAAGCGCCGCTGTTAACCCTTGATACACAAGGCGCTACCAGCGATGTTACCCCAACTATCACAGGTACTACCGACGTGGCACCTGGCACACTGGTTACCATTACTGTGGTAGATGCCAATGGTAACTCGCAAAGTTTCCAAGCAGCCGTGCAAGCAGACGGTACATTCAGTGCCGATGTGCCTAGCGCTCTGGCTGAAGGCGACTTTACCGTTACGGCAACAGTAAGCGATGCACAAGGCAACACCGCGACGGCAAACGAAACAAATGGAAGTATTGATACACAAGCGCCTATTGTTACCGTTAACCCGTTAGATTCAGGTAATGACACTACGCCGGTTATTTCAGGTAATACAGATTTACCTGAAGGCTCTGTCGTTGTGATCACCGTAACTGACAGCAATGGCGACACGCAAATCATTAACGCATTGGTTGATGCTGACGGCAACTTTGCAACAGAGGTATTGTCTCCACTGCCTGAAGGAGATTACAGCGTCGAAGTTACTGCAACAGATGATGCAGGTAATTCAACAACCGTAACTGAGGACGGTGGCAATATTGACACCACCGCCCCTGTACTTACGCTAAATCCGCAGGGCACAGGCAACGATGAAACGCCTAACATATCGGGCAGCACTGATTTAGCACCGGGAAGCACGGTAACGTTAACCGTCACAGATAGCGCAGGCAATACACAAACTTTTGACGCCATTGTGGACGCGAATGGTGACTTCAGCGCAGATGTTCCAAACGCTATACCGGATGGTAGCTACACGGTAACAGCAAGTGCCTCAGACGATGCAGGAAATACAACCACCACCTCTGATACCGGTACGTTAGATACCAGTGCCCCTGCGCTGACACTAGATGCGCAAGTTACGGTTAGCGATACTACACCAACCATTTCGGGTACGACTGACCTACCCGCGGGTTCAACAGTGACGCTTTTTGTCACTGACAGTGCAGGCAACACCCAAACCTTTACTGCACTTGTTGATGCGAGCGGTAACTTTAGTGCTGATGTCCCCGCGCCTCTTGCCGAAGGTGATTACTCAGTAACCGCTACCGCTACAGACAGCAACGGAAATAGTGCCTCTGTCACCGACAATAACGGTATCGTCGATACTGTCGCCCCCGTTATTTCACTAGATGCGCTGGGTTCAAATAACGATACTACGCCTACCATTTCAGGCACTACGGACTTAGCAGCAGGTGAGAGCGTAACGCTGTCGATCACCGACAACGCTGGCAATACCCAAACTGTCACCGCAACTGTTGACGCAAACGGCAACTTTACTGTGGATGTGCCAGCCGCACTGGCCGAAGGTGACTATACGGTTACTGCAACGGCCACCGACGATGCTGGCAACAGTGCGTCAGCCAATGCAACAGGTACCATAGACACCACAGCGCCTACCCTAACCTTAGACCCTCAAGGATTAGGCAACGACACAACGCCAACCATTTCGGGAAGTACAGATCTAGCCGAAGGTAGCGTGGTTTCCTTGGTTATTACAGACAGTACTGGCAACATTCAAACGGTTACAGCAACAGTTGATGCTGCAGGAAACTTTACGGTTGATGTACCCAGTGCCCTTGCTGAAGGCTCGTACAGTGTTGAAGCTACTGCCACTGATGAAGCAGGCAACAGCACGTCGGTTCTCGATAATTCAGGTGTTATCGACATCACGCCACCTGAGCTAAACCTTGACGAATTAACGCCAGAGAATAACGCTACGCCAACTATTTCTGGCACCACAAACCTTCCAGCTGGCGCCATTGTTACATTAACGGTGGTCGACAGTGCGGGTAATACGCAAACCTTTGCCGCTACGGTACAAACCAACGGCAGTTTTTCAGCCAACGTACCTTCACCACTAGCTGAAGGTGACTATACGGTTACCGCAACGGCTCAAGACGCAGCAGGTAACCAAGGTTCTGATTCTGAAACGGGTGGCAGCGTAGATACCACAGCACCTGTTATCATTTTGGATCCGCTTGGTACAGGTAACGATAACACTCCTACCATTAGCGGAAATACCGACCTGGCCGCGGGAAGCACAGTAACGATTACAGTAACTGACAGCGTTGGCACTGTGCAGACATTTACTGCAACTGTTGATGGTAACGGCGACTTCAGTGCAGATGTGCCTAATCCTATGGCTGACGGAAACTTCGACGTTACTGCAACGGCCACTGATGCTGCTGGCAATACTGCTACAGATACAGTGAGCGGCGACATAAACTCTGCCGCGCCTACCCTATCCCTTGATCCTCTTGGTTCGGGCAACGACACGACGCCGACCATTTCAGGTAATACCGACGTAGCGCCAGGTAGCACTGTAACGCTGACTGTGACTGACAGTGCTGGAAACACACAGACATTCAGTGCCATAGTTCAAGGTGATGGAAGCTTTACGGCTGATGTTCCTGCAAGCTTACCTGAAGGTGACTATTCTGTTACTGCCACCGCCACAGACGGCGCTGGTAACAGTGCATCGGTAACCGAAAATGGCGGTAACATCGATACCACAGCCCCGTCGATAACCATCGATACACAGGGGCTTGGCAATGATGCAACGCCGTCTATCTCTGGCACCACAGACCTCAATGCTGGCGACACGGTTAGCATAAGCGTGACAGACAACGCTGGAAATACCCAAACATTCACAGCAACCGTTCAAAACGATGGCACTTACAGTGCTGATGTTCCTGCCGATTTAGCTGAAGGCAGTTTCAGTGTGACTGTCACTGCGACTGACGATGCGGGTAATTCAACAACCGCAATAGATAATAACGGTGTCATAGATACAGCAGCCCCCACCATAACGTTAGACGCACAAGGCCTAACCAACGACGCTACACCGACTATATCGGGAACCACCGACTTGGCTGCGGGCAACACGGTAAGCATTAGCGTGACTGACAACCAGGGCAATACGCAAACCTTCACAGCCACCGTTCAAGCGAACGGCAGCTTTAGCGCTGATGTGCCGGTTGACCTTGCAGAAGGCGATTACACCGTAGAGGTGACGGCGACTGATGATGCAGGTAATCAAAACACAGCGGTTGATAACAACGGTACAGTTGACACCACCCCACCTGTTATCAACTTAGATCCAGTGGCCAGCGGCAATGACGCAACGCCAGTATTAAGCGGTACTACCGACTTGCCAGAGGGAGCAACAATTACACTGGTTGTCACCGATGCAGGCGGTAATGTACAGAACCTTACTGCTACGGTAAACGCGGATGGCACTTTCTCAGTTGAAGTACCCAGCGCACTTGTTGATGGCGATTACGATGTAACAGTAAGTGCGAGCGATGCTGCGGGCAATAGCACGACAGTGACGGATAGCGGCAATATTAATGCAAGCGCCCCGGACATTACGCTAGATGCCCTTGGCCAGACAAACGATGCTACGCCTCTTATTTCAGGCACAACTAACGCGCCAGTTGGTGCTACCGTCACTTTAACAGTGACAGATAGTGCTGGAGCAGTTCAAATCTTTACCGCAACAGTACAAGGAGATGGCACCTTCAGCGCTAGCGTACCGTCAGACCTGGCCGAAGGTAGTTACACAGTTGTCGCAGAAGTAACTGACGGCGCCGGAAATACCGGTTCTGACTCTGAAACTGGCGGTGTGGTAGATACCACATCACCGGCTATTGATGTGGCAGAGCAAGGCATTGGCAATGATGCAACACCAACCATTAGCGGCACAACAGACCAGCCAGCCGGAAGCACGGTTTCAATTACCGTCACCGATAACGCTGGTAATATACAAACCTTATCAGCAACCGTACAAAGCGACGGCTCTTTTAGCGTAGACGTACCCACCACTTTGGCTGAGGGTAGCTACACAGTTCAGGCAACGGTCGTTGATGAAGCTGGCAATACAGCGTCCGACGCTGAAACCGGCCTAATCGACACAATTTCACCTGTTATTACGCTGGACGAGCCAGGTACAGTTAGCGACTCAACCCCAACCATAAGCGGTACTGTAGATTTACCGCAAGGTTCTACAGTGCAAATAACGGTTGTTGATAGTGCGGGTAATACACAGGTGTTCTCTGCATTGGTTGGCGCGGGCGGCGTATTCTCTGCCGATGTACCAGCGGCGATGGCTGAAGGAAACTTCACTGTTTCAGCAACCGCCACCGATGAAGCAAACAACAGTACAACCGATAACGAAGCAGGCGTAGTTGATACTCTAGTACCTACACTTACTATAGATGTTGCCGATACCACTAACGACGCGACGCCACTCATTACCGGTACAACCGATGAACCTGCGGGCGCTGTGGTCACTATTTTGGTAACGGATAGCGCTGGTGCGACCCAGACCTTAAGCGCAGTGGTACAGGCCGATGGTTCTTTCTCTATCTCCCCAGGTACGGATTTAGCTGAAGGCGACTTCACGGTAAGCGCTACCATCAGTGATGAGGCAGGTAATACAGCAACAGCCAGTGATGCTGGAAGTATAGATACTACAGCACCATCACTAACCTTAACGCCACTTGAGGAAGGCAATGACACAACGCCTACCCTATCTGGTAGCACAAACCTTGCGCAGGGTAGTGAAGTTACGCTTGTGGTAACTGACAGCGCCGGAAATGTTCAAACCCTCACAGCTACGGTTGATGTAAATGGAAACTTTACAGTGGATGTGCCTGCGCCTTTGGCAGAAGGTGCATACAGTGTTGAAGCCACGGCAAGTGATGAAGCGGGTAATAGCACTACCGTCGTAGACAATACAGGCGTTATTGATACGACAGCCCCTACTCTATCGTTAGATACACTAGCCCCAGACAGTGACACAACGCCTACAATATCAGGGAATACTGACCTGCCTGCAGGTGCTACGGTAACGATTACTGTGACGGATAATGCAGGTGTAAGCCAAACCTTCGATGCAACCGTTCAGGGAGACGGCAGTTTCTCGGTCGATGTGCCAAGCCCTATGGCTGAAGGAGGGTATACCGTTACCGCCGTTGCCCAAGACCCTGCAGGTAATGAGACAACTGCCACTGAAACAAACGGTAGCGTAGACACTACCGCGCCGACGATCAATTTAGATGCACAAGGCACAGGTAACGATACCACGCCAACGATCACGGGTAGCACCGATTTAAGCCCAGGTAGTTCAGTGACCATAACCGTCACCGACAGCGCGGGAGCTGAACAGACATTTACGGCTATTGTCGATAGCGTTGGTAATTTCAGCGCCGACGTGCCCAATGCAATGGCAGACGGAAACTTCGATGTTACTGCTACCGCCACTGATGCCGCTGGAAACTCGGCGTCTGATACTACCAGCGGCAATATCAATACAGCCGTGCCAAACTTAACCTTGGACGCGCTTGGTACAGGAAACGACACCACACCGACCATTTCCGGTACTACAGATATTGCGCCAGGCAGCACCGTATCCATTAGCGTTACCGATAGTGCAGGAAACACCCAAACATTTGGCGCCATTGTTCAAGCTAATGGCACCTTCTCTGTAGATGTGCCAGCAGCTTTATCTGAAGGTAACTATTCAGTCACCGCAAGTGCAACAGATGGCGCGGGTAATACGGCAACCGCAAACGAAAATGGCGGTGTTATCGATACTACTGCGCCAGCTGCGCCTACTGTTGATGCAGGCAACGGTACCGAAATTACCGGCACAGCCGAAGCAGGCGCTGTCGTAAACGTAGACGTTGACGGTGATGACACACCTGATTTCACAGTGATTGCTGATGGCGATGGTAACTGGTCAGTAACACCCACAACACCGCTAGCGGATGGCGTGGTTGTCACGGCAACAGCAACCGATGAAGCTGGCAATACGAGTAGCCCGGCTTCTGATACGGTAGACGCTGTTGCGCCAATCGTTGCCTTTGACGACCTAACGACTAATGACACCACGCCTGCACTTACCGGTTCGGTGGACGACCCAACCGCCATTGTGGTCGTTACCATTAACGGTACAGACTATACCGCTACAAACAATGGTGATGGCAGCTGGACTCTGGCTGACGATATCGTTGCCGCGCTGGCTGAAGGTAGCTATACCGCTACGGTTACTGCCACTGATGCCGATGGTAACACCGGAACTAACTCTGGCACTGTGGTGATTGATATCACTGCACCAGCAGCGCCTACCGTCGATGCAGACAACGGCACTGAAATTACGGGTACCGCTGAAGCAGGCGCCACCGTGAATGTGGACGTAGATGGCGACGGCACGCCAGACTTCACCGTCATTGCTGATGGCGATGGAAATTGGTCAGTAACACCCACTACACCGCTGGCCGATGGCGTGGTTGTTACGGCAACAGCGGTTGATGAAGCTGGCAATGTCAGTGCACCAGCGTCAGATACAGTAGATGCTGTTGCGCCAGTCGTCACGATTGATGACTTAACCACTAATGACGCCACACCAGAGCTAACCGGAACGGTTGACGATCCAAACGCTATCGTAGTAGTGACCATTGATGGTGTGGACTACACCGCAACTAACAATGGGGATGGAAGCTGGACGCTGGCTGACGATGCAGTGGCTACACTTGCAGATGGTAGCTATACCGCTACCGTTACTGCCACGGATGCCGATGGCAATGTGGGTTCAAATTCAGGAACCGTAGTGATTGATACTACACCACCTGCCATACCTACTGTGGATGCGGGCAACGGCACTGAAATTACCGGTACCGCTGAAGCTGGCGCAACCGTAAATGTAGACGTGGATGGCGACGGCACGCCCGATTTCACCGTCATCGCTGATGGCGACGGTAATTGGAGCATTACGCCTGATACACCGCTTGCCGATGGCGTAATTGTGACCGTAACGGCAACTGACGCAGCGGGTAACATTAGCAACCCAGCCTCAGACACGGTTGACGCGGCTGCGCCAGTGGTTGCCTTTAACGATTTAACAACGAACGATACAACGCCGGCACTTACTGGTTCGGTTGACGACCCAACAGCCACGGTGGTTGTTACCATCAATGGAGCCGACTATACCGCCACCAATAACGGTGATGGCACGTGGACACTGGCTGACGATGCGGTGGCGGCACTTGCTGAAGGTAGCTATACCGCAACGGTTACTGCAACCGACCCAGTAGGTAATGTGGGTACGAATACTGGTAAAGTGGTTATTGATACCACAGCACCAACGGCGCCTACCGTTGAAGCGGGCAACGGCACTGAAATTACCGGCACAGCCGAAGCGGGCGCAACGGTAAATGTGGATGTAGACGGAGACGGCACGCCAGATTTCACCGTGATCGCTGATGGCGACGGCAATTGGAGCGTAACGCCAGATACACCATTAGCAGATGGAGTTGTAGTAACGGCAACGGCTACTGATGAAGCGGGCAACACCAGTGGGCCGGTATCTGACACGGTAGACGCCGTGGCACCTGTCGTAACCATCAATGATGTAACGACCAACGACACTACGCCTGCGCTAACGGGTACGGTTGATGACCCAACGGCTACTGTAGTAGTCACCATTGACGGCAACGACTATACCGCTACCAATAATGGTGACGGTACGTGGACGCTGGCTGATGACGTAGTCGCTACACTCGCTGAAGGTAGTTACCCAACATCTGTTACTGCAACTGACAATGCGGGTAATACCGATACCGACACTGGTACTGTAGTAATTGATACCACTGCGCCTACGGTTGCAATAAACGATCTTACTACCAATGACACCACGCCTGAGCTTACCGGTACGGTGAACGATCCGAATGCAGTTGTGGTGGTGACCATTGACGGCAATGATTACACCGCTACCAACAATGGTGATGGCACCTGGACGTTAGCTGATAACGTAGTCGCTACGCTTGCTGAAGGTAGCTATCCAACATCTGTTACTGCAACAGACGCCGCGGGCAACACTGTCACCAATACAGGAACAGTGGTAATTGATACTACCGCACCTACCGTTGCAATAAACGATCTAACCACCAACGACACCACGCCTGAGCTTACCGGTACGGTGAACGACCCGAATGCGGTTGTGGTGGTGACCATTGACGGTAATGATTACACCGCTACCAACAATGGTGATGGCACCTGGACATTGGCTGACAATGCAGTTGCTGCGCTAGCAGAAGGCAGTTACCCAACATCTGTTACTGCAACGGACGCCGCGGGTAATACTGTCACCAACACAGGTACAGTGATAATTGATACCACCGCGCCTACCGTTGCAATAAACGATCTAACCACCAACGACACCACGCCTGAGCTAACTGGTACGGTGAACGACCCCAATACGGTTGTGGTGGTGACCATTGACGGCAACGACTATACCGCTACCAATAACGGTGACGGCACATGGACACTGGCTGATAACGCAGTTGCTACGCTAGCAGAAGGCAGCTACCCAACATCGGTAAGCGCAACAGACGCCGCGGGTAATACTGTTACCAATACAGGTACGGTAATAATTGATGTCACCGCGCCTACGGTTGCAATAAACGATCTAACCACCAACGACACCACGCCAGAGCTTACCGGTACGGTGAACGACCCGAATGCGGTTGTGGTGGTGACCATAAACGGCAACGACTATACCGCTACCAATAACGGTGACGGCACATGGACACTGGCTGATAACGTAGTCGCCACACTCGCTGAAGGCAGCTACCCGACTTCGGTAAGCGCGACAGACGCTGCGGGCAACACGGTGACCAGCACAGGTACAGTGGTTATTGATACCACCGCGCCTACGGTTGCAATAAACGATCTGACCACCAACGACACCACGCCTGAGCTTACCGGTACGGTGAACGACCCCAATGCGGTTGTGGTGGTGACCATTGACGGCAACGATTACACCGCTACCAACAATGGTGACGGCACGTGGACACTGGCTGATAATATCGTCGCTCTGCTTGCGGAAGGCAATTACACGGCTGTGGTTACCGCCACAGATGCGGTAGGCAATCTTGCTACTGACACAGGTACCGTTGTTATCGATACCAGTATTGATGAAAACAATAACGGTCAGACAGTAACGTTCGACAGTATCTCAAACGACTCAGGGGTGGCTGGAGACTTTATTACTAGCGATAGCACGCTAATCTTTAATGGAACGGTTGACCTTGGTGACAATACTACCCTAACCGTTACCGTTGATGGCACGTCCTATACCTTTGGCACTGACCCTGAACTTACCATTGATGGCAGCGGTAATTGGAGCCTTGATTTAACAGGCACAACGCTACCAGCAGGTACCTACGCGGTGGTGGCAACAGTCACCGACGAAGCAGGTAACTCGGCAAGCACAGCAAGTCAGAATGTTGTCGTACAGGCTCTCGATGCTATAAACGACGGTAACACCGTTGATATGGGCGAACCTGTGGTTACTGTAAATCCACCGGAAACCACCAGCGACGTGCAGGTGATTGGCTTAGCAGAATCTACAGGTGGCGTGGATGCAAGCGCCTCCTTTACGGTATCACCTGATAATGTGGGTGAAGTGCTCATAGAAGTCGAACAAGTTGCACTTGTTGCTGTTGCCGATGCCTACATAGTCGAGGTATACGACGAAAGTGGCCAGCTGGTCTATCAAGGAGTCAGCGCTGACTCGCAACTTACGGACGTTGGCGGACTTGAGGTATTCAATGTCTCAGGGGATGAAACCATCTCCTTCTCGCTAGCAGGTCTAGCTGCAGGCACTTATAGCGTGGTTGTTCGCAACGATGAAAACTTACTCGAAGACTTGTTAGACAACGACAACAGCAACGATATTGACCTTGATGAACTAGGCACAGCGGGTGTGGTCCTCGGGCCTGAAAACCAGGATGTCGTGCTTAATACGGTCGAAACAACGTTGAACGGCGGTATTCTAGGCATTCCGCTAGGCACTGTAGGCACCCAGGTAAGAGGTATTTTAGAAACAGTTCTAGACACCACTACTGTAATCGGTGCAGGAGACCTCGTAGGAGCGATCACGGGTCCACTCACAGATCTTGGATTGTTAGGTTTCTTAGACGATATCGCTGCTGTTCTTGCCGACGTGTTACTCAGCAATACGTTAACCGTTTTGCAAGACACTGATATCACCACCACATTGACGGAATACACCTACACAGGTGATTTAGTGGCGCAAGGTAACCTAATTGACGGTGATTTAAGTGGCGTGGGTGCGGATACCATTTTAGACGGCGCTCAAGTGACGCTGGTTACTAACGCATCAGGCGACAGTGTTGTGGTTCCTGCCACAGGCACGGTTACTATCCAAGGTAACTATGGCGTGCTTGAAATTGCCGCAGATGGTACTTACACCTATACCGCCGATGGTGACCGCAGTGCTATTGGACAAGATGAAGTATTTAACTACACCTTGTCAGATGGTGAAACCTCTGATATTGCGGCGCTCACCATTACTATTTCGGGAAGTGACTTCCCGCCAGTTGTCGCACAAAACGACAGTAATGATATGGAGCTCGGTGCGCAAACTGCTATCGTTAATGCCCCTGTCACCGACAGTGATTTACAGGTCATTGGTTTAGCAGAAGGATCGCCTGCTGCGGGCTCCCCAACTGCAAGTACCACGCTTACGGTTGACCCTGGGTTCTTCGGTGAAATAGTGGTTGAAGTTAGCCAAGAGGCTCTCGTTGCCGTTGCCGATGCCTACATTATTGAAATTGTGGATTCTAGTGGCAATGTAGTCGCTACAGCTATGACTCCTGATAACCCGTTAATTGGAGATGTCGCAGGCGTTAATCTTCTGGGGTTAACAGGTGACAATACGCTGGTTGCTAAATTCTCGGGACTACCCGCTGGAGACTATACGGTTGTTGTGCGCAATGACGAGAGCGCTTTAGAAACCTTGTTTGACCAAAACAGCGACGGCTCAATTACGTTGACGGAGTTAGGTAGCGGTGGCGTTGCTCTTGGTGAAGAGAATCAGGATGCAGTCTTAACTGCTGTAGAAGACGCATTGAACGGCACTAATGCCAGTGTTCTGAACAGTCTTGGACTAGGAACTATAGTACGGGCACTCATACTTGAACCTGCTCTTAGCACGGCTGATTCAATTGGCGCAGCGGATTTAGTTAGCAGAATCACTACGGGTCTTAACGAGTTAGGTCTAAGTTTGCTGGTCGACGTAGCGCTCGATGCCGTCGCCGAGGCACTACTTAGCAACACGCTCACCTTACTGCAACAAACTGATGTGACTTCAACGTTAACCGAGTATGCGTTTGCGGGCAGCATTACCACATCAGGTAATGTTATCGATGCCGCTAGCTCAGGCGACGTTAGTGACAGTATTGCCGAAGGAGGCGTTGTTACTCAAGTTACTCATACCAATGGAGAGTCAGTGACTGTATTGGGTACTGGTTTATCTGGCATTACCATTGAAGGTGATTATGGCGATTTAACTATATTTGAAGACGGCAGCTACACCTATGTAGCCAACGGCGTGCGTGATGGCTTAGGCAGTACGGATAGTTTCAGCTATACCATTTCAGATGGAACCAATACGTCTACTGCAAACTTGAACTTCAATCTATCAGGGCAAGGCGTATCCGCAGACTCGGCACATGCTGAATTGACCTACGACTTTGTTTCGGAAACGGGCCCTAGTGACCTAGATGCACTTTCTCATGGCTATTTATTGGGGCTAGGGGGCAGCTTTAGCGATACCAGCAGTACATTTGCCGTTGCAACAAATACAACTCAAGATATTACGTTAAACGTTGATAACGGCAGCCTACTGTCACTGGTTTCAAGCCTTACTGTTACCGTAGAAAAGTTCGAAAACGGCGCGTGGGAAGCGTACAGGGTTTTCCCTAATGGCGAGTTGATTAGCTTATTAGGCATTGATGGCGATACCGTGCTTACCGTCAACGGATTAACTGAAGGTTTGTACCGTCTGTCGATGAGCGGTACAACTGGCGTTGGCGTAGCCGGAAGTATTAGTGTAGACCTGTCTTCTACCATCAACTATCTTGACCAGTTTGAAGTTAGCGGCGTACAAACCGCCACCGGCAATCTGTTCGAAAACGATATACTGTTTGGCCCAACATACGACGTAACCGTTTCTACTGATGGAACAACCTTCCAAGATGCGACTGGCGGCATTACGTTAGTGGGTGATTACGGTACGCTGCAAATTGATGAAACTGGCGCATACACTTATACCCCGGACAACACGCAAACCGTATTTGGTGGGACCTTAACGGATACTTTTACTTACCGTATCGAATATCCAGACGGCACTATCGAACAGGCAGAATTTAACGTGTTTGTAACGGCATCTGGTGAAGGTGTACCTGAAGTGGTAGTGAGCAGTTCATCTGAGTCTGTAAGTGCATCAGATAGCAGCGGCACCGTGGTTACTGACGAGCCTACAGCACCTGACGTCATTGACCTAACAGGGCAAACGCTTCAAACAGTCGATCTAAACGCTGAAACTAGACTGATAACACCAGAAAACGAGCCTACTGCACCGCTTATGAGCGAGCCTTCATCGATAACGGAGCCAGTAGAGAGTACACCAGATATCATTACGCTACCTGAAGACGAGGTAAGCACACTTGGTACCACTGTGGGCGATGGTTTCGGTGGAGGAGATACTATCGACCTGTCTGGCACTAAGCTTGATACGGTTGATATTGGCGGTCCTGTGCCCACCGCGCCGGACGAGGGTACAAGCCCGCTTTCGCCTGAGCTTTCTACACCAGAAAGTACAGCGCCAGAACCTATCACCTCTGGAACAGTACCAGAAGACACAATCACCCTTCCTGAAGAAGGCGATATTGTTACTACTGGGCCTGTTACTGAAGTGACTGTTGATGTTGTGGACATTGACCTTCCTCCGGAAGATTTGATTCTTCCTTCAACAGAGCCTACTTCGACTGATTCAGGTTCTGAGAGCGTTTCAACGACAAGTTCAAGCGACTCAGCAGTTGAAACAACTAAAGAAAGCGGAAGTGACGTGGGCGCGACATCTCCTACCGAGTCAGAGGTACTGAAAACGGCGATTGATAAACTTCCACCTACGGATATTTAAAAATACGCTGACCATAGCCAAAGCCCTCGTATCTACGAGGGTTTTTTATATGCATTAGAAAACCAGGCCATGGGCACATTACTTTCACGTCAATGACAGAGACATTCTTCTCATAGCGCTGCACCTCGTTGACAAAGGGTTTCGTATTTTCCCGAACTACGTATAATAAAACTCCCTACGCATTAGGTCCCCATAGTTTAATGGATAAAACAAGGCCCTCCTAAGGCTTAGATGTTGGTTCGATTCCAGCTGGGGACGCCATTAATTGCGCAACGTTTCTGCTTTTTAGTAAAGATGCTTATACACACCGTCGCCTGTAATATTGAAGAATATATTATACTTTGGTTGTAATTTAGCCAATTTAAGTAATACTCTTCAAAACAGGAGAGCATTATGACTTTCGATTTCCCCCCACCTGATAACGCTGATAGTTGTTCCGAAACAGCTGAGCAGTGCCCATTTTCTGAAGAAGAGTGGGATGCTATTGAAGCTTTAGCGGAACCCGGTGCCATTTACTAAACGATGATTTTTGGAATTTAATCCCCACTTTATTATTACACTGCAATCGACGGTGCTGCTGTTCGTTGCGCCCGGTGATATATCGAGCGGTTATGCTCCATAGACCAACGGGGCAGAAATAGCGTATAAAAGATAGAGAAGTAGCTTATACGGGGATTAATATGAGCCAATTTGAAAACGACGATATCGATTCGTTTTTTGCAGAAATGCAAGATGTAAAACCAATCGCTTCAGATGATAAGGCTTTATTACACGATCCTGAAAAGGCGCTCGCTGAAAAACAAAAACGAGCGGCTAGGCAGTTAAGCGTCCGCGGAAAACTCGCTAATCCACTGAGCATGGAAGGTGTAAAGCCGGTACCCCCTGATGATTTCATACACTTCCAGCAGCCCGGTATTCAAGACGGCGTTTTTAAAAAACTTCGCCTTGGTAAATACCCATTAGAGGCCAACGTAACACTTTCAGGGAAAACCTTAGAACAAAGCCGAGACTTGATTTATAGCACCATTAAATCTAGTCACGAACGCGGGGTTCGTGCACTGCTCATAAAACATGGAACAGGTGAAAATAGCAAACCCTTTCCCGCTTTGAAAAAAAGTTATGTTAACCATTGGCTAAGAGAACTAGACGAAGTCATTGCCTACCATACGGCTCAACCGATGCACGGAGGCTTTGGTGCTACATATGTGCTTTTGAAAAAGCATCCGCAGCAGAAATTAATTAACAGAGAAAAAAATAAGAAAGGATAAAATGAGGGGCAAGAACTCGTTGAGTCAGCTTTGCTTTTTTGGGCTTGTCTTTAGGTGTAGCTTTTAGGCTTTTCTCATGAAGCGCTATATGCTGAACGTT
Source organism: Alteromonas sp. Cnat2-8 (assembly GCF_022348355.1). Taxonomy (NCBI): domain Bacteria; kingdom Pseudomonadati; phylum Pseudomonadota; class Gammaproteobacteria; order Alteromonadales; family Alteromonadaceae; genus Alteromonas; species Alteromonas sp. Cnat2-8. The sequence continues at coordinate 273,446 of NZ_JAKREX010000001.1, forward strand.
TTTATTGTCCCCTAATGATTAACGCCCGTATCAAGCAACTTGATACGGGCGTTAGAATTTTTCTTTCAGACTACTTAACTGAAGACTGCACACTTAGCGTTGTTGGAGCTTCGGCAGACTTCGCAGATGTGCTAAAAACAGCAGTTACGAACATCAGCACTACAGCTACAGCCACTCCGGTTAAGCCAAACCCTTTAGAAGAACGATTCATCGGTCGTCTCTTATTATTTAAACCAGCTGGCGCATGCCTTTCACTGGTACAACCCTAACTCAACTCCTGTAACCTAATCGCATTCCTTGCTTGCACTACAATAGATCAGTGACAAACTGATGACAAGGGCAAAAATCAGATTTTTGACACTTTGCCAAAGCTTTGACACCTATTTATGGTATGAACGTTTATTAAACAGTATTTTTTCGAAAGATAAACAGGGGTTTCCCCCTGTTTTTATCGAACTAACAGTGCTTTGTTACCCAACAAATTTACGGGCATTTCTGAAGATACGCATCCACGCACCATCTTCTTGCCAATCGTCTGGACGCCACGAGTTTGCCACGGCTCTGAATACACGTTCAGGGTGCGGCATCATAATTGTGCTTCGCCCGTCCTGTGAAGTTAAGCCTGTGATCCCCTGCGGTGAACCATTCGGGTTTGCCGGATATTGCATGGTTGGCTTGCCGTAGTTGTCTACATAACGCATCGCCACCTGCGCGCCTACTTGTGACAGCGCGTTGTCATTGGCAAATTCAGCTTGACCTTCACCGTGCGACACTGCAATAGGCATACGCGAACCTGCCATGCCATCAAGCAGCACAGACTTAGACTCCATCACTTCGACCATTGCAACACGAGCTTCAAATCGCGCCGACTGATTGGTCACGAAATGTGGCCAATGCTCAGTACCTGGAATCAGTGATTTAAGGTTCGACAGCATCTGACAGCCGTTACACACACCTAAGCTGAACGTATCGTTACGGTTGAAGAAGCCTTCGAATTGATCGCGAGCCATGCTGTTAAACAATATAGATTTCGCCCAACCTTCACCTGCACCTAATACATCGCCGTAAGAGAAACCGCCACAAGCCGCAAGGCCCGCAAACTGTTCAAGAGTAATGCGACCCGCCAACACGTCACTCATGTGCATATCGATAGCATCAAAGCCTGCACGGGTAAATGCAGCCGCCATTTCTAGATGCGAGTTTACGCCCTGCTCTCTTAATATCGCCACTTTTGGCTTAACGCCTTTGGCAATATAGGGCGCTGCTACGTCTTCGTTTACATCATAAGACAACGCAGCATGCAAACCTGGGTCGGCAGCATCTTGCTTTGCCGCGTGTTCTTGTTCAGCACACTCAGGGTTATCACGCAGTTTCTGCATTTCAAACGTGGTTTGTGCCCATGTTGTACGCATTGATACGCGGCTATCTGCAAGTACAGCAACACCACCGCGACTAAACTCAATCATGTCGGTGCTATTAAGCGTACCGATATCGTGAGCCAATTCAGTTAAACCGAATTCAGTCAGTACTGCGTTAACGGCATCCATATCGCTTTCAAGCACTTGGATTACGCCACCTAGTTCTTCATTGAACAATACGGCAATGTCGTTTCCAACTAGGCTATCAAGGTTAATGCTTACACCTGTTTTACCAGCAAAGGCCATTTCAGCAACGGTGGTAAACAGGCCACCGTCTGAACGGTCGTGATAAGCACACACCAAGCCTTTTTCAATTAACGTCTGCATTGCGTCAAAGAAGGCTTTAAGGCGAGTTGCAGAGACCACATCTGCTGGGCTATCACCAAGCTGAGTATAGACTTGTGCCAGGCAGCTTGCGCCCAAGCGATTTTTCCCTTCGCCCAAGTCGAGTAGCAGCAAGCGGCTTGCGCCTTTGTCTGTACGTAGCTGAGGCGTTAGGGTTTTGCGAATATCTTTTACTGCGCCAAAGGCAGAGATAACGAGTGATAGCGGAGAAGTCACCGCTTTATCTTCACCGTTTTCATTCCATGCGGTTTTCATCGACATAGAGTCTTTACCCACAGGAATGGTTAGGCCTAGCTCTGGGCAAAGCTCCTCACCCACTGCTTTAACCGCTTCATAAAGACCCGCATCTTCACCTGGGTGTCCAGCTGCTGCCATCCAGTTTGCTGACAGTTTAATGCGCTTAATATCGCCGATGTTTGCTGCGGCAATATTGGTTAACGCTTCACCCACAGCAAGACGTGCAGACGCGCCGTGCGATAGTAACGCGACAGGCGTACGCTCACCCATCGACATCGCTTCACCGTGGTAGGTGTCAAACGCTGTTGCAGTAACCGCCACATCTGCCACTGGCACCTGCCATGGGCCTACCATTTGATCGCGACTTACAAGGCCGGTAACCGAACGGTCGCCAATGGTGATAAGGAAGGTTTTCTCTGCCACGGTAGGCAAAGATAAAATGCGATTTGCTGCATCACTTAAGGTAATGCCTGCCTCGTCTAGTGCTGGCGAGCTAACCTTGGTCGAGTTTACGTCGCGGTGCATTTTAGGCGGCTTGCCTAAAAGTACATCAAGAGGCATATCGATAGGTTTGTTGTCAAACTGGCTGTCGTTCAGGTTGAGGTGCTGCTCGGCAGTGGCTTCACCAACCACAGCAAACGGCGCGCGTTCGCGGGCACAAATTGCTTCGAACACTGGCATATTTTCAGGCGCGACAGATAAAACATAGCGCTCTTGGGATTCGTTACACCATAGCTCCAGAGGTGTCATACCTGGCTCATCTGACAATACTTTTCTAAGTTCAAAGTTACCGCCGCGGCCACCGTCATTAACCAGCTCAGGCAGTGCATTTGAAAGACCACCTGCGCCCACATCGTGGATAAACTGAATAGGGTTGTTATCCCCCAACTGCCAACATGCATCAATCACTTCCTGACAGCGACGCTCCATTTCAGGGTTGTCTCGCTGTACTGAAGCGAAGTCTAAATCTTCGTTTGACTGGCCAGATGCCATTGATGAGGCTGCACCGCCGCCAAGACCAATGTTCATTGCAGGGCCGCCAAGCACAATAAGCTTAGCGCCTACCGTAATTTCGCCTTTTTCAATATGCTCGCGACGAATATTACCTAAACCACCAGCTAACATAATAGGTTTGTGATAGCCGCGCACTTCAACACCGTTGAAGCTATTGACTTCTTGTTCAAAGGTACGGAAATAACCCAGTAGCGCAGGACGACCAAATTCGTTGTTAAACGCTGCGCCACCTAGTGGGCCTTCAAGCATAATATCAAGGGCGCTTACAATGCGCTGTGGCTTGCCGTATTCGAATTCCCACGGCTGTTCAGCACCAGGAATACGTAAGTTAGATACGGTAAAACCAACCAAACCCGCTTTAGGTTTTGAACCACGACCAGTAGCACCTTCATCACGGATTTCACCACCAGAGCCTGTTGCCGCACCTGGGAAAGGTGAAATTGCCGTTGGGTGATTATGGGTTTCTACCTTCATCAAAATATCAATGTTTTCATGATGGTATTCGTATTGGTGTGACTGCGGGTTCGGGAAGAAGCGACCTGCTTGCCACCCTTCCATTACCGCTGCGTTGTCTTTGTAAGCTGAATACACGTGATCAGGTAACAACTCGTAGGTGTTTTTGATCATTTTAAACAGCGACTTCTCTTGGTCCTCGCCATCAATGGTCCAGCTAGCGTTAAAAATTTTGTGGCGACAGTGTTCAGAGTTTGCTTGCGCAAACATATAAAGTTCAACGTCAGTCGGGTTTCTGCCTAGCTTAGTAAAGCTATCAAACAGGTAGTCAATCTCATCATCAGCTAAAGCAAGGCCTAACGACACATTTGCATTAACTAGCGCGTCTTTGCCTTCGCCTAATACATCTACACTGGTAAAAGTATTGGCTTCGGTATGTGAAAAGAGTACCGCAGCTTCATCAGTATTGGTGAACACTGATTCGGTCATTCTGTCGTGTAAGAAACTAGCGATAAGCGCAAAATCATCTTCACTCACACCGTTTTCTGTTTCTATATAAAACGCACAACCTCGTTCTATGCGGTTGATATTTTTTAGACTGCAGTTGTGAGCAATGTCGGTGGCTTTAGAAGACCAGGGAGAGATAGTGCCGGGGCGAGGAGTAATGAGGAAGAAGGTTCCAGAAGGGGTTTGTGCTTGCCTCGCGGGGCCGTAAGTGAGCAGCTTCTCGAGTATCTCTATTTGCTGCTTAGACAAGTCACCTTGGGAATCGACTAGGTGAACATATTCGCTATATAGGTTTTTAACCCTAACGCCGGATTGACCCAGCTTTGCAATCAGTTTAGTTTGGTTAAACTCTGATAGTGCAGGAGCGCCTCGAAGGACCAACATATTGATTTACCTGGTTTGTTAGAAACAACGACCACCAATGCGACGCGTTGCCTCTTGGATTGATGAGTATTTCGGCGCGGATTATAGAGTAATTATGCGCAGTAAGTAACCTCATAACGCGCTTACATGAACTTTTTTTTAAACTTAGATGGTTTAATGACAACAAGTAAAGGTCTATGCAGTCACAAGACTATAAAAAACGATTAAAACTACAATTAATAATCATATTATCTATTGCTGTTATGAGTTGTGGCGTTCCTTCTGTTCCCACTGCCCTTTCTTCATTGTTGGAACGAGAGTCGATCCGCGTGGGAACTGTTTATGGTGCAGGAACATTTTATAACGGCGCAGAGGGGCCGCAGGGTTTTGAATATGAACTGCTGGCAGGATTTGCCGATTACCTTGGCGTGACGCTCGACCTTTACCCCTTCTACAGCTATGAAGTCATGTTAGAACAGTTAGAAGAAGGTAATCTGGACATTGTCGCGACAGGCGATGCGGTAACGCCTTCACTTAAAAGTCGTTTTGCTTACGGTCCAGCCTATCAACACGTTCAACAAGAGCTCGTCTTCCAAGCAGGGACATCGAGACCTAGAGACTTATTAGAACTTGATGCCCCTATTGTTACTGTGGCGGGTAGCAGCCAAGCTCACTTACTGTCTAGTTTATTAGGCCAGGTAACCGACCAAGCAAGTGATAGTGAAAGCCCAATAATAAAAACCCAACTTGTTACCACCGAAGATTCTGACTCCGAAGAACTGTTACAACAAGTTGCCAATGGCGACATTGCTTTTACAGTAGCAGACAGTAACCGTCTAGCCCTTCAACGCAGGCGATATCCTAACTTAGCCGTGGCAAAAACCCTTAATGAAGATATGCCGATGGCGTGGGCGCTCCCATTACATCAAGATGACTCCGTGAAAGCAGCGCTGATTGAATATTTTGGTACTGTACATCAGTCAGGCTGGTTTACGGTGTTAGAAGACAAGTACTTTGGCCATATTCGCCAGTTTGATTACGTCGACAGTCGTGCGTTTAATTATGCCGCCGAGACAGCACTTGCTCAATACAAACCCTTATTTCAACAGTATGCAGGTGAATTAGACTGGCGACTGCTTGCGGCCATGAGTTATCAAGAAAGTCACTGGGACAGTGACGCTATTTCAAGAACTGGCGTTCGCGGTCTAATGATGCTCACCATGGATACGGCAAGTGACTGGAACGTAGATGACAGAACCGATCCTGAACAAAGCATTCGCGGAGGCTCTCGTTATTTTGCCAGTTTGCTCAATCGCATACCTGCGCGAATTAGCGAGCCAGATAGAACCTGGATGGCTATGGCGTCGTATAATATTGGTATGGGCCATTTAGAAGACGCACGCATTCTTACCGAGCAACAAGGTGGCAATCCAGACCTTTGGGTAGATGTAAAGCGTCGCTTGCCACAGCTTAGGCAAAAGAAATATTACCGTACTACTCGCTATGGCTATGCAAGAGGCGATGAAGCGTTACAGTATGTGGAAAATATTCGTCGTTATTATGACAGCTTAGTATGGTTGGACGAACAAGGAAAAATTTGACGCAGTTCACCTTACTTCTCTCTTGAAAACTGTCATTTCGATGTCATCTTTGTACCGTACCCTAAAAAGAAGTTAGTCAGACACTGACTTACTTTCTCAGTAATAATTATTTTCTCAACGATGACAAGCTCTAGAAGAGCTGCAGCTCTTAAATGACAACATCTCTCGAATAACGTGAGACTTGTTCAAATAAAGAGAGCTGCGCACGAAGGAAGAAAAGTGGTCACGAAAAACATAAAGTGGCCACAACGCGAGAAAGGAGAACAAATGAAAAAAAATCGATTTATGAAAAAAGGAATAAAATTGAAAAACAACAACAGACGCAGACTTATGCTTAAGCGTTGTCACCAAAAAGTACTTCAGCGCCGCAAGCTATTTGTTACCAGCGATATGTTCACTCAGTTAACCCGTACGCCTGGCTAAGCCACCTCTATGCCATCTGGTTCACAATGATTGACCATGTAACCGGTATATACCAAATGGGCGAAAACACGAATAAGCACAACTTCAGGCAACGCTATAAATTAGTTTGAAGCATCCCCCTCTAGCAGTCTTTTCGCCTTTTTGGCAGCCTTTATTTCTTTCCTGCGCTTGCGAAAAAAATCTGACAATTTGTTAGCACATTCGTCAGCTAATACGCCAGATACAACCTCAAGTTGATGATTAAGCGCAGGATGTTGCAATAGGTTCATGACCGAGCCCGCAGCGCCTGTCTTCGCATCCTTTGCGCCAAACACCACCCGCTTTACCCGTGCATGTACCAGCATACCTGCGCACATAGAGCAGGGCTCTAATGTCACATACAACGTAGCATCAATAAGTCGGTAGTTTTGCACCGCAGCTGCTGCTTCTTTAACAGCGCGTAGCTCTGCATGCGCAGATGGGTCATTATCCGTTATCGGCGTATTGAAGCCTTCACTGATAAGCTCACCGTTTAACACTACGCAGGCGCCGACTGGCACCTCACCAATCGACTCAGCCTTATCGGCAAGCGTTAACGCATGTTTCATCCACATTATGTCTTCTTCTGTCGCGATGTCTTCCATTGCGATTTCAGTCAACGGCTCCTGCACAGCCTCTTTTTCTTGCGTTTGCTTGTTTGCAAGGTCGAAATTTGGTGTTGGACGGTTGCTATTTTGGTCACTCATTCGTCAATTTTGCTACTTTATTTGGTGAAATTCATTAACATTTATTTTGTATTAGCTTAGGTAAACATTCTAACTTCTTAGAAAGTAATGACTTTTGTCACTTGGCAACCTACTTGCAATCTCTCATTATAACACTGCTAGTGTGATGGACTTAACAGGTTACATTTTTTACTAAAAAGTATGTTAGATAACCGCTATAGTACCTGAAGCGAAGCAGTAATTTTACCGATAAGTATTTAACTAAATACGGGGTGAATTAGGCAACAGGCCAAATTTTCACCTACACTGTTTTAAAGCCATTTGTGAGGGATACCACCGTGAATATGACCGCGATTGCAATAGTAGCCATTTGTGCCTGGGCCTTAGTTACCATTGTCGAAAGTGCAAAAGACAAAAGTAAGAAGAAACTTAGCAGCAAAGAAACCGATGCTTATAAAGCCGAAATTGCAGAGCTTAAGGAACGAGTTTCTGTGCTTGAGAAGATAGTGACAGACGAGCGCTACGACCTAAAAAAGCAATTTGCAGACTTAGAAAGCGACCGCGTAGCGTAAGCTTGAACTCACGTAATTCAACACACGTTCCATGGCAAGCGCGCTAGATTAAACAACGCTAAGTTTAACTGCGTGCTAGCTCCCTTCTAGTAGTTTTCGCTCTGCTCGCTCTACACGCCGGGGTTTACCCGCAATCACTAGCACGTCATGGGCTTGCAAAATAGCGTCTTGGTCTGGGTCTTTAACTTCATTTCCATCCCGCCTTAGGCCTTTAATCGCTACTCGCATTCTCGAGAAATCGATATCTTTTATGGCTTTGCCAATACAGGAAGCGTGTTCGGACAACACCACAGCATGAATAAACTCTAACTTGTCTTCTGTGCCGTAAGTGATCTCTGTTGTTTCTCCCGGGTAAAAGCCGTGCATATGATCATAGCGACCTTTTCTCTCAGCTCGCACCCGTTTCAAAATGCGAGACATCGGCACGCCGGCGTAATGCAGCACCTGCGATACCAACATCAAGCTCCCCTCTTGAAGCTCTGGCACGACTTGATTGGCACCCGCGCTGTATAGGCTTTCAAGTTGGTAGTCTCGTTTGGTACGCACCATAACATCTGTAGTGCTCGTAATGCTTCGGGTCTGCGTTATCACCTGCTTGGCCTTATCGACTTGATCAAACGTAACAAGCACAAGCTTGGCACCTTCTACATTGGCATTAATCAATATATCTTTTTGACTCGCATCACCGAAGATGACGGGCTCTCCCGCGTTTCGACTCTCGTGTACTCTGACAGGATCCATATCTATGGCAACAAAATGAATGCCTTCCATTTTCAGCATGCGAGCTACCGACTGTCCAACGCGGCCAAACCCACAAATAATGACGTGGTTGGTTAACGGCTCTGCATTACCAAAGCTCACATTGTCATCGAACGAGATATCCTTGTTAACAATACGCCTTGCTATAGTGACGCTGTTATTCATAAGCCACGGGGTTAACGCCATACTGATTACACCCATACACACAATCAGCGATGACTGCTCTGACGTTAACACGCCGTGTGTCGTAGCAAGCGCAGCAATTACAAAACTAAACTCGCCAATCTGACAAAGTTTAACCCCAGCAGACCAGCCATCTATTGCATCGGTTTTAACTAATAGAGATGCGCCTCTTACTAAAATGACTTTAACTATCATCAAAGCAAAAACGCCAAAAATAATCTCAAACAGGCTGTTCCACAGTACAGTGAGTTCTAACTGCATACCCACGGTAACAAAAAATAACCCCATTAAAATATCTCGAAACGGACGAATGTCGGCTTCAAGTTGATACTTGTATTGGCTTTCCCCCAACATCATACCCGCCAAGAAAGCGCCTAGCGCCATGGATAGCCCGAAGTAATAAGTTAGCCCTCCTGCCAATAGGGCAATCAATATAGTGGTCAGAACAAACAGTTCGTCAGTCCTTGTTCTTGCTACCTCTCTAAACACCCAAGGTAGTAACCACTTACCCACTGACATTAGAAACGCAATGACAAACACACCTTTAAGCAACGCCTCGCCTAAAGCTAGCGCAATACTTACTTCACCAGTCTGGGCTAAAAGAGGAATAGCAATTAGGAACGGAACCACCGCTAAGTCTTGAAAGAGCAAGATACTTACCGCTAATTGTGTACGCCTGTTATTAAGAATGCCCATTTCGGTTGCTTGCTTAATTACAATAGCGGTTGAGCTTAACGCCAGCGTACCACCAATAATGATGGACGCACTCATTGGAATGCCGAGAAACAGAGGAACACAGGTAAACACTGCCGTGGTAAACACCATTTGCCCTAATCCTACACCGAATACTAAAGAGCGCATTGCCAACAATTTAGGTAACGAGAACTCAAGACCAAGTGAAAAGAGCAAAAACACTATGCCCACTTCAGCGAGCAGGTGCATTTCTTCTGGGTGGGCAAACACAGATAATAGTTGTGGACCCGCGAGTACGCCGGCAAACAGATAAGCAAGAATAGGAGGGAGATGAATGCGTTTAAATAATGCGACCGCGCATACCGATATGAACATCAATATCACGATATTTAAAAAGCTCGTCCCCACACTACCTCCTAAAGCTACATAAACTTCCATTTGTAAAACAGGCGCGATAAATCACGCGATTTTACGCTTTAAACTAAAGACTAGTGCCTGAAACACTTTGTTGGCATCTAGTTTGCAAAATCCCCTGTGTAAATGCAGATCCGGCAAGTTTTGCCGCTGTGATCGCCATAAATTCCGCGAAAATGCAGATGTGGCCACAGAAACGTCAGGGCTTTGACACTTGTTTCTTTGCATATCAACGCATTTTGTATAGGGGCACTACTGTGGATTTTTCAACGTCAGTCTACGATAGCACACAACATAACAATTTTTACCCTGCTGAAAGCACAGGCAAATCACTCTCTTTTAGTGAATTATCAGGCTTTATCACGCAGCTACTTTCTACTCTTGAACTACAAGAGTTAGGTGGCGTGTATTTTCAGCAGCTAAACACGTTGTTACCTATTGTCGGGTTTAGCTTGTCTGACTTTGACTCGCGTTGGGTGTACGGTAATGCAAAGATATCGTCAACACTCATTGATTTACCACTACAAGGTGCCAATGCCGTTAATGGCGATCAAGCTCATGTCTATTACTACATTAGTTCACCCTTGTCGTTATCGCAACGGGAGAGTCTATTCCAACTGCATGATTTATTTGGAAAACAAGTAAAGCACGCTCTTTCATTGATGCGTGTGCAACAGATGGCGACTAAAGATGTGTTAACTGGCTTAGGTAACCGAGCGGGCTTTGAGCAGTCAATGACAAGACAACTCGGCTGGGCGCAAAGACACGATGATCCTTTCGCACTTTTGGTGATCGACTTAGACAACTTTAAGTATGTGAATGATAATTTTGGTCATGGCGAAGGTGACAAAGTACTTGTCCATGTTGCATCACATTTATCTAATGTTCTGCGGGATGAAGACGAAGCATTTCGCTATGGCGGCGATGAGTTTTGTTGTTTGCTAGACTGTCAGTCGCAACAGCAACTAGCTTGTGCAGCCCAGCGTATTCAAATGAGTATCAATAGCTCTAGCTACTTATCTCGCTTAGGCGTATCAAGCAGCCTTGGCGGCGCGATTTATCGCGACGGCGACACGATAAGCAGCTTGTTTGACCGTGCTGACAACGCCCTGTATCGCGTGAAAAACTCTGGCAAAAATAGCTATCACGCAGCGTAACGTCGCGATTTGAATTTATCAGGATGGCGGCAAAGCAATGCCGCTTTTGCACATTATTGCCATGGATACCATAAACAAGAGTATCTAGCCCTTTCCAAAAAAAGGCACTTTTAGTGCTACATAGATTCAGTCGAGACTAAAGGTTATTTCTATATCTGGCGCTTTGGGCTGCAGATAAACACACCGTCCTTCAACAATCAGTGCGATGGGCTCGTCGTTAATCAAGATTGCCGGCACGCCGTTTCGCTCCCACCTTGGCACGCGCCATACCTTAAACCATTCTTTCAGCAACTTAGATACGTTCGCATTTTCTGGCTTTACTTTAAGGTTGCGAGCATTGGTTTGCAGAGAAACGGTATCTTCTTCTCGCGCTTTTGGCACTGCAATTCGAATATGGCCTCTAAGCCAAGGAAGCGCGATATCTTGGTTGGGCGCTAATTCTAGGTTTTGCGGTACTTCATGAGTAGCGTTCACCACCCAATAAAGGTCTTGGTCAAACCGTATTACCCTGCCCCATTTAAAGTTTACTTCAGGGGTTGCGTCGTGCTTTGCCTTTAGCATTGCGAGAACTTGGTCTGTCTGTGCTTTTGACGGCGACAGCTCGCCTTTAGCTCGAAACCACGCGCGAATGACCATAGCCTGCCACGGTAACGACAATGCAGCAAGCTTTGGCCCGTTTAGCCTTAAATCTGAACGTTTACAATCTTCAAAATATTTTTGGGCAGAATCGCTGACTAGTGCGCTTTGTTCAGCACAAAGCTCGGCGCTGCGCCCCACGGTTTTGGTCAACTTAGGCCATCGCGCCAGCAAGTGAGGTATAATTTCGTTCCTTAAGAAGTTCCTATCAAAGCTATTTTGCTGATTAGATTCATCCTCAACCCACTGCAACATTTCTTCTTCGGCATAAGCCACAATCTCGGCTTTCTCTAGTGCTAGCATAGGGCGCATTATCAAGGTGTCACCTCGGTACTGAACTTCTCCCATACCCGCTAAGCCCTGAGGACCAGCACCGCGTTTAAGCTGAAGCAATACGGTTTCAAGCTGATCTTCGGCATGTTGCCCTAATAACAGCACACCGCCAATTTGATCACACACTTCTATAAGCGCGTTGTATCGAACCTTACGCGCTTCTGCTTCTAGGCTTTTTCTCGACCCCGTATCAACATCAACTCGATACAAATGAAATGCTACGTCTTCAAGACGACACTGTAATTCACAGTGCTTTGCCCACTGTTCGGCATTATCACTTAAACCGTGATGTACATGTACAGCATGAATTGGGCTTTCAAACTGTTCCCTATACGCAATAACGGCTTGGAGCAGAACGGTCGAATCCACACCACCGCTGTAAGCAACGACGAGTGGCGTTTGAAGTGGTAGCTTTACATCGGTAAGAGATGTCGCTATGCGGCTAACGATATGTTCGATTGTTGGGGATTGTAGAGGGGTCACAGACCGGTAATACCTTATTCTTTCAACTCAATTTCTATTAGGGGTACTTGGCTTAGCACTGGCTTTCTAATAACACACTTTCTAATAACACAAAGGGGTTGGTTACCTATGGTAAACAACCCCCATGTTCTTATGCCACATTACATGAACCAACATGAATTAAGCCACCGCTCGCGAGATTTTATATCAAGCGTCTAAACTGATAGAGCGCAGGTGTACATAGCGGCTAAATGCAATTTTATGCTAGTTTTCTTAATGAAATTAGCAATAACCAAACGACATTAAACGCTGGTAACGCTCTTCCATCAATTTAGTCTTATCTAGTTCTTTAAGCTGGTTAAGCTGCTGCTTAATCACGGCCTTCAAATTAGCCGCCATGCCATTGTGATCGCGATGTGCACCACCTAAAGGCTCTTCAACAATACTGTTAATCAGGCCTAGCTCTTTAATCTGTGGCGCACTTACGCCCATCGCTTCAGCAGCAAGTGGGGCTTTTTCTGCGCTTTTCCACAAAATAGACGCACAACCTTCTGGTGAAATAACTGAGTACGTAGAATATTGGAGCATATTAACGCGATCGCCAACACCAATCGCTAGTGCACCACCTGAACCACCTTCACCGATTACGGTACACACGATTGGAACAGTAAGCTCAGCCATTTCGAATAAATTTTTCGCGATTGCTTCACTTTGGCCGCGCTCTTCAGCGCCAACACCTGGATACGCTCCCGGCGTATCGATAAAAGTGATGATAGGCATGTTAAAGCGCTCAGCCATCTTCATAAGACGCAAAGCTTTACGGTAGCCTTCTGGTTTAGGCATACCGAAGTTACGCTTAATTTTTTCGTTGGTGTCACGCCCTTTCTGATGACCAATAATCATCACAGGCTGATCATCAAGCATTCCTGGGCCACCAACAATCGCTTTATCGTCAGCGAACGCGCGGTCGCCAGCTAGCTCGTCGAATTCGGTAAAAATACGAGGAATGTAATCTAACGTGTAAGGACGCATTGGGTGACGTGCAAGTTGAGAAACTTGCCATGCGCCAAGATCAGAAAAGATCTTTTTAGTCAGCTCTGCGCTTTTACCGCGAAGCTTATTGATTTCTTCTTCAATACCAACGTCAAACTCGCCACCTTGATTCACCAACCTAAGCTCTTCAATTTTTGCTTCTAGTTCGGCTATTGGCTGTTCAAAGTCCAAAAACTGTATACTCATTTCATGTCCTATTCGTACTACGCTCGTCTATGCAAACGCGAGATGTCCAATCTATCGACCTCTTGCCCCTAATGGTAGAGAATTGAAACGGCTTTGTCTCCCAAACATTGTTTGAGATCGTGCAAAAGTTGGTCTTCAGGGGTAACGTACCATCTTGCACCACACGCCAAGGTTACTTCCGCGTCTGGATGGGTTACCGCTAACTGAACAGGACAACTTCCGCCGTTAAATGCCTGCAGGATAGATTGCATCTGACTCATTTTCTTCGGTTCAAGCAGCTGGGTATCAATATTAAGTGCCAGCGCTCTCGCGTTTTTCTCTCGTGCCTGAACAATGTCCATTACATCACGGGCGGTGATTGTATTGCCCCCAGAGAAATCATCAAAGCTGACCTGTCCCTTTATAAGCAATATTCTGTCAGTTTCTAACACACTTTCGAACTGTTCGTACATATCTGGGAAGAAACGTACGTCTATTCTGGCACTCTTATCATCCAGTGTCACTATGGCCCAGCGACGACCCCGCTTGTTCGTCATTACGCGTACGCCAAGCACCAGTCCTACCGCACTGGCCATTTGATCTTTATTGGTTGGTTTTAAATCAACTAATCGACCGTCAGTGTAGTAACGCAGTTCTTCCGCATACTGATTGATGGGGTGGCCGGTTAAGTACAAGCCTAGCGTGTCTTTTTCACCTTCTAGCCATACTTTTTCAGGCCACTCAGGGACGTCGGCAAACGCTTGCTTCACGTCTTCTGGCTCGGTAGTCAGTAACCCGAACATGTCTGACTGACCAAAAGACTCGGCTTTTGCATGCTGTCCAGCGGCGGCAAGGGCTTCGGGTAAGCTCGCCATAAGACTAGCGCGATGGGGGCCTAAGTTGTCCATTGCCCCCGCTAGTACTAGCTTTTCTAGCACTCGCTTGTTTACCCGTTTAATGTCTATCTTGGCGCAGAAATCAAAAAGATCCTTAAATGCCCCTTGGGTCTCTCGCGCTTCAATAATCGCCTCAATTGGGCCTTCACCTACCCCTTTAATCGCACCGATACCGTAAACAATGCGACCTTCGCTATCGACGGTAAATTTGTATTTACCCGCATTTAAATCTGGCGGCAGTATTTCGATGCCCATGCGCTCACATTCATCGACAAGCGTCACAATTTTATCGGTGTTATCCATATCCGCCGACATTACCGCAGCCATGAATTCCGCAGGATAATGCACTTTCAGCCACAAAGTCTGGTAAGACACTAAAGCGTAAGCGGCAGAGTGAGATTTGTTAAAACCGTAACCCGCGAACTTTTCTACCAAGTCGAAGATTTTCATCGCAAGGTCCGGGTCAATATTATTGCCCTTCGCACCTTCGGCGAACGTGCCGCGCTGCTTCGCCATTTCTTCAGGCTTTTTCTTACCCATAGCACGACGAAGCAAGTCAGCGCCGCCCAGTGAGTAGCCCGCCATTTCTTGGGCTATCTGCATTACCTGTTCCTGATACAAGATAATGCCATAGGTAGGCTCTAGAATTTCTTTCAAGCACTCGTGCTGATATTCTGCATCGGGGTAGGAAATTTCTTCACGTCCGTGCTTACGATCAATAAAGTTATCTACCATGCCTGATTGCAGCGGGCCCGGACGGAAAAGGGCCACCAGTGCGATAATATCTTCGAAGCAGTCAGGTTTAAGGCGCTTAATTAGTTCTTTCATACCGCGAGATTCCAGCTGGAATACCGCAGTTGTCTCGGCGTTTTGAAGGGTTCTGAAACTCTTAGGATCTTCAAGAGGAATGGCGCTGATATCGACATCAACGTTCTTCCCTTCTTTGATCATATCTATTGCCCACTGAATAATAGTCAGCGTACGAAGACCTAAGAAGTCGAATTTTACCAAGCCCGCCGTTTCAACGTCGTTTTTGTCGAACTGGGTTACGGGGTTTTTACCTTCGTCATCACAATACAACGGCGAGAAATCTGTGATTGTGGTTGGCGCAATAACAACACCACCGGCGTGCTTACCGGCATTTCGGGTAACCCCTTCAAGTATTCGCGCCATATCGATAAGGTCTTTCACTTCCTCATCGCTTTCATACACTTCTGGTAGCTGTGGCTCGGCTTTAAACGCCTTTTCAAGCGTCATGCCTGGATCGGGTGGAATAAGCTTTGAGATCCTGTCTACAAAGCCGTAAGGGTGACCAAGTACGCGGCCTACGTCGCGCACTACCGCTTTTGCCGCCATAGTACCAAACGTAATGATCTGCGATACCGCCTGACGCCCGTAAAGCTCAGCAACGTGGTCGATTACCTCGTCTCGTCTATCCATACAGAAGTCGACGTCGAAGTCGGGCATGGATACACGCTCTGGGTTCAAGAAACGTTCGAATAGCAAGTCGAATTCAAGCGGATCTAGGTCGGTAATTTTTAGGGCATAAGCCACCAGTGAACCCGCACCAGAACCCCGCCCTGGCCCTACCGGAATTCCGTTATCCTTACTCCACTGAATGAACTCCATTACAATAAGGAAGTAGCCTGGGAAACCCATTTGGTTGATAACTTCAAGCTCGATGCGAAGTCGGTCATCGTACTCCGGACGTTTTGCTTTGCGCACTTCTTCATCGGGAAATAGAAATTCTAAACGTTCTTCCAACCCCTCTTCAGACACCTTAACCAAGAAGTCTTCGGTAGTCATGCCGCCGGTTGGAAATTGCGGTAAGAAGTACTCGTTTAACCGTACGGTAACGTTACAGCGCTTAGCAATTTCAACCGTATTTTCTATGGCTTCAGGAATATCGCTAAATAACTCAACCATTTCCTCAGCAGTGCGCAGATATTGCTGGTCACTGTATCGTTTAGGGCGGCGGTTATCATCAAGCGTATAGCCATCGTGAATACACACTCGAATTTCGTGAGCCTCGAAACCCTCTTGGTCAATAAAGCATACTTCGTTCGTGGCTACTACGGGTAACCCGCGCTGCTCAGCAAGCTCTACGGCAAGGTGTAAATAATCCTCTTCACCTTGCCTACCGGTTCTAATCAGCTCTAAATAAAAGCGGTCAGGAAAATGGGTTTGATAAAACTCAAGGGCACTATCGAGAATTTTAGCGTTGTTTTTCATTAAACCTACGCCAATATCGCCTTGCTGTGCACCCGATAAAACAATAACGCCTTCGCTATGTTCTGCTAACCATTCTTGATCGATAACCGCACGGTGTGCCAAGTGTCCACGAAGATAGGCCTTGGAGATAAGAATAGTAATGTTCTTATATCCCTCATTATTCATCGCAATAAGGGTTAGTCTGAAAGGTTCATCGCCAAAGACTTCATTAGTAACCCAAAAATCAGTGCCGATGATGGGCTTAATACCTAAGTTATGTGCCTCGGAATAAAACTTTACCAAGCCACACATATTCATTTGGTCGGTGATCGCCACGGCAGGCATGCCAAGCGCGGCCACTTTACCTAGAATAGGTTTAACCTTATTCAGGCCGTCCATCATCGAAAAGTCGCTGTGAACACGTAAATGAATAAATGGCGATGACATGATGTTATTTCTCTTCGAGTAGCGCTTTTACAGGTTTAAAACTTTTTCGATAGCAATCTAAGATGCCATATTCAGCGATGGCTTCAAAGTGTGCTTTTGTGGGGTAACCTTTGTGCCCGGCAAAGTTATATTGCGGGTAGGCCTCGTGGAGCGAGATCATATCGTTGTCTCGCTCTACCTTGGCAATAATGGACGCAGCTGAAATTTCTGCGTGCAGACTGTCGCCTTTCACTACCGCTTCAGATTCAAAGTTCCACGCCGGAACACGGTTGCCATCTACGAGCACAAAGTCAGGCCTTACAGGCAAACCTTCCACTGCGCGGATCATGGCGAGCATGGTAGCGTGCAGTATATTAAGTTTGTCTATTTCTTCTGGGCTCGCTCTACCAATATTCCAGTAGAGTGCTTTTTCACGAATTTCTTGGGCAAGGGCTACGCGCTTTTTTTCACTCAGTTTTTTAGAGTCTGTAAGCCCTTCAATGGGATTTTCAGGGTCAAGAATGACCGCGGCGGTGACCACATCACCTACTAAAGGGCCGCGACCTACTTCATCAACGCCGGCAATTAACTTATGCAAACAATTCCTCCACGACAGCTTTTGCTGCTGTTTTATCAGCATTGCATTTTAGCGTATGGTGGAGGTCGGTGAAACGGGAAATCAGAGCAGAATTATCACTTTCGAAAAAGTTAAGTAACTGATTGCTCATATTCTCTGCGTTTACCTCTTCTTGGAGTAATTCAGGAATAATTGCCTCATCAGCCAATAAATTTGGCAAAGTGAAAAACGGCGCTTTGTACAAGCGCTGCATAATTTTATACGTGAGCGGTGCCAGTTTGTAGGCAGCTACCATAGGGCGCTTGCACAGCATCGCTTCTAAGGTAGCCGTGCCTGATGCGAGCAAGATAACATCGCTAGCTATCATCGCATCCCGCGATGTACCTTGGGTTACCTGAATAGGTAAGCGTTCTTCTGCATTATCAGCTTCAAGTAAGAGTGCTTTTATTTGCGCAAGACGATGCTCATTTGCCGCAGGAATAAGAAATTGAATGTCGCTGCGTTTAGCATGAATAGCTTCTATGGTCTCCAGAAATACTGGAAGTAGCGTATCTACTTCGCCTCTTCGTGAGCCGGGAAGTACAGCCAATACGGAAGCATTACTATCTACACCTAATTCTTGGCGCGCCGCATTTTGGTCGGGCTCAATTGCTATAGCGTCAGCCATTGTGTGTCCCACAAAGGTATAGGGAACATGGTATTTATCGTAAACCTGCTGCTCGAAAGGAAATAAACCCAACACACGATTAGTCGCTTTCGCTATTTTATGGATGCGCTTTTCACGCCACGCCCACACAGTAGGACTCACATAGTGAATGGTTTTGATACCGCGTGCTTTAAGCGCTTTTTCTACTCTTAGATTAAAATCAGGCGCATCAATACCCACAAAAATATCTGGCGGATTTTGCTCGAAGTGAGCAAGAAGCTGCTTTTTAACTTTCAAGATGGCAGGTAGATGGGAGAGAACTTCAACAAGCCCCATAACCGACAAGGTTTCCATATCGAACAGACTATGAAAACCCACGTTTATCATATTTGGACCGCCAATACCTTCGATAACAGCATCAGGGCATTGGCGTTTTAACTCTGCAACCATTCCGGCGGCAAGGATGTCACCAGAGGGCTCTCCGGCAACCATGCCGATACGGATTGGTTTAGACATAATTAGCGAATAATGCCTCGCTCAGAGTCTTGTAAGAACTTCACCATAAGGGCCACACCAGGGAACTCCTGTGCGGGTTCGGCAAGTTTTTCAATGGCTTCGTCTACGGTATTGCCTTCACGGTATATTGCTTTGTAAGCGCGTTTAATGGCCATAACTTCTTCTTTGCTGAAGCCACGACGCTTAAGTCCTTCAGAATTAATACCCTGAGGAATATTTTTCTGGCCGCTGACCATAACAAAGGGAGGCACGTCGCGCAGAATAATGCCGCCAGCCCCCAAGAACGAATGGGCTCCAATCTTACAGAACTGGTGAATACCTGCGGCACCGCCAACAATGACGTGGTCGTCCATGTGAACATGGCCTGCAATCGCAACACTGTTTGCAATAATAATGTCGTTGCCAAGAACACAATCATGGGCAACATGAGAGTTGGCCATAAATAAACAGCGAGAACCGATTATAGTAATGCTGTTGTCTTGGATAGTGCCTCGGTGAACGGTTACCCCTTCCCTAAACTCATTATCATCACCAATAACAAGCTCAGTAGGTTCACCCGCATATTTTTTATCTTGGCAGTCTTCACCTATTGAAGAAAACTGATAAAACTTATTGTTTTTACCGATACGCGTTGGGCCGCGTACCACCACATGTGATTTCAGAATACAGCCATCGCCTATGGTGACGTTGTCGTCTACCACACAAAATGGACCTATAGTGACATTTTCACCAATTTTTGCACTTTCTGAAATTACCGCAGTAGGATGGATCACGTTACGCTATCTCTCTCATCGCACACATAAACTCTGCAACACAAGCGATGTCACCATCGACGCTTGCAGTACCTTTAAATTTCCAAATCCCTCTGCGCTCTTTTACCAGAGCAACATCAAACTCAAGCCTGTCACCTGGAACAACAGGACGCTTAAAGCGTGCATTATCAATCCCTGCATACAAGTATAACTTATCATTGTTGCCCATGGTCTTAAAACCTAAAACGCCGGCGGCCTGTGCCATCGCTTCAAGAATTAATACACCTGGGAAAATTGGCTGTTCAGGGAAGTGCCCCATGAAACACGGCTCATTGATAGTGATATTTTTATAAGCCTTTACAGACTCACCCAGAACATAGTCTGTTACACGATCAACAAGTAGGAACGGATACCGATGTGGTAGTAATTCCAATATTTCCTGAATTTCGATGGTATTAAGTGAATTGGCCAAAAACTTTCTCCTGTATACAAGCATGACCTACAACTGTTTTATACCAATGTTTGTGATTGGTATTTTGGTCAAACTCGCCGTAAAAACTAAAAACGGCGGCAACCATACGCTGTTAAGCGCAAAAAACAAATCAGACCAACACCTTTGGGGAGTTGGCCTGATAAATTTTACAACTACTCGTGTAGTTGATTAGTTGGTTTTGCTTACTTGCTGAAGAACTTGCTCAGATAAGTCGTGCTCTTCTTTTGCAAACGCAACTGCACCAGCATTCAGCACTAGGTCGTAACCTTGCTTCGCTGCAACAGAGTCGATAGCTTGCTTGATAAGACCAAGAAGTTTGTTGCGCTCTTCGTTGCTACGACGTTGGATATTTTGCTGTAAAGGTTGACCCTTTTTAGCTAGCTCTTCACGTACTGACAAGATTTTTTGTTCTAGTTCTTTCTTCTCTGCATCGCTCATTGTTGCCGCGTCGCGTTGAAGACGTTCTGCATAGAACTGACCATCGCGCTGCAGTTGATTCACTTCTTCAAGCTGATCTTTAAACTCAGCCTGAATAGCGTTTTGAATTTCAGCCGCTTGAGGCATCGCTTGGAAAATACCTTGCACATCGACAACCGCAACTTTCTGCTCTGCCATTACAGATGTACTAACTAAAGCGCTACCCAACATTGCTCCTGCAACGATATGTTTAACCAACTGTTTCAAAGGGAACTCCTTTTGTGAATCTTATTATAGAGCGCATCTTAGATGCGCTCGCTTTAATGTCTTAGAAAGTTTGACCAATGTTGAAAGTGAAGAATCTCGCATCGTCACCATCACGTTGCTGTATCGCTTTCGAGAAGCTGAATACCATCGGTCCCATTGGCGATACCCATTGGACCGATATACCTGCCGAGCTACGATACAGGCTCCAATCAGAATAGTCCAATAGCTCACCGCGTTGTGTAGATGCTATGTCAAACTGACGGTAATAGTCATAGTCGAACTCAGTATCCCACACGTTACCCACATCCACAAACAAACTTGTACGAACTGAGTTATCCATTTCTTCTTCAACAAATGGCGTAGGAACAATAAGCTCGATACCGCCAAGTGCCATCGCGTTACCACCTAGGCTTCGCGTCGACCAAGACAGCTGCGCATCAGCTGGATCGCCCGGGAACACTTCGCCATCAGGTCCAACTATAGTGCCCGTATTGCCTAGGAATACACCGCGAGGACCTACCGTGTTATTCTCGAATCCTCGTAGTGAGTCAGAACCACCTGCCGTAAAGTTCTCTGTAAACGGTAATATTTGCTCATTGCCGTTAATATCACCGTAACCATTCCCGTAGCCAAGACGTACGCGCGCTAGGAAAGACCAGCGCTGGTTACGAGATAATGGGAAGTACCACTTACCGTCAAATACTGTCTTGAAGTAGTTCACGTCTGAGTTAGGCGTGGTAATGCTGAATGACGCACGCTGAGACGAACCAGCAGTAGGGAACAGACCACGGTTAAGCGTACTTCTGCTCCAGCTTACGCTTGCCAAGAAGCTATCATATTTAATAGCCGCATCAGGATCTTCACCGTTAGTAAACTGATTATAGAATTGCTCAGTTTGCTCGTAGTAACCACGGTTGAATAGCTCTACGTTGCTGTAGGTCAAACCGAAGTTAATACGATTAAACTCGTTAATCGGATAACCAATGTTCGCACCAATAGACCAGCGCTTAGAGTTGTACTGAATAACGTTAAAGTCAGAACCGTCGAACTCACTATAGCCCAAGCTTCCGCCCAAACTAATACCGTCAATGGTAAAATAAGGGTCGTTGTACGTGATTTGCGCACTGCGCTGATATGAAACCGTGCTTAGGTTAAGACCCACACGTTTACCTGTACCCAAGAAGTTATCTTGCTGGATACCCGCCTGTAGGCTTAGCTTCGTTCTGTCACCATAGCCGATACCAGCATTAAACGAGCCCGATGGCTGTTCTTTTACGTTAAAATTAACGTCTACTTTATCTTCTGAACCCGGGATACGTACCGTTTCAAATTCAACCTCTTCCATATAAGTAAGTCGAGAAAGCTGGTTCTTTGAAGACTCAAGTAAGTTATTCGACAGCCACGTACCTTCCATCTGGCTGACATTTTGACGCAGAACGCTATCGGCTGTTACTACGTTGCCGTTAAATTTAATGCGGTTGACGTAGATACGTTTGCCAGGGTCAACGGACAGCGTAAGCTTAACCGTTTTGTCTTCATCATTAATTTCAGGAACCGTAGTTACTGTTGGGTAAGCGTACCCAAAGCGACCAAGATACTTACTGATAAATTCTTCTGTATACGTTACTTCTGCTTGGTTATACAATTCACCCGTAGTAAGCGGAAGCACGCGTTCAATATACTCTTCGTGCCCGAGTACATCGCCTACCAGCTCAACTTCAGAGATAGTGTATTGCTCACCTTCTGTTACGTTCATGGCGATATAGATACCTGACTTTTCAGGTGTCATTGAAACTTGTGTAGAGTCAACGTTAAAGCGAAGGTAACCACGGTTTAAGTAATGGTTACGCAGCGTTTCCATATCCCCTTGCAGCGTTTGCTGCTGGTAGCGAGTTTCCGACAGGAAATCCCACCAAGGCGTATCGTATTGCAGCTCGAAAGCCTCCATCAGCTCTTCGTCTGAGAAGATTTCGTTACCTACAATATTGATTTGTTCAATTTCAGCCGCGTCGCCCTCTTCGAAAAGTAATTTCAAGTCAACACGGTTACGCGGTAGCGGCGTTATAATAGCCGTCACGTCAGCATTATATTTACCTATGCTGTAAAAGAAGTCTTTCAGGCCATTCTCGATAGAGGTTAGTACGGTCTTATCGAGCGGCTCACCAATACGAACGCCGTTTCCGTCTAAGCTTTCCTGAAGTTGCTCATCTTTAATATCATCGTTGCCTTCAAAGATGATATTACTAATGGTAGGACGCTCAGCGACACGCACGACAAGCGTATTGCCATCACGGAGAATTTCAACATTTTCAAAGTGAGTTGAAGAGTACAACGAGCGAATAAGCTGCGTTACCCTGAATGTATTAAGCTCGTCGCCAACTTGAACGGGCAAGTAGGTTAAGGCTGCACCAAGTGCAACTCGTTGCAAACCTTCTACGCGAATGTCTTCAACGACAAATTCGCTGTCTTGCGCCGCAGCATTGGCAAAGCTAGCACTGGAAAGAATGGCTCCGGCTGCTACTAACTGTTTTAACTTCATCTATTTTTCTTTTCCTGGCCGCGTTTTGTATTAGCTGTTTTGTACTTCCTGATTTGTATCAGGTTATGCGAGCGATATCGTTAAAAATTGCGATACCCATGATCATAAACAGAAGCACGCCACCTATTCTGTAACCCCATTCCTGAACCGCTTCAGGCACAGGTTTGCCTGTGATCCACTCCACGATAAAAAACATGAGGTGACCACCGTCAAGCATGGGCAAGGGTAATAAATTTATTATGCCTAAATTTACGCTTATTAAGGCAAGAAAACTCAAAAAGTACGCAAGTCCATACCCAGCACTTGTTCCCGCACCTTGAGCAATTGAGATAGGCCCACTCAAATTCTTCACTGACACGTCGCCCGTGATGAGCTTACCTATCATTTCGACACTGAGTGTCATAAGACGCCATGTTTTATCTAGCGCCTTCCCAATAGCCTCTATAATGCCATATTGATGCGTAAACACATACCCTTCTGGCCAAGGCTCAAATGTTGGGCTTACACCGAGATATCCACTTTGCCCTTGTGGTGTATCGCGGCGCGCTATCGTGGCATCTAACGTCAGTTGTTGTCCATCCCTTTGTATATCAAGCGAGATATTCTCGCCGGGACTTTCAACAATAACGTCAACTAATCGCTCCCACGATGACAACTTAGCGCCATTTAATGCAAGAAGCTCATCACCGGGTTTTAAACCCGCTTGCTGAGCCGCGCTTCCTTCACCTACAAACCCAACGGTTAACGTTGCATCTGGACGATAAGGGGTTAAGCCTAAGCTGCTTAAAGGAGACTCGCTATCTGGGTCAAAGTTCCAAGAACCCAGTGTAAAAGTCAGTTCTTTTTCAACATTTGACGAATTTTTAACCGTAACATTGGCTTTTTCGGCGCCAATGTTTGAGACTATTTCCAGGTTTACCGCTTCCCAATCAGGCGTATTCCTGTCGCCAACTTTAATAATTTCATCACCAGGTTGCACACCAGCGATAGCTGCGATGCTTTCTGGCTCAACCTGTTTAACTACTGGCTTAACCGTTTCCAGCCCCACCAGATACATCAACCACAGTGCGAAAAACGCAAAAATAAAGTTAACGCCAGGGCCAGCAGCAATAACCGCCATGCGCTGCAAAACGGGTTTATTGTTAAACGCTTTGTCTTCTAACTCAGGCGGTACGTCATCAATGCGTCCATCGAGCATGCGCACGTATCCACCTAATGGGATCATAGCGATGACATATTCCGTGCCTGATTTACTTGTTTTACGCCATATAGGCTTTCCAAAACCAATTGAGAAGCGCTCTACCTGCACACCGCATTTACGAGCCACATAAAAGTGCCCCCACTCATGTACAGCAACCAAAATACCTAAGGCTACAATGAATGCACCAAGGCTCCATAAAAATGCTAGCACTGGAATTTACCTCGAATAATCTCGTTAGCTTTTGCTCTTGCAAGGCTGTCTTGCTCTAGTATTTGCTGAATAGAATTCACCGACACATTGGGCATAGCATTAAGCGTGGCGTCATTTACTTTAGCAATATCGCAAAACTGAATTTTGCCTTCTAGAAAGGCGTCGACAGCCACTTCGTTTGACGCGTTCACTCGTGTTGTTGCACATTGCCCTTCTTTACACGCATCAATAGCCAGCTTCAAATTCGGATAACGCTCAAAACAAGGGGTTTGGAAACTGAAATTGCCAATGTCAGAAAAGTCGAGCGGCGTCACGCCAGCTTCGATTCGCTCAGGATGCGCCAAACCATAAGCAATAGGGGTACGCATATCAGGATTGCCCATTTGTGCGATCACCGAGCCATCAACATATTGCACCATAGAATGAATAATACTTTGCGGGTGAATAACCACATCAATATCATCTGCGCCAGCACCGAACAGCCAACAGGCTTCAATAAACTCCAGCCCCTTGTTCATCATAGTTGCAGAATCGATTGTAATTTTTCTGCCCATCGACCAGTTAGGGTGTGTACTGGCTTCATCGATTGTAATTGACGAGAAGCTATCAAGCGGTCTTTCTCTAAACGGACCACCAGAACCCGTTAAGAGAATTTTACGAATGCCGGATGCGGCAAAGTTACCGTATTCATAATCGTGCGGTAGGCACTGGAATATGGCATTGTGTTCGCTGTCAATAGGAAGAATTTCAGCGCCGCTTTGGTTCGCAGCCTCGATAAATAAAGCACCAGACATGACTAACGCTTCTTTATTGGCAAGCAAAACCCGTTTACCCGCCTTTACTGCTGCCAGTGTGGGTAAAAGCCCTGCTGCACCCACAATGGCTGCCATTACAGCATCAACTTCAGGCGCGCTGGATACTTCTTCCAGCGCCTTAGCACCAGAGAGAATTTCTGCATCCACACCGTACTGAGATGCTAACTCACAGGCTAGTTTGTAGTTAGCGTCATCAGCAATTACCACATAGCGCGGCGCGCATTTCTGGGCCTGCTCCATAAGCAATTCAAGCTGTGAGTTGCCAGTAATAGCAAATACGCGATATTTGTCTGGGTGGCGGTTTATTACGTCGAGTGTATTACAACCAATGGAGCCTGTGGCTCCTAACACTGTTACTGTTTGCATTACGCCATCCAGGTTACATAGCAGAACGCAAAAACAGGGAATGCCGCGGTTAAGCTGTCGATTCTATCGAGTACACCACCGTGTCCAGGGAGAATTTTGCCGCTGTCTTTAATGCCCGCACAACGCTTAAGCATGCTTTCGTTTAAATCGCCAAGGGCGGAAACAGCCACCGTAATACCGCCAATAGCAAGGTGAAGCCAAATACGCGAAGGCTCTACCTGATAGTGAAGGGCCGCAAAAGCGATAATAGCGAATGAAGCTGCAATACCGCCTAACAAGCCTTCTAAACTTTTACCTGGCGATACGTTAGGGCGTAGCTTATGGCGTCCGAATTTTACGCCAACAAAGAATGCACCTATATCTGCAGCCCAAACAATCCCCAGCACATAGAAGATGAGTGAAGCACCGTAGAAAGGATCAACATCGTGCAAGCTCGTACGAAGCGCAACAACCGCTACCCATGTGGGTATAAGCGTAAGTGCCCCAAATAGGGTTCTAACGCTGCGACTGTCTTTCCAGAACTTGGAATATTTGGGATAGGCTAGCACCATAAATAAAGACGCTATCCACCATAATACGGCAACCGTTAATATGGCACGGTATAAACCATGTAATTGGCCTTGATACCAAATCGTGCTGGCATCAACAATAAGAGACAAGGCTATACATATGGCAAAGGCACCTGCCATATAAATGAGCTTTTTAGGACGTTCACATACGCCCGACATATTCGCCCATTCATAAGCGCCAATGCCGACAACACCAGCAATGGCTATTTCAAACCAAAAAATAGGAAGAAAAAGAATAGCGTAAAGCGCCAGTGGCGCGAGGATTAATGCAGTTATTATTCGTTGTTTTAGCATAATTTGCCCTTGGCTATCGTTACCAGGGCAAGCCTGATAATTGCCTGTATGGTGTTAACCATCGGCTGTGACTACCTGTTCACCGGTTAAACCGAAGCGACGTTGGCGAACGTTAAAATCGTCTACGGCCAATTGAAACACGTCTTCGTTGAAGTCGGGCCATAGTACGTCGGTAAAGTACAACTCTGCATAGGCACATTGCCACAGCAAGAAGTTGCTAATACGGTGTTCGCCACCTGTGCGAATAAGAAGGTCTAACTCAGGAAGGTTAGCTGTTGAAATGTGCGCATTCAGTGCGTCTTCACAGATGCTTTCCACATCAAGTTCGCCACTTTTCACTTGCGTAGCAAGCTGCTTAGCCGCGTTTACAATGTCCCATCTACCACCGTAATTTGCGGCGATATTCAAGACCAAATCTTTGTTGTCTTTGGTCATGTCTTCAGCTTTACGAATTTTTTCGACCAGCTTGGCATCAAACGCCTCAACATCACCAATAACCTGTAGACGTACACCATTTTTGTGTAGTCTTTTTGCTTCACTATTGAGGACAAGATTGAACAGCTCCATTAAGACACTGACTTCTTCCTCAGGACGTTTCCAGTTCTCACTTGAAAACGCGAATAGCGTAAGTGATTCAATACCGTTTTGACGTGCAAAGCGCACAACAGAACGAACAGACTCTACCCCGGCTTTATGACCAAAGGTACGAATTTTCCCTTTCTTTTGCGCCCATCGACCATTGCCATCCATAATGATTGCAACGTGCTTCGGGCCAGCAGATTCTGCTGGCACCTCTGCTTTTGTCGATTTGGCTGCGCTTAAACGCTTTCCAATCATAATACTTACTTATACTTCCATTAGTTCTTTTTCTTTGTCAGCAAGCATGCTGTCAACTTTCTTAATGAAATCGTTAGTAATAGATTGAATGTTCTCTTCAGCAGCGCGGCTCTCATCTTCACTGATTTCTTTTTCTTTAAGAAGATCTTTGATGTCACCGTTCGCGTCGCGACGGATGTTACGGATAGCGACACGACCACCTTCTGCTTCGTTGCGAACAACGCGAATAAGGTCTTTACGACGCTCTTCAGTAAGTGGAGGAAGTGGAATACGAATTGAACCACCTGCACTCATTGGGTTTAAACCTAGGTCAGACTGCATAATGGCCTTTTCTACCGCTTGAATGGCGCTTTTATCAAACACAGTTAACGCTAGAGTACGACTGTCTTCTGCAACAACGTTAGCCACTTGCTTTAGCGGCGTGTCTACGCCGTAATAAGGTACCATGATGCCATCTAGAAGGCTTGGATGCGCACGACCAGTGCGAATTTTGCTGAATTGGCCCTTTAAAGAAACTAGGCTTTTTTCCATGCGCTCTTGCGCATCTAATTCAATTTCATCAATCACGATTTGTATCCTATTGTTCTTAATTAATCGTTGTCAGCGTGGCGAATAACAGTACCTTCTTTTTCGCCCATCACAACACGCTTCAGGCAACCTGGCTTATTCATGTTGAATACGCGAATTGGCAAGCTGTGATCGCGCGCCAAAGTAAACGCTGACAAGTCCATCACTTTAAGTTCTTTTTCTAGTACTTCTTGATAAGTCAGTTCTTCATAAAGCGTTGCTTCTGGGTTTTTCACCGGATCATCGCTGTAAACACCATCAACT
Source organism: Alteromonas sp. Cnat2-8 (assembly GCF_022348355.1). Taxonomy (NCBI): domain Bacteria; kingdom Pseudomonadati; phylum Pseudomonadota; class Gammaproteobacteria; order Alteromonadales; family Alteromonadaceae; genus Alteromonas; species Alteromonas sp. Cnat2-8. The sequence goes on from NZ_JAKREX010000001.1 coordinate 301,801, forward strand.
TTTGTCGCTTTCAATACCGCATCGGCTTCAATTTCGATGCCGCGTAAGCAAGCCGCTGAGTCTGTAGTGAAGAAAGGATTGCCCGTACCCGCAGAGAAGATAACAACGCGGCCTGACTTAAGAAGGCTAATAGCTTCGGCCCAGTTGTATGCATCGCACACGCCATTAAGTGGGATAGCTGACATCATACGAGCATTTACAAATGCACGATGAAGCGCGTCGCGCATGGCTAAGCCATTCATAACGGTAGCTAACATTCCCATGTGATCGCCAACAACGCGGTTCATTCCCGCTTTTGCTAAGCCTTCGCCACGGAACAAGTTACCACCACCGATAACAAGACCAACTTGAACACCAAGTTCAACCAGCTCTTTAATCTCTTGTGCCATTCTATCTAGCACTTTAGGGTCTATGCCAAAGCCTTCCGCCCCCATTAGGGCTTCACCACTAAGCTTTAACAAAATGCGTCGGTATGCTGATTTTGGTGTGATACTCATAGTTTGAATTGTCCTCGTAAACCCGTTTTGTCCTATGTCTTTCGACAAGCCACTGATGTAAAAAACATAGGACAAAGCGCTTTCGTTTGTCAGGCAGGCGCGTACTTAATCTCGCCTAGCTTCACACTTACGCATTGCAATGGCAACACTAAAGACGTTCAGCTATAAAAAAGCACCTCCTAAGAGGTGCTTTGTAGTTTATCTAACTATTGCTTAATGCAAAAGATAAACACTCAATTATTTCTTAGCAGCAGCCATTTGAGCAGCTACTTCAGCAGCGAAGTCTTCAGTCTTCTTCTCGATACCTTCACCAACTTCGAAACGTACGAAGTTGATTACGTCTGCGCTGTTGTTCTTAAGAAGCTCAGCAACAGAGATTGAAGGATCTTTAACGAAAGGCTGACCAGTCAAGCTCACTTCGCCAGTGAACTTCTTCATGCGGCCTGCAACCATTTTCTCAGCGATATCAGCTGGCTTACCAGACTGGATAGCGATTTCGATTTGGATTTCTTTCTCTTTCTCAACAACTTCTGCTGGAACGTTTTCAGGCTTAACGAACTGCGGGCTTGCAGCTGCAACGTGCATTGCAACGTCTTTCGCAAGCTCTTCGTCACCACCAGTAAGAATAGAGATAACACCAATACGGCCGCCGTGTACATACGCGCCTAGTGTATCGCCTTCAACGTTGATAACGCGACGAGGAGAGATGTTTTCGCCGATTTTAGCAACAAGTGCATCACGCGCTTCGCTAACTTTAACGCCGTTCATGTCTGCGTCGTTAAGCGCTTCGATGTCGTTGATGTTGTTAGCAGCAGCTACTTCTAGTAGCTCGTTACCAAACTTAAGGAAACCTTCGTCACGTGCTACGAAGTCAGTTTCACAGTTTAGTTCAAGCATAGTCGCACGACCTGCTTCAACCTTAGTAAGGATTACACCTTCAGCTGCGATACGGCCTGCTTTTTTAGCCGCTTTCGCTTGGCCTGATTTACGCATGTTTTCAATGGCTAACTCAATGTCACCATCCGTTTCAACCAGGGCTTTTTTACAATCCAGCATACCTGCGCCAGTACGTTCGCGCAGTTCTTTAACTAGTGCTGCAGTCACTGCCATTTTTCAATTCCTCAGCATTAAATATAAATTCGTTAGGTAAAAGGGGCGATGTCGCCCCTCTCAATACGTTTCGTATTGTAGTACTGCCATATTATTAAGATATGACAGTAAGCAATCAGAATTACTCTGCTGCTTCTACGAAGTCGTCTTGCTCAGCTTGTACTTCAAGGTTGCTTTCGCGACCTGAGTTGATAGCGTTTGCAGCAGCATCCAAGTAAAGTTGGATAGCGCGGATAGCATCGTCGTTACCAGGGATGATGTAATCAACACCGTCTGGGTTAGAGTTAGTATCAACAACACCAACAACAGGAATACCTAGGTTACGAGCTTCTGTTACAGCAATGTGCTCGTGATCTGCGTCGATAACAAAGATCGCGTCTGGAAGACCGCCCATGTCTTTGATACCGCCAAGGCTGTTTTCAAGCTTGTCCATTTCGCGCTGAAGCATAAGTGCTTCTTTCTTAGTTAGCTTCTCAAACGTACCGTCTTGGCTTTGCTGCTCAAGATCTTTAAGACGCTTGATTGACTGACGTACTGTTTTCCAGTTAGTCAGCATACCACCTAACCAACGCTTGTTTACGTAGTACTGGTCGCACTTAAGAGCAGCATCTTTAACTGCTTCGCCAGCTGCGCGCTTAGTACCAACGAAAAGGATTTTACCTTTCTTAGACGCAACACCTGAAAGGTAGTTAAGTGCGTTGTTGAAAAGTGGAACCGTTTTTTCAAGGTTGATGATATGAACTTTGTTACGAGCGCCGAAGATGAAAGGCTTCATCTTTGGGTTCCAGTAACGAGTTTGGTGACCGAAATGCACACCTGCTTTCAGCATGTCACGCATAGAAACATTAGCCATTTTATTTTCCTCTTGGGGTTAGGCCTCCATATACCCCTTGTATCGATTCAGACCAACCTAAATTGAACTGAACACCCCGATACGAAGTGTCGGTATATGTGTGTTTTAATAAAATAAATTTACCCTCTAAAACGGTGCCAAATGCACGTGGCAAAATGAGCTTTCCGTCAGGGCGCGCGCTTTATACCACAATACCACCTAAGCCTCAAGTTTTGAGGGTAAAAAGCGACAATTTGAAGTATTTAGGTTAAAGAAAGTATAGAACCCTTAATGAGCTCGCTTTCCACCTCTGCCTTTAGCAGATAAAAACCAACAATATCATCACCTTACTAAGAATGACCTGAATAGTGTTATAATGCGTAAGTAATCAAAATTCTTCATCAAACTAGTTTCAAACGATTTGAGAGGCGCTGTGACAGCTATTATCAAAACCCCAGAAGAAATCGAAAAAATGCGCGTAGCCGGTAAATTGGCAGCCGAAGTGCTTACTATGATAGGGCCTTACGTAAAGAAAGGCGTTACCACTGATGAGCTAAATACTATTTGCCACGACTACATTGTAAATGAGCAAAAAGCGGTACCTGCGCCTTTAAACTACGGCCACCCGCCTTTTCCAAAGTCTATCTGTACGTCGGTAAACCACTGTATTTGCCACGGTATTCCTTCTGACAAGAAACTGAAAGACGGCGACATCATTAATATCGACGTGACAGTTATTAAAGATGGCTATCATGGCGATACGTCAAAAATGTTTGTGGTGGGTAAGCCTTCTATTCTTGCAGAACGCCTAATTCGCGTTACCCAAGAATGCTTGTACAAAGCTATTGAACAAGTGAAACCGGGCATGCGTCTTGGCGATATCGGTCATATTTGTCAAACCCATGCTGAAGCGCATAACTATTCAATAGTTCGTGAATACTGCGGCCACGGTATTGGCGCTAGTTTCCACGAAGAACCACAAATTGTTCACTACGGTAAGCCAGGGACGGGTGATGTGTTAGAGCCAGGCATGTGCTTTACCATCGAACCTATGGTAAACGCAGGCAAGCGCTACTCCAAAGTGCTACCAGACCAATGGACTGTGGTAACTAAAGACAGAAGTTTAAGCGCCCAATGGGAGCACACCCTATTGGTCACTGAAACCGGCGTTGAGATTCTTACGCTTCGCGAAGAAGAAACCTTGGAACGCATCATTTCTCACGGATAAATCGACTTCGACAATATTGATAACGTTTCGAATAATCGCGTTAAAAATATGATTTCAGAAGATTGAGTCTATCGAATTATGCAAAGCAGCCGTTGAATTCGCGGCTGCTTTTTTATTGGCTCGTTAGCTCAAATTCCAACTATCAAAGTTCGGCATCGTGTGCCCACTCCCCTCATATTTACTGCGCTACACACCTATAACAAAAAACCATAAATATTCACAATTCAACCTAACTTATGCATTAATTTGCTACTGCGAACTACTAGCAATTCATGCTATTGTTCTTAGCGTCTAAAAAGAAGTCTATTTCAAAGGTGTATTTTGACGCTGCAATCACTGATAAAGAATATCGACACAATTAGCTCTGTTGATGAAATCCCCGCCATTAAATCGTGCGTGGAAGCCAGTTATGCCTGGATAACGGAGTCCTTCGACGCTACGCCGGTTAATCAACTCGTTACCGGTCGTGCACAGTTCGTCGATGCATTGCTTTGTCATCTTTGGCAACTTTATGGTTTAGATACCGTCGATGAATTATCGCTTTGCGCCGTTGGTGGTTACGGCCGTGGTCATCTGCAACCTCATTCAGACATCGATTTACTCATAGTTAGTAAAAAGAAACTTAAGCCCGATGTACAAGAAAAAATTGGCATGTTCATCACCCTTTTATGGGATATCAAATTAGATGTTGGCCAGTCAGTTCGCACTATCAAAGAAACGGTTAAGCTAGCAAAAGACGATATTACGATTGCGACCAATTTAGTGGAAAGCCGATTACTTTGCGGCAGTGAAGCCACCTTTGATAAATTGTGGGATGAAGTTAACGGTCGAAACTCATGGTCGAGCAAAGCGTTTTTCTCTGCCAAGTATGACGAGCAAAAAAAACGCCACGCCAAATTCAACGGTACCGCTTATAACCTTGAACCTAACATCAAAGAAAACCCCGGGTGTTTGCGCGATATTCAATCTATTGGCTGGGTCGCCAAAAAGCATTTTAAAGAATATGACGGCTGGAATTTAGTAGGCCACGGCTACTTTACAGAACAAGAGCACAGTGAATTAATTGCTTGTCGCATGCACCTTTGGAAAATGCGTTGTGCACTACATCTGGTTGCAGGCAGAAGCGAAAACCGGCTGCTGTTTGATTACCAACCTGACGTTGCAAAAATGATGGGGTATGGTGAAGAAGGTAAATCGTCTGTCGAAAAAATGATGCGGGACTTTTTCCGCACAGTGGCGCGGGTGTCTGAACTGAATCAAATGCTGCTTCAGCGCTTCAAGTACGACATGCTGAACCAAAGCGTTCAGAAAAGCGTGATCATAAACGAAGATTTCGAGCTGCTCGATAATATGATATCGCCACGACACGAAACCGTATTCTCCTCTCCCGAAGCAATCTTGGACTTTCTGCATTTGGTGGCCAACACGCCAGAAGTACAAGGCCTCAGTACGATTTGCATACGTCAACTGCGCAACGCTCACCGCGCTTTTGAAGCAGAATACTATGTTGAGCGCCCGCTGTGCCGCGAAAAATTCATGCGCTTAATGAAACAGCCTGAGTTCTTTGATTTTGCATGGGACATCATGCATCAATACGGCATTTTACAAGCTTATCTTCCTGAATGGGATGCCATTGTAGGTATGATGCAGTTCGACCTGTTTCACGCCTACACGGTGGACGAACACACTCACCGATTGGTGAAGCACGTTAACTACTTTTTCTCAAAGGCAAATAAGGACTTCCCGCGCTGCGGCAGAATTTGTAAAAACCTCGATAAACCAGAAGTGCTTTATATCGCTGCTATTTTCCACGATATCGCCAAAGGTAGAAATGGCGATCATTCTACATTAGGCGCCCAAGATGTAGCAAAGTTCTGTCAGCAACACGATGTTCCCAGCGACGATGCTGAAATGATTGCATGGCTTGTAGAAAACCACCTACTGATGTCAGTGGTAGCCCAACGCCGCGATATTTATGACCCAGACGTTATAAGCGAGTTTGCTGGCGCGGTAAGAAGCCACAATCACCTTAATTTGCTTTATACGCTAACCCTTGCCGATATTCGTGCCACCAATGACAACCTTTGGAACGACTGGAAAGCATCTTTACTTCGCGAATTATATTTAATGACGCAAAAGGCATTGGATAATGGACTACAGTGTCAAGTAACATTGAACGAGCGAGTAACTACTCACAAACACCAAGCAAGGCAAATTTTGCAAGAGCGCGCTATTGAGCCTGTTGCTATTGATGCATTGTGGGCCCGCCTGGACGACGATTACTTTGTTCGCTTTAAGCCTACTCAAATCGCGTGGCATACTGATGAAATTATTAAAGCTCAGAATGAATGGCTTACACCAGAGCACGATGGCCTGTTAGTAAAAGCAAATGATAACAGTGCGAAAGGTGGCACTGAGGTGTTTGTTTACGGCAAAGATAGAAAAGCATTGTTTGCGCAAGTCGCGTCAGTGCTGGACAGTCGCAACTGTTCAATTCACGACGCCCACGTTACCGTGACCAGAGATGGCTATGTGTTCGATAGCATGCTTATTCTTGAAAATGACGGCAGTCGTATAAGCTCAGAGTCTCGCATTGCGTCCATTGAAAATGCTATTTCTGCCCAACTTGAAAAGCCGGGGCGTTCGCACGAAAATAAGCGTAAATTGCCTCGGCAAATGAAACAACTTGATGTGCCTACTAAGGTACGCTTTTTCAATATCAACGATGAAGCCACGCTTATTGAGTTAGAAGCCCTAGACGCTCCGGGCATTTTAGCTAAAATTGGTCACGCATTCGTTGATACTAATATGACGCTTAAGCTTGCGAAAATTGCCACCATTGGTGAGCGAGCCGAAGATATTTTTATCGTCAGCAATGAGGCTGGCAAAGCATTAACCCAAGAACAACAGGTGAACCTTAAAAAGCGTATCCTGTTCAAACTCGACCAACTTGAAGATATCACAATACCATGAATGAATTGAAAGCCATCATTGAAGACGCCTTCGAAAATCGCGATAGCATTAGCCCTTCATCTGCACCTAATGAAGTAAGAGATGCAGTAGCACAAGCTATTGACCTTTTAAACACAGGTAAAGCGCGCGTTGCAGAAAAAATTGCTGGCGAATGGGTAGTACATCAATGGCTTAAAAAAGCTGTTCTACTTTTCTTCCGTCTTCACAACAACGATGTGATTGAAGGCGCCGAAAGTAAGTTTTATGACAAAGTACCGCTTAAGTATACAAACTATACTGCTGAACAGTTTGCGGCTGACGGCGCGCGTATTGTTCCACCAGCAGCGGTACGTACGGGTACATTCGTAGGCAAGAACGCGGTTGTTATGCCTTCTTACGTAAACATTGGTGCGTTCGTTGACGAAGGTACTATGGTTGATACATGGGCGACAGTAGGCTCGTGTGCGCAAATTGGTAAGAATGTTCACCTTTCAGGTGGCGTGGGTATTGGCGGCGTATTAGAACCACTTCAGGCTAACCCCACCATTATTGAAGATAACTGCTTTATCGGCGCGCGTTCTGAAATCGTAGAAGGCGTGATTGTTGAAGAAGGTTCTGTTATCTCAATGGGCGTTTACATCGGTCAGAGCACTCGTATTTATGACCGCGAAACCGGTGAAGTTCACTATGGCCGTGTACCAGCAGGTTCAGTAGTCGTGGCGGGTAACCTGCCAAGCGCAGATGGTAAATACAGCCTTTACGCCGCTATCATCGTGAAGAAAGTAGATGCGAAGACCCGCGCGAAAGTAGGTATCAACGCGCTACTTCGCGGCGTAGAATAAGCAGTATTTCTGGCTTATCGCTAACGGCTCGGGTTAATTTCAATTAGCTGAGCCACATGCTGAAAGACTCACAAATTAAAAGAGGCGCTTATGCGCCTCTTTCTTTTCGTAATCAGGACACTCCTAAGACTTAAGCCAACAGCTTATCTTTAATGGTGTTAACCCACTCTACTACGTCTTTTTCGGGCTCTAGGGTTTCAATCGCGTCAACCTCTAACATATCGGCAACTGCGTTACCTTGTAGCTCGGTCAGTAACGCTTGAAACTGTTTACCCGCACCACAGAAACTATCGCCATAGCTGCTATCGCCTAGCGCTGCTACCGCGAATGGCTTGCCGGTTAGCATAGGCGATTCGTCTTTCAGATCTGAAAACACAAACTCAAGGTTTGGTGGTACATCGCCCTGCCCTGTTGTAGAGGTAATGATCAAAAGTGCGTCAGCATCAGTAAAATCTGCAACCGACGGGTCGCTTTCTAGTGAGCAATCCACTCCCTGTTCAGCTAAGTTCTCTTCCACCTGCTCAGCTACGTGTTGCGCATTGCCGTAAACTGTACCCGCAATAATTTTCAATGTTGCCATTTTTACCTCTTAAACCAATGATCGTCGCCTTTGTCGACAGGCTGAAATTCTTACTATTTTATCAACCTAAACGCAAAACGGCGCTAATTTTTCGAGCCATAGTCGCATTTCACTGTGCATCTGTGAATTAATCGTTACCCACTTTCCAGTGATAGGATGAGAAAAGCCCATTTGAGTACAACTTAAGGCCAAATTGTTAAAATTAAAGTGCTGCTTGGCGAATTTGTTTTGTTTGCCGTCCCCGTGGGTCGTGTCGCCGATAATGGGGTGACGAATATGAACCATGTGCCGACGAAGCTGATGTTTACGACCGGTACTAGGAGAAAGCTTAACTAGCGAATATCGTGCACTTTGGTATTTGCCCACAGGCTCAGGCACTTCGAATTTTGCCACTGACTGATACATAGTTGATGCTGGTTGTGGCGGCTGCTGCGGGCGCTTATGCTTGTCTGCAATTTTGTCGTAGCGGTATTTTAGGGCGTAATCGATATACCCTGTGTGATGCACAAAACCGCGAACTATAGCGTGATACGTTTTTACTACCTGCTTGTCCATCATCTGCTGTCCAAGCTTTGCTGCAATTTCTGAGCTAAAGCTAAACACCAGCACACCTGAAGTGGGTCGGTCTAAACGATGAGCAGGATAGACGTGCTGGCCTATTTGGTCTCTAAGTGTCTGTACTGCGAACACCGTTTCATGTCTATCAATCGGGCTTCTGTGTACTAGTAGGCCAGGCGGCTTCTCAATCGCGATGATATGTTCATCTTGGTACAGCACAGGTAAATGAAGAGCATTAACGCTATCTTCCTCACCAACGTCTACCTTTCCTATTGTTTGCTCATCTGAATGCACAGTTAATTGGCCTTTTAAATCGTTCTGCATAGTGCGTTGTGTTTGCTCACCTAATGTCTCCATTGGCAATATTATCAATAACTTGAAGCTGGGACAGAGTGCGTTGATGCGCCGATGACAGATATATTTCTGCTGCAGGCGTAATTTGCATGGGTGGTAAAGGCATTTCCTGTTTCAACAAAATGCGCATTTTGGGAATAAAAATAAAAGCCAACCAACTCTCAAACGCTAAACAGTCGACCGCAAAAGGAACTGAGCTTTCCGTGGCATTTTTTAGGTCTTGTTCCGCAGGCTCTTCATTTGGCCAAATACCATCCTGATACATGTCTGTTTCTAATTGTATCAATGCTTTACTTAATGCAATGTGATGAGTGCTATTCGTTTTAATCACATCCTCTCCGCAATTCAAAAACGCTTCTATTTCGAAGCGCGCAGTATATCAGGGGCTAAAGGTCAACATAAGTCCACGTGTCTTATCGTTGAATTTCTTCTGCTGTGATACCATTACCCGTCTTTGTTGGCGGTATCTCATCGACGTGCCCCTTTGAATAGATGTGACAGCCTGGCAAATTTTGATTAAAGCAGTATTTTGGAACGAGTTATGAGCGCTAACGGTATTAATTCTATCAGCGAGTTTTTGTTACATGCAGGCACTGAATATCAGGTTTTTGATTTAGGTCGTCGCCTTGAACCCACCGATAGTCAAACCTTTCTAGAAATAGAAAACGGCAGTGCTTACGCGCCCTACCCTCGTCAGCAGCATGCGTGGTTCGGCATCGTCTTTTGGAATAAAAATGCTTCTACCCAACACTATATTTGGTTTGTGAAACTGCCGCTTGATGAGCAAGGCTTAGTGGTTGCCGCAGCAAGAAATCATTTTCTAGAGATTATTGTTGATGCACTAGGTCAGTCTGTTGCTGAAGATACTGAAAACGCGCAAACTTTGCCTGATAATCCTTATTCGTTTGTTCCCAATCAATCGCAGCTCGCTCAATTTAACGCACTAGTTAAACGCACCCTAAACCAACCTTTAAGTGAGGAGGCGCAGAAAGTTGAGGCCTACATTCAAGCCCCACAACTGGTTGACTGGCAGCAGATATCCATGCAAAGCGTGGCCGACTTTGTACAAAGTCTAAGCCAACACCCCAAACAAGATGTATTAGCGCAGGCAATTAAAACCAACACCTCACTTTACTCGGACGTTTTCCTTAACACATTGATGGAAATGAGCGAAAGCGTTTCTCTGCCTGAAAATCTATTAGCGGCGTATTTAATTGAGATAGATAAAAGTGACGACATCAATTTAGCGGCGCTGAGAGGCACGTCAGAAGGTAGTTTCCACCCGACCATCAACAACAAACTACTCGAATTATTAAAAAGCGAAAAGTCGCAGAGACTTGATATTTTAAGCGTTATTGCAGCACGCCATTTCGAGCAAATGGAACCACTACTGCTTAGTGCCTTTTTAGAGCAGGCGGCAAACGTTGATGAAAAAGAGGGTCATAAGGGCGCCTTATTCGCAGGGTTCTTTTCAGATTTAGTACAAGTCCCGAAGTTACGCAGACAAGTGCTAACACTCCTGCATTCCAAAGCCAACCCTCAGATTCTCACCAATGCATTTCAACAATTGTTTGCACAAGCGAGAAAGTAAATGACGTTACTTGAGTTAGTGGTGTGGATGGTTATCGGGTTTACTGGCTATCAGTTTTGGCGCATACGGGCTATTTCTGAACGAACAAACGCTTACCTAAAACAATACTGCGATAAACATGGTTTGCAGTTGTTGAGCGTGGCAAGAGCAAAAACTCGGTTCTCGTTTAAATATGGTAAGCCAGACTGGCACAGTGTATTCAACTTTGAGTTCTCGAGTAATGGTGAGGACCGATATACTGGGGAAGTTGAATTAATAGGTGTAAGGGTTATGCGAACAGAGGTGCCGCCGCATAGGGTTTAAGCTTCTATGTCGAAGAGCGTGAGCGGCTCTTAATTCACCATTCAGGTCAGGTTTTACATAACAAATGCATACGGATTGGTAATAAACAACGCAAAAAAAAAGGGGAACCTAGCGGCTCCCCTTTTTCCTGGAATTTTGAGTATCCTTCTCCGCGATCCTTTGCGACTAAAATCTTCCCGATTAAAATCCGTATACGCCCCTTTCCATCTACTCTCGCGCCTTCCTGTGCGAGCTACACATCCATGCGTAGGTCCCTTTCCTTTTATCCTAATTTACTGTACATCCTTCATACAGTGTTCCTCTTCCTGAGGCTGTCCTTGTCAGACTCCGCTGACGTTCCCTTCCCTCATTCCATTATTTGCTGTACATCCTGCTACAGCTTTGCCAATCCCTTAGCATGTCCTTCTTTCGTCCTTGGTTTGCTCGTCCATGCAAACTAGAAATTCCTTAATGGCTATCCTGCCGTTGGCTTCTTGCCTCTAGCTCCTTGCTAGCTCTCGTCCATTTTTCCCTGCTACATCCTGTATGCGAAGTCCTTTCACATTTTACGTCCCTGAATCCCTTTATATCCTTTAAAATCCGTTTCTAACATCCTGTTAATGCAGTGTCCTATCTGCTTTCCTTTCCCTTTCCCCATTGCCTTGTGGGAGTCTCATCCTTAAGTTGTCCTAACTTATTCCGTTGATGATCCTTGACTCAATCCGTGACTCGTCGTGTTTCCTTGTGACATGTTCATAGTATCCCTTCCAATTATTACCGCCATATTGAATTACAGAGATTTAAGAAAGATTCTTGTACGACTTTTGACTAACTTTTAAAAACTTCAATATAATCAATAGCTTTATACTTTAGTATAAATTAATCTTTCATCATTTAGGTAAGATCACTCACAGCGTTTGTAGGAAATGTCTTACAAACGCTGTAGTAAATTTGGTGTAAAGATTGGAACTGCAACGTATGACGTTTTGGTAGGAGTATCACAACGAATAAAAAAACATCATTTTAGCCTGAACATTACCTCACCGTTCACATGAGAAAGGCTTAGTTGTCCTACAACCTGATAATTGTCATCGTTAAAGAAAGCGCGATGTTTTTCTATGGTCACGAACACTGAAACACCCTCACTTTTTTCATCTTCCTCTACCACGCTATCAATAGCGCCAAGTAATATATGCCCAAGCCCATGATGTTGATAATCTGGATGTACTGCGATGAAACTCAGCATGTGGAAGTTATCGGCGGGAACTAATGCTCGCACTTTTTCTTCTTTCTCTAGCATTTGCTTTGTACCAAACAAACCTGCCGTTAAAAGCATCCGCAGTCTCCAGTGCCAGTAACGTCCTGAACCAAATGCTGCATCGGGCGCGGTCAAGCATGCAACGGCAATAAGCCGCTCATCATCGAACAGGCCAATCATCGGCTGCTCTGCAACCCAAAATGCATTGAGCTCTTCACGGATAGCTGACCGTAGACGGCTTTCATAACCTTCTTTTTCTGCTTGGAAAATGTCAATGAACAATGGGTCATCTACATACGCATTGTAAAGAATAGAGGCGGCAACTTTGAGATCATCTACAGATAGATAGATGGCTTTAACCGTGTCTTGCAAGGGGGCTATTGCATTATTAATAGCATCAGTATTCATCAGGGGCTCCTTGTACGCAAAGTTATACAGCTGCTTTTACCCATTTAAACAAAATGAGAGAAGTGGACACTACCGCACAACTTTTATCATTGCGCCAACCACCCACTTAAACTGATTAAACTTTAGCCTACGCGAAAAACCCCTGCATGTTAACTTTTTATTAACATTTAAAAACAGTTAGTAATGCCTACTTTCGTAATCAATTACCAACTAACGATTATTAGTGCATTAAGCTATAAGCACTGTCACCCCAGCCAACTAAGTTTCCATTTCTGAAAACCAACGGCGTACACTCGTCTTTTGTGGTGATACCATCGCCCATCGTTTTTTGAGTTCGGTAGTAAAGTACGCGATATGTGCCGTCTTGCTTTTCGAACAGTTCATTGAAATCCGCAACGCCCATTTTTCTCAATACACTTTCGTAAGTTGTCCCTGTTTCAAGATCCGCAATGTGTTTACGATTGTTAAACTCTCTGTCTTCCCAATCAGCACCATAGTGACTATCTGAACCGCCACCTACTGATACGACACAACCTGAAAGCAAAACTGAAGATGCCAAAGCTACTGAAAGAAGAACCGTTTTCATGTGAATTCCTTAATTATGTGTGTTGTTTTTATTCGATACTACGCCTACTTTGTGAACCGACACTGAATAGACATAAATACGCTAACGTAAGAACCACTGCGTTTATGCGTGATAATGTAAGTTATGATTGGTAAACAAGATTAAGGCCAAAAATTAAATCATTGATTTTTATAACAATCTTAATAACACCATTCTACGAAGACTTTGAAAAATAGTGAAATCAGTAACTTATTAGTGAAATTGACTACGTAGACAGGCTACACTGCGACTATTCATGACTTTAAACCATTTTCGTATTATGAGTAACGCTAACCTGCAGCAACTTCACGTTTTGTGCCTTCAAATGCATAAAGAAGGAAAAACACCGTCCGTAGGCATTTTACGTGCAAAAGCTCCCTTTAAGGTATCGGTAACCGAAGCTATTGAAGCGATTAAGCGATTTAACGCACACAAACCTAAGCTAGAGGTATCTAACGAAGAAAACGTAGCGCAACAAAATCCTGTTGCCACAACTGATGAGCCGGGCAATTTGCATGCACGGGTAGAGACGTTAGAAAAAGAAGTGGCGGAGTTAAAGCGGGCGCTACATCAAATTATTAACGCCCAATAGCTTTTAGTCTTGCAGGCCGGTAATTTTAGGTCTGATTGACGTCAGTCAAAGCATTAACGTCATATAGCAGGTGTAAGTTGCTCAATAAACACCGCAAGAGATGGCGCAAGAATTTTGGCAGGCTCTCTGCCAACCTGCTCAAGTGCCACTTCGCCACTTTCGTTGACAACGGTTAAAATAAAATCTTCTTCGTCAGTTAAACCAAAAAACAATGTTGGCGCTTGCCTAAGTCTTTGCTTCATCAACAAATGCCCAATCAAGTTTTGCTGTAATCTTTCAAAATCTTCGGTATTGAAAACTTGAAGCAATTCACAGCGACCTTGCGGGGCGTTAGCCTTTAAATTATCGCTGTAGTAACGAGTAAAATACTCGCAGTAGTCAGGATTTAGCTTTAGCGATAATGCCTCTTCAACATTACTGAAAGACTGCACAGGCGATTGAAGCGTAGGAGACCATCTAACAAGCTTACCGTCTTGCGCCGTCGTCTCATAGCACGGCGAGGGCCACTCGCTATCAAATGCTATCTTGAGTCCCTCGCCCTCGGCCTGTTCGACATAAGATGATACAAATTTATCTAATTGTGCTGAAATTGTTAGAGCCATTATGACGTTACCTGCGTATTTTTGGGGTACACTATACAACTAAACAGTTAAGTCAATACTGGGGTTAATTCTACTGCGCCGTAAGACTGTGTGTCGCTGTGCAGTTCAACAATTTAAATCCCGCGTAGATACATAAAAGGTTCTTATGTCGACGGACAACTCACCTCAAAAAATTACTATCTCTGCACCTGATGACCTCTCCTTAGGTAAACAGGTTGACTATGAATTTGAATATAATCCTGACTTGTTGCAAGGCGTGCCGCGCAGTCTAAGTCGTGATACGTTGAACTTGGCCGGCTCAGGTTTACCTTTTGATGGTATCGACACTTGGACAGGGTACGAACTTTCTTGGCTTAATTTAAAGGGTAAACCTAATGTGGCAATTTTAGAATGCCACGTTCCTATTACCTCAAAGAACCTAATCGAATCAAAATCATTTAAGCTATATTTGAATAGCTTCAACCAAACAAAATTCGCTTCAGCAGAGGACGTACGACAAGTGCTTCAAGCGGATTTGTCAGCGTGCGCAGGGGAGCCTGTCGAGGTAAAGCTAATTCTTCCAGAGCAGTTTTCTTCGCTACAATTCCAAGAATTTAACGGAACCTTGTTAGATAGTCTGGATGTAGAAATCGATCAATATTCCCCTAATACTCAATATTTGACTGTTGCGAAAAGTGAAGCAGGAGTTCAAGAGACGCTTGTTTCTCATTTACTTAAATCTAATTGTTTAATCACAAGTCAGCCAGATTGGGCTAGTATTCAAGTTAGGTATGAAGGAAAAGCCATTGAACACGAAGGGCTTTTGAAATATCTAATTAGCTTTAGGCAACATAACGAGTTTCATGAGCAATGCGTTGAGCGCATTTACAACGACATCATGAAACATTGTCAGCCAGACAAGTTAACCGTTTGTGCGCGTTACACACGACGAGGAGGTCTAGATATCAACCCTTTCCGTTCAAATTACGAAGCGCCTTATGCTAATCATCGTCAAGCACGTCAGTAATATAACGGTGAAGTACCTACCAACGCTACCTAAGCCGCGGCAGTAATAGCGAATTAGAACAAAGACGAGATTATGGAAGCAAAACAACTACAAACCCTAAAACAAAATAACGCGCTTCTTTGTCAGTTTATTGTGAAACTCTCAGCATTTTATGAGGGCTTCTCGGATAAGATCGATACTGAACTTAAGGTGTTACGAGGCCACCTTTCAGGCACACCTAATTTTAGTCTTGCCGCTGTGAGCATAGAGAAACTCAACAAATCACTTCAGCATCAAGAAATAACGCTTAGAAAATACAGTGTTGATACTGTTTCATCGCTAGAAGATGCAATGAAACAACTACAGAAAATTGTATTTGAAGATACTGAATTAAAAGGGTTAACCACGCAGGAATTGATTAAGCTAAATCAACCTGTAGGTGATATCTTCAGTATTTATAAACTTTACTCAAAAGCCATTGCGCTTCACCGCATTGCGCTTAACAAGGAAATGGTTGGACTTGAGCCATCTGAAACCACAGAAACTAAGTCCACCAACAATGAAAGCACATCGGCTCGTTCGATTAAAGATGATAACCCTCACTACCGTTCTATTTTGGTTGAGCTTAATCACCTTATTGCTTCTTATGCGCAAAAAAAACCTAACGATCAGCAACTCAATGATATAAAGCAACGTCTTGATGAAGGCATGGATGAAGACCAGCTGCTTAAAAGCTGCGTTGTAATTTTGCGCATGATCGTTCAAGACGCTATGTCAGAGGCGAGCTTAACAGGAAAAGTGATTCAGAGTCTGCACCGTTCATTAGGTGAAGTGAGTAGCGACGTCAGCAATACGATCCAAGGCAGCCAAGCCCAGTTCGAGCAGCGCCAAGCTGGTAATGAGCAACTTAAACGTGACATTATTCACATTGAAGAAGCCGTATCGGAAAGCAGTTCTCTAGAAGCACTTAAAGAGCAGACACAGTTTCGCGTAGAAAAGCTTGTGACTACGTTAAGCGAGCAACAAAGTAACGACCAGCAAGGTCAAGAAGCGCTAATGGCACTGCTCTCCTCTATGCAATCGCGAATAGATACACTTCAGCAGCAAACTAGCGTCTATAAAAAGAAGCTGGCCGAACAAGCAATGCAAAGCCGCACCGACCCCCTCACTCGGCTTCCAAACAGGCAGGCGTATAATGAGAGACTAGAAGCGGCTTTCACTAAATTTAAAGAAAATGGTGACTTGCTTGCGGTCGCCGTTGTGGATATTGATCATTTCAAGTCAATCAACGATAGATTCGGGCACGCAGCAGGCGATAAAACCCTTCAGGTAGTGAGTAAATTCTTAAAGCAAAGTTTGTCCGAAAATGATTTTATTGCCAGGTGGGGAGGAGAAGAGTTTGTAATGCTACTGCCTCAGGCGCAGATGGCAGATATAGATAAAAAGCTTAATGAAGTTAGAACTAAATTTGCTGCAATGCCGTTTAAATTCAAGCAAGAAAAAGTAAAAATCACCGCATCTTTTGGCGCAACCTGTTTCAATGACAATGATACTACTGAAACTGTGTTTGAACGCGCCGATGAGTACCTCTATAAAGCAAAACGAAACGGCCGCAACCTCGTAGTCACTGATTTAAGCACTGACTTATAGGAAGTAAAAATATGAAGAAAGTGCAGCTTAACCCTGTTGGCTGGATGAGCCAGCTATCACAAGTAGAAGTTTCTCGTCTTCAAGACGCCACCAACAGCGAGCTCTTTGCTATGTTCAGAAACTGTTGCCTTGCAGTATTGAACAGCGGCGTTGACGAAGACAATTTCGAAGCACTTTTTGCTCCTTATGAAAATTTTGAAATAAAACTCATTCGTCGTGAACGGGGCGTAAAAATAGAACTCGTGAACCCTCCTGAAGTGGCTTTCGTTGACGAAAAACTTGTTCGTGGTGTGCACGAACATCTATTTGCGGTCCTTCGCGACCTGCTTTATATGGGTAACAAGTACGCATTTCTTCACCAAACCGCACCGGCTGAAGGTAACGACATCACAGACATGGTGTTTGACATGCTACGCCACGCTAAAGCGCTTGAAGGGAACGATGGCGTAAACACAATTGTCTGTTGGGGCGGCCATTCCATTAATCAAGTTGAGTACAAATACACGAAAGAAGTGGGCTATCAGCTCGGCTTACGTGACATGAATATTTGCACAGGATGTGGGCCTGGAGCGATGAAGGGGCCAATGAAGGGCGCCACCATAGGTCATGCAAAGCAACGCCACAAGACAGGCCGTTATATTGGCATCTCTGAGCCGAGTATTATTGCCGCCGAGCCGCCCAACGCCATTGTCAACGAGCTCATTATCATGCCTGATATTGAAAAGCGTTTAGAGGCATTTGTTAGACTCGGACATGGCATTATCGTGTTTCCAGGCGGTGTAGGCACTGCCGAAGAATTACTTTATCTGCTTGGCATTTTGATGAATGAACGCAATGCGCAGCAACCTTTTCCTTTCATTCTAACAGGGCCTGCTGGTAGCGAAGAATACTTTGAAGCCATAGACGCTTTTGTTGGTGCAACACTGGGTCCAGAAGCACAGTCAAAATATCAAATCATTGTAGATGATCCAGAAGAAGTAGCACGCACCATGAATAAACACCTTGAAAAAGTGAAGAAGTTCAGAGGTGCGATGGGTGACGCATTCAGCTTTAATTGGTCATTAAAAATTGAACAAGACTTTCAACAGCCCTTTATTCCAACGCATGAGAGTATGGCCGACCTTCAACTGCACTTAGATCAAAGTAAAAGTGATCTAGCGGCCAATTTGCGCAAAGCGTTTTCAGGCATTGTTGCGGGTAACGTAAAAGCAGAAGGCATTGCTCAGATCAAAAAACATGGTCCGTTTGAGCTCACCGGTGATAGTACACTGATGGAGAAGGTTGATACACTACTCGAGTCGTTTGTAAAACAGCATAGAATGAAGCTGCCTGGTAGCGCGTACGAACCATGTTACGTTGTAAAGAACGATAAGAGAAACAGCGAATAACACGAGACCGTGGCAAGACGCATTTGCTTACGTTTACTACTTATGTTTAGTAGTCGTTTTGCGGTACACTATTAGAGAGTATTGTTTAACGAATGAATGTAGTGCACATTTAGCCTATGCTCGGCTCCCGAACAATGTCGGGCTTTGGCTTGCAGTAGCATTCAAGTAAAGAAAAACGAGAAGTAACGGTCATGAATACCAAGGTTATTCGTCTAATTTTAGCTGGCATCGCCCTTTATGCGGTGTTTGTTTTTATGGTTATCGCGTTCTATCCCGATAAGCCTGAGAATATGGATTGGAAAGACCGTGAAGAATATAACCGTGTCCAAATAACCAAGTTAAAGTTAGGCAGTACAAGAGAAGAAGTTTTGGCGTTACTGGGCTCACCTGACATTACAGAAGCCAAGCGACAGGGTGCCACAGCTATTCAAGTTATGTTTTTTAGGACACAACATGTGCGCGCTGACGGCTTAACCACGCAAGATGAATGTACACCGTTGCTTTTTGAAAACGACAAACTTATTGCATGGGGTGAAGGGGCTTACTCCAGTTACCAAAAAAGTTAGAAGGATGGGGAGTGAGCGACATCATTTCCACGCTTAAACGCCTGGTTCAGTTAGGTAACACTGAACTTTCTGTCGAGCAGCGTATAAACCATTGGTTGAAAAGCGCTAAACGGATCCTGACCTTAGTAAACGCCAATCCAGCGCTTGCTGCAACAACGTTACACATCGATAATGACCTTCCCAAAGATACTCAACATCTTTTATTATTGGCGCTGTTTGGCAAGCTTTGCCGATTAAACGACCACTACTTACAACATGTGCTTGCGTCTTTACTCGCATCCCTCTGGCTTTCAAGTAAAGGAACACCAAGCGACCAAACGGCCAATATCATTCGCTTTTTGCGTAAACACAATCTCTCGATTTGGCTGGATATCATTAAACTTCAAAAAGCGTTTCGGTCAGACAAGCCAATTAACTACGTTGCAGACATTCGGCTTAATATGGTGCAAAGGCTTTGTCTCCTAGCAAATGTTTTCGCTACTAAAACAAAAAAAGCAGATTATCGTGAGGTTTTCACTCAGATTGTTTTACGCCTTCCAGCACATCATCGTCACCTTATTGCACCACTTATCAACCTATTTAATGGTGTGCTACCTGGCGCAAAGGTTTACGCAAACGGCGTACCGGGCGCGCTAGTCGACATTCAGCAAAATCATGGCTACGTATTTATGCTTAGCCAAGATGATGACGATGGAAAGTGGCTGCCTCTATCGTCAATACGCTCTCCCGTTTCGCTATCAATGCCGTTTGAGCACTTTGTTGCTCTTTACACTGATACCGCCACTGCGAGAGTAAATCATGGCGGCACACCACTTTTACCTTCTACATTCGCTATTCAGCATCCCCCTAAAGCTCTTATAACTATTATCGATGAGCTGCAAAAGCGCGATGTAGATATTGAACAACTTTGCGAAAAAATTGAAAGCGTGCCCACGTTTAATCACTTTTTGATGCACACTGCGAGTCAGGACAACCGTCTTCAGCTTCCGGTTAAAAGCATTAAACAGGCGGTTTTGACCTACGGCATTGAACGTGTGGGTGACATGCTTATTCAATTTGCGCTGTTAGAACGGCTAACGCAAAACCAATTTCCACTGATGGGCATGTGCAAGCAATTGACTTTATTGGCTTGTTCATTTGCAAGCTATTTCGCACAACTCGCCGATTCGAAATTTTCGCCGCAATCTGCCGCACTGACGATGACCTTTGTTTGTACTCCCTTGTTCACGCTACCAGGGTTTAAAGTGTCACGAGCATTACCCGTCGACCTCACCAAAGCTGTGTCCATTAATAGCGCATTCAAGGTCAAATCTGACACGCCTTGGCTAGCAATCGCTTCTGAACTTGCTGGAAGTTGGCATCAAAGCTCGACGTGGCGTGCCGTTATACACCAATGCAGTAAAGTAAGTACGGACGTTCCTAAATCACTTCAAAAGGAACAAGCAATTCTGGTGTTGAGCTTCGCAATCGCCAAAGCATGCTTATTTAATCAGGATATTTATTCATTACTTCAGGATATCAATATCAAAACACTTTTAAATATCCTAGGTATTCGACGAGATGATGTGGTAAACGCACTAGACGCTAATGGGTCACTATTGTTCTGTCCGCTCGCGCAGTAACGTCATTTACTCCTAAACATCGTACTCGGCTATTTAATTAATCTTTACGAATGGCTATAACTTGCGCCAGGTATCGTATAAAATACGGCAACTTTTGCAGTGCTTAACCCTTTTTCCCTACATTTTCCATTATAATAAGTAAGCAGGCAGAAATTGGCTCATAAACGCCAAGCTACAAATTGAATAAACCTAACGATTTTGACAACAGAATTACCAGAGGATCCCTCCACATGACTCAGCAACGTATTACAGTCATTCGCGGTGACGGCATTGGCCCGGACATTATCGATGCAACCACAAAAATTTTAGATAAGGTTGGCTGTGACTTTGCCTATGACTATGCCGATGCTGGCCTAGTCGCACTGGAAGAACATGGCGAGCTTCTACCTCAAGAAACTTTAGACCTAATCGCAAAAAACAAAGTTGCGCTTAAAGGTCCTTTAACGACCCCCGTTGGTGAAGGTTTTACTTCAATCAACGTTAGTCTTCGTAAGCAGTTCAAACTGTACGCAAACCTTCGTCCTGTGATGTCATTCAAAGGTACAAAAGCACGTTACGAAGACATCGATATCATTACCGTTCGTGAAAACACGCAAGGTATGTACTCTGGTCTTGGCCAAGTTGTATCAGAAGACGGTAACGAAGCTGAAGCAATGAGTAAGATCACTCGTGACGGCGCTGAAAAAATCGTTGTTTTTGCTTATGAATTAGCACGCCGTGAAGGTCGTAAGAAAGTAACAGCTGTTCATAAAGCTAACATCCTTAAGTCAACATCAGGTCTTTTCCTTAAAGTAGCCCGTGAAGTTGGTGAGCGTTATCCTGACATCGAGTCGGCTGAAATGATCGTTGATAACTGCTGTATGCAGCTTGTGATGAACCCGCATCAGTTTGACGTTATCGTTACGACTAACCTTTTCGGTGACATTCTATCTGACCTATGTGCTGGTCTTGTCGGTGGTCTTGGTATGGCACCAGGTGCAAACATCGGTGAAGATTGTGCAATCTTCGAAGCCGTTCACGGCTCTGCACCAGACATTGCTGGTAAGAACTTAGCTAACCCGACGTCAGTAATCTTGGCAGCAGCGCAAATGCTTGAGTACCTAAACATGGGCGATAAAGCAGAGAAAATTCGCGCAGCACTAAAAGACGTAATCGAGTCTGGCGATCGCACAACACGTGACCTTGGTGGTGAAGCAGGTACAACCGAGTTCACTCAGGCGCTTCTTGACCGCCTATAAGCATTTTAGCTTACACCTTTCAATTATTTCAAAACGGGCTTAATAGCCCGTTTTTTTTATGCCTCTATTAATCACTCCCCTGCTTTAAACTGTACTAAAACTGGACTACCGCTTTTCTCGTTCACCTTTATTATTTCCTTTGTACACGTTGAAGTGTGCTGAGCTTTGTAACTTGGTTACAACAGAAGACAGGAAGTTTTTAAAGAGGCCTGCTCCGCTTGCATCTAGGTTACAAAAGTCAGCGCGCTTTGGTACATAACTTAAACCCATTTACTTAAATATTGCGCCGATTACGCTTTATGGCGCGCTTAGCAACATACAAGGAAAGATGATGAAAAAATTAATCTCAGGTTTACTCGTACTATCTGCACTAGCCATTCAAACGCCAGCGGTTCACGCTCAACCAGCGGATAGCGAAAATGCGCAAGCTAATGAAGGTACAAGCCAACAACAACGTATCGATTTAAACTCGGCGACCGTAGAGCAATTAATTACCCTACCCGGCGTTGGACAATCTAAAGCGAAAGCTATTATTAAATATCGTGAAGAAGTAGGCCCGTTTCTTGAGGTCGCACAATTAACTCAAGTGAAAGGTATCGGTGAAAAGATGCTTAATAAAATTGAAGGCTATGTACAGGTAAGATAGAAGGACTAAAGCGAATAGGCGGTACGCTGGCTCCACACACAAAAAATGCGCCGCAAGGGCGCATTTTTAATCGTTTAACGCTATTTAGTTGCCTTAGGCCTGCTGTTCTTTCATCTACACTAAAGAGTCAACAGGCCCTAGTAAGACTATTTAACAACAGACGCTAAGTATTCTTTAAATTCGTCGCCTAACGATGGGTGACGTAACGCATATTCAACGTTAGCTTTCATGTAACCCAACTTACTACCGCAATCGTGACTCTTACCTTTCATGTAGTAGGCATCAACTTGTTCAAGTTTCATCAATGCGTCAATCGCATCAGTAAGCTGAACTTCACCACCTGCTCCTGGAGGCGTGAACTCTAACAGATCCCAGATTTTTTCTGACAGAACGTATCGGCCTACAACAGCAAGGTCAGAAGGTGCTTCGTCGCGAGGCGGCTTCTCTACCATTTTGTGAATCTTCGCTGACTCACCTGGCGCAATTGCCGCACCGTCTAGGTCTGCGATACCAAATTTAGAGATATCTTCGTCTGGTACCTGCTCAACCATGACCTGACTTACTCGGCTGGTGTTAAATTTGGCAACCATGTCTGCAAGGTTATCCTTTTTAGGATTACTTGCTGCATCATCAATGATAACGTCAGGTAATACTACCGCAAATGGCGCATCGCCAATCAAAGGTCGAGCGCAAAGTACTGCGTGCCCAAGTCCATTCGCAACGCCTTGGCGAATATGCATGATAGTTACATCTTTTGGACAGATTGACTGAACTTCTTCTAACAGTTGGCGTTTTACACGCTTTTCTAGTGTGGCTTCTAGTTCAAAAGAGGTATCAAAGTGGTTTTCAATACTGTTTTTACTCGCGTGCGTTACTAGGATAATTTCTTTTAGTCCTGCAGCAACACATTCGCTTACCACGTATTGGATCAATGGCTTATCAACCACTGGCAACATCTCTTTTGGAATAGCTTTCGTTGCTGGGAGCATTCTCGTCCCAAGGCCCGCTACAGGGATTACCGCTTTTTTAACCTGACTCATAGTTAATATCCTTTTTTAAAATCCTAAATACACGCCTAAGTCGACTTTCAGCCGTTTGTTATTCCTTAAGCTGAGATATATTCACCGTTATTCGCAAGACTAATGCAATCGATGTTCCAATTACCTTTTTAGAGCGTCTGCGTATTGAAAATGGGCAAAACAGCTCAAAACCACCGATAAAAGCACAAAATTAGGGATAAATAATATCTAATGCACCATAATAGTGAAAGCGTTTATGGTTTGTCCTTCCTTTCCTACACATCAAGTGTCGCTTTTTTTCACACTACTTTTTGGAATTAGTGCATGCTCTATGGGGCCGGTTTTGCGTTTTAATCCGTCTTTGAGCCCTGCCCACATGAAAGCGCCTCGCGTTTTGCCTTGCTCAAAGCAATATCTGTTTACAAGATACCTCAGAGGTATTGCACAAACATGACGAAGTTTCCAATAAAGAGGTACGTAATGGCGGCGAGCTAAAATGAGTACGTTGCGAAACTGATAGTAGAGCCTTATCGGTGCGCCCTGCTTGAATGTCACACCGCAAACTTTCACTCTATCATCGCCTTGTCGATGAGGCATACATGCACTGAGCGACTGATAGATAACCATGCCCTTGGCTCGAGCACGCCAGCACCATTCGTGATCAACGCCATCGATAAAGAGCTCATTTTCTTTTTCACCTACGCGTTCAAAAGCACGTTTGGAAATTAACATGCCTGAGGCAATGATTTGCTTTACTGTTTTTAACTTTTCGGAAACCTGCTTCCCTTTTTGCAGAACCCCCTGATCGACACACTCTGAAAATTGGCAATAGATAGAAGGGCCTATGGCTGCAATTGGGGAACGTTGCTCAAGGTCTTGGAATTGCCTCACTAACTCAACAGCAATATCGGGAGAGAACAAGCTATCTTGATCAAGCAAAAAGGCGTAGTCGCTTCCCTCATTAAAGAGCACTTTCAAACCGACATTCTGAGCGTGGGCGATACCAATATTTGAGGGGTAATGAAGATAAGTAACATCAGTTGTTAAAAGAGCCTGCTGAGGACTTGGAGAATTATCAACTAAGATGACGTTCCAGTCAGGGGCACAAAACGCATCGATGAGACTACGCACGAGCTCAACATCAGGATTAAATAGTATAACAACAACGCCGACGCTCAATGTTTACCAAACCTTTCCAGTAAATGTCTATCAAGTTTATAGGCAAGTTTAACCACTTTTCCAGGCATTAACCTCAATGCTAAAACACCACAAGCGTAAAAAAAGTTATAGGGTGAAAGTTGCTTTAATTTACGTATGGCATATAAACGTGCTCTGAACTCGTTGAGCGACTTACTTAAGCCACGACGTTTATAAAAGTTATTAACTCGTCTGAACTTCAAAAGTCGATCTTTTAAGTTCCTAAAGATATAACCCTTAGACGCTAAGTTTATCCAGAAAAAATAGTCTTGTGTGTTTAACAAGTCACTGTCGTAACGATGTCCATCATTAAATACATTGTAACGAATAACTACTGTTGGATGGTTTAGCGAGCATCGTCTTGGCAAGATACGAACGATCTGCCTGTGTGAAGCGGGCATTACTCGCGCACCAACCTTTACACCACTTTCGTTAATTTCCGTTAGTGCTGAACCTAGCACCGAAATATTGCTGTGCTTTTTAAGGTAGGTTATTTGACGTAGAAGGCGGTTTTCTTCAGAAATATCATCCGCATCCATTCTTATGAAAAACGATGGGTTAAACTGCATACCGAACTCAGCAACTGAGTTCATGCTACTTGCTAGCCCCACATTGTGACTATTCGACGCTATAATTACTCTATCGTCTTTGCTTGCTACATCTTCTAGTACGCGACTTGTTTTTTGAGGTACAGGTCCGTCGGCGACAATAACGAATAGAAAATCTGTGTAAGACTGCTCAGTCATACTTTCAATGGCTTCGCGAAGCCACTTCGCATTGTCAGCCTGATAAACCGCCATAGCAATTATCGATTCGACATGCTGTTTTTTATTGTTATTTTGAAGAATAGAGAATTGATTTATCAAGAAATTTTACCAACGTAAAAAAGTAACAAAGAAAATAAAAGCGCCTTACGTGTGCGCTTTTATTTGTTGGC
Source organism: Alteromonas sp. Cnat2-8 (assembly GCF_022348355.1). Classification (NCBI taxonomy): domain Bacteria; kingdom Pseudomonadati; phylum Pseudomonadota; class Gammaproteobacteria; order Alteromonadales; family Alteromonadaceae; genus Alteromonas; species Alteromonas sp. Cnat2-8. The sequence goes on from NZ_JAKREX010000001.1 coordinate 327,339, forward strand.
ATGTTACAGAGATTTTACTAAGCCTGCCACGATTTTACTCAAACTATGCGGTTAATCGCTTCACAAAGCGCAGTACACTCCAAATATGTTGGATAACAAGACTGTACACGACGAGTAGTCCAATAAAGCCCCAGAACATGACGGCTTCAGCTACCTGATAGACTTCTCCTAATATACCGATTAAGCAATAACATGCTCCGAGCAAAAGGATAGCAACAAGCGACTTTCTACTGCTAAGCCCTGCACGCATAAAGATATTGTGAAGGTGCTGACGGTCAGGTTTGAGCATTGATTGCCCCTTCCGTGCACGGCGATACATGATCGCGGCCATGTCCATTAATGGAAGGCCGACTAACCACACCGCAGTAATGGGCCTAAATGCGGCAGCTTCACCTTGAGTGTGATCAACAAGCAACCATACGATAGTGAGCCCAACGAACATACTGCCAGCATCACCCATAAATATCTTATTGCCTTTAAACCCTTTCCAACTCAAATTAAAAGCAAGAAACGGAACAATAGCTGCAACGATGATAAGCGGCTCCATGATGGAGGCTCCGTTACCAGTAAAGATCAAAAAGCCCGCAACTGTTAATAGAATAACAAGGCTCATACCGCCGGCTAATCCATCAATACCGTCTATCATGTTAAACGCATTAATGACACCGACCACACAAATGATCGTAAAGAAATACCCACCTAGGTCGAGAAATACCTCACCTGTTCCGAAGATATTACCCAAAGATGTAATATAGTTTTGCGCGCTCCATGCCATGATCGCTGCAACACCAAATTGGCACATAAGGCGGCCTTTGGCACTCAGGTCAAAACGGTCATCCAACATACCAAGCAAGACAACAAATGCTGATGCGGTGAAAAACAGAGGATTGTTTTTCATCCACACATCTGTCGCGACGCTGGCAACAAGCACGGCCATAAAAATAGCCACACCACCTGTTAGAGGTACAATTCCGGCGTGACGTTTTCGCGCTGATGGTTGGTCAACTAAGCCAAATTGATGCGCTAAAGGCGTCATGACCACCAAAAGGATAAGGGCGACGAAAAATGCAGTAAAAAGCGGGACAAACTGCAAATAAGCTAGCATAAAACACACAACCTCGCGTTACCGACAAAAACACAGCTATTTGTAGTAGTTTCTGTCAATACACATGCAAATTTTGATAAAAAACTAAATGTTGCTTCCATTTATTTACAACTTCCATTTCTTCCAGCGCGATGAGGGCATCTTGTTATGAGTATGCGGATAGAAAACTTCGATATAATATAAAACATTTGTCTAAGTAACCACCCTTCATGCATAAATAACGTATCAAAACGTGTCAAAAACTCATTTGTTGCGAGAATAACCTTAATCACCGCTAAAAAGAGAACCTGTTGTGCGTCTTCTCGCCGCCTCTCTCGAACTATCTCAGCTTCTGTTGTAACGATTGAATAACTTCTTTATTCCTTTAACCTGTTAACTTACTCGTCTATTTCCAGTCTTTGCAATGCCAAAAACATATCGAGCTACACTATTGATATGAACTTGTCTTCTATATTGCTGTCTTGGTGAAGACTCAGACAATTCAGCAACTGCGATAGCGAACATGCTTTTTTTAAAACTTATGTTATCCTAGCGCGAAATTGCTATATGGATATGAAAGCTAATGTTCAAACAATTATCTCGTCTAATTTTACCTATCGTAGTTACGATAGGCGTAGCTGGGTGTTCTAACACTCCTACCGCCACTAAGGCTGACATTCCTTTGGTGCATTCTTCTCTTGCTTATTCCCTTGCACCGGACAAAGAGCTTGCAATAAATATTCCAAAAGCCAACATTTATCATGATACGCAGGAATCATTTTCAATACGCTTCAATGGCCACCAATACGAGTCCTTGAAGCACTATATATCTGCCACAGGCAATAAATGTATCCGATTTTCTTTACAAGACGGTGAAACAGCGTCTTCTGATATTCAGCGTAAAATGACGACATGTCAGCGAAACGGTCAATGGCGAGTTATTACTCCCTTAGTAGCTTCGGCAACAGTGCAAGGTGAATAGATAAATGCAGTCAACCAGCATCAAAAAAACTTTAAAGCGCCTGACGCTAGCGGCTTGTGCAACGTCACTTCTTTTCACTTATGTGGGCACTGCAAGCGCGCAAAGCGTGGAACAATTGCAGCAATTAAGAGAAAGAGCTCAGCAGAGCCAGAGTAGCGGCATTGCTAATCAGTCCGTATCGCCACTGAGTATTTCAACCCAGCGAACGCTTCCAGGCGCTAGCAGTTCTGCGAATACCATGGGACAGTTTTCAACCCAGCCTCGTAATGGCGTAAACTTACCTGGCGAGCCAACTATTGATACTGTTTTTCCTGCGCAAGCGCCTATGGAAAACCCACCTTTTGCAGCCAACTTATTTATTGGTGGATTTGAGTCAGAACGCAGCACAGGTCTTAATGATAACTATCTCGTTGCACCGGGCGATAAAATTTCAATATGGCTGTGGGGGGCGGTTAACTTTTCTGACGTAGTAACCGTTGATAATCAAGGCAATATTTTTATTCCTAACATTGGTCCTATCCGTGTTGCAAATACACCTGCTGGCAGTGTAAATCAAACCGTTACTGCAAAAATCAGACAGGTTTATACAAACGATGTAAATGTTTACGTTAACCTTCTTACATCAACGCCCGTGTCAATTTTCGTTTCTGGCCCGGTGCTAAGACCTGGTCAATATGCAGGCCTCGCCTCAGATAGCGTGCTGTATTACCTAAAACGCGCTGGTGGTATTGATTTTCAGCGCGGAAGTTTTAGGCAGATAGACGTAGTGCGCAATGGTAAAGTAGTCGCTACTGCCGATTTATATGCATTTTTCAGAAATGGTAAGTTGCCTCAGATGTCGTTTAAAGATGGCGATACCATATTAGTGCACCCAATTGGCAACACTATAGTGGTTGAAACCGGCGCACGTAATAGCTTCACCTTTGAGTTTCTTAACGAAGAATTAAACGGCGGCGTGGTGAATTACTTTGCACGACCAGGAGAATTTGCATCGCATGCTTCGGTATCTGGTATTCGAAATAACAAACAGTTTGCTCGCTACTTGAGTCTGGATGAATTTGCTTCGCTTGAGCTAAATGCAGGCGACACTGTTGAATACCTTGCTGACCACGAGCCACAAATCTATCGCATTAATGTGGCTGGGGCATTTGCTGGCGCATCTCAGATTATGGTTGATAAAGGTACTCGCCTTATCGATGTGTTAGATCATATTGAAGCAGACACTGCCCTTTCTGATACACAGAACATTTATCTGTTAAGAGAAAGCGTTGCTGTAAAGCAAAAAGAAATCATCGAAGAAGGTCTTCAGCGTCTTGAGCGGAGCATGTATACCGCTCCCATTAGCTCGACGGGTGAAGGAGCCATCCGTGCCCAAGAAGCTCAGCTTGTCGCTGACTTTATCGCACGTGCTCGCCAAATTGAGCCTCAAGGCAGAGTCGTAGTTTCTGAAAATGGTGATATCGCAAATATTCTGCTAGAACCGAATGACACTATTGTCATCCCAGAGGTAACTGACTTAGTGCACGTAGGTGGTGAAGTGTTACTTCCTCAGTCAGTAGTCTTTAACCCAGAAGCCACGACTGAAGATTATGTTGCTTGGGCCGGCGGATTCACTGAACGTGCTGAAGACGAACGAATCCTTATTGTTCGTAAGAATGGTAATGTTACCTTTACCAGCATCAACAGCTCATTCCTAGCTAGCAACGATAGTAAGTTAGAACCAGGTGATCAGATCATCGTATTGCCTGCTATCGATACCAAGCTATTGCAAGCGGTTAAAGACATTACTCAGATTGTTTATCAGATTGCTATTGCAGCCAACGTAGCTACTAACTAAACATGGTAACGTTTAAAGACCAACTCTACGCATGGAGAGGCGTGATATTCGCGCTTTTCCTGCGCGAGCTTCAAAGTAAATTTAACGATAAATTTGGCTTAGGCTGGGCATTTTTAGAGCCCTTTGCCTTTATTTTCGCGCTGTCGTACCTTCGTGGACTGATCAGCGGCGATGATATCCACTCTATTCCTCTTTTTCTGTTTATGATGATCGGAATGGTCGGCCTGCAGTCTTTGACTACATGCCTCCAGTCAGTATCAACTTCTGTGCGCAGAAATAAGCCGCTCTATGCGTTCAGACAGGTTCAACCCATATCAGCAATGCTCACTGCTGGCTTTTTAGAGTTTTCTGTTAAAGTCGTTGTTGTCGCATTACTATGTCTTGCGCTTTACCTGATGGGCGAGACCTTTACGGTAAATGACCCGTTGCTGCTGATATCTCTGTTTCTTCTTTTGTGGGTATTTTCAATATCCATAGGGATGATTTTTGCTATCGCTGCCGCATTCGTGCCGGAAGTGGATAAGATAAAATCAATGCTTACCCGCCCATTAATGTTTATTTCATGCGTTTTTTTCAGTCTTCAAGATCTGCCTGAAGAGTATTGGCCTTACTTAACGTGGAATCCTCTTGTTCATTTCAATGAACTCGCCCGTTACGCCTGTTTCGAATCCTATGGAACAAAGGGCGTATCCCTTGGCTTTCTAATTGAAATTACTATAATTTTTCTCTTCCTAAGCCTTTCGATGTATCACATCACATGGAAGAAGGTGTTGTCTCGATGATAAGAATTGAGAATTTAACAAAGAGTTACCCCAGTAAAATGGGCCCTCAATATATTTTCAAAAATTTGAATTTTGATTTTCCTACGGAAAATAACGTCGCAATTTTAGGTAAAAATGGCGCGGGTAAGTCGACTCTTTTCCGTATGCTAGCAAAAAGCGAATACCCTGACAGAGGCCGAGTTTTAACGAATAAATCCATGTCGTGGCCGGTTGCCCTTCAAACAGGTGTACACCCGCAAATGACAGGGCGTGAAAATACGCGTTTTGTGGGCCGAATTAACAACGTCAAATCGCTTCCAGAATACGAAGAGCAAGTGCAAGAATTTGCCGAACTCGGCGCACGCTTCGACCTTCCTGTAAAAACTTACTCATCTGGTATGCGCGCCAAACTCGTATTTGCGTGCTGCATGAATATTAATTTTGATATTTACCTTATCGATGAAGCGACATCTGTAGGCGATCCGCTTTTTAGAAAAAAAGCGCGTTTATCGCTAAAAGAAAAAAGTGAACAAGCGGGCGTTATTATGGTTAGCCACGAACTTGACCAAATCCGCGAGTTCTGTACGTCTGCCGTTATCATAGATGAAGGCAAACTTACTTATTATCACGATCTCGAAGAAGGCATCGACGTTTATACGCAGGATGCAGACAATAAGAAATCACTAAAATAGGTTCAAATCACAGTGGAAAAATCTCTTACACAGCTCAATGCCCTTCTCAGCAAACACAAAATGCTGTTGCTTGTTCTTCCATGGGTGCTTTACGCCCTATATCTTGTTTTATGGGCTGCACCTCAATACGAAAGTAAAAGCCAACTTATTGTAAAATCAAGTGACGGCGGCAGTAGCTTCGACCCCTCATCTCTCTTGATGGCAGCTGGTGTTTCTGGTGCATCCGGCGGCACGGAAAGTCAGCTTGTAGAAGCGTATATTCAGTCTGCAGATATGATTAAGTATCTCGATGAGACAATTGGCCTTCGAGATCATTACATGTCAGACAAAGCCGATTTGTTTAGTGGCCTGTCATCGTCACACAAGCAAGAGGACTTTTATCAGTTTTATCTGAACCATATTGAAGTTAGCGTGGACTCAGCATCTTCTGTAATTAGTTTGCGAACCCGCGCTTTTGACGCTGAATATGCCCAAATAATAAACCAAGCTATTGTTGATAAAGCGGAAGAGTTTATTAATAACATCAATAACAACTTGGCTAAATCAAAACTAACGTTTGCCAAGGGTGAACACGAGATTGTTGAACAAAAGCTGCAACAAGCAAAAACTGAAATTTTAGGCTTCCAATCCAAGTACAACGTGCTCGACCCTACTGCTGAAGGTGCAGCGTTTCAGCAAATCGCTTTTTCATTGGAAGCGACCCTTGCCCAGAAAAAAGCTGAGCTAAGCACAATGTCGACCATGATGTCTAACGTCGCACCAGAAGTGATAAACATTAAGCGCGAAATAGCTGCACTACAAAAAGAAGTAGAAAAGCAAAAAGAGCGTATCAGTACCGCTGAAGGAGAAAGCGAAGCCCTGTCAGTCAGTGAATTAATGGCGCAATACAGTAACCTTCAGGTTCAGCTTCAATTGGCTATTCAAGCGTACTCTTCATCGCTGATTACACTAGAAAACGCGCGCGTAGAGGCATACCAAAAACTACAACACTTGGTAACTGTAGAATCACCTACCCTTCCAGATGATAATGCTTACCCCACGGTTATCTATAACCTTGTTCTTTTTGGTGTGTCATTGCTGCTTATTTATGGAATAGTACGAATTGTAGTAGCTACTATCCGCGAGCTTTAGTGCCTCCATCTGTTTAGCAAGCCAACAGTTTAATCGACTAAGTCGCTCAAGACTTAGTCGGTTGACACCGCTTTGATGAAGTTTGTCGCCCAAATCTTGTGTCTTTAAGCAAGCTCTAGTATAAGAAGCTATCCGCCTTACGGACGACTATCAAAGAGCCTATCCTATAAGTGCTCTACAATAACAACCATAAGCAATATGGAATTAAAATATAATTATGAAACCATCTAACGATACTAGCTTTTTCGGCCATCCAGGGGGCCTAAGAACGCTATTCTTTACAGAAATGTGGGAGCGCATGAGTTACTACGGTATGCGCGCGCTACTTGTTCTTTTCATGACCGCGAGCTTACAAACGCAGGGTTTGGGCTTTACCGTTGCAACCGCTGGCGCAATCTACGGCCTATACACAGGTGCGGTATATTTTCTAGGCTTACCGGGCGGGTGGTTAGCAGACCGCTTAATTGGTGGTAAAAACGCCGTATGGTATGGCGGTATTATCATCTTCGCGGGCCACGTGGTACTTGCCATAGACTTGCAAAACCTTTTCTTCGTCGGCCTTATCCTTGTTGCTTCAGGTACTGGCTTACTAAAACCTAATATTTCTGCGATGGTTGGCCAGCAATATGGCGACGACGACGGCCGTCGTGACAGTGGTTATGCGCTGTATTACATGGGCATTAACATCGGTTCACTCATCGCCTACCTAGTTACCGGTTATTTACAGGAAAACTGGGGCTGGCACTATGCATTTGGTGCAGCTGCCATCGGTATGGCAATCGGCCTAATTCAATATTACTTCAGCAACCGTTCGTTATCGGCTGATTCTGTTGCTCCTGCAAATCCATATCAAGGTGCGGCTAAACAGCGCGCATGGATGGGCGTATGGGCAGTGATTGCACTTGCTGTTGTGGTAATTGTGCTTGCGCACATGGGCACTATCGTTATTGAGCCTGTAGCTCTTGCTCAACAAGTTGCCGTTGTATTTACCATTATTTTCTTCGCTTACTTTGGTTTTATTTATTTCAAAGGTCAGCTAAGCGACAACGAGAAGAAGCGTATGTGGGCGTTGTTCTTAGTGTGTGTTGCTTCAGCGTGTTTCTGGTCTGGTTTCGAACAAGCTGGCTCTTCACTCAACTTATTCGCTCAGAACTACACCGACCGCGTACTTGAAAGCGGCTCGCTACTTACCTCTTGGTTTGGGATGGACGCTATCCCAACGGTATGGTTCCAGCTTTCAAACTCGCTATTTATCATTATTTTGTCGCCTTTCTTCGCTGCTCTTTGGATTAACCTAGCGAAACGAATGATCGACCCGTCGTACACAATTAAGTGTGCCATTGGTATCGTTATTATGGCGTCGGGCTTCTTGGTAATGTTTATGGCGTCTCAATATGCTGCACAAGGCCTTAAAGTTGCGCCTATGTGGCTTGTTACCACTTACTTCTTACACACTGTTGGTGAGCTGTGCCTAAGCCCAGTTGCACTAAGTGCAGTAAGTAAGCTATCGCCTAAGCGTTTCGCAGGGCAAATGATGGGGGTATTCGTACTGACTTACTCTATTGGTAACATCATTGCTGGCTTACTTTCAGGTAACTTCGACCCAGAAAACGTAGAGCAAATGCCAGACCTGTATCTTCAGATTGCCCTATTTAGCATCGCCATTGCCATCGTGATTGGTTTAATGAGCTTTAAATCTCGTTTCTGGGAAAAAGCAGGCATTGAACAAAAAGCGTAATTTATTGTTAGCATGTTTTAAGTGCTGACTAATTACCCTACAATAACCGCCGCAACGTAACGTTCCGGCGGTTTTTTATTAAGGGCATTTGCATAAACCTATGAAGTTTTATTTTTCTACCAGAGACATTCCTGCCTTAAAAGGTCTTCCACTGACAGAGCGCGTTAAGTTGCTTGATCAGGCCGCAAAGCGGCTATCTGTCCCTGAGAAGACTTTACTGAATGTGCTAAAGTTACTCGTCATTGTCCCCGTATTCGCATTTATTCTTCAAACCGCGTCAAATTGGACCTCGTTACTTTGGGCTTTTGTGGTATTTTTAATTTATCCATTGGTTGTAAAACCTATTCAATATTCCATCTGCGCTAAATACATTGCGCAACCGTCTAGCAAGGAGAATGCATGAAGACCATCTTAGTCACTGGTGGTGCAGGCTATATAGGTAGTCACACAGTTTTACAGTTACTTGAACAAAACTACGGTGTTGTAGTGCTGGATAACCTTGCAAACGCAAGTGCTGAATCACTTCGTCGCGTAGAAGCGTTAACAGGCAAGTCGGTTACTTTTGTTCAAGGTGACATTCGCGATACCGCCGTGTTAGATGATATATTCAGCGAGCATAACATTTATGCCGTTATTCACTTTGCCGGTTTAAAAGCCGTCGGCGAGTCTGTGCAAAAGCCACTTTCGTACTATGAAAACAACGTGTACGGCACGCTCACGCTATGTAAAGCTATGCAGAAGCACAATGTAAAGAATATTGTGTTTAGCTCATCTGCAACGGTTTACGGCGATCCAGCATCGCTACCGCTACGTGAAGATATGGCCACAGGCCACCCGACAAACCCTTACGGTATGTCGAAGCTTATGGTTGAGCATATGCTTAGCGATCTTTACGTATCGGACAACGAGTGGAACATTGTATTGCTTCGCTACTTCAATCCAGTTGGCGCACACGAATCTGGCCAGATCGGTGAAGATCCGAACGGTATTCCGAACAACTTAATGCCCTATATCTCTCAGGTTGCTACGGGTAAGCTAGAGCAGCTAAGCGTGTTCGGTGACGACTACGATACCGTTGATGGCACAGGCGTTCGCGACTATATCCATGTTGTTGACCTTGCCAATGGTCACTTGAAAGCACTTGATCGTTTAAACCTTAACATGGGCTTAGACAAATACAATCTGGGTACAGGTCAGGGCTATTCAGTCATCGAAATGATCAAAGCTTTCGAAAAAGGCTCGGGTAAAACCGTATCTTATAAGATTGCACCGCGTAGAAGCGGCGATGTGGCAGCCTGTTATGCCGACCCAACAAAAGCTGCTACAGAGCTTAACTGGCATGCAGAAAAAGGCTTGGAAGACATGTGTGCCGACACATGGAACTGGCAGTCACAAAACCCGATGGGCTATCCAAAGGATTAGCTTGTCGTTTGAACGCTGCCAATAGGCTTGTTCACATACCTAGAACTAAAAAGCCATGCTGTTGAGCATGGCTTTTTTTGTGCGGGCATTTATAGCTAGAGTGACGTTGAAGTAGAGGTTAGATAACAATAACTAAACCCTGCCCCCGAGCATTATCCAACATCGTTTTAATTATTACTCTTTCTCTATTTGCCGTCTTTCGACTTGGCGTCTTTTTCTTTTAGCTTAGCTTTCTCACTGTCATCAACTGACGAATCTTCTGAATCTGTCGACTCATCAACATCTTCTTCCGACGTTTCTTCATAGCTATCAAAGTCATTGCCTTCCAGCATTGCTTCAAAATCAGCAAAGTCATCTAGCTGCTCATCATCAATGGCTTTATCGCCGCTTTTACCGTCGGTAACGCGAAACTCCAAGTTTTCAAAGTAAGCATTTTTCACAAAAGCATAGTCATCAACAGACTGCTCAAGCTGCGCCTCTTGATCAAGTAATTGAGCTCGTGTTTCAAGTACCGAAATGCCAATACGCGCTAAGTTTACAGACCCTTCGAGTAACGACATTGGAAACGCAAAACCGTCAACATAATCACCGGTGAAGCTTCGCGGATCGCTTGGGCCTAAAAACGGCAGCATTAAGAAAGGCCCAGTATCTAATCCCCATACAGCTAGAGTTTCACCAAACTGCTCGCGTTTACGCTCAATGCCAATTTTTGACGCGACATCAAACGTGCCAACTAACCCTACTGTGGTGTTAATCAAAAAACGAGCCAAGCTATCTAAGCCATCATCAACCTTGCCTTGAAACATATTATTCAAAAAGTTCGCAGGCTCTTGTAGGTTGTCCGTGATGTTCACCAAACCAGTTCGCGCAGGCTGAGGCATCACAGTCACGTAGGTAACTGTTATTGGGCGTAAGATATAAGCATCCAACACATCCCAGTTAAAGTCCCAGATTTCACGGTTAACCGGCTCGAACGGGTCACGGGGGTCTGAAGTATCCACTACAGCTTGGTTCGACCCAGCGTCTTGAGAATACGCTTGAGCCTGATCTTGAGTATGGTTACTCGCACAGCCACCTAAAAGACTTGCCGCAATAATCAACCCGGTTGCGAGTGATTTAGACAGTTCCATACTTATAATTCCTTATCAATAATAACGCTTAATGAAGATATTTCGTTGGCAGTAACGCTTGCACTCACACTACCTTGCCATTCGTCTTTTGAAACTGCCACATTACCATCTTTGGATAGTCTTGCGGTAACCATCACATCAGAAAGCGTGGCCAACGTGAATTGTGGCATCATTGCGTTCTCTGTGGTTAGAGTAACGGAAACGGGGAAGTCATCTATCGGCAGTTTAACCACAGCAGCAGGCATTTTGTTGTCAGAGTTCGCATCTTGAGCGAACACTATCAAGAAACCATCTTTAGGCGCTTTTATGTAAGCGTCGTCAGATAAATTCACCGTAATATTAAAGCCGGTTTGCGCTTCGCTGCTATCACTTTGAGCTTCGCTACTAGCATTTTTCGCTTCGCTACTGGCATTTTGCGCTGTTGGTGTATCAGTAATTTCAGCACCTGTATTTTGTAGCGCTGCCATTTCACTGGTATTCCCTTGTAGCTCTTTTATACGCGCCACTAAACGTTGCGCCATATCGCTATCAGCTGGCAACTTACCTTCAACTTGCTTATAAAAACGCTGGGTATTTTCAAGGTCGCCAAGTTGAGCAGAGACCACCGCCATCATCAGCGCAAGATTATCATTCTCTGGATTGTCGTTAAGCAAGCCCAATAAGATAGATTGTGCTCGTTCTAAGTTGTTTACATCCCCTGTGGTCATCAAGGCTTGCGCGAGCGTAATGCGATTAGCAGAGTTAGACGGCGCCAAACTTACCGCTTTATCAATAGCTTCAATGGCCTGCACTTCTTGACCAATACTCAGCATCAATCTGCCAAAATACATCCATCCCGTGTCATCTTCGGGCTCTTCTCTCAAACGCTGGCGTATAGCAAGAGCAAGGCTAGCAATGTCTTGTTGGGTCAGGTTGTTCGCATTACCGCTGGCAAGCTGTTGACTCAATTCTGGCAACGCTTCAATGGCTTGGCTTACCTGGGTAACACGACCCATTTGGTTTACCTGCGCATATACAATTACTCCGCAGGCTATCGCAAGCACGGCGCCAATCGCGAGCGGAAGTTTTGCATTACCCGTTTTATGAGATTGAAATGCGCTTTCATCTACCAGCGCTAGTTTTAGTTCATCAACGGCTTGGCGCTTATCGTGCTCGCTGATGAGACCTTCTTGCACTTCACGATCAAGTTCGGCAAGGCGCTGCTTAACAATTTGCGTATTGCTTAAACTGTCTTGTTTTGCGTGATTTTTATTACGCAGCCATGGGAAAGCGACAATTAGTAGAACAAGCGTAATTAAGCCTGAAACAATAATATAAAACTCAGACCAACTCATTCTTTCTCTCGCTCCAACATTTCATCTGCTTTAGCTAACTTAGCAGCCATATCTTCTGGTGGTGTTACCGATTTGCGGCGAACCACCACAATTAAGGCAATGAAAATAAACAAGACTGGACCGGCCCAAAGCCACAAGGTCGCAGCCGTAACTGGCGGTTGATAATGCACAAAATCGCCATAGCGTGACTTCATAAAATCAATCACTTCTTGCTCTGTTTTGCCTTGCTTTAGTAACGCGTACACTTTTCGGCGCATGTCATGGGCAATCATGGCGTCGCTATCAGCAATATTCTGGTTTTGACACATAGGGCAACGTAATTCGGCGGTAAGCTTTAAAAAGCTCTCACGCTGAGCAGGCGTATCGAAAGAGAACTTATCTTCTGCCGCAATTACCGAATAAGCGCTAAGCACAAACAGCAGTGCTAAAACGTTTAGGGCAATGGCTTTCAAACTCGCGAGACTGTGGGAGGAAGTTTTTGATAACATCATTATTCCCCTCCCTGTGCAATTGCGGTACTTTGATTATTCTTTTCATTAAGCGTGTTCGACAATGTAGGCTCTGAGGCCATCACTGCATCTACATCTACCTTTTTGTCATTACCTGTTTTGCCAGACGCTTCTGCCACCAGCTTGGTATATAACGGGCCAACTTTGGAGTTCCACACCCGCTCGTTAATATCGCCTATGTGGTGCATACGAATAATGCCTTCAGCGTCGATAACAAAGTGTTCTGGCGCTCCTGTGACTCCAAGGTCGAGCGACGTATCGCGATAGACATCAAAAATATTATACGCGTAAGGGTTACCGTAACGGCTGAGCATGTCGGTAACTTCTTGCTGAACACGGCTCAGTGTTTTTGTGCCAAAGTCTGGGTCTAAGTCCTGATCAAAATACAAACCCACAAAGTGAACGTTTTGTTCGTTCTTTAGCTGAGTTAGGTACGGCATCTCAACAGCGCAGGTCACGCACCATACACCCCATACATTTAATATGGTGACCTTGCCCTTTAAATCTTCAGGTGTATAGGTCACCTCTGGCTTCATCAGGTCTGGCAGTGAGAATGTAGGTAACGTCTTATCCTGAACCTGAGAATCTAACTCTCTGGGGTCAGAAAAAAGCCCTTTAAACAGAAAAATGACCAGCAAAGAAAACAACACTAACGGAATAGCAACGAGTGGTGCCTTTTTCATTATGCGCCTCCTTTCACTGAAGCATTTGATGGAGTGGATACTTGACCATGAGATTGCTCAGCGTCGCTTTCACCTTTCCCACCAAATACACGTTTTATCTTTTTTACTTTAGCCATACGGTAACGTTTGTCGCTAATAGAGAAGATACCGCCTATAGCCATAACCACTGCGCCCGCCCATAGCCAGATCACAAATGGCTTAATATAAATACGGATGGCCCATGCGCCATTGTCTAAAGGCTCGCCCATAGCGATAAATAAATCTCTTATAGGATTTGAGTGAATAGCGGCTTCAGTCATCGGCATACGCTGTACGATATACAAACGCTTTTCTGGCTCTAGATGCGCGATCAATTCACCGTCTTGATAAACGTCGAATACGCCTTTGTCCGCCTCAAAGTTCGGACCTTGAACTTTGACGACATCTCTAAAGCTAAAGTCATAACCGCCAAGAGAAACGGTATCGCCGATGTCCATGCGCACGTCCCGCTCCATTTCGTAGTTTGAAACAAGGGTAATACCGATAATGCAGATAGCAAAACCCACATGGCCCAGCACCATTCCCCAGTGACTTGGCGTAAGCTTGCGAAGTTTAACTAGCACCGATGCATTATCACTGTTACCTGATGGCATAGCCGATAAGCGCTGCATCACCTCTTGCACCGTAGTCACTAGGATCCAAAACACTAATACCATACCTAATACACCCATATAGGTTGGCTCGTCATAGGCAAAGTTAACTAGTACACCGGCACTTAGCGCAATACCGCCAGCGATTAATAGCTGTTTTTGTAATTCACTGGCTTTTTGCTGTTTCCAGCGCGTAAGCGGGCCAAGACCGAGCATTAGTACGAATGGCACAATCAATAACGTGAACATTTGATTGAAGAACGGAGCGCCTACCGAAATACTGCCTAGACCTAACTCTTTATGTACAAGAGGCAGTAGTGTACCCAACAATACAACCAGTGTTGCTGCGCACAAAAATACATTGTTACCCATTAACAACACTTCACGGGAAAACGCTTGATAGCGGCCAGGGCTTTTAAGTGAAGCAGCACGCATAGCGTAAAGCAGCAAGCCAAAGCCACTAAGTACAATCAATATTCCCAGTATAAATAAGCCTCGGGTAGGATCGCTTGCAAACGAGTGTACCGAAACAATCACTCCAGAACGTACTAAGAAGGTGCCAAGTAAACTCAAACTAAATGCGGCAATAGCCAGCAGTACGGTCCACGACTTAAACGCTTTTCGCTTTTCGGTTACGGCTAGCGAGTGCATTAGCGCAGTACCGACCAACCAAGGCATGAAAGAGGCGTTTTCTACTGGATCCCAGAACCACCAGCCACCCCAGCCAAGTTCGTAATACGCCCACCAGCTACCCAGCGCAATGCCCACGGTAAGAAACGCCCAGGCAGAAATGACCCAAGGCCTTGACCAGCGTGCCCAGGTTGAGTCTAGCTGGCCTGAAATTAATGCTGAAATTGCAAAAGCAAACGCGACAGAAAAGCCAACATAACCCATGTACAGCATAGGCGGGTGAATGATCATGCCAAAATCTTGCAGCAGCGGATTAAGATCTCGCCCATCGACCGGGAAAAATGGCAGCATGCTGTTAAACGGGTTTGAGGTAAGCAGCATGAATAAGTAAAAACCGATGCCCACCATTCCCAATACCGACAGCACCCGTGCGACCATAGCAAGAGGAATACCCTTGCTGAATATCGCCACTGCTACTGTCCATATGGAAAGCATCAGCACCCACAGCAGAAATGAGCCTTCGTGGCCGCCCCATACAGCAGTAATCTTATAGTAAATCGGAAGTCGACTATTTGAGTGCTGGGCAACATAGGCCACACTAAAGTCGTCGGTTACAAAGGCATAGGTTAAGCATACATAGGCAATAAGCGTGAAGGTAAATAAGCCTATCGCCAGCGGTTTGGCCGTTGCCATTAACGCTTCGTGCTGACGGTGAGCCCCCCAAAGCGGATAGACTGCCAATAATATAGAGAGCACTAGCGCAAGAGTGAGCGCAATATTTCCAATTTCTGGCACCATTATTTACTTGCCTCCGCTGCCGGTAGACGACTCGTATGAAGGCATGTTTTCAGGTTTAACGTGCTTAATGCCCTTCATTTTTTCAGCTAGCTCAGGCGGCATGTATTCTTCATCGTGCTTCGCCAGCACTTCCTGCGCTTTAATGTTGCTCGCGCCAGTGAGTACACCCGTTGCTACAATGCCTTGGCCTTCGCGGAATAAATCAGGAAGGATGCCGGTGTAAGTCACAGTCACCGTTGGGCCAGTATCGATAAGGTCAAAGCTCACCGCTAAGCTTTCTTGATCCCTTTTCACACTACCAGGTACCACCATACCGCCTATACGAAGACGCTGGCCAACCTGCGGTTTCTGTCCGTTTTTACCTTCAATGATCTCGCTCGGCGTATAGAAAAGGTCAATACTGTCGTTTAGGGCGTAAAGCATCAGTCCAATTGCACTTACTATTAAAAAACCGATAATTCCCACTACGGCTAGTCGCTGCTTTCGTCTCGGGTTCATGCAACTCTCACTTCGAAAAAACTAATAAACGATAAAAACGCAATTGAATGCTAAGTTCACTTTTCACATTAACACTTAGGTGTTGTCTTGCTGTTGCTGTCGCGCTTTTTTAATACGCGCTTTGCGTTCTTTTTCCACCACTACCTGCTTTAACAGGTCGCGATGTTTACTAAAACTCTGAATAGCGATAATGCCCATTGCTAAGAACGTAACGCCAAACGAAAGCCATACATAAAATGCATAGCCTCCCATATTTAAAAAATCGGCAAAGGATTCAAACTGCATCTTAACTGCCCTCTTTTAAACTAGCAGTAGCCGCATCACCAGGTTGTTGATTTAATGCTTTATTCATTGCTAGCGCTTGTACCCAAGGTCGGTGCATTTCTCTAAGCACAATCTCATTACGTAATCGTACAGTGGTAACAGCTCCAATAAAAAAAGCGAAGCCCAGCAGGTTAATTAACAACGGCCACAGCATTTCAGGGGCAATTGAAGGGTTGTCGAATTTACTGATAGTCGCCCCTTGATGCAACGTATTCCACCACTCTACCGAGTAGTGAATAATGGGGATATTTACTACGCCTACAAGCGCCATTACGCCTGCGGCTTTACCCGCCTGCTGTTTATCTTCAAAAGCACCGTAAAGCGCAATCACGCCCATGTACAAGAAAAGCAGAATAAGTTCTGATGTTAGGCGTGCGTCCCATACCCACCAAGCGCCCCACATTGGTTTACCCCAAGCGGCGCCGGTGAACAGAGCAATAAACGTCATTACTGCGCCGATAGGCGCCATAGCAATCATGCTCATATAAGCGGTGCGCCACTGCCAAACCATACCCACCAAGGCCGCAATCGCCATGGCCACATAGGTGCCCATAGACAAAATGGCGCTAGGTACGTGGATATAGATGATTCTAAATGAATCGCCCTGCTGATAATCTTGAGGCGCAAAGGCCAGCCCCCACACGGTGCCTACGCTTAAACACGCTAGAGCGCCAACCCAAAACCAAGGCTGTAAAGTTAAACAAAGCTGATAGGCTCGCTCTGTTTTTGCGTAGGGATGTAACCACTTCCACATTAGTTTTGACTCACTTTTAAAGAATATGCGATGGCAAACGGTGCCAATGCCGCAGCCAATAAAAGCATGGCGGCAATAATAGCAAGTTGCGCATGATAAGGTAATTGCAGTGCGGCAGAATCCACAGCCGACGTGGCAAATATCAGTAACGGAATAAAGACAGGGATTAGTAGCAGTGCCAACAGTACTCCACCTTTTTGCAATCCAACGGTAAGCCCTACTGCAATGGCACCAATTAAGGAAAGTAACGGCGTCCCCAATATCAAGGTTAAGACAAGAGCGATATACATATCGACCGTTAAATTCAAAAACATGGCTAGTAGCGGAGACAACAGCAATAATGGTACAAAGCTAACCAGCCAATGTGCAGCCACTTTTACCGCACTCACCGCTGGTAATGGCATACCAGATAACATGTACTGCTCTAGCGCCCCGTCTTGAAAGTCATCGCGAAAAAGCCTTTCCATCGCCATGAGCGATGACAAAATTGCCGCAATCCATATTACCCCTGGTCCAATGCGTTGAAGGGTGTCGGGAGACGGACTAACGCCTAAGGGAAATAAGGTCACCACCATCAGCAAAAACATCAGAGGTTGCACTAATTCTGCTTTTTGCTTGAACGCAACCTGCATGTCGCGCTTAAAAATTCCTTGGTACAATGACATTAAAAGCGGTACTCCAAATCGAATACACGGTGTTCCCCTGCAGTTTCTGATAGGTGTTGATGCGAAGTAGTAATGATGAGACCGCCGCGACCAACGTGCTCTTTCATACTTTTTTCAAGCATGTGAACCCCTTTCACATCAAGCGCTGTAAACGGTTCGTCCAGTATCCACACCTTTGCTGGCTTTAGCCACAGTCTCGATAGCGCGACGCGACGTTGTTGACCGGCCGATAAATACCTTACGGGCACATCTTCAAGTCCAACTAATCCCACTTTCTCTAATACATCAAAAAGCGTGTTAACAGGCACCGATACATTATGCTGAGCTAGCCAGAACGATAGATTGTCTAGGGCAGAGAGGCTGCCGTTAGTTCCGCTTTTATGGCCAAGATAAAAAAGGTCTTGGTAGTAACCTGTCTTGTCCTCTGAAATGTCCATGCCGTTGTACAATACTGCACCTGAATCAGGTGAACTCAGTCCTGTTAAAATGCGCAGCAAGCTGGTTTTCCCTGCACCGTTAGGGCCGCGTAAATACAGCAACTCACCGGGTTCGACAACCAGTGAAAGCCCTTCAAAAAGGGTTCTGTCTCGCTTGCTGCAGGTTAATTCGCGCGCCTCTAACACTACCTGGCTACTCCAACCTTAAAAAGAGGTTCTAAAAAATGGCGCTAGTCTACCACATGAACGCTTTTTCGCAGTCGCGAATTCCAATTAAATATGATTTACTTCAATGACAAAGGTATTTTTCCTGAGAGCCATCCGTCGTGAGTAAGTGTTATCCCTCCGCCTAAAGGATGAATTCTTTTGCTTCATCTTATCAACTGGTCAATAACGAAACTGCCAATCAGAGCTTTGCTATACTCAAATAAGTAAGGAAAAGCGCGACATTGCCGATATCTCAATTATGACAACACCTCTATCATTTCTATTGGCAGCCGCTCTAAATCAAACAACTGGCCCGACGTCGCCTGTCTCGGCCGCTTTATCGTCTACAGATGCCACTACTCAAGGATCGAGTCGAGGAGCAACGCCTGTGATTGCCAACGCTGCGCTTTCGCAGGCTACCGTTTTAGACAATGCGGCGAAAGTGATAGTTGAGCGCTTGCCTGAACGAGTGCTATCGATAACGATGACATCGAGTAATGCATCGTCAAATTTAGCGCCGTCGGTCGCCCAAGTATTGCACGTTGTATTACCCGCAGAAGTTAGCGCTAAATTCTCCAAACACGCTATTCATAATGCGCAAATTGCTCTTCTGCCTCAAACTTCAGACCAGGTCTCAAACCCAGAAACGAAAAGTGTTCAAAATGCTCCGCAGAGTCAGTTAAGCGCTCAGTCTGCAATACTCCTTTCTACAAGTTTGTCTCAACAAGGCGCGTCATTGTC
This sequence comes from Alteromonas sp. Cnat2-8, assembly GCF_022348355.1. Classification (NCBI taxonomy): domain Bacteria; kingdom Pseudomonadati; phylum Pseudomonadota; class Gammaproteobacteria; order Alteromonadales; family Alteromonadaceae; genus Alteromonas; species Alteromonas sp. Cnat2-8. The sequence goes on from NZ_JAKREX010000001.1 coordinate 346,325, forward strand.
TGCGCCTGATAAAGCTGAATTACTGAAAGCCGTGGCACAAGCGCTTGCTGCAAATAACGCCGCCGTTACGCTTAAGGGTCAGCTGTCTATTTCTACAAAGAGCGAAAACTTTGGGCAACTCATTCTCACCACGGCTAAAAACGAGGGTGTTCCCCTTACAGACATAAACACTGAAAAGCTGGATAGCACGGCGAAAGCAGCGCTTCAAAAGCTGGTCGGCCAGCAGGTTGTTATAGGACTAAGCCGAGCTAGCAACGGTGGAATCGCGCTGCAAATCTCTCAAGGTTTTTCCAATGGAAGCGCTGCCCCAAGAGCCAACCACAATAATTTCGCCGCTATAACCCATAAAAATGTAAGTACCAACTTACAGCAACAGCTAATTTCCAGCGCTCTTAAGCAAGGCGGCGTTGCTGTTGAGCATAACTTGAGTAACCCGCCACAACTTAACGCGCTGATACAAAGTTCAGGTGCAGACACCAGCGCGTTAAAAGTGCTCTCAGCGTTAACCTTAACGGGTAGCAAACTCTCAATTCGCACTGCGCAACAAAGCGCGTTATTACAAATAAGTTTGCCGCAGAGCAAGGCCCCTTCCCTTTCGGCTCCAACTTTGAATCTGGAGCAGGTAAATAAACTTGACCTTACACAATTACCAAAAGTGACGGCGAAAGGGCTCGATGCCGTCACGGGAAATAGCTCGCTCGAAGCCTCTTCATCCATTACAAACCTAAAAGCAGCGGCTTCCACATCGCTTAAAGGAACGGATGTACACAACGCAATTAGTACACTTTCTCGGGTATTATTGAGCCAAACAGGCAGTACCAGCCAAGCATTAAGCCAACTCGTTGCTATTGTTGAGAATGGAAAGTCACCGCCAGGCAGCGGCGCTCCTCAAGCACATGGAGCCCAGCATTTCGATAAAATTTTGCAGCACCTAAAAGGCCTTGATGCACTCAACGCGAAGCCTTCGCAAGTCAAAATATCTAATGGAGAGTTTATCGGACCGCCTAAGCCTTCCAGCGAACAACTGCTAGCAACAGCAAAAGCTATATTGACGGAAGGGAAAGAAACCGCTTCAGCAGAGAATAATGGCATGCAAGGAAAAGACGGTGGGAGTAAATCATCTCTTGTATCACTTGCCTCTATCGCACAAGCGTTAAGCTCACAGGCAAAAGGCTTATCAAATAGCTTACTGAGCAACATCGCTGCTCAACTTGCGGCTACACAAGGTAAAGGCGCAGAGATACCACCAGTGGTTTCAGATAGTCACGTCACTATAGCGGGTTCAAAATCAAACGAGAGCGTAGCTGGCGAGAACGTAGGCGCTGTCGGCGATGTAAAAAACGGCGCGAAAAAACTAACGCCCGATATGAACGAGCAAGGATTGTCGCAACGCTTGCAGCAGCTTATATCCTCACAGGCGCTGGTTACCACACCAATAAACTTATCCTCACCCGTAAACGCTTCCAGCTTCGTTCAAGGGCTGATCGCCTTAGTTCAATTAGCACTAGCGGGGCGTGCCATGCAGCGTCAGCCTGGCTTAAAAACGCAAATAGATGCGCCTGACTCTATCGTTTCAAAAACGTTAGCGAATATGGGGGTAACGACTCAACCAAGTCGCGTTAGCCAAGACATGAACCAGTTAGACGGCAGACAACAGCTGCTTTCTCAACTTAAAACGCTGCTAAGTAGCCACCAGCAAAACAAAATTGCTAATGTAGATAGCCGTATTCAAGGGCAAGATAGTTTCTATTATATATTGCCATCACTTTCACAACATCAAAGTCCACCAGAACTCTTGATAAAACGAGAGCTGGGTGGCCAAGACAATAAGCACGCACAAGCAGGCCAACGTTCTCTTTGGAATATCACGATGAAGCTGGACATTGGTGACAGCGGACAAGTTTTGGCAAAATCAAAAATTGATAAAAACACCATTACGTTAGACTTATATGCATCCAACGATGAAGTACTTAGGCGCATTGGCGATACCCTACCCTATTTGCAAAAACGTCTTACTTCGCTCGGCCTGGTTGTTGAAAACACCAGCTACCAGCGAGGCCACATTCCGGACACATTAAATTCGCGTCCTCATCAAATCTTTGAAACTAGGGTTTAGGTAAAGCGTTTATGACTGATTCGCAAAAGACAAAACGCGCCATCGGACTAAAATATGACGGCGGCGATAAGAAAAACGCACCTAAAGTGGTAGCAAAAGGCTACGGAGATTTGGCGGAAGCCATTATAGCCATGGCTGAAGAAACCGGGATATTAATTCATGAAGACCCTTACTTAAGCGAAGTCCTTGCTACCCTTGATGTGGGGCAAGATATCCCTGAATCGCTGTATTATGTAATTGCCGAGTTGCTGGCCTATTCTTATGTCCTTCAAGGAAAAATCCCTCCTGGTTGGGAGGGAATTATCAAGCGTATCGACTTTGAAGTGTAGTAAACACAAAACTAAAGTGTATTGAACCTTCACTTCGAGTATCAATTTTGTCCACCACATAAAAAAGCCTTGCTTCAATAAAGAATAAGCCCGCGTTTAGCGGGCTTGTTACAAGAATGCTAGATAAGTAGTTTTGTTATCTAAACAGAACCTTTTCTTTATTAAACCAATGGATACAGAAGAAAATTAATCCGGTTGCAATCACTGCGGTAGACGTAAATATGCCAAAGAGCGCAAAGTAGTCCATGGTACCTTTGAACAGCTCTTTCATCGCTAGGGCAACGTTTGTCAGCGGTACCCAAACCCAGCCGCCTTTAAGCTCTACACCCGGCATCATGGCTATAATTACAGGGAAAATAACCACCATAATTAACGACCCCATGTAGCTTTGCGCCTCTTTAAACGAGCGAGCATAAATTGAAAGTGATAGTAGGATAGCGGCGAACACTGCTACTACCGGCACTAACATCAGGAAGATCAGCAGGAAGTCCACAAGACCAATCATCGACATGATCTTAACCACAAACTCAACGGCCATGCCTTGCGATAACACCAGTCCCCATATTGCCATGGAAGAAACGGTAATAAGCGCAGTAATTATACCCGCAGTAGCGATAGTAAAGAACTTACCCAGTACCAGCTTATGACGGTCCATGGGCGATATAAGTAGCGTTTCTAATGTACCACGCTCTTTCTCACCGGCACCTAAGTCAGCCGCTGGGGCCATAGCGCCTTGAAGGCATAAGATGAAGATGAAATATGGCAGCATACCGCCTAAGCGTTCACCCCACACTTCGCGATCGTCGGCGACATTTTGCTTTTCTATCTTGATTGGCTTTAGCAAGGCCTCTTGCTGAGTTTCATCTAGATTAAGCTGCGCAAAAGCGGTTTGTTGGAATGAATCGGTATATTCATCAATGATATCGGATACGCGCCCCATCACCTTATTTAGACCAGCATCGTTGAGATAAAGCTCAATGTTATGCTGACCTGAACGCAAAACGTCGCTATCAAAGGTTTCAGGAATAACCAAAACAAAATCCACCGTTTCGTTTTTGATGAGTTTGGCGTAGTCAGTATCATCGCCAATCAGAACCGGTTCGAATTTATCTGATGCGTCGTTAAAAGACTGTACAATTGCTGGCGCGTAAGCTTCACCCACTATCGCGTATTTCAGTACTTTATTTTCCGCTTTATCCGCCGCTGAACTCATGAAAAAGAACGCGACACCGAAAATAGCTGGGAATAATAAAAGCGGTAAACCAATCATGAATATGATGGTTTTCTTGTCCCGTAATAGTTCTCTGAATTCCTTTTTAAAGATTAACCACATTACCCATCTCCTCAGAATCCATTGATAGTGTTTTTAGGAAGCTCTTATGCATTTGCCCGCCAGCCCCGGCATTACCAGACAAAGCGCTAAAGGCAGCTAGCGAATCGTTAAATACCGTTTCACCTTGGTTAATCACGGTCACCTTGTCGCAAAGGGTTTGCACCTCATCAAGGTGGTGAGTAGAGAAAATAACCGGGGTACCTTTATCTTTAAGGCGTTGAATGAATTCCATCACAGTACTGGTTGCCATAATATCAAGGCCGGTTGTGGGTTCATCAAGTACCACTAGCTCAGGCTCGTGTATAACAGCACGGGCAATAGAAACTTTTTGCTTCATCCCTGATGAGAAATTCTCGGCTCGTCTATCAAGGAAGGTTTGCATATCGAGTAAATCAGCTAACTCTTCAATACGCGCGTTAATCACATTTTTTGGAATACCGTGCAACTCACCGAAGTAGCTAATATTCTCTCGGCCACTCAAACGACCATAAAGGCCCGTTGAGCTAGATAAAAAGCCAATTTTTTTACGGGCAATATTAGGGTTAGAAAGCACATCCTCACCACCAATGATAACTTTTCCGCTATCAGGCTTTAGTGCTGTTGAAAGCATGCGAAGTGTGGTTGTTTTGCCAGCTCCATTTGGCCCTAACAGCCCAAGTACCTGTCCTTTTTCGCAAGTAAACGACACATCCCTTACCGACTGGAAATAGCGCCCTTTTAATCGCGGGTCCTTTTTTTCCTGTTCGCTAAGCTTTTTCGGGTTCTCCACCTCAAAACGCTTAGCAAGGCCTGATATTTCAATCATTTCCCTTCCCTCTTCTCACGTGTGAACAGTAGCACCGTTCATTATTGTTGTAGGCTTGCTTTGCTGTAGCCGCAAATTATGCCGTTCTATTTGTTTAAAATTGTTTTAGCGTACTAACCAGCTTTGGCAGTAATGGCCATTGCATCCTAGTAGTCTGTACTTACAAATATTTATTACAGCATTCCTTGTTTTTATTTGTTGTACAAGTTTCAGCCTTGCATTAAGTGTTAGTAAATATTTCTTAATATACCCTTTGATGAAGCCATAAAAAAACCCACCAAGCGGTGGGTTCTTAATATGCGGTTAAGCGCTAATTTTACTCAGGAAGCACATCGTCTTCTTGCTGAGGTACCGCTTCCTCTGCTTTCATTGTTTTAGAAAGCAAAAGTTCTTGGCGGATCTTGGTTTCAATCTCGTTTGCGATCTCAGGGTTCTCTTTCAAGAACTTCATTACGTTCGCTTTACCTTGACCAATGCGGTCGCCCTTGTAGCTATACCAAGCACCCGCTTTATCAACTAGCTTTTGCTTAACACCAAGGTCGATAAGCTCAGCTTCTTTGCTGATACCTTCGCCGTAGCGGATCATAAATTCAGCTTGCTTAAACGGAGGTGCAACTTTGTTCTTCACTACCTTAACGCGAGTTTCGTTACCAACTACCTCGTCGCCTTCTTTCACTGCACCAATACGGCGAATGTCTAGACGAACAGAAGAGTAGAACTTAAGCGCGTTACCACCGGTTGTAGTTTCTGGGTTACCAAACATAACACCAATCTTCATACGAATTTGGTTAATGAAGATACACAGTGTATTTGAACGCTTGATGTTTGCAGTTAGCTTACGCAACGCTTGCGACATTAGGCGCGCCTGAAGACCAACGTGAGAATCACCCATGTCACCTTCAATTTCAGCTTTAGGTGTAAGCGCCGCTACCGAGTCAACAATAACAACATCTACCGCACCTGAACGTACAAGCATGTCGCAAATTTCTAGCGCTTGCTCACCAGTATCAGGCTGAGATACCAATAGTTCGTCGATGTTTACGCCTAGTTTTTCAGCATATACCGGGTCTAGTGCGTGTTCAGCATCAACGAAAGCACAGGTTTTACCCTTGCGCTGCGCTTCAGCAATAACTTGAAGTGTTAGCGTGGTTTTACCTGATGATTCTGGCCCGTAGATTTCAACAACACGTCCACATGGCAAACCGCCTATACCTAGAGCGATATCAATGGTAAGAGAGCCAGTAGAAATCGCTTCAATATCCATGGCTTGGTTATCGCCTAAGCGCATGATTGCGCCTTTACCAAATTGCTTTTCAATTTGGCCAACTGCGGCGGTTAAAGCTTTTGATTTGTTATCGTCCACGTATGTATCCTCTAGGATTTGCGGTTAAATTCTGTATTGGTGTTTTCCATATCTTGTATGAAATTACCAAATAATGATCACATTCTATACTGTACAAGCATACAGTTTCAACCAGTGTTTTTAATTTTCACTCAACATTTTAACTAAGTGAGTAATCGCAAAGCTAATAGCGTGTTGACGTACTTCGTCGCGATTGCCGCTAAACACCTGTTTAATTTGCGCTTCGTGTTCTCCACATAAAAAGCCGAACCATACCGTGCCCACTGGTTTTTCTTCGCTACCACCGCCAGGACCGGCAATGCCACTCACCGTTACAACAAGTTGCGCTCCGCTATTACGGCGCACGCCGTCTGCCATTTCAATTACCGTTTGCTTCGACACCGCGCCGGACTCTTTTAGCGTCTGCTCTGTTACGCCCAGTATGCTTTGCTTTGCGTCGTTTGAGTACGTCACCCAGGATTGGTTAAACCAATCAGAGCTGCCAGCCACACTGGTAAAAGCAAAAGCGATTCCTCCGCCTGTGCAGGATTCAGCGCTTGATACAGTCCAACCTTTTTCCCTTAGTGCGTCGCCTAACACCTGAACTTGCGCAGATAATGCGCTATCAAGCGTTAAAGGGGTGGCGTTTGCTGTCGAATCAGTTGAAAATGTTGTGCTCATTTGGATATACCTAATTACACCTGTTGTGCTTTATCAGATCTTCGCTTGATCTTAGTGGGCGTGAGTTTATCATTTATTCCCCTCAACAGGCATTAAACCCAGCAACAAATTCGCAGAGGCATTTTTTGGAATCACATACTCCTATGATGCGCCAATACCTGACTATTAAGGCGCAGCATCCGAATATTTTACTGTTTTATCGCATGGGCGACTTTTATGAGTTGTTTTACGACGATGCCAAAAAAGCTGCTGAATTACTGGATATTTCATTAACAGCCAGAGGAAAATCTGGTGGTGAACCCATTCCGATGGCAGGTGTGCCTTATCACGCGGTGGAAAGCTACCTGTCACGCTTAGTGAAAATGGGCGAGTCAGTAGCCATTTGCGAACAGGTAGGCGACCCAGCCACTAGTAAAGGCCCTGTTGAGCGCGCGGTACAACGTATTGTTACGCCCGGTACAGTCACCGACGAAGCGCTGTTAGAAGAACGTCGCGATAATATCTTGGCCGCCGTTTGTGGTCACAGTATGCACTATGGCCTGGCAACCCTAGATGTTACGAGCGGTCGTTTTGTTGTGTTTGAATGTGACAGCGATGAAAGCCTACTTGCTGAAATTCAGCGCATTAATCCAGCTGAACTGCTCTATCCTGAAGGATTTGAAAGCCTAGCATTAGTTGAAAACCGCAAAGGACTTAGACGCCGTCCTGAATGGGAATTCGACATTGATACCGCCACAGAGCAACTAAACGCGCAGTTTGAAACCAAAACATTAGATGGCTTTGGAATAAAAGGCGTCACTAAAGGCTTAGGCGCAGCGGGCTGCGTTTTACAATATGTAAAGGATACCCAGCGCACTGCTCTGCCTCACATTCGCCGCATTCAGACCGAACAGCAAGACAGCCGCGTGCAGCTTGATGCTGCCACCCGCAGAAACCTAGAACTTACCCATAATTTGTCGGGCGGACAGGAAAATACGCTGTTCAGCGTGATGGATACCACCACTACGGCCATGGGCAGTCGTATGCTACAGCGTGTTATTCACTCGCCTTTAACCGACCAGCATGAACTGCACAGCCGCTTAGATGCTGTTGAAACGTTTATTAATGATGACCCTGAAGATATTCGCACCGCGTTAAAGCACATTGGTGATATAGAACGTATTATGGCGCGCTTAGCCCTTCGTTCAGCGCGGCCACGGGACTTTGCTCGCCTAAAAAATGCGTTTAATGCGCTGCCTGACTTACAAGATGTCCTAGCTCGATTCGACACAGGCCAAATCAGAAGTATTAGCGAAACCATTGGCACTTACCCTGAGCTTCAAGCCCTGTTAAACGATGCCATTATTGATAACCCGCCAGTGGTAATACGGGATGGTGGCGTGATTGCCGAGGGCTACAACGCCGAACTTGATGAATTGCGCAAGCTATCACAAGGTGCTACCGACTACTTAGACGCTATGGAACAGCGTGAGCGCGAGCGCACCGGCATTTCTACGCTAAAAGTGGGCTATAACAAAGTTCATGGCTTCTTTATTGAAATTAGCCGGGCCAACAGTGCATTAGCGCCTGCTGAATATATTCGAAGGCAAACCCTTAAAAACACTGAACGTTATATAACGCCAGAACTTAAAGAGCACGAAGATAAAGTGCTAAGCAGTCAGGGTGCTGCACTAGCTCTTGAAAAGCAGCTTTACGAAGCCTTATTCGACAACTTTGCGCCACACTTAAACAACTTAATTGAAACTGCCGCGGCGCTAGCCAAGCTCGACGTTCTGTGCTGTTTTGCCGAACGCGCAGTCTCCCTTGATTGGTATCGACCTCACTTGAGTCAAGAATGTGCGCTTACTTATGATGCCGGCCGCCACCCTGTGGTTGAGAATGTAATGAAAGACCCCTTCATTGCCAACCCGCTACAGCTAGATACCGAGCGCCGCATGCTAATTATTACTGGCCCGAACATGGGCGGTAAATCAACTTACATGCGCCAAACAGCGCTGATTGCGTTACTAGCCTGTATCGGCAGTTTTGTGCCTGCAGAAAATGCACACATTGGAAAACTTGATCGCATCTTTACCCGTATTGGTGCATCAGATGATTTAGCCTCAGGTCGCTCTACCTTTATGGTTGAGATGACAGAAACGGCGAACATTCTAAACAATGCTACAGAAAACTCTCTGGTATTAATGGATGAAATAGGCCGAGGTACCAGTACCTATGACGGATTATCACTGGCGTGGGCATGCGCGAGTTATTTGGCAAAACAGTTAAATGCTTATACGCTTTTTGCCACGCATTACTTTGAACTAACTGAGCTTCCGGAAACGCAAAGTGGCGTAGTGAATGTGCACTTAGACGCGATGGAGTTTGAAGATACCATACGCTTCATGCACACCGTATCAGAAGGCGCGGCGAGCAAAAGCTTTGGTTTACAAGTTGCCCAACTTGCAGGCGTACCGAAGGCGGTAATAAAAGCGGCGCAACAGAAGCTTGCGGTGTTGGAATCATCACACCTTATGACCAGCACGGAAGATGGATCAGAGAACGCCAGCGATGAGTCTTTTGTAGCGAAGAGCTCGGTAAAAGGTGGAAATAAAACAAGCGCATCAGGTAAAGCCACATCAAATACCAAAGGCCAAGCTGAAATGCTGTTCCCTGATAAGCCGCACCCGGTAGTAGAAGCCCTTGAAAACTTGTCACCCGATGAGCTATCACCGCGCCAAGCGCTAGACCTTATCTACACACTTAAGCGCCTGAGCCAATCTTAAAGCAAGCTTAAGCGCGTATAAATTGCGCATCATGTGGGCAAATTGATTGTCTGCCCACATGAATTTGCGTATACTATCGCCCCGTCCAAAGTGTAGCTGGTTTTGTTCTAAACTCAGCCTATATTTACCATACAACCCAAACGTTCTAGGTTTCGCATGACAAATTATATTTTCGTCACCGGTGGTGTAGTTTCATCGCTAGGTAAAGGTATTGCTGCAGCATCGTTGGCCGCAATTCTGGAAGCTCGCGGTCTCACCGTAACCATGTTAAAACTCGACCCTTACATCAATGTCGACCCAGGCACTATGAGCCCTATCCAGCATGGTGAAGTATTTGTTACCGATGACGGCGCTGAGACCGACCTTGATCTTGGTCACTATGAGCGTTTTATTCGCACCCGCATGACTAAGCGCAACAACTTCACTACCGGCCGTGTATACGAAGAAGTGTTAAAGCGCGAGCGTCGCGGTGATTACCTTGGCGCAACCATTCAGGTTATTCCTCATATCACCAATGAAATTAAGCGCCGCGTAATTGAAGGTGCTGAAGGTCACGATGTAGCTATTGTTGAAGTAGGCGGAACCGTAGGTGACATCGAGTCACAACCTTTCTTGGAAGCAATTCGTCAGCTAGGTACCGAAGTAGGCCGTGAACGCGCTATGTTCATGCACTTAACGCTTGTACCTTATATGCCAGCATCAGGTGAAGTAAAAACTAAGCCTACGCAGCACTCGGTAAAAGAGCTTCGCTCAATTGGTATTCAACCAGACATTCTCGTTTGTCGTTCAGTAGGTGCATTGCCGGCTAGTGAGCGCTCGAAAATCGCTCTATTCACAAACGTTGCTGACAAAGCCGTTATTTCTTTGAAAGACGTAGACAGCATTTACCGCATCCCTGCTGCACTTAAAGCACAAGGCATGGATCAGCTAGTTGTAGACCGCTTCGGTCTTGAGTGTGAAGAAGCCGACTTATCTGAGTGGGAACAAGTACTTTACGCAGAATCAAACCCTACTGCTGAAGTTAACATTGGCATGGTAGGCAAGTATGTTGAATTACCTGACGCTTATAAGTCTGTTAATGAAGCGCTTAAGCATGCTGGCCTTAAAAACCGTCTAACTGTGAACATCCACCACATTGACTCACAAGACGTGGAAAGCAAAGGTACCCAAATTCTAGAAAAACTAGATGCTATCTTGGTGCCTGGCGGCTTTGGTGAGCGCGGTATAGAAGGCAAAATTGCTGCTGCGCGTTATGCTCGTGAAAACAAAGTCCCTTATCTTGGCATTTGCTTAGGTATGCAGGTAGCACTTATCGAATTCGCTCGTAATGTTGCGGGTATGGAAAACGCGAATAGCACAGAGTTTGACTCTGAAACCCCTTACCCTGTAGTCGGCCTTATCACTGAGTGGTTAGATGCTGCAGGAACAACTGAAACTCGTACAGAAAACTCAGATCTTGGCGGTACCATGCGTCTAGGTAGTCAGCTATGTCACCTTATTGAAGGTACAAAAGTTCATGAGATGTATGGTAATGCCGAAATTTATGAGCGTCACCGTCACCGTTACGAAGTAAACAACAACCTGCGTGACCAAATTGAAGCTGCAGGATTGAAAGTAAGTGGTTTGTCCACTGACAAGCGACTTGTAGAAGTGGTGGAAATCCCTGATCATCCTTGGTTCATTGCGGGCCAATTCCACCCTGAGTTCACATCAACTCCTCGGGATGGACACCCATTATTCACTGGTTTCGTTGCTGCGGCAGGAAAATACCAGAAAGAAAATCACTAATTTCTAATAAAAGGGGTGCTCTCTCCCGTTGCGCCCCATTCAATTGTTGAGGAAAAAACATGGCGAAAATTAGTCGCATTATCGGACGCGAAATCTTAGATTCACGCGGAAACCCTACCGTAGAAGCAGATGTATACTTAGAATCAGGCGTAATGGGCCGTGCTGCAGCACCATCTGGTGCATCTACTGGTAGCCGCGAAGCACTAGAGCTACGCGACGGCGACAAGTCTCGTTACCTAGGTAAAGGTGTAACAAAGGCAGTTGCAGCAGTTAACGATACCATCGCGCCAGCGCTTATCGGTAAAGACGCACTAGCGCAAGCTGATATCGACGGCATCATGATTGACCTTGATGGCACAGAAAACAAAGAAACCCTTGGTGCGAACGCAATTCTTGCAGTTTCTCTTGCTGTAGCTAAAGCGGCTGCGGCGGAAAAAGGCGTAGCGCTTTACGAGCACATTGCAGACCTAAACGGTACATCTGGCCAATACTCTATGCCAGTACCTATGATGAACATCATCAACGGTGGTGAGCACGCTGACAACAACGTAGACATTCAAGAGTTCATGGTACAGCCAGTTGGCGCGAAGAGCTTCAAAGAAGCACTACGTATGGGTGCAGAAATCTTCCACGCTCTTAAGAAAGTACTGTCTGCTAAAGGCCTTAACACAGCGGTTGGTGATGAAGGTGGTTTTGCCCCTAACCTTAGCTCAAACGCTGAAGCGCTTGCAGTAATCGTAGAAGCCGTTGAAAACGCTGGCTACAAAATGAATGAAGATATTACCCTTGCACTAGACTGCGCGGCGTCTGAATTCTATAAAGATGGCAAATACGTACTATCTGGCGAAGATAAGAGCTTCGATTCAGAAGCGTTTGGCGACTACCTTGCTGACCTTTCCTCACAATACCCAATTGTATCTATTGAAGACGGCCTAGACGAGAGCGACTGGGACGGCTGGGCAAGTCTAACTAAGAAGATTGGTGACAAAGTGCAGCTAGTTGGTGACGACTTGTTTGTAACTAACACTAAAATTCTTAAGCGCGGTATTGATAACGGTATTGGTAACTCAATCCTTATCAAGTTCAACCAAATCGGTTCACTAACTGAAACCCTTAACGCTATTAAAATGGCAAAAGATGCGGGCTTTACGGCAGTTATCTCTCACCGTTCTGGTGAAACTGAAGACGCCACTATTGCCGACCTAGCAGTAGGTACAGCGGCGGGCCAAATCAAGACGGGTTCACTATGCCGTTCTGACCGTGTTGCTAAGTACAACCAATTACTTCGCATTGAAGAAGCACTAGGTGACGCTGCAACTTACAAAGGCCGTAGCGAAATCAAAGGCCAATAATTGACGCCTGAGATTATGATGAAAAGCCGCTTTCTATAGCGGCTTTTTTTGTGTCTATTTTTTCGCATTGTTTAATGAAACCGTGTAGCAACAAGCGCTTAATCTTGCTAGGGTTAAATAACTTTAGACAGGTATTTGATAATCCCGATGGCTTCAGGCGACAAACTTTCCCACTCTTTACCCAGCGCCCAAGTTGGCTTTTTCAGTGAAGCTGGTGAACTCGGCGGAAGCCACCCTCAATTCAATGAAATATGTACTGCTCTGTATGAAAGAGAAATCGTCTCTCTAGCTCATAGCGAGATAAAAAATCTATCGCTGCTAAAGCGTCGAATGGGCGGACTTCCCTATCACGTGAAAGCTATTGCTCGATATATGGTAAATAACGGCAGCTCAAACAATCCATCCCCACTAAAAACAGATACACATAATGGAAGTTGGTATGCCAAGCAATCTGCAAAGTGCCCCGGCATTAATCATTTAGACGATGTAGAGAAGCGAGAAGCCTGGTATACGAAAAACGCTAGGTATGGTCTTGTTGTACCTGTTTTAATTTTAAATATGGAAGGTTCTCACATTGAGCTTGATTCCATTGATATGGTAAATCAAGACAATACCCAGCTCCATCTGAACAAAAATGGATGGTTTGCTAACTCGGGTGAATGCATTCACTCAACAACACTACGCGATGAATTGGAAGCGGCTACGGCACTTTCAGTTCAAAGCAAAATACTATTGCGGCCTTCAAAGGCGATAATGACAGCTGCATGCTGTGGCCACGCATGGAGCTTTAAATCCAAGCGTTCACCCCGTGCCTTATCCCTTCGCGAAATGCGCTTATCTACTCAAATCAATTGGAAGAACTTTACGTTGCTTAGCAGATAACAAGGCCCACGCAGAATAAAAACCCACCTAAACTGCATAAGTAACCACAACACACATTTCATCTATATAGTTAAAATTAGTACGAACATCCTAATCAACCCTACAGTTAAAACTCAAAGTCCTTCGAAATGACAGATATTGCTAGCCAAGCTCACTGATAACGAAGAGTATTAGGATGCACATCCTAAATAATCAAAAGAAAGCATTTATACACGAAAAATATACTCATTATCGTAAACAATGGTTGACCTCTTCATGCCACATGGGTACATTGTCGCTATCAACTTGGTCAGCAAAGAAACAACAGCTCATGCGTATTCGTTTCCTTCTTCTATCTCTACTCCTTATGGCAGCCAGACTGCACGGGTAGATTGCGACCAGCGATTTAATTTCACAAAAACCCGTGCCAAGCACGGGTTTTTTTTTAACTATTCAACTGAGAGAGCGTCATGACAAATCAAGTGAAGATCTTTGATACCACATTGCGAGACGGTGAGCAGGCCTTACCTGCAAGCCTAAGTGCCAAAGAGAAATTGCAGATCGCGCTGGCGCTCGAACGGTTAGGCGTAGACATTATCGAAGCTGGCTTTCCTGTCTCTTCTCCAGGCGATTTTCGCTCTGTACAAATGATTGCAAAAGAAGTTAAGAACTCTATCGTTTGTGGCCTATCTCGCGCATTGCCGGGTGACATTGATGCATGCGGACAAGCATTAAGCGTTGCTGAGCAATTCAGAATTCACACCTTCATCGCAACGTCAGAGATTCACGTAGGTGCCAAGCTTCGCAAGTCACAAGATGAAATTGTCGATATGGCCGTAGCCGCGGTGAAACATGCGCGTAAATATACTGACGATGTAGAGTTTTCCTGTGAAGATGCGGGGCGTACCCATATCGATTACCTATGTCGAATGGTTGAAGCCGCTATTAACGCCGGCGCAACGACGGTAAATATTCCGGACACCGTAGGCTATACAACACCTACAGAGTTTGGCGGTATTATTCAGCAATTGTTTAATCGCGTTCCAAATATCGATAAAGCAACCATTTCTGTGCATTGTCACAACGACTTGGGCTTAGCGGTAGCAAATTCATTAGCAGCTGTTGAGCAAGGTGCTAGACAAGTTGAATGTACGATAAATGGTATTGGCGAGCGTGCTGGTAATGCTTCACTTGAAGAAATTGCTATGATCTTGCAAACCCGTAAGAACATGTTGGGCTTTGAAACTGACATTAATTCTACCGAAATATCGCGCACATCTAAGCTAGTCAGCCAGCTTTGTAACATGCCAGTTCAATCAAACAAGGCCATTGTTGGCGCGAATGCGTTTAGCCATTCATCTGGTATTCACCAAGACGGTGTCTTAAAAGCGCAAAATACCTATGAAATCATGACCCCAGAAAGTGTGGGCATTAATAAGAACAACCTAAACTTAACGTCTCGCTCTGGCCGTCATGTGATTAAACATCGCTTAACCGAACTTGGCTATAAAACCGAAGACTATGACTTAGAAGCGGTGTATGACGCATTCTTAAAGTTAGCGGATAAAAAAGGCCAAGTATACGATTACGACCTTGAAGCCTTGTTGTTCTTCGATAAGCAAAAGCACGACCAAGCACACTTCCAGTTGCTTTATCTTCAAGCTAATTCAGGCCGTGAAATCATTCCAAGTGCTACCGTTAAAATGAAAGTGGGCACTGAAGAGATTACCCAGTCTAGTATTGGAAACGGCCCGGTAGATGCGGCTTATAAGGCCATCATGTCTATACTAGGTCACGAAGATTTAGAAGTTGTCGACTTTAAATTAGATTCAAAAGGTGAAGGTGCCGACGCTTTGGCGCAAGTGAGCGTTATCGCTACATATAAAGGCCGTCGTTTCCATGGAATCGGCTTGGCTACAGATATTGTGGAAGCCGGCGTTAAAGCCCTTATCTTTGTATTAAACAACACATATTTAGCCGATCAAATTGATCAGCAAAAAAATCAACAAGAACGCGTTGCAGGAGTATAAATGAGCCAGTATTCAATTGCCGTATTAGCCGGAGACGGTATCGGCCCAGAAGTTATGCAGGAAGCCAATAAGGTTTTAGATGCTGTTGAAAAGAAGTTTAACGTCACCCTCAACCGTACTGCATATCCTGTAGGTGGCTACGCCATTGATACTGAAGGCGAAGCGCTACCCTCAAAAACGCTTTTGGGCTGTGAGCAAGCCGATGCGATCTTGTTTGGCAGTATCGGTGGCCCTAAGTGGGACACCTTGCCGTTAGAGCAACGTCCTGAGCGTGCCGCACTACTTACCCTTCGCAGTCATTTTGACCTGTTCAGCAACTTGCGCCCAGCTCGCATTTATCCGGGCCTTGAAAGCCTGTCTCCCCTTCGTGAAGACATTGCTAAATCAGGCGTAGATGTTTTGGTAGTGCGCGAGTTAACCAGCGGTATCTACTTTGGTCAGCCGAAGGGCCGAGAAGGTGAAGGCGAAGAAGAATTCGCGTATGACACTATGCGCTACAGTAAACGTGAAATTCGCCGTATTGCTATTGCAGCGTTTGAAGCAGCACAGAAGCGTCGCGGCAAAGTGACTTCAGTAGACAAAGCTAACGTACTGGTAACCAGTCGTTTATGGCGTGAAATTGCTGAAGAAGTCGCAAAAGACTATCCAAATGTAGAACTTGACCATATCTACATCGACAATGCCACTATGCAAATAATGAAGAACCCAGCGCAGTTCGATGTGATGCTGTGTTCAAACCTTTTTGGCGATATCGTTTCTGATGAATGCGCTATGATGACGGGCTCTATGGGCTTGTTGCCATCGGCAAGCATGAACGAGGAAGGCTTTGGCCTTTATGAGCCAGCAGGCGGTTCGGCCCCAGATATTGCAGGCCAAGGCATTGCTAACCCTATCGCACAAATTTTATCGGCCGCCATGATGCTGCGTTTCAGCATGAACTTGAATGATGCTGCCGACGCAATTGAAAAGGCAGTAGTGGCAACGCTAGAAGCAGGTGTACTTACAGGCGAGTTACTTCCTTCTGACAAACGCAGCCAAGCGGCAAGCACGTCACAAGTGGGCGATGAAATCGTTAAACAATTAATGGCGCAGGAGTAAAACAACCTCATGGCCAAGACCTTATATGACAAAGTGTGGCAAGCCCACATTATTGACCAAATCGGTGAAGACAGCTTAATTTATATCGACCGTCACTTAATTCATGAAGTAACGTCACCTCAGGCATTCGCTGGCCTTAATGAAAAAGGCCGTAAAGTACGACGCCCTGATCGCACGGTTGGTACTATGGATCACAGCATTTCAACCCGTTCATTGGCAATTGATGCCTGTGGACCAGCCAATGCGCTTCAGCTACAAACCTTGGCAAAAAACTGTGAAGAACACGGCATTCAGCTATTTCCAGTGGGCCACCAAAAGCAAGGTATTGTGCACGTTATGGGCCCTGAATTAGGTCTAATTCAGCCTGGTATGACGGTGGTGTGTGGTGACTCACACACTGCAACCCACGGTGCATTTGGTGCGCTGGCATTTGGTATTGGTACCTCTCAGGTAGAGCATGTATTGGCCACGCAAACGTTGAAACAAAGCCGCGCGAAAAGCATGCTTATCAACGTAAATGGCAAGCTTCCTGTCGGTATTACCGCAAAAGACATTATTCTTGCCATTATCGGCAAAATTGGCCACGCTGGCGCTACTGGCCATGTTATCGAATACGCAGGTGAAGCTATCCGCGGTTTGAGCATGGAAGAGCGCATGACGGTGTGTAACATGAGTATTGAAGCTGGCGCGAAAGCTGGCCTTGTTGCACCAGACGAGAAAACCTTCGCCTACCTTGAAGGCCGCGAATACGCACCTAAGGGTCAAGACTGGGAAGACGCTGTCGCTTATTGGAAAACCCTTTATACCGAAGAGGGCGCAACCTTTGACACTGTGGTTGAACTTGAAGCGGCAGATATCGCTCCTCAGGTTACGTGGGGCACTAACCCAGGCCAGGTTATTGGCGTAAACACACCGGTACCTGCCCCTGAAGACTTCAGTGACCCGATTGAAAAAGAGAGCGCAGTAAAAGCACTAGAGTATATGGGCTTGAAACCTGGTGAAAAGCTTGCCGATATTGCAGTAAACCACGTATTTATCGGCTCGTGTACCAACGGTCGAATTGAAGATATGCGTGCAGCAGCACAAATCGCCAAGCGCGGTAAAGTCGCCGATTCAGTAACAGCTATTGTTGTTCCGGGGTCTGGTAATGTTAAACGCCAAGCTGAAGCAGAAGGCTTAGATAAAATCTTTATCGATGCTGGCTTTGAGTGGCGTTTGCCAGGCTGCTCTATGTGCCTTGGTATGAATGACGACAAGCTAGTGGCAGGCGATAGATGTGCCTCTACCAGTAACCGTAACTTTGAAGGCCGTCAAGGCCGTGGTGCGCGCACTCACTTGGTAAGCCCAGCAATGGCTGCCGCTGCTGCAATTACCGGTCGCTTTGCTGACGTTAGAGATTATCAGGAGTAACTTATGTCTGAACAAGGTTTTACACAACACACAGGCATTGCTGCGCCGCTTGATCAGGCCAATGTCGATACCGACCAAATTATTCCAAAGCAGTTTCTAACTGGCGTAACACGTGCTGGCTACGGCAAACATTTGTTTCACGACTGGCGTTATTTGGATTTAGAAGAGAAAGAGCCAAACCCAGCGTTCGCGCTGAATAAGCCTGAGCACAAAGGTGCGAGTCTGTTGCTAGCTCGCGAAAACTTTGGTTGTGGATCAAGCCGAGAACACGCGCCGTGGGCACTTGCCGACTTTGGATTTAAAACGGTTATTGCCACCAGCTTTGCTGATATTTTTTACGGCAACTGCATTAATAATCAGCTAGTGCCTGTGGCATTATCAAGCGAGCAAATGGACGCTTTGTTTGCTGCAGTGAAGGCAGACCCGGCAACTAAGATCACCGTTGATCTTCCAGCGCAAACAGTAAGTTTTAACGATACAAGCTTCAGCTTCGATATTGCTGAGCATCACAAAAACAACCTTATTAAAGGCTTAGATGCTATCGGTCAAACCCTTGAACTCACAAGTGCTATAGAAGCCTTCGAAGATAAACAGCCCGCGTGGTTGTAAAAGCGTGGGGCTTTAGCGCTTAACAACGCCCTAGCATGACACATGGGTGCTGTCGCGAGATGGCACCCTGTTTATTTCTCTCATCTATGCCTCTACCTTAACTTCGCATCAAGACGCCTAATACCAATCCGCAATAAAAATATCAGTTCACTTGATTTGAGCCATAAGCAACTTCTCGGCACATTTACACTTCACGCGTTTTCTCACGAATTCGGTAATCCTACATTCACCGACTCTAGCTATACTAAAGACTAATAAACTCCTCACTTTTTTCACTGGAATATCGTACTATTCGTTTCTATTGTAATTGAAGGCTATGGCAACGTTGTGCCTCACAGGAGAGATAATGCTAGAACAGGTACCCATTGATGATTTGCAGCCAGGAATGTACGTCAATCAAGTACTTGAACAAACAGGTTCACTTAAAATGCGCTCTAAAGGCATTGTGAAAACCCAAGCCATTATTGATAGTCTAAAATCGAAAGGTATTTTAAGCGTCGAAGTAGATCTTGCGAAATCTAAGCTGCCCGAGCCAGCTGTGCCACCCGAGCCAGCTAAAGAAAAAGAGCCTGAAGTGACTAAACCGGTTGTTAAGCCAGTGGGTCGTGATTCAATTAACGAAGCCAACGAGCTTTACAGCAGCGCAATTGCCATTCAAAGCAGCTTTTTAAAGTCGCTTAAAAATGGGGCGGTAAAAGATTTGTCTCCCATGGAGTCGCTGTCGCAAAGCCTTATTGAAAGTGTTTTTGATAACAAAGACGCACTAAGCTGCCTGACCATGATCAAGGATACCGACCAGTACCTTCTTGAGCACAGTATTAATTGCAGTGTACTAAGCGGCATTTTCTGCGAGTTTCTTGGCTATGACAGAGATACCACAGAACAAGTGAGTTTAGGTGCCCTATTGATGGATATCGGCATGTCTTCCCTGCCAGATGAAATTCGCAATAACACAGGCGAATTTTCTAGTGATGATTGGGAAGTGATGAAAACTCACGTTGAAATTGGTGCTGACCTAGTTGAACAGTGTGGCGATATTTCTGACCTATCGCTACGCATCATTGAAGAGCACCACGAGCGCGTCGATGGAAGTGGCTACCCGAGAGGATTGGTTGGTGACGAAATCTCAGAGTTCTCGCGTATTGCTGCCATTGTGGATGCATACGATGCCATGACATCTAATCGTACGCACAAAAACAGTATCACGCCTACTCAGGCGCTAAAGCGACTAACTGCGACAGAGAACTTAGACCAAGAATTGGTAAAACAATTTATCCAGTGTATTGGCGTGCACCCTGTTGGCTCCTTAGTGAGGTTAAAGAGCGGTAAATTAGGTATTGTTAGCAAGATCAACCCTAAAGACCCCGTAAGCCCTCACGTTATGACCTTTTACAGCGTGACGTCGCAGCATTTCAATGAAGTGAAACGCGTTGATTTAAGTCAGTACGACGATGAGATTGTGTCAGGCGTTCGCCCCGAAGAGTTTAGTTTGAACTTACCAAAATTCTTTAAAGACGTTTTCATCAATCAGATGCCGCTGTAGAAAACACAGTTTAACCAGCGAGAGGCCCTTTTTTTAAAGGGCCTTTTTTGTATTTATTGTTAGTGTTTTTTGGAACTAACAGATAGTAATTACCAATCGGTTAATGCTGCCATAGTAAAAATCTCATCTTCGAAAGCAAGCACCACACGTTGCGCTTCAATATTGACGATTTGCACTCTATCAGCAATCCAGTCGCCCTCACCTATTTGACGGCCATTGACTCTCACCCATCTATCGGCAGGACGAGACGCATACATATGCGCGCTAAAGTTCATGGTTGGCAGTCGTGTTAACAAGCGAACGGGTAACTGATCTACACGGGGTAGTTCGTCTTTAACCGTCACCCTTGTTTGCTCTTCAGCGGGTGTATTATCTTGTGCCTTTGAGTCTAGCGCTTCAACGGCAGCATTAAAACGGGCCATGAGTTCTGGTGACACGGATACGTCAGATTGAGACGTAGTTTCATTTAATACTCTCCCTTCATAATTCCCTGAAGTCTCAGTTTGTCTTGTATCCATTGAAGAGCTACGCTCATATCCACTACTTGGCTCGGCGCTAGAACGTTGGGAGACGTCGTTATTGTAGCGATTCTGAGTACCTGTTGTGTTTGGGTTTGTATTTGTGATTGGGTTTGTATTTGGAACTGCACCTAAATCAGTATTTTGCGTTGCAGCTAAGTTGCCAACAGACTGGTTATTTACCATAGCGTTCGCTTGCGTGCCTTGCTGAGCTGCAACGCCGTTACTAACGTTGGCATTTACCGCTGTGTTAGCAGTTTCATTTAAACCTGCGCTTTGCCCACTTCCCTGAATGTTAGAAGATACCTGTTCACTTTTGTGGCTTGAAGTGCCTGGTGCTTCATTACTACTTTGCGTGGTCGTAAGCGCTGAAGCGCCTCCGCTTGCTTCAACCTGTGAAACTGAGCTTTCAGAGTCTGCCACCGGTACAGAAGCGGGTGCAGTTAGCATTGGCCACCAGCGTTTTGCCGTAGCGGCGGAAAAGCCAATGCATAAACCGCCAAGAATAACGACGGCAAAAAGCGCAACTTGCTTGGTATAAAGCTTCCATGCTGACGGAAGCCCTTCCACTGTGGGTAAGAACAAGCTTCGATTAAACTGCTCGTTTAGGGATTTATCAAATTTGGCGGTAGTGTCGTGCTCGCCCCGAAGCAAAGCTTGGGTCTGAGTTCTATGATGAACTGTCGGCGCTATTTCCACGGTTTGCTCAGGGTCTATTTCGACCTCTTGCACGCCCATTTCAGACAAGCCCTGCACCATAGCATCGCTTGTCACTAAACCTGACTTTCTAATTTTAACTGGCCCATTTTGCTTGGTAATTTGAACAATCACCATACCGGGCATTAAATTTTCAATGGCAACGATATTAGACATACAAACTCCCTAACCCGTAGCCGAATATGATGGCCAAAACAAACGCCGATGCGAGATACCATTTACGCTGGCTTTGCACGCGCTGACTGACAACATCTTCACCTAGAATTTGCTCTGCCGCGGCCAAGAATATAGGCTTTTGCACAACCGCATGCTGCTTAGTAAAAGATAAGGTTAACGCTCGGTCGCACAGCAAATTAATTACCCTTGGAATCCCACCAGTAATTTGATGCACCGCACGCAATGTAGACTTACTGAAAATACTGATATCACCTTCAGCCACGCTTAAGCGGTGTGCTATGTAAGCACTAACTTCAGGCGCAGTTAAGGGCAGCAGATGATAACGAGCGGTAATGCGTTGAGCCAGCTGACGTAATTCGTTACGCTTTAACAACTGCTGTAATTCAGGCTGACCTATCAATACCACCTTTAACAGTTTTTCACGATTCGTTTCTAGGTTGGTCAATAAACGAAGTTGTTCTAGTACTTCGGGCAACAGATGCTGCGCTTCATCAACCATTAGTACCGTATTCATGCCTGACTGATGATTCTCTGCTAACTTAGACAAAATCAAATCGGTGAAATACTTAAGGCTTGCTTTTTCAGGTGTATAAGCCAAGCCTAGCTCATCACAAACCGTTGCTAATAGCTCAAGGGCGGATAAGGTAGGATTCAAAATCATGGCTACCTGCGTATTATCGGGTAGCTGCTGCAACAGTTTTCTCGATACCGTTGTTTTTCCCGTGCCCACTTCTCCGGTGAGCATTACAAAACCACCGCTTTCTCTGAGGCCAAAGGTCAAATGGGCCAAAGCCTCTTTGTGCCTTGGACTCATATACAAATAATCGGGGTTAGGCGCAATCGAAAAAGGATTGTCATTTAACCCGAAGTAGTTCAAATACATGGTTGCTGAAGCGCCTATCTGTTTTAATTTTTAACGACGATTAAACTACCAGACGCAACCTTGAAGTGAAAGCGCATAACGATGTGGCTACGAATTTTATTTGTAACATTGCTATACTGCGCCTCTGTTACCTTGGGAAGGTTGATTTTCGTTACACGTCAAAAGTCGATGTATTCCCAATCTAAAAAAGTATTACTGACTAAAAAATCGTTGGAAGAGCATGCAAGTATATCTCGTTGGTGGCGCAGTGCGTGACGCACTGTTAAACAGAAAAGTTGTTGAACGCGACTATGTCGTGGTGGGCGCCACGCCAGAAGAAATGCTCAGCCAGGGTTTTACCCAAGTAGGCAAAGACTTCCCTGTTTTTTTACACCCTAAAACACAGGAAGAATACGCACTTGCACGTACAGAACGTAAGTCAGGAAAAGGTTACACCGGTTTTGTGTGCGATGCGTCAAGCTCAGTCACGTTAGAAGAAGATTTGTTACGCAGGGACCTTACCGTTAACGCGATAGCGCAAGACAACCTTGGAAACCTTATCGACCCCTATGGTGGTAAAAAAGATTTAGAAAGCCGTCTACTTCGCCACGTATCTGAAGCCTTTAGTGAAGACCCTTTACGCGTATTTCGCGTTGCTCGGTTTGCCACCCGCTATGCTTATTTGGGGTTTACTATCGCCACTGAAACCATGGCTCTTATGCAGTCTATGGCGCAAAGCGGCGAGCTAAGCACGCTAAGTGCAGAGCGGGTATGGCAAGAAACAAAGCGCAGTCTTTTAGAGAAAACACCGCATGTTTTTTTCACTGTATTAAACCAAGCCCATGGCCTCAATGACTGGTTTACTGAGCTTGAAAGAAACGTAGATACTGCTCTGGAAACGTTAAAAACGGCGGTAGCACTAGAAAAGGCTGAAAACGAAAGCGTTGTTAAATACACGGGTTCAGAAACCCCATTACCTGAAAGTAGCGATTCAGAAACCGCTAGGCTGATAACAAGGTTTACTGCCCTGCTCACTCACCTTAATGAGGAAGAAGCGAAACAGTTATGCAGTCGGCTCAAAGTGCAAAACCAAGTTAGTGAAATCGTCAGCCTTGCCTGCAAATTCAAAGGCTTTCTTTTGAACGCGCAGAACTCGCCCGCCGATTTACTTGCCCTGTTCAATGGCTGTGATGCGTGGCGTAGAGAGGAACGTTTCACATTATTACTTAGCGCTTTTGCGCCTTATGCTCATAACAAGGGCATAGATTGGCAACGCCAACGAAAGCGCATTGAAAATGCATTATCAGCCGCCAACCAAGTGAACGTGCAAGATATCATTGCCACGGGCGTTAAAGGCCCTGGAATAAAAGACGCGCTTAACCGGGCAAAGCTATCCGCTATTGCCTCTATTAATACATAATTGTGCTAAAGCAATGATCGAAAGAAAAACGTACGGACGCTTTCTCTCACCTTTAGCGTCACCACTTTTTTATTTACTTTTCACCGTTCTCCTTGCGCTTTTTGGTTGCACTGAAGAGACGCGCGTATTACCTGTTCACGAGTTTCGCTTTACCCAAGAGCCAGTGAGGAAAGCTGCGCTTTCGGAGGATGCCCGTCTTGCGGCATTCATTTTTGACGACTCCTCGGTGTCTGTTTGGGATGTTGATGAAAAACGAGAGCGCTACAAATGGCACAGTGACGTGCTTGATGAAGAGTCACTGCACCTCATTACGTTTTCCAAAGACAAGGCATGGTTAGCGCTCACAGGCTATTGGAGCACTACACTGATTAACTTGCACTCAGGTGATGTGGTAGGTAGTTGGCATTTTAGTGGTAAAGATCCCGGCGCCACAGCGTCATCAACTTCCCTATCTCACCATGGTGACAGCGCACTAGTTGGTATGACCGATGGTACCGTATTGCTACTAAATTTTGATAACGGCACTGCATTGCAATACCAGCACAATACAATGAAAGTGCTTCATGTAGGCTATTTTTCTGATGACTATGCGTTTTCTGGAGGGATAGATAAGCGCTGGTTTCTATGGGATTTAGACAAAAACGATGTGTTGCTGGAAAGGCAATATCGCAGTCGAGTTACCGCTTCAGTGCTAGACAATAGAGCTCAGCGAGCTTTTATATCCGATGCGCTGAACAGCCACGAAATTATTGATCTCGCCACCCATGAAGTGATGTCTGAACTACAATTTATGGAACGTTTCCGCTTTTTCCGAAAAGGGTTATTTTTAGAAAACGGTGACTACCTAATGACAACATCACCCAAATCAGTGGTAACGCTATGGCATGCTAACTCTGGCGAAGAGATAGCCTCATGGGAAATTAAACGCTACTCAAGCGAAGCCACCACTCACGCTATGACACTGAACGAGGATGGTGATGTTGTTACCCTCTCCTCTGATGGCGTGCTTCAAAGCTGGGATTACCGCGCACTGGTTACACCACTGTGATATACCTAATGCCGATACCGTCCCTCACAGCCTTTGTCCCACCTTTTTGCTAACAAGTTTTCGTTTACACAACTTAAGCATATCGCTATTATCTAACTTAGATTACAAATGTAATCCTTAACTATATTTGTGCGTTCTTGTGCAACAGTTGCTCGCTAGTTATTCGTTGCTTGTTCGCAGCTCGTTAAATAACAGCTTCAAAGCGCGCTTCGCTTTAAACAAACGATTCGCCCTTTTAAATGAAAAAATCTGGCATCGGCTTGGAGATTCTTAAGTGAAAAAAACAATAATAACGTACCTTATAACTTTAGCTTTTACCCTTGTAGTTAGTGGATGTGCAAGCCCCCCAACCGTCTACCTTTATGGCAAATATCTTGAGCCGTCCAAAGTTCAAGCCTTATCTGAACAGTTAACGGATCAAGGCTTGAATGTTGAAGTGAACGACTTTGATTTTCCTACATCCGTGTCTACAAATACGTTGCTCTATTCATTGCTGCTACAATCACCAGAAGCAATCGACAATACCACTAGCATCGCAGAGCATGCGGGTTACTCTATAAACCGTGTCCAATCGCTCACTCAAGGCAATCATTGGTATACTAAAAACTCTTTGGCGCTGTTCGTGTTTCCTGACGGCAATCGCCCCCACGGAACCCTCCTTGCCCAAGATCTTATCCATAGCTATATCGCCAATGGATGTGGTAACGGCGAGCGCCTCACGCTGTATAAAGACGGTACGTATACCCTCACACTTCAAACGCCCACATCTTCAGAAGATGTAAAGGGTAAATGGAAGTATCGCCAGTTTCCTTACCTAGAGCTTCAAGAACCAAATTCACCGTACGCCAACTACTACTTCGAAATTTCACGGGTTGTAAGTGAGGATAAAGTGAGTAAGCTCGATTTAACGCACTTGCACTTACTTAACGCCAACAGTACCAACCCGTTAGCGTCAGAATGTGTATTTACCTACGGTGTGCGAATTTAACGCCAGTTTTTCTCAATGTTTTGGTATAGCAATGCTACAATACGCCCCATTCATTTAGAGCGTTTTTTATACTATGACTTTCGAAGAACTCGAATTAGACGAAGCACTGTGTCACGCAGCTGCCGATATGGGGTTTGAAACTCCAACTAGCATTCAAGAACTGGTTATCCCGCATGCGTTGGATGGACGAGATATCTTGGCCTCTGCTCCTACAGGTACGGGTAAAACAGCCGCTTTCTTATTGCCTGCATGCCAGTTTTTACTTGATTATCCGCGCAGACAGCCTGGTGCTACACGTATTTTGATCCTAACGCCTACCCGCGAGTTAGCGCTACAGGTTTACGAACAAGCCCTAGCCATAACAAAGCATACACAAATTGTGTGCGGGGTAATAACCGGTGGTATTAACTACGGTACCGATAAAGAAACCTTAAGCAAGAATCTCGATATTCTTGTGGCCACGCCAGGTCGTTTGCTTGAGCATATCGAAAAAGAAGCCGCAGATTGCCGTGATATCGAGTGTTTGATCCTTGATGAAGCTGACCGCATGTTGGATATGGGTTTCTCAACGGTAGTTAACCAAATTGCTGCCGAAGCGCGCTGGCGCAAGCAAAACCTATTGTTCTCAGCCACGCTTGAAGGCAAAGGCGTTAAGACTTTCGCTCATGACATTCTTAACAATCCTGAAGTGATTGAAGCGAACCCATCGCGCAAAGAGAAGAACAAAATTCATCAGTGGTATCACCTTGCTGACGACATGAATCACAAGCAAGCTTTGCTGGTGAATATTTTGAAGCAAGAAACCACGACGTCAGCGGTTGTGTTTGTGAAAACCCGTGAACGCCTGCAAATGCTAAAGGACTTCTTAGCCTCGAGAGACATTCCAGTGTGCTGGCTACAGGGTGAAATGCCACAAGACAAACGTATTGCAGCGCTAGCCCGTTTCAAAAGTGGTGAGGTACCTATCTTGCTGGCAACGGATGTTGCTGCCCGTGGTATTGATGTGCCTAACGTAAGCCATGTTATTAACTTCGACATGCCGCGCAAAGCCGACGTTTATGTTCACCGCATTGGCAGAACCGGCCGCGCTGGCGCCAAAGGTACTGCTATATCTTTGGTTGAGGCCCACGATTTTGACATGGTAGCCAAAACCGCACGTTACATGGGCGAACCACTTAAAGCTCGCGTTATTGACGAGCTACGCCCCAAAAACAAAACGCCTAAAATTGGCCCGAAAAAGAAGAAAGTGAAGGCCAAAGACAAAGCCAAGGCAAAAGCTAAGCCTAAAAAGAAAAAGTAAAACTTGAGCACGTAGAGGGTGAGCGATGCGATGGCCGAAGGTTGGGAGTGGCTTTCGCAAACACGCGGTAAACACATCCATGTGCGCTCCGCTGCCGCATCCCTGCGGCAGAGGGTTTGCTCAAACCACTCCCAACGTTCGTCCTGAATAACCTAAAGTAACCCGATGAATGTGTTTGAGCTTATTTCAGGAGCAAAGAAAAAACGAGGAGTCTGGCACCATGAAATTCCCAGAAAAAATTGTTTTAGCCACAGGTAACCAAGGCAAGGTGCGTGAGTTTGCATCTTTATTTGCAGATTACGGCGTAGACGTTGTGGCGCAAAAAGAATTAGGTGTATCTGATGTGCCTGAAACAGGCACAACATTCGTTGAAAATGCCATTATTAAAGCGCGTCATGCGGCACAAGTAACAGGCCTTCCTGCTATTGCTGACGACTCTGGCCTAGTGGTTGACGCCCTTGGCGGTGCACCCGGTATCTATTCAGCCCGCTATGCTGGCGCTGATGCAACTGATGACACCAATATCGACAAGCTATTAGCTGCCCTAGATGGCGAAACCCAGCGTAAAGCGCATTTCTTCTGTACATTAGTGTTTATGCGCCATGCTGACGACCCAGTACCATTAGTTAGCCAAGGTAAATGGCAAGGCGAAATTTTAACTGCTCGCTCTGGTAACGACGGTTTTGGTTACGACCCAGTATTTCACGTGCCAACTCATGGCTGCACTGCGGCAGAAATGGAGAAAGCCGAAAAAAACCGTATTAGCCATCGCGGCAACGCCTTAGCGATTTTGCTTGATAATATGAGAGCGACTTTTGCGTAATCCGCCGCTTAGCCTTTATATCCACATTCCTTGGTGTGTTCAAAAGTGTCCGTACTGTGATTTTAACTCTCACGGGCTTAAATCTGATTTACCCGAGAAAGAATATGTGGCGCACCTGCTGGACGATTTAGCCATTGATGCCAAACGCATTGGCGACCGCCCTGTTGAGACAATCTTTATAGGCGGTGGCACGCCCAGTTTGTTTTCAAGCGAGGCCATGGCTGACATCTTAAACGGCGTCAAACAGCGGGTTAACTTAAGCGACACTGCTGAAATAACCATGGAAGCCAACCCAGGCACCGTCGAGGCAGGTAAGTTTGCGGGCTTTTATCAGGCAGGCGTAAACCGAATATCGGTGGGCATTCAAAGCTTTCAGCCGAAGCATTTAAAAGTGCTAGGCCGTATCCACGATGAGAGCCAAGCTGAAAATGCGGTAAAACAAGCACACAGCGCAGGGCTACCTACGTTTAATTTAGATCTCATGCATGGTCTACCTGAACAAAGCGTAGAGAATGCTATGGCAGATTTGAAGCAAGGCATTGAGCTCGATCCTTACCACTTGTCGTGGTACCAGCTTACCATCGAACCAAACACGCCTTTCTATTCAAAGCCGCCAGAACTGCCAGACGACGACATCCTGTGGGAAATACAGGAAAAAGGCCACAGCCTCTTAGAGCGTGCAGGCTATCACCAGTACGAAATTTCAGGCTACGCCAAAGCCGGGCACCAATGCCGCCATAACCTTAATTACTGGCGCTTTGGCGACTATTTAGGCATTGGCTGTGGTGCCCACGGAAAGATTACCGATGCAACGAATGGCACAATTCACCGTACCGTTAAAGTGAAGCATCCAAGAGGCTATATGGAAATGAGCCGCCCGTATTTAGATACGCAAACGCTGGTTAGTGCAGACGACCTACCGTTTGAGTTTTTTATGAATAGGTTTCGTTTAGTTGAGCCTTGCCCGATGAGTGATTTTAGTGACTTCACAGGTACTGAGTTAACGGATGACGTTAAACGCGCACTGTCTGATGCTCATCACCAAGGGCTGCTTTCTATTTCAGATAATCACTGGCAGGTAACTGCTAAAGGCCGTAGATATCTCAACTCTCTGCTGTCGTGCTTCGTATAATCTTGCCCATTTGAGCCAACCAAAAAGCTAGATCAAAAAAGCCTGCTCACGCAGGCTTTTCAGTCTTTAACCAGAATTAGTACACGTAATACTTATTTCAACTAGTTTTCACTCTTATCATGTCGCGTAATGATATTGTAAGGCTTGAATGCAGGCACACTTGCTCGAAGGTTCTCTTCCGCTACGTCTAAGCGTTTGAGCTTTTCACAAAACCACTCTGCCTTTTTACGCAATGTGGTGGCTTTATCACCCACATCAAGATGCTCGCCCACGTTATTAAGCTGACGAGTAATTTCCGCTACTTTCTCTTGATTTACTTCGCCACTTCCGGTGTTAATGCCGCTGATTGCCGATAATATACCGCCAACAGAGGTAGAAATTGCTTCCTCAAGCTGTGCTTCAATTTCACTATCCACAAATTCATCAACGCTTTCCAGTGATCCTGGGCCAATAAAATAATGATTACTGGCATGCCTGAATTTATCTTTCACGCGGTTTTGAACTCGCTTCATAGCAGCATTCAAACGCTCGTAGCTGTCGTGATCACTGCCTACTAAGCCTAAGTAAACATGCTCAATGGTATCAATAGCTAAATCTACACCTTCAGTGGCCAAAATAATCATTTTTGGTACTACATAGTGTAACCCTGAAGAATACTCTTCTAGCCACTGCCGTTCTTGCTCATTCAAGGTTTGCCAACGTCCACCTACAAATAGCTGGTTTTGGTCATTAATCTGAACTACGGTGCGGGTTTTATCCATTACGCGAAGCTGTTCGTTATTAACGGCAATACCGTAAGCAAAATCGATATTACAGGTATATTCAGCCTGCGCCGATGTGCTAAGTCCAGCGAATAAACAAATTGTAAAAAGGGCAGCCTTAAGGCTCGATATCATTTTCATACCAACATTGTGGCTAGCTTACTGGGAAATAAAAAGCCATCATGAGTCTAACGTGCTAAAAATCAGGTTGAACATGTCGATATTATCAATCTACTCAAAACGCTGGTTGATACTAGGGCCTGTAGACTTTTGTTATTCACCAAAGGTCAACAGGCTCTAAGCAAGAGTGTCGATTTTCTTTAAAATTGACGTTCAAACCAAAAAAACAAAGCACGCATTATAGAGCGTGCTTTGTTGATAAAAAGTCTAAGGGTCAGATACTAGACGAAAGACTAATACGAAGCGGTGTAGATCTTTATCTACACCTATTCGTTGGTGTAGGTGCGCACCAGTCGAACGTAAATGAAACGGTCTTTCTCTTTAATCGAATGGCTCGCATTAAAGAACGCAACAACCCAGGCTCTGTCTGGATCATCTGCCGAAGGGGTAGAAGTCCAAAAATCATCCGGAGGCGTAGCTGGGAAAAGGGAGCTATTAATCGCCGGGCGTACGCAGTCGCGTTCCGTTAAGGTGGCCAACTCTTTAACGTTGGGCAAGCGCCATCCTAGCAGGTCTTCGTTACTCGCCTGCTGCGCAAGTTGTAGCGCCTGCTGCCACGTATACTTCACCGCTTCACCACTGCATGTTGAGCCGTCCCAAGTTTGCCCTTCGGAACATCGTCTCCATACTAAATCTGTGGTGGTATCCAACAAAGTACTGGTAGTCACTGCTTCAAAATTATCGTTGGGCGTGGTTTCTAGTCCGTCAGACAGACACTCTTGGGCGAAAGCTGAAAGCGATGCACTAGCAAGCAACGTCGAGGTTGCAACCATTTTGAGTGTAGTTAGCACTGCGCTTTTTAGTACGCGTTGAGCGGATTTATTAACTTTATTGCTCATGACTATCTCCCTGCTCTTACAAGACGAACACGCGCCGCTGATGACTTATTAAGAAAGTTATCGACACCTGAATCAAAATCCAATGCCCATGCATTTTGTGCATCATCACTGTTTACCCCATCAGCACTTGGCACTGAGGTCCAATACCATAGGGGCTCGGTAGAGACTGCACCGGTGTTAGGAAAGTAATCTTCATCAATGGCCACGTCGTCGGCAATGCCTAAATGCATTAACGAAAAGAGTTCATGGTGAGTAGGTAGCCGCCAGTCGTAAAAACCACACAGCCCCTGTGCGTTAACCGCCTGTACATATGCAGAGGTATTACAGCTGGTTAATAAGCACGTTGCATTCGCGCCTGTCTGGTCGCCCTCAAAACCGCCATTTACCTCTTCGCTGTACCAAGAATAGGTGTAGTCTTTATCTTGAAATGCCCCATCGTCAGTTTTAACTTCCCACACCAATCCGGTGACATTGTCACGAACACACGACCACGTATCTGCGCTGGCGTCTTGTTCGTCGCCATTGGCATTTAAACGGGTAAAGTCGAAGCCAGCTTTACCACGCCCAGCTTTTTCAATTAAGCCATTCTGTTCAATAATATCAGCTCCGCGTTGTCCGTCTTGGCCAGGAAAATCATTTTGCTGCGCCTCTGTTAACGCATTATTAGTGGCTTGCTGCAAAAATCCCGTGTCGTTCAATAGCGGCGTCGGCATGGGGCGTATTCTAACGTTAATGGTGTCTTCAACACTGTTGTTGTTAGCGTCTGTTACAGTAAGTGTATAGGCCACCACAGTCGCGGTGGATACGGAAGGGGCAATAGCAAACGTAGATAGTGCATCGTTGTCATCTACTGGGCGAGCTGCCACTCCGGTGTTTGCCCCATTGTTAGATGTAACGTTGTTACTGCGCTCCCAAGAATAAGTAAGCGGTAAAGCACTGGGAATACTGGTGCTTGCTTCACCATCCAAAATAACCACCTCACCACTGAAAACGCCTTGCGAGAAGCCTGCATCAACCACAGGCAGTGTCTCGGTTTCAGACTGCACTGAGATTGTCACTGTGTCTACGTCGGTTGCACCTTCGCTATCAGTTACTTCAAGTTGAAAAGTGAGTTCCTGAGACTCGTTAGCGATAGGCGTAGTAATTGTTAAGGTAGAAAGGTTCGTTTCCACCCCCGTAATAACGTTAGTGCCGCTGGTTTGAGACCAAACATAATCGGCAATTTCGCCATCGGACGTAGATGAGTCAGTATCGCTGCTTCCCGTGCCATCAAAAATAATTTCAACACCGCCTGGGAAAGTATTTGCTGGAAGGCCTTCCCACGCAGGCACATCAATACTTGCTTCCGGCGCTATGTTTACCGGCGCAACAGTAATTATCGTGAAGTCACTAGCCGTATTACCGCTTTGATCGTTTACCGAGACGGTAAGCGTGTATTCAGTGGCGCTATTAACTAACGGCGCGACGAAACTCGCTGCAGAAGCGCTGGTGTCTTCATGTGTAATGGTCAGCGATGGAGAAGCGCTCCAGTTGTACGTGTACGTGCCATCACCACCACTCACTTGTGCACTTAGTGAATAGATCACGCCTTCCGTTACGGTAGCGTTAGCGCCTGCATTAACAACTAAGTTGCCATTGCCAGATCCCCCACCACTAGAGTCACCATCTCCGCCTCCGCCACCACCGCAGGCTGCTAGAATGAAAGCACCACCAATAACTGCAAGCCCGCGTATTACGGTGCGAGGAAGGTAGCTTGAAAATGAAGACGAACTTGATTGCATACGTACTCCCATCGCACTCTGTGCCGCTGTTCTATGCTCAGTGCGAGTAAAAACTTGATGTAGATAGAACCGCAAGATAAACAATATACTCTCACGGGTTACACGTAGCGGTTATAAGAAGGTTTTCTTTGCTCTATCTGATTGTGAGCTTGCTTCTTGCGCTTCAGACACTGTTACTTGTAGCGCTTCTAGCTGCTTTTTACCTACCGCTACATCAGTCATGTCGTAAATCATCATACTGATAAAATCCACCTTACCCGTCGCAGAAGTAAGAGGAGAAAGTGTAATGTTTTGGTACATGAATGACTCACTACCTGTAATCGGCCGGTAGTTTGGAAACTTGAACAAATAAGGGCGTTGTTCCCATGTCATAAAGGCACGGGTTTTTAGGTCGAAAACGGGCTTAGCTTTCTTAATAAACCAGTCTTTTTTGATTGCGGGAAATAACGAAAATAACGTTTTGTCTCTTACTTCACTCGGCAAAAGCCCACTGTGACTTTCCATAAAACCGTTCCACACTTGCACGGTGAAGTTGCGGTCTAGTACGACAATGCCAACGTCTACCGTTTGAAGCATGTCCATCATCCAGTGAAATTCTTGTAACTCATCTAAATGCTGGCTCATTAAAAATCCTCCAACAAGTGGGCGAGTTTAGAATTCATCATTTTCATAGACTCTTCCGTGAACAACAAAATCAAATCACACTGAACATTGTAGCCTTCCAAGCCATAGCTAAGCTCAATCGCCAAGGTTCGCTTCCACTTTATTTGGTTCATGCTGATAATTTCAGTGATGGCACGATGTTGACCAAGTACAATGGGATGACCTTGGCTGAAGTTAATGTCCATTTGATGGGCCAACCCTGTTAAACAGGTTCCAATCAAAATACTCGCAGCATCCATAAGCAGCTCTAACTGAAGTTGATCGTCAACTTCGCCTTCTACATTGAGTATTTTAGCCACGTCGTCAAAGCTTGAGTCGCTCAAAATACACAATGCCTCACCACTAACACCTGGCCCTAAGAAGCCTTGGCATACCGCAGTAACTTGTTCATGGCTCTCAATATCAGAAAGCATCATGTGAAGTTCAGACACTTCAATTAGATTAACGTTGGGAATAGGCAGCTCAACAAACACGTTCATGGTGCGGGCTAAATGATCCCCCGCTTGCCCCATGGCTATGTTAGTGATTTCTTGGTAACAATCGCGGATTTCAGGGTCTAGCGGTGAAACTTCTTCCGGCTCTTCCTCTTCAACATGAAGAATGTTGAATTTATCTAGTACCTCGGCCAGCTTCTTAGGATCCACCGGCTTTCGAATAAAGTCCAAAGCGCCAAGCGATGTCACTCTTTCATGAGCTTCAGGCTGAATATCACCAGACACAACAATAACTTTGGTTTTAAGACCTTGTTTCTGAATTGCTTCTAATGTGCCGTACCCATCTAAAACGGGCATATTGAGGTCGAGCAATAGAAGATCGCCCTTTCCTTCAGCGAGAGCCGATAGAGCATCTTGACCATTCTTCGCAAAATGTACGGCCACTTCCCAGTCTTGAGGAAGGCATTTAGCCACCTGCTTGCGCGCAACTAACGAGTCGTCACATACGAGTACAGAAAACATTAAGTTCTTTTACCACCTAGCTTTTGAAACCAGCTACCGCCGGTATTTTCTAGCAATTTCAATTGTATCGGCACAACTACTGTGAACTGAAGTAACGATTTGAGTTAACTTACACTTCGCTGTAACCCGGTTACTTTTTGTTTGAATAGATACCGAGCATATAGTGATACGAAACACCTCACTAAGAAATAGCACTTTTGGGGAATATTGCCAGCACGTTTTTACTTACAAACATCACGGCGCGTTGATTCTTTGCTACGCGTTTTTACAGCAGCTTGTGCACCTTTTAGTCAAGGCGGGTGATTGCAGGCTTGGTCAGACTAAATCACAGCGAATAGATAGAACGCCAAGTTACGAAAAAAGCTCTCAAACAAAGAAACCAAAAATGACAGGTAGTGCCAACGCAGTAAATATACCATTTACACAAAGGCCTAGAGTCGCCATCGCCGCCACGTCTTCCCCCATTTGAATAGCTTTGGCTGTACCAATTGCGTGGGCCACCGTGCCCATAGCAATACCTTGCGCCTGTCGATTTTGTACATTGAGGATCGCAAACACACCAGTAGCCACAATGGCTCCAACTACACCCGTCACAATGACAAAAACGGCAGCCAATGCGGGAATGCCGCCAACCTGCGCACTCGACTCCATAGCAAGGGGCGTGGTGATTGATTTAGCTAACATGGTAATTTGTATTGCACGCGGTGCATCTAGTGCAAACAAAGTAAGCCACGCGGTGAAAGGCGCGAGTATGCCACCAAAAGCAATACTCGCCATTAACCGCCAGCCGTAGTGCTTTAGCTTTTGCCATTGTCTGTAAATGGGTAGTGCTAATGCCACAGTGATAGGCCCTAGCAACCAATGCAACAAAGAAGCCGCCTGTTGATACTCAGTAACCCCTGTTTCAGTTAAATAAAGGCCAGCTGACACAATCAGCGCGGTAACGACAATGGGATGCGCTAGCGGGTGACCTTTGCATTTTTTGTTTACCCAAAGAGCAATAATGTAGCCAATTATTGAAACGCTAAGCCACAATAACCCCGTTAAGCTAAATGCTTGATGTAGAGCCTCCTTCATTCTTGCTTTCCACCCTTGCTTGCCACATCTGAGCCGCTGCCGCTTTTGCTGTTAAACAATTGCTGCGAAAACCAAGCGGTTATCCCTAAACTTATCGAGGTCGTCACAATAATCGCGATAGCAATGGCAAGTGCATTGGACTGAATGTCAGCCCAATAAATAGATACGCCAAGTACGGCTGGAATAAACAGTAAGGACATATGCTTCAAGGGAAAAGTAACAAAGCGCGCCGTGTGAACCTCAAGCTGAGGAAAAAGAAAAAGCATCGCGAGTAAAAGGAATAAGCCCATTAATGGGCCTGGAATAGGAAGGGCACTCACATTAACGACAACTAGCCCAAGATAATAAGCAGCAAACACTAAAACTGCGCCCACTATCATGTTTCTTACATCTCGCACTATCGCTCCTTATTAGGCCTAGCAGGTCCTAGTACTTATTCCCAAAATTCAGTGAGTAAGTGTAACGATAAGCGAGTTAGACCACCAGCAGTACCATGGTCGTATAGTAGAATGTTGCACTGAAATGCGATTTGACGTTCAGTCTGTTAGCCAAAACTGATAGTAATACTTGTGAGTAATCTTGAACGCTTCGCCACCTTGCATGACAACTCGCTGCTGATTGAGTTTTTGTTCCAGGTGCGCGATATGTTTTGCGTTGACCGCCACAGAGCGGTTACAGCGTTTAAAATTCTGCTCTCCCAAACGCTTAAGTAATTCACACAAGGTGGTGCGGACAACGTAGCTTTCTGAGAGCGTTTGAACACACATGTAGTCACCTGCAGCTTCAATCCATTTAATCTCTGCTGGATTTAAGCAACACCACCCGTTTTCAGCGCGTATCCCAACAACATTTGGCTGAGCACTTTTGTTCAATTGCTGGCGCAATGTAGCTAGAAGCGCAGGTTCAGACACCCCATATTGTTCACAAAGTCCCTTAACCAGCATATTGAATTGAAAGTCCCGTTCATAAAAATGGTACTTGGTTTTGACATGCTCTATAGCGTTTAATACTTGGGATTCTTCAAGTGGTGATTTAACAAATCCTGACGCGTTGTGAGAAAAAGCTAACAGCGCTTCTTCGTCTTTATTTCCTACTGCAAGCCAATATCGTGATGCAAGGTTTCGACTTGACTGTGAGACTGAATAGAAACCGATGGACTGAGGATATTTCTCTGCTAACGCAAGACAATGGCCTACAGATTGTGCGCCATAAACGTGACTGAATACGTCTAGCTTTTCTAGCATTTTGCAAAGTGAGTTTTGCATAGAAACAGAGTGTAAAAAAACCAGTGCGATCATCTGCGATCCCTTGCAAGTGCAAGCAGTAATAGCTGTCAGTGTTATCTATCCCAGTCTTAATAAGTGATGGGATGTAGACAGCGAAAAGTAAAAATAAGCGAAAAAGGGGCTATAAGCTGCATAGCCCAATCGCCAGGGTAGAAAACTCTTCATTAGCGTTTTGCTGTTAGTACACTAGGGCTAGCATTAATGCGACGAGCAATCAGCTGTGCGTTTTTAGATGCATTATGAGTAAGTGCAAAAGTAAGCATGTCTTGCCCGTTGCACACTAATCCTTCATGGATATATCGCATTTTAAAACCCGTCGCTTTCACAGCGCGATGCAATCGCAAACGGCTATCGCTTTTTACCGCTTCACACACTGCAATTAAGTTTTTTTCTACATGCTTGGGATACGGGGCGGCATTCGCTACTGTTGCAGTAAGCGACAAGGTTATTCCTAGTAAAGCAAGTTGGGTAACACGGCGTGACATAAACATAACAAGTTCCTCTGATAATATTCGGCAACGCGGTGACTACCTCTTTTGTCCCCGCACCATTAAATTAGTGAAACTTTGTAAAATTCACGCTATAAAAACGTTAAAGCACCGCTATTTGAGACGTTGCGACAAGTACACAAAAGCTAAGGTTTAATAATCGGTCTAAACTGTTATTAGTCGTACTTAACACACACTTTGCAACATTCTTATAAATGCATACATTGCAAAGTGGAAAATCATAAGCAAATACTCTTGCCCGCCTAGCGGTGCAGACAACAATCTAATTTTTTAACACGTATTCAAGGAAGAGCCATGTTAGAGCAGCAACAATATCACCTTATTAGAGAGCATATGCAGCCTGGTGACATCATCGCATTTGGCGGCAATAGCTTATTTTCTCGTTGGACCAAACTCACGACACGCTCTGCGGTAACGCATGTGGCAATAGTTATGCAAACGAAGATGCGCGATGAAGATTCTAATCGATATTTTAATCAAGTCATGGAAGCAACATCGTATAAAGGAAAGCGAGGGGTAATGACCAATAGACTAAGCGAGCGAGTAGCATCTTATGACGGTGATATTTGGTGGCTGCCCTTGTCTAGCGCGTCAAGAAGTATCTTTGAGCAAAATAAGCGAGACTTCTTTAACTTCATGTTTGAACAAGACGGGAAACCTTACGACGTGCTACAGCTATTCGGCTCAGCAGTGGACGCGATTGATGAACATCCCCTGTTCGGCAGCATAAGCTACAATCAAGAAGACTTTAATAGCTGGTTCTGTTCAGAGTTAATTGCTGAGGGGTTGGAGACTGCAGGTGTTGTAAGTGGCGTAAATGCATCGGAAGTCACGCCAGTGGACATCTGCCGGTTTAACATTTTCAAAAAGCATTACGTACAGCTTAAAGGAAAAGGAAGGGTAATTGGAGGGTTCAATTCACTCAAGGCAGATAACTGGGGCCAGATTGCCTAACCCCATTAATTAAAAACACATCTACCCCAATATGGGGTAAGGTGAGTTTTAGAAAATACTGTCTTGGTGAATCTTAATAAACATGCTCGTCCCAATTTTAGAGTAATCGATTTTATACTCTTTCCCATTTAGGGTTTGTACGAACAATAATGTTTTTTCGTCGCCAAACACATCGCTAGTAGTTACATCTACTAGTTCCATGTCCATCATCTTGGCATCGCGCTTGTTTTCAGGCACTTTGCCTTCGTACTGCTTAATACCTTTATAAGTAACAAGAATTGGCGGATGTTCATCACCATTGATCACCAATAGATCTAATTTTCTTATTTTATGAATGATGGTATTTCGACCACTTGTAATGAAGGGTTTTTCAGTCATTCTCATCTCCGCGACCGCTCACCTGCTTTATAGTTATTAACAAAGAATGTAAGTGATTGAGTTTATCACGATGTTAACAATCAGCACATAAGCATTTGGTTGATATATGTGTGCAAAGTATAAACATAAATTACACAAAATGAGCAATAAATCGCTAATTTTTGCGTGTAGTGTGTGTTTTTACAAATTGCTCGTCGGTTAAACTGCGCAAAAATGCAACCAACGCCGCCTTTTCATCTTCAGAAATCGCAAAGCCTTTTATGAACGGACTGCGGTAAGGGTTAGGGCTTTCAGCCAGATTTCCCCCACGAGCATAAAACTCAATGACTTCATCAAGGGTGGCAATACTGCCATCATGCATGTAGGGTGCAGTAAGGGCTATATTGCGCAAAGTAGGTGCTCTAAACTTCCCCATGTCTTGTTTATTGTGGGTAACGCTGTAAAGTCCCATGTCCGATTCCGGATAACTGCCCTTCCCATCTTCGTTATACAGGCCAGTGTTGTGGAAAGGCTGAGCCGCAAAAGGTTGAAAACTATGCTTCGACGATTGAGTGAAGTTCAGACCTCCGTGGCAGTGAAAGCACTCAGTGCGTTCTGAAAAAAACAGATTCAAACCTTCAAGCTGCTGGGCGGTTAGTGCATCGTCATCTTGAGCGTAAGCATAGCTATCAAAAGCACTATTAAACGACACTAAGCTTCTTACGTAGCTAGCGAGCGCCTTTACGATATTATTTAAATTGGGTGTGTCATCACCATAAGCCGCTTCAAACAGCGCTCGATATTCGCTGCCCTCAAAGCGCTTTAATATACGCTTTTCATTTCCCGTTACGCCCATTTCCACCGGATGTTCATTAAAAAGCGGGATCATCAGCTGTTTTTCTATACTTTCTAAGTTGTTATGCGCCCAAGTGAAGGATGCATTGTAAGCCACGTTTACTAGCGCTAATGCGTTACGGTTTAGCGCGTCTCCATTCGCGCCTACTGAAACCGTCTTAGGTTCAGAGAAAGCATGCTCTGGTTCATGGCAGCTGCTGCATGAAACCGTGTTGTTAGCACTTAAGCCCTTATCAAAGAAAAGCTTCTCTCCCAAAATTACGCTTTCTTCGGTCACAGGATTGTCTGCGGGAACGGGAGGCGGTGGAATATTGTGAGGCAAATTCCAAATGTAAGGCGTGGGCGATTTACTGCACGCTCCTAAAATCATTGTAACAAGAGCCATAATTGACGCCTTGAAAGCGAGCAGAGCTCGCCTTCTAGTGCAAATTAAAAGTGCCGCTACTGCCACTTAATCCAAGGCCTGTGCACTAAATTCTGAATGAGCTTTTTACAGGGCTCAGTTTCAGGAGACTCGAACATACAACTTGGCGCTTCGTTTATATCAACTTGCGCGACAATGTTAGACACTGATACTTCCAAATCTAAATCAGTATCAAGCTGGGTCATCGGCAGAATAAACTCCACCCGGTTTGTGAAAGCACACGATTTTTCAGGTGGCCTGACTGCTGATTCAGAATCGCAACCCACGCTACCTAAATGATAAGACCATTTGCGTGTTTCCTCTGAGCCTTTAGATACATCCAGTCGCAAAAACTTATGACCGTTTTGCCAGCTCCAAAACATTGTACTGTCATTCAATGGCGAAGGCTGTGTAAGCGGGTTAGCGTGATTATCGTCGAAGGGAAGACCCATAGTGAAGCGCAAGTTTGTGGACAGCTTTAAAAGCTCTTCCGATACATCTAATACAATTTTGCTATTGGCATCATCAGGGTTGTTGCACTTATTGTGAAACTTTAGCAATGCTATATTCGGCGTCTGCCATTGGGTTTGTTTAAACTTAACTCGCTGCCACTTACCATCAATGCGCACTTCTGGCTTGCTAAGGTAAAAACCGAAGTAATCTATATTCCATCGCTGTTGTCCAATACTCATGATCATTGGACATGCCCCCGTATCGACTCCCACCAACTTAAACGGGATTTCACCAGGCTCTCTTCCTTTGAGGTTAATGACATCACAGCCGGTTAACGACACTAGCGCCGCAAAGAGTAACGAAGGCATGACACTCATGCGAAAAGGCATTTTCATTTACGTATGTACTTCCTTTGGATATCTGGTAGTTTTTTATACAAACTACCTTTTTCTAATTACACACTTGCGCGGACGACAAGATGAATGCATTCCCATTAACGCTAATAGTGCTGCTATTAGCATTTGTGAGTCAAGGTGCACAAGCACACACAGACCATGACAAAGCGCGTTTTGTTGCCGAAGACGGCGTGGACGCGGGCAAGTGTGACAACCGTTTCAGGCCCTGTAAAACGTTAAGCTATGCCGCGCGACAGGCCAATAAAGGCGACAAAATTCTCGTTGCTGAAGGCCAATATTATTTCGACAACGCTCAGCATGCACAAGTTCTAAACGACAGTCTTTTACCCGTATTAGGAGGCTTTTCTCGTGAAGATCATTACCAGGCACAGAAGCCTGCCTTGCACAAAACTACACTAGTTAATGTGCCTACCTATTTATCAGAAGCCCTTTATGAAAAAGGGTTCGACAGTATAACTGACGGAAAAGCCGCGTCTTCCCTTCAAGCACAGGCATCATCGCACATGGTCCTTAGTACCGAAGTCAGTGCAAATGAAGCTTGCACAGATGGCACGGCTGCCGACTTCCCATGCAGCAATATCGATCTACTCTCTAACGTACCTGTTAACGTATTGTCGTCGGTATCAAATAGTACCAACGATATTTGGGGGCACGTCGATTTAAACAACCGTAGAGAATATGCCATTGTTGGCATGCAGGCCAGCATTGCCGTTGTAGATGTAACCGAGCCAACAGCACCGGTAGTAGTAGGTGAAATTACCGGTCAAAGTACGACATGGCGCGACATTAAAGTCTATCAGTATTTCGATAGCGCTGCGGGGCGTTTTAAAGCGTATGCCTATGCCAGTGCCGATAGCGTAACAGAAGGTTTTACCATCATTGACCTTAACGACCTCCCTAATGGTATTAGCTTAACGAAGCGGATTAACGACGATAACCGTGCACACAATATCTACATCTCTAACGTAGATTACACGCTAAACACACCGTTAAATGACGCTGCGCCTCAGCTGCATTTGGTTGGCCAGGATAGTAACGGCGGCGCCTTTCGTTCATACGCGCTCACTTCCCCACAAACACCAACGGCATCTTACATACCTAGCGGTCTCACACGTGCCGACTATACGCACGATGCGTCATCTATGCGCGTTACCGACGCAAGAGCGCAAACTGACTGTGTAAATGCTACGGCTGATGGATGTACGGTTATGCTTGACTTCAATGAAGATGCAATGCGCCTTTGGGATCACACGAACACAAATAGTACCTCTGAACTAAGTAGTATTAGTTATAACGAGGTTGCCTACACCCATAGCGGTTGGTTTAGTGAAGACAAGCAATATGCCTTTGTTCACGATGAGTTGGACGAGCGAAACTTCAGCTTAAATACCCGGGTTATGATTTTTGATATTTCATCACTCACAACACCAGTGCTTGCCAGCATTTGGACCAGTGACAACGGCACTATCGATCACAACGGCTACGTAAGAGGTAACCGCTACTATATGTCTAACTATGAGCGTGGCTTAACGGTACTAGACATTTCAGATCCTACCGCGCCTTTAGAAGCAGGCTTTTTCGACACCTACCCTGCTTTTAACAGCACCAACTTTAATGGTGCGTGGGGCGTATACCCGTTTCTACCTAGCGGTAATATTTTGGTTAGTGATATTCAGCGCGGTTTGTTTGTATTAAAAGACAATACGTTAAGCGCAACAACAGTCGCGGGCTTCTCTCAGGCTAATTATGAAACGGATGCTGATACAACCTTAAGCCTTCCTGTTAATAAGACAGGTACCGGGGCTATGACAGTTGCGTATGAAGTAATAGCGGGTTCAGCCACCAGCAGCGATGTAATGTTAGCGTCTGGAGAACTCAGTTGGGGTGCATCTGAAACACAGGCTAAAAACATCACGTTAAGCATCAGCGCTAATGAAAATACTGAAAGCAATGAAGTATTTTTCGTCAGATTATTTAACCCACAAGGAGGAGGCATCACCTTTGGTAGCGGCTATGCTCAAGTCACTATTAACGGTACTGCACAGCAAGGAAAAATTGAATTAAGCACTGGCGAACGCACTATTTTAGAGACTGACTCTGAACTTGCGTTAAACATTGTTCGCCAAGGCGGAAGTGAAGGCGAAGTAAGTGTGAACTATTCACTGGAAAGCGGCACAGCAGTGAGCGATGAAGACTTTGTCAGCCAAAGCGGCACGCTAACTTGGAGCGACGGCGATACCAGTTCGAAGACTATAAATATAGCGCTTATTAACGATACTACCGAAGAAGACAACGAACGATTTCGTTTAGTACTTGCTGCACAAGACACAAATCTTCTAGGTGGTGTGGTAGAAACGCTGATTACGATAAAAGACGATGAGAGCAATCAAGCCCCTGTGGTAAACGCAGGAACAGATGTTGAAACCGATGTAAGAGCCAGCGTTGAATTAACGGGAAGCGCCCAAGACCCCGAAGGCGCGTTAACAAGCGTAGAATGGATGCAAACCGCCGGCGACACGGTTACCATCAGAAATGCAGATACATTAACCATGTCTTTTACCGCCCCATCATCTCAAAGCAATTTAACTTTTTCGTTAACTGCAACCGATGAGTTTGGAGTTAGCGCCAGCGACACCGTTACTGTTACCGTAAACGAAAGTGTAGTGAGCTTGCCAACGGATACTAATTCAAATAGCTCTGGTGGAGGCGGTTCTACGACTCTGTTTAGCATATTAGGCTTGGCATTAGCTCTTGGGTGGCGACGTGTAAAATTACCAAACAAGGCACATAAACTACAGCTTAGTGAACAAAAATAAAGCAAACAAATCACAAAGCCACCAGCGAGGCGTGACAAGGCAAATAAAACTGCTTATACTTGCGCTCGCTTGTGGTTGTTATGCATAGCAAATTGCATTGAAAACTGCACAGCACATCTCAAAATGGCCCCATAGCTCAGTTGGTTAGAGCATCCGACTCATAATCGGCAGGTCCCCTGTTCAAGTCAGGGTGGGGCCACCATTTTTTCTAGAATTACTAGTCACCACTCGCTTATATCATCACGATATCAGTTTTCTCAAATTCAAAAAAAGCGTCTTTATTAAAACTGTAACACCAAATCTGTAGCCTAACTGCACTGTTTCTTTACCCATAGTTTGGTTCCCCTTAGATGAAGCACACCATGTCACGCCATACGTTTTATTCGCTGACGGTAACCTTCACCATTTTGTCTATTCTTGGCCAACTCTCTACCAGCATTTATAGCCCCTTCTTTTTTGATTTGGCTGCTATATACGACAGCTATGTGGGAATAATTGAAAAAAGCGTGGCCGTGTTTCTTATCGCGTTCTCACTTTCTCAGTTAGTGTCTGGTGTCGCCTGCGACTACCTAAACAAACAAAAGTTTCTACTGTATGGAGTCTTTGTATTCATCGCCGGTACGCTTATGGTGGCACTTGCCACCGAAGAAAATACCTTTCTTGTAGGAAGAGTCATTCAAGGCTTAGGCGGTGGGGTTGGTGTATCAGTATCGCGCGGACTGTCGCGTCAGATATTTAGCGAAAAGCAGCTGAATGTTTCACTTTCGTTTATCAACATTGCATTCGCTATCGCGCCAGCAATAGCGCCACTAGTAGGTACACTAATTGGCGAGTCCTTCGGAGTTTCA
Source organism: Alteromonas sp. Cnat2-8 (assembly GCF_022348355.1). Classification (NCBI taxonomy): domain Bacteria; kingdom Pseudomonadati; phylum Pseudomonadota; class Gammaproteobacteria; order Alteromonadales; family Alteromonadaceae; genus Alteromonas; species Alteromonas sp. Cnat2-8. Next base: position 390,526 of record NZ_JAKREX010000001.1, read on the forward strand.
TCTATCTTTTATTTTGTACTAGTAATGGGAGTATTCGCCTTACTTTTACTGTTTTCAGTTTCCACCACCCTCAAACAGTATATGCCGACAACCTCAGAGAACGTCTTTAGCGATACTTTAGCGCTTATTAAAAGCACAATGATGAAAATCGTCTCAGTGGGGATGGCCAGCGGACTACTTTATGGCATTGTGTTTAGCTTCATTACCATCTCGCCGTCAATGATAATGCAGCAATTCGGACTCACCAAAACTGTGTTCTCGATATATTCGCTTCTAGCCACGCTGTCTCTTGTGATGGGAAGCATAATCAATATTCGACTAGCCTCTGTTTCACCATTGTTTAAATTCAAGTATTCAAGCTTGTTTATCGCTGTGCTTTCTGTGCTTTTTTGGTTACTTATTTCCCCCTTCGCAATAAAAGGGTTAATGGGTATTTTGACTTATTGCTATATCACCTTCTTTTTTATTGGTATTGCAATGCCCTGCAGCGTAACTATCATGCTTGGCTACTCTGATAAATCCGCAGGTTTTTTAGCGGCACTAACCGGCTTTTTTCACCTAACAGGGGCAGCAATAGGCGCTTACGCGGTGACCTTAATTACCCTAGAACCTATCATTTCTTTTTGTTTGTCCTCTTGCAGCTTAAGCGTTGCAAGTATCCTCATCTGTACAACACTGAAGAGGAATTAACTCAGCTCTTGTACGGCAATGCCGTTGCAATGATAAAACGTACACCATTTAAGGTGTTTAATAGTGAAAATCGAGTCGTGTTGCCCATTTGATTTCTAAAATCCATCCCCATAATGATGAGGCTCCCGAAGTGGTTGGGAGTAATTATTGTTAAAAGGATATTAGAAACAATGAAACGTACTATTCTCGCCAGTATCTTTGGCGCGCTTTCTTTAAATGCTTTCGCAGCTTCGCCTTCATATGACTTCGTTAAAGCTGGATACGTACAAGCAGATATTGAAGACGCAGGCGACTTCGAGCCAACCGGTTTTCAAATTCAAGGCTTCAAATCACTTAACGAAAATGTATACCTGACAGGTCGTTATGGTCAGTTGAGTGAAGACGAATATGGTGTTGACGGTGAACTTGACTATATCTCTGCAGGGGTTGGTTACCGCTATGGTTTAACTACAACAACTGACTTTTTTGGTGAGTTGACGTATGAGTATGTGGATGTTGACCTAGACTCAAGCTTCGCTTCTGCTGAAGCTGACGACAATGGCTATGGCATTACTGCCGGTATTCGTTCAATGCTGTCAGAGCAATTTGAGCTTCGCGGTGCTATCCGCTATATCGACATTGAAGACGACGAAACAGCTTTTGAAATTGGCGCAGACTATTTCTTTACACCACAATTCTCTTTCGGCGCAACTTACGTTATAGCTGATGATGTTGACCTATTAGGCGTATCTGCACGTTACACCTTCTAACACCTTTGATGGGTTAACGTACTCGCAACAAAGCCACGTTACACAACGTGGCTTTTTTATTGAGTTAAATAAACTCTCACCGAGAGTCACCTAAAAAGGTTCAGAACAAGCGCAACCGACTTAATCTCAATACACTTCAAACTCTGCGATTTGTGGTCGTTGTGTCGCAGAATCGATGACAAAGTTGATTTTATCCAAATTGGTATTTGAAAACGAAATAGTACTTGGAATTGAGTTTCCTGATGCCAATACGCTGCCTGTGTCATTGTTCACAAGTTGCCATGAAGTTACCGCACCTTGAGTAGTAGAGGTCTCAATTACCCGTACAGTATTTACTGTCGTATTCAAGCGTTTGATGCTAATTCTTCCCGTCGTTCCGCTCGGAGACCAGTAAGTAGATACATCCCCATCCCTTACGTTCCCGTAACTTGTTCCACTGTACTTAGAGCTACCGTCAGATTGTGCATTTAACGCTAAGTTGGTGCCGCTTGGCGGATTACCTCCTGAATTATCATCGCCGCCACCATTATCACCTCCCCCTGTGTCGCCACCTCCTGTATCACCACCTCCGGTATCGCCACCGCCACCAGTTGAACCGCAGCTACCGTCTGATACTGCAAGATTTTTGTTGGCACCAGCGGTGTTCTCAAGAATATCTCGTATACAAGATGCCCCATCTAGCGAGTAACTATAGGGAATAGATATTGATGCTGTAGATTGAACGTTTGGCCCTGCAGGTTCATAGTCACTGTCTGAGTCGCTCCACGTTACGCCACTTCCGAAAGTGTTTCCCGCAACCTGCCAATAACCGTCAGTTGTTGTATAAAACGTACCCAGTGGATCTTTACTATTTTCGAAATAGTTGTTTTCTACTTTGACTTCGGCTCCTGCGCGGGAATTAATCCCTGAAGAGCGAACGCCGTCATAGTAGTTATTGTAAATGTGAGCTGTTGCCCCCCTTACAAGGGGAACGCGCGAGTTCAAATTGTCAAAGATATTGTGGTGATAGGTGATCGGACCGTTATTAACTTGTGATTCGCTTGAACCTACCAGACCACCTCGATCTGAGTTACGTAAAATGCTGTAAGATAAGGTGATGTATTTCGAGTTATCCTTTACATCGAACAAGCCGTCATAACCATCACTTTCACCACCACTAGCTTCTAAGGTTACGTGGTCAACCCATACGTTGCGAACGTCTTTTTCTATCCCTATCGCGTCTCCGCCATTTGACGTGGGTGAGCCCGATTTTTTGACATTTTTAACATGAACGTTTCTTATAATGATGTTTTGGGAATTCCTTATGTGTATACCTAGCTGGTCAAATGTAGCGCCACCGCCTACACCAATAAGTGTCACATTCGCGATGTCTTTTAACTCAATTTTGTCTTCTGCGGTATTACAGCTGTCTCCAGACACTTTTTCAGTATTACCATGATTGATTGTACCCGAGACTTGAATAATGATTGGCGTTTCTGAGGTGTTTCTATTACACAATGCTTCGTGAATTTGTTTACCCGTAGAAGCTTGCACTACTTGTCCACCTTGACCGCCTGTCGTGCCTCCGTTCTGTGTGTGAAAACCTGAAGCAACTGCAGACGTAGAGACGGCAAAGGCAATTGATGATGCAATTATCGTCGATTGAAATATCGGTAAGTTCTTTTTCATTTTTTGTCCTTAGATTAATAATTAGAAGGGCGTACTGCTTCAATTACTCAACAAGACAACATCAATTAGTTCTTCTTTTCACGCGAACTAACGGAACTTAATTACCGCCCATTTGCCACCGGTAGCAAAAAAGATAGTAGCAGGCAAAAGGAAATAATTAACAATCGCATTAATAATAAATTATTAATAAATATAACAAAAAATATACAATAGACGGTATAACCTTGAAAAACTTAAAGTTAATTTTCTTTATAGAAAAGAGAATACAACTCAAATTACCACCGGTATCTTTTAAGGACTCAAAAATCACTCGGTGAAAATAAACGGTGTATAGAAAAGAGAGCGATAAGGATAAACGCATGTTGATTATCTTTGGCAAAAACTCCCCGTCAGAAGTCTGAGACATCATTTGCTCAAGTCATATTTAGCGAGATTTTTAAGCTTTGGGCGTTAAATTCTCTGTGGATTGAGCTGCACCTTCCTGGTCTAGGTTAAGCGCAGTAATTGGAAATGGAATGACAATCCCTTCTTCATCAAAACGCTTTTTAAGCATTTTTATAAAGGCGCTCTTTATGAAGAAGCGGTTAAAGTATTCGCGGGTTCTCAGCATCACTGTTAAGTTGATACTAGAATTGTCGAAAGTGTGGAACAGAACAAAAGGTTGATAAGTTTCAACACCAAACTCGTGCTGCTCTAGAATAGTATTGGCAACCTCTAAACATACGTTTTCAACATGCTCTAAATCAGAGCTATAATGCACGCCAACTTCAACAGGCACCGACAGTTCGCGTTCAGGGTAGTAGTAGTTAATCAACTTTGAATTAGACAACTTACTGTTAGGCATGATCACGATGTTGTTAGGTAGCATTCTAACCCACGTGGAGCGCCATCCTATTTTCTCTACAAAACCTTGTTCTCCGGAATCCAGCTCGATGAAGTCGCCTATACGAATGGGCTTATCCATTACCAACTGAATACCCGAGAAGAAGTTTTCAAGCGTTGGCTGTAGCGCTAGTGCTACTGCGAGCGAAGTAATGCCTAACGATGCAACAATGGGTGTTACCGACACCCCCATGGTGCTTAATATAATCAAAATTGCTAATACAGCGAAAAGCGCTCTAACTGCTCCACCGGCAATTGCGCTGGTATTTTTAACTATGGTTGACTGGTCGCGATAACGACTCAACGAGTAAGTGACAAAACGCTCGAAGAAGAGAAATAAAGTAATGATGAGGCCAGCTTCGATAACAATGGTTAGCGCTTTAATCGCCCCTTCATCTTCTATCTGAAATACTGAAACAATACTTTTAACCAACAGCAGGAAAATAACCCAGATAAGCAAATTAAGTGGGGCATTTAACGACAGCACAAGCACGCGATAGATATCAGACATACTGCTGTTTTCTGAACGCGCTTTAGCTTTCAAACGCACCAAAATAAGTCGTTTAACAATGAAGAGCACAATAACAACGCCTACTAATCCGGCTATTGCTATTGCCTGCTGGTTTTCAAGAAGTTGAGTGCTGTCCACGGCTGACGGGGCTCCTGCATATATGAGTAGGCACTTTTTATTTTTAGCTACACCTTAGTACGTGAAAGAAGAGGCAAAAGGTGCACCAGTTATATCAATCCGCATAGATAATTGCCCACTCAGAAGGCGCAGGCAAGTTTCCTAGCGAAGCGCGGGAATGAACGAAGCTAGGATACTTGCCAGACCTTCCCGGAGGGCGAGTTTAATAAAAAAACCCCATGCAGTTTTCACAACATGGGGCTTTGGTTTGTTTTATAGGCCTTTAGAAAGGCAGTTGTTGGTAGGTGACCTTTCTTCTAGTTAGCCTAGATTCTTCGTGTTTTCACGGGCGACTAATTAAGTAAGTTCAAAGGTATTACTTTCCCTGTTACGGGATTAAACTCAAACGTTACTGTTCCCGTTGTCGCATTACCATTTTGATCAACGTTTGCGTCGTTAATATCACTTACAAACTGATCAATAACAACCCGGTATGACGTCGGGCCGTTAGCCCAACCATTCACGCGAACCCGATAGGTTTCTCCGGGGACAATGCCACCGCCAACTTGCTCATTAGAGCCCAAGTTGCCGGAGCTCGCCATAATATTGCCTTCGGCATCGAGCAGTTCAAAGTCAAGATCTGGCACCGCTACTACCTCAACATCAGCGCTCAGCGTTGCAACTACACTTGATGCACTTGGCAGCGCTGTAAATGGGATATCAACATAGTCAACGCCATCAACCAATGCTTCATCCGCTGCACCAATTAAGACAACACCCGTGTGCTCCTCAATATTATGGTAAACCACAGACTGTTCTTTTGGCTCAGACGTATCAAAGGTAGGCGTTTCTCCTCTACCGGTTGACGAAGCGCCAGCTTCGTAGCCGCTGATCCGCGCTTGGAACGTAAAGAGTTTTCCATTTGGGTTATCAAACTTTAGATAACGCAGTGCAGATGTTCTGTCTACATCTAGCGATTGATCGAAACGGAACCTTGCTATGTCGCCGTTTTGACCAGTGCCACCATTATCTGCATTCAATACGGTAATACTGCCATTGCTAATATGAGTAATATCGAAATCAACTGGACCGTAAATTCTCTCGTCGCCAGTATTTATCAACGCAATATCAAAGGCAAAGATACCGTTATTGTAGTTTACATTACCCACCTTGTAGTCAACTTGCTCACTCACATCCACCGTGTTTAAGCCGGTTGAAGCAATCCCTGACATATTAGAAAAACCAACTTGCTGATTAAGGTTAAGGCTGATTGCACGCACTACGTATTCATAGTCAAACGAGTCTATGCCTTGACCTGCACCACGCCCTAAACCTTGCCCTTTGTCTATGTAGCGATTATCGCCCACAATAAATTCAACATGGGTGAAGCCAGAGAATGTGAGGTCGCCGTCAAAGTATTCTCGGGTTGGTACACCCGTAAACAAACGCGCACTCGACCCTTTTTTGCGTTTTAGCAATTGATAAGCAAAAGCGTCAGGTACGGTTTCCCACTTAATTTCAATCGCGTCATCAGAAATGATATGCGCGTCTATAGCGTCTGGTGTCGATGGCTTAGCCTGGGTAGCCGTAAACTCGCTCACTGCCGTTGATATAGTCTGTCGACCGCCTAACGGTGCTTTCGCGTTTGCACCTAGCTCTCTGGCAGCAAAAACACGCTCAATTAATGCATGATGACGACCCGGTGAAGTTAAATCTAAAGGATCGGTAGGATATAAGGCGGCATCGGCAATTAACACTGCATCCCGTGCGCGCACGAAGGTATCTGGCGCAGATATTCCTAGCACGTACATTGAGCCTAGGAAGATACGTTCCCACGTTTCTTTGCCCAAGCTAGTTTCTTGGGTAGGATCGCCGGTAACTGGGTCGGGGCGAACAAAGTCTTGTCTAGGCTGCAGCGCCACCATAAGCTCTCTTAAGTCCCACATTGCACCCGCGTAAATTTCTCCATCACGATGCACTTCAAATGCGTTGTCTCTTGTGCCTAACTGCGAATAACGAATTTGGCTCTGTGCAGAACGAATAAACTCAAATGAGTCGGGATTAACCCCCTGCTCTCTTAAGAATTTTCGTAAATCGCACGAATTAACGGGGTAAGTACCTAAATCTGGTGTTTCGCCTACCGTGTATGCCCATAGGTCGGCTTGTCCTTCGTTAAGCGCGCCACCTTCTGGCTCGCCTTCAAAACCTGCGATAGGGGTAATTGTCGCATGGGTGCCTTCATGAATGGGAACCGAGAAATCCATTGCTAGGTTGTTGAATAAGTAACCATGGCCGTAAGCTGTCGGGTTAACCACGATCTCTTCACCTGCAATTTCCTGTGATAACGGCACTGCGAATGCGTTGTCCAAGCCCAATAGCTTAGCCATAAACTCAGGATCTGCTGGATTATCTGGTGGGTCGAGCACATTCGGAATATGTACCACACCAGTTAACGGTACCGCTTCGTTAGGGTAGCTATTTGGAAACGAGCCATCGCCCACGCCACGACTATGCACAGCATCGCCGTCCTTATGGAGGTAATCTAAATATTCGAGCAATGTGGTGATGTAAATAAACTGGCTGATGCCGTCAATGTGATGTGCCGTAGAAGGCGTTACATGATCATCTTCGACAGGTCTTGCCTCTATGGCAGCATCCTCGCTGAAGTGATACGTACCGGTTGCCGCTTGTGGAAAAGGCCCTTTTGTCAGCATCGCGCTTTCAATAAGCGCGTGCTTACCTGTAAGCAAACCTTCAACACCCGTCACAAAGTTAGAATCGTCAAACTTACGTAAGTTAATGCGTTCCATCCCTTTCGGGATGCCGGTGTAGCCACCTGCATCGTCCTCTATCATACATTCGCTTTGCATCGATGGCGTAATGGGTGGAAATGTTGGGAAATAATCCGCAGTCTGCTGAACTAAGCCAACCTGCCCCGTTTGCGTAACTTCATTTTCACCTGAAGGAAGAATGGTTTTGACCCGATCATTACGCGCCAGAATGTCTCCCGACTGGGCATCGATGACATACTCAAACACACCAAAGGGATTTGAAGAGTAATAGAAGAACTTCCATGCGAGTTTCAGTTTATTGTTATCTTGTACCACCACTTTCTGTGGCACTGGCTTGGCGAAAATGCCAAGGCTTTTTTCTATTTGAGAAAAGGCAGGGTTCAGTACATCAAGAGCTTCTATTGGCAATGCTCGCTTGTAAGACGCTAAATCTGCGGTTGCCACGCTGATCGCGCTATTAGCAGAAAGAACTTGAGAGTTAGCAATAGGCGTATTTATAGCTGTATCGGCAAACAGCGCTCTTACCACCTGAGACTCATCTATTAAGAGGCCGACACCTCTATCTTTGATTTTTACACCATCAATGACTTGGTCAAACCTCACTAAATGACCACCCAATGCTGCTTTGCTGCGATGAGGGTTAAAAACAAAATCCCCGTCACTTAGTCCACCTAAAAGGGCAGAATGTCGACTAATAAAGTCATACCCCATCTGTTCAGGCGACGTGCCTGAAACATCAATGGCAATACCAAAAACACTATCTAGATGGCCATTAGCTGTTCGTAATGTAGATGATGGGAATGTGGTTTGCAGTTGGTCTAACGCCATTTGAAACAAGCTGTTTGCTGGCGGGTTAACAACATTGTCAGTCAGATTTATTTCAGCAATGCGGTGCGATGAAGTATCTAAGGGTGCGTGTACTTTGGAGGCGCTTGCTACGAAAGGTAAAGCCGCTGCTACCGCAGCATATATAAGGGTTCTTTTTTTCATTATTCAATCCTTAAAATTTGGAGCTATCAATGCGTTCAGCGTTAATACTGAGCAACGACTAGATAGCGTTAACCAAATTAGGATCGAGCAAAAAACGCCCATCCACCATAGGGGTTAACCACTAGAGTTAACTGCACCAACCAGATGTGGGAAATGAGATAGTTAATTGCGCTATTAACTTATTACAGGCTAATTAGGAATCAGAGAGCAGAGATAGTTTGCGTTCATATTCGCGAGACAACCACGAAGAAGCTTCGTCAATATCTGTGAAAAAAAGATAATCCATACTTTTGAGCTCGGGGATCCTCTGAAACATTATTCCGCGTATAACAGGTCCTTTATAAACATAAGCTTTCGCGATTAATCCCATATCAGGGAGCCGTTTTATAATACGCTTGAGTATGTCGAAGGCCTCAGGAGTTGCACCTTCAACTTGGCTAATATCTGCCAGAAGGGAAAAGGGTCGTTGATTCAGTCCTATGACTAGTTTAAAAAGACGATCGCTGTAGTCTTCCGCACTTTTTTCATTAAACGCGCCATAGAGTCGAGTGGTGACTACTCCGTTCTCGTACGAAATTGTTGATGAGCTCAGTATTTTTGGCATAGCCTACTTTCACAATTACTTCCTAGGTTAATAGTAGACGATAAGTTTTCGTAAATGCGAATACTCTTAAAGTTTAGGTTTATTTCTCAGCCAATGTTAACAGCGGTTCGTTATTGGGAAAGCGTTCAAGCCCCTGTTTTAGAATTGTATTTGCCTTCTCGGGCATGTTGTTTTCGCGCAAAGCTAATACGTAGTTGTGAACATAAACATGTTGGTGCTGCCCCACTTCATAGCCTTTCTCAAACCAAACCACGGCTTGGTTGTCGTTTTGCTCTAAGTAATAATTGGCAATCAGGAAATAACTTAACCAGTACGTTGGCCATGTATGCGACGCGGTTTCCAAAAACGCCAATGAACGCGCTTTATCTCCCACTTTAAGCATGTCGTAAGCCGCACTTACATAAGTGAACGGTGTCATCTCAGGCGAGGTTACATTAGGAGGAACTGGTGCCAAATACCAGTAATTTCCTCTTCCCCACGTTCTTTCAAAAAGCTCAAGCGACATTTCGTGATTAGGCGTAAGGCCGGTGTGTAAAGTAACCGTCCCCTTATCACTATCGAACCCAATAACAACAGCGTAGTGCCATTGGGGTAATAACTGGATGGACAAATTTTGAAAAACAATCACTGGGATATCGTCTTTAACTAACGACATAATTGACGATAAAGTCCCTCGGTCAGAATATGGCAAAAAACCAAATTGTCGGGTAGCGCTCACCATTTCTAGTTGTAAACTCCCTTCTTTACTGGGAATGAATAACTTAGGCGCAATGTCATTTGGAGAGGTGCTTTCACCATAGTAACCAAACACTTCAGATAGTGTGGTAGGCCCGCAATAAAACTGTTCTTGGGGAAAAAACGGAACAGATTGAATAGTGTGAGATTCAGGTAAAGAGGCAAGTCCCTCTTGCCGCAGCTTGTCAGCTTGAGGTGTGGACTGACAGCCTGAAAGCAAAAATAGAAGCGAAAGGCCTACTAACGCGCAGGCCTTTTTAACTGAATTGATCATTCAATTAGCTGTTCACTGGACGAATAAATGGGTAAACGTCAGTTACACCAATTAGGTCCAAAATTGCGATAATAGCAAGTACGGTAAGCACTGCGCCCACAACGCCACCCGCTGGCGCTTGATTAATTTCATCATTTAATTGGGCAATTTCGCTGTCGGTCATGCCGTTGATTCTGGCGATAGCTTGGTTGCTATCTACACCTAAGCTAACCAATTTACGCTGCACGTCTGCACGATTAACCATGTCAATTAGCTGCTGCTTATTGTAGTGAGCGGCTTGAGTTTGCATTACGGAATCTGAGCTAATTGCTTCTGCATGCACGCTGCCAGACATTAAAACCGTTGCCGAAAAGCAACCAATCGCAATTTTTTTCAAAAATTTCATGATGTTTCCCTCTTTAAAATGCCCAGTTTTATTCTTCTTTTGCGTTACCTAACTCACGATAAACTAGAGTGAAATAAAACTTCGCACTGATTCAGCAGACGCATTTGCGCTCTGCGGTTTATTTTCAGTAGATAAGCACAGCAAGATTAAGACCAATTAAAAAGGCGTTTTTTGATAATAGACAAGATTCCATTTTTTCTCTTCAAAATTACGATTTAAGTAACCTTTATACTAAAAATGCTGATCAAAGCTTTGTTCGTTAATTCTGCATTGATGCATCACCGCGCGCTGACTTTTATGTAATATTTTCTTTATGCTGGAATTATTTGCTTGCCGCTAATAAAAAAAGAGCAACAAACAATAAGGGGCAATCTGTAGAATGAGCGGGGAATTCGAAACGCCTATTTCACGCCTCATACCATACGGAATTAAGTTTCAGGTGCAATTTTTGACAAAAACACGCAATAGAAGACAGTATCGGGATTAATACTTTCTTTAGCGTTTGGATAAAAAGCACATCAGCGCAAAAACTGTTCAAAATTCCCTCGACATGTAGCCCTCAATTCCTTATAGTGCGCGCGCTTTTATATATTAGTGAAGTGACAACCGCTTTCACTACTATCTCTTCTCATCGTTTTACCCCTGGATACCTGTTTTGATTACCACCGCAAATATCACAATGCAGTTTGGCTCTAAGCCATTATTTGAAAATATTTCCGCAAAATTCGGCAACGGCAACCGATACGGCCTAATTGGCGCAAACGGTTGTGGCAAGTCTACCTTTATGAAAATTCTAAGCGGTAAACTTACTCCATCGTCGGGCAACGTTTCTATGGCGCCAGGCACAAAGCTAGGTATCTTGAGTCAGGACCAGTTTGCGTTTGAAGAGTTTAGCGTAGTCGATACCGTTATCATGGGTGACCGTGAACTATGGGAAGTTAAGCAAGAGCGCGACGCCATTTACAGCAAGGCTGAAATGAGTGAAGAAGATGGCATGCGCGTGGCGGACTTGGAAACCCAATTTGCCGAGATGGATGGTTACACCGCCGAAGCGCGCGCTGGCGATATCTTAAACTCTGCTGGCATCGACGAAAGCTATCATTTTGGTTTAATGAAAGAAGTCGCACCTGGTAAAAAAGTACGTGTGCTTTTGGCGCAGGCATTATTTGCCGAGCCTGACATTCTGCTTCTAGACGAACCAACCAACAACTTGGATATCTACACCATCAGTTGGCTAGCTGAAGAGCTGAACAAACGTAAATCGACCATGCTTATTATTTCGCACGACAGACACTTTCTAAACTCTGTATGCACGCACATGGCCGATATCGACTACGGTGAGCTGCGCGTTTATCCGGGTAACTACGACGACTACATTCAAGCTGCCATGCTCGTTCAAGAACAGCTTCATGCAGAGAATGCTAAGAAGTCAGCGGAAATCGAAGAGCTACAGAGCTTCGTAGCGCGATTCTCTGCCAACGCATCGAAAGCGAAACAAGCCACCTCGCGTGCCCGCCGTCTTGAGAAAATTGAATTAGCTGAGGTAAAAGCGTCTAGCCGTCGTAAGCCTTATATTGTGTTTAACCAACATAAGAAACTTCACCGACTTGCTATTACTCTTGAAGAGCTAGGCCATAGCTACCCAGATCTTCCGTTATTCGATAACGCGAACTTGCTATTAGAGGCAGGTCAGCGCTTGGCGATTATTGGTGAGAACGGGGCCGGCAAAACCACGCTTTTGAAGTGTTTGGTTAATGACATTGAACCTACCGCAGGTAGCTATAAGTGGGCTGAAAACGCTGCGATTGGTTACATTCCGCAGGATAACGCTAAATACTTTGCCGAAGATATCACTATGTTTGAGTGGATGAGCCAATGGCGTAGCCCCAAACACGATGACCTGCAAATAAAAGGTATGTTAGGACGTTTGCTATTTACGTCTGACGACTTCAACAAACGCGTGCAGGTATGTTCTGGTGGTGAGAAAAACCGTTTGCTGTTCGGAAAGCTAATGCTTCAAGACATCAACGTATTGGTAATGGATGAACCCACTAACCACATGGACATGGAGTCGATTGAAGCCTTGAACAATGCGCTATACAAGTTTGATGGCACTGTTATTTTTGTTAGTCACGACCGTGAATTCGTTTCGTCACTGGCAACGCAAATCATCGAAATTAAAGACAAGAAACTGAATCACTTCGATGGAAACTACGAAGAGTTTTTGGCGCATAAAGAAAACGCGTAATTATATATCGATGTCTTCATCAATAGATGAAGTGAGCCACATAACAAAACGGGCACTTATTTAAGTGCCCGTTTTTTGTTTCAGTATATTAAATGCTTACTGACCAGATAAATACTTGCCAACCGCTGTCGCTAAGCGGTCAAAGTAGTTAACAATCGTATTTTTAATTGGCGCTAACTCTTGTTCTGTTATTTCATCAAAGTTATCTGGCGGTGTGAAATCTTCAACACGCTCATTTTTTAGCGCATCATCTTGAAATTCGGTAAACACTGGCAGCGTTAAGATATCAACTGGCTTGTCTAAACGCTCAATACTAACGTTAAAGCTTGCCGAAGCAATATAGTGATCGGTACCCAAAAAACTACGCGTAAACAGTCCGAACCCTTTGCTTTGATGCTCTGAACATCCATACGTACCGCACTCGGTAATAGCCACCGTCGGCGCTTCTTCAACGATAATCACAGTGGCAATGCCTTTGTCTAACAACGATTTTCTTAACGTGTTTTGTTTGTCATTGAACGCCCCGTTATTTCCTTCACCCATCACAAAATCTAGGGCGCCTGCATCGTCAACCATAGAAGAGATATCCACCGCAGTGAAACGACTGTTTTGCTCAATGGCTTTTTTGAATGTGCTATAAAGCGTGTTGTTCAATTGCCAGTCGTAGCTATATTCTTTCGTAAAATTGTTAAATTTAGTGGTACCGATATGCGTGTGAGTGGGAAACTTTTTAGCGCTAACCCATACCCCAACTTTTTGTTTTGGTGGCGCTACTGGCTTGCTAACTGGCTCTTTAGTCGATTCGCCTTTCGTGGTTCCATCATTTACGCTGTCGCCATCTTGCACCACATCTTTTCGCTCTGTGCTTTCAGTTGGCGTGGCTTCCTCGCTATTAGGTTGAGAAGGAACGCTTTCGCCAGAATCCATACCTCGTTGCGTAACACACCCTGCAGCCAACATTAATACGGCTAACAGAACAGTAAACTTTGTCACAAACTTCATAACACTTCCTTATTTCAAAGCCATTTAAGTTAATACTAAATTTCTACCTAAAAGACCATTCTCATATTACTGAAAACGTGGGTCAGTGCATTGGCGGAATTAAGCAGTAAAAAGTCTGCGCGCTGACCTTCGGTAATGCTGCCTATGTCACTCGCTAGCCCCATAAATTGAGCCGGCGTGGCACTCGCCATTTTGCTCGCATCTTCTAGCGTTACACCGCAATCATTGTGCGTATTCAAAACTGCACTATGCATATCTAAGCACGAGCCAGCCAGTGTTTTGCCGTCTGGCGTAGTAAGTTTATCGCCATGCCTAACGATCTCGGTATTAAAAAAGTGAAGACGCTCAATATCACTGCCCACATGCGCCATGGCATCGGTAACCAACAAGGCGCGGTTGGCAGTTTTCACGTTTAATGCCAACTCAGCACTTTTGCGGTGTAAGTGGTGATGATCGATAATAAAACCACAATATACTCTGTCATTAAGCAACGCGGCACCAACGGCTCCTGGCTCCCGGGAGGTTAATGCAGACATAGCGTTGTACAAATGCGTAAAGCCTGTAGCTCCCGCGTCGATAGCCGCCTGAACTTGCTCATAGCTGGCATTGGTGTGCCCAATTGCAACCACAACACCTTCAGCAACCATTTCTTTTATGAAGCTAGTACTCACCGTTTCTGGTGCGACAGTAAGTAAGACTTTACCAATATCTTTGCGACATAAGGTTGCAAGCTCTGCGTCAGAAGGCGTTCTTATAAATTGTGCTTCGTGCACACCCTTTTTTGCTTTACTCAAAAAGGGTCCCTCAAAGTGAATCCCTTTTATTAACGCTTTAATGCACTCTGGGCCGCCCGCAATTACTTCCGCAATGGCATCCGCCGCCTGAGCCATTGTTGAAGCATTATCGGTAATGATAGTTGGCAACATGGACGTTGTGCCGAAACGAAGATGAGCCAGCGCCATGGTTTCTACTATAGCGGCAGAAGGGCTATGGTTAAAAAGCACACCACCACCGCCGTTCACTTGCGTGTCGAAATAACCGGGAATGAGCTTTCCGTTGTAAATACTATTGAGCTCTGCTGAGGTCGCATCGCTAATACTGACTATCTTGCCGCTATCAGCAGTAATGGTTTGGTTTTCAAGCCAACCTTTTGGCGTTAAAACCTGCTCGACAGTAATTGATTCTATCATTCGCTTTTTACTCTTTTGGCAAAGCTGATAGCGCCATATTCAGCACTTTTTAGCGGCGCTGTTAAATTAGAAGAGATAGAAGACGAAAGTAAAGGCGTGTAAACATCAGCGAGACCGCCAACCAAACATAGCGGCAATGTAGAAGCCTGATTAATCAATGCTTCACCCAACTGATTGAGGTAATTTGCTCCCTTTCGAATAAGAGAGGTCGCGGCGGCACACTGGTCTCGATAAGCCTGTATAACCACTGGGGCAATATCACCAAAATCTGCAGCGTTGTAATTTGCCACCAAGGTCACTAATTGCTGAGGTGACGCTAAATTAAGGTGCTCACAAATTCGCTTCTTTAATTCACTAACGGGCTCTACGCCGTCATAAGAAAGCAGTACATGCTTTATAGCTGATAAGCCCAACCACGCACCACTTGCATCATCGCCAACTTGCAGGCCGTAACCACCTTTGTCAGTGAACACACCCTTGTCGTAATGGGTTGCCGCTGAACCTGTACCGCAAATAATAAGAGCTCCAGACTGATTATCGTGCGCGCCCAAACAAGCGGCGTGTAAATCACTTATTACCACGGTATCGGCAAATGGGTTGTCTAACGCCAAAAAAGTCTGCTTTGCTTGAGGAATATTCGCCCCTGCCAATCCGGCAGCTAGCAACACTTCTTCGCATGTAATCGGCAACGCAGCACTTTCTATTGCGTCTAACGTTGCATCTATTACCGACCCCATTGCTTGTTCGGGGTTGGTCATTATATTTGCAGGGCCTGCCGCCCCTTCACCTAATGTATTGCCATCAATATCTTGCAACAATGCACGGCACCGGGTGCCACCACCGTCAATACCCACTACATATTTGTAACTCACGGGTTACCTGCTTCTCTAAACTATTCAATACAACTTGTTGTATGCACTTTACCACACCGATTTCACAGAATAACTTGCTTTCTTGCCAGTAACGCAGCCTTTCACGTTACCTGAAGACCCTTATACCAATCCGCATAGATAATTGCCCACTCAGAAGCCGCTGTAAAAACGTACAGCTTAGCTCAATAGGCACAAGCGAATATGATCGAAGAACACAGCAGAGCAGTATCTTGATTAAAAAGGAAATTTACCTATGAATTTAAAAACCGTTATTGGCGCAATAGCTCTAGCTTGTGTAGGTGTTAGTTCTACTCCTGTTATTGCACAACAAGCTGGCGCTCAACAGCCTCAGGGTTGGATGTGGGGTTTTGGCGTCGCAGCATCGCAAGATGTATATACCGACTTTGATAATCGCGTTGTTCCTATTCCTATTATCGGCTACACCGGTGAAAAGTTACGCGTTTACGGACCATTTATTGGCTATGAACTTTTTCGCGAAAGTGGCTTTACTCTTGACGCTCAGCTTGTCCCGATATTTGCAGGTTATGAAGAAGATGACAGTGCCGTATTTACAGGTATGGACGACAGAGATTTTAGCTACGCGGCCGGAGTTGGGCTTAACTACAACACGGGTAGCTGGGTTTATTCATTGTCAACCAATGCCGATATTCTTGGTAAGTTTGATGGCTACCAAGCGTCCGCCCGTATCGGGAAAAGGTTTAGAATAAATAACTTCATGATCGAGCCGTCTATAGGCGTAAACTACCAAGATAGCAATTACGTCGACTATTACTACGGCGTGCGCCCTGAAGAAGCCACAGCATTTCGAAGTGCATATAACGGCGATAGCGCGCTCAATACGGAAGTACGCGTTGCCATCTCAACCCGACAGTTTCTGGGCGGCATGACTCGTTTAGAAGTTGGCGCCACCTTCTTTGACGATAGCATCAGCGATAGCCCGCTGACAGACGATGATACCGCGCTTAACGCCATGCTGGTTTATACACGCTTTTTCTAGACTATTGCTAATAGCCTACTCTACAACCGCGTAGATGGCTTAAAGACAAGGTTCTAGCATCAAAAAAGCCCTCATGTAAGAGGGCTTTTTAATATTGAGTTGATGCGTTTCGCTACGCGGGCTTTTTAAACGCTAGCGTTTCCCACAGTGGCACCGTAGACAAACTATGTTTATAGCTGCCAGATGTCTCTTTGGTGCTGTAAGACAAGTAAATCAGCGTTTTTGAGTCGGCATCGTAAATTCTTCGAAGCTTCATGTTTTTGAAAAACACGCTCTTCGATTTTTTGAATATTACTTCACCTGAATCTGACTTATCAATGGCGTTTAGCATCTCAGCCGTAATAGGGCCGGTTTGTCTGCACGCGATTGAACTGTCTGATGGATCCGACAAGTCAAGGTTCGCTTCAATACTTGAAATATGGCAGGTTACACCTGTCACGATGGGGTCTTGAAGCGCATCAATTTTAATGTCTTTTGTGGTAAAAAGACCAAGAGACACATCGCCCACTTCGCTGTCGCTACAGCCTGCCAACGTAAACATCGACGCGGCGAGCAAACCCAACACAGTGCTTTTCACAAAAGAGCCGCTCTTAAAAGTGCCTTTCATAGAAGTACGAGCCTCGTATGAACTTAACCAACGTCCATTTGTTTTCATATCATTCCCACCTCTGCTCTATTCATGATCTTTATTTGTTTACTCGAAATACCGAGCCTGTGATCATTTTAGCCTAACAGGTTTAACTGTGTCTTATCCATAAGGTCGTGCTGCTTAATAAGTTGCTTTGCCTTTTCAATGTCTGGCGCAAAATAACGGTCTTTCTCGTAAAACGGCACTTGGTCTCTTAGTAGCTGCATCAACACTTGGAGCTTTTCGCTGGTTTTAAACGGCTTCCTAAAATCTAACCCTTGGCAGGCCGCTAACCACTCAATGGCCAATATACCTGCAACGTTATCGAAAATATCTCGTAAACGCCTCGCGGCGAAGGTAGCCATAGACACGTGGTCTTCTTGGTTCGCAGACGTAGGCAACGAATCGATAGATGCGGGGTGCGCCAGGGTTTTGTTTTCACTAGCAAGCGCCGCACAGGTAACCTGCGCAATCATGAAGCCCGAGTTTACCCCACCATTTTCAACCAGGAACGGTGGCAAACCACTCAAATGCGTATCAATCATTAGCGACATTCTGCGCTCCGACAGTGCGCCAATTTCAGATAGTGCAATAGCCAGCATATCTGCCGCCATTGCCACGGTTTCCGCATGAAAGTTACCGCCAGATAGAATATCGCCAGTTAGCGTATCAGCGTCATCATTATTTTCAACAAAAACCAACGGGTTGTCGCTTACTCCATTGGCTTCAACCACCAAAATCTCTTGGGCATAGCGCATTTGCTGTAAACACGCTCCCATCACCTGTGGCTGGCAACGCAGAGAGTACGGGTCTTGTACTTTTTCACACCGTTGATGTGAATGACCAATCTCTGAGGTGTCTAGCAATGTTCTAAACGCAGTCGCCACATCGCTCTGGCTTTTGTGGCCACGCACTTCGTGGATCCGCGCGTCGAACGGCACGCGGGAACCTAATGCGGCCTCAACAGTAAGCGCACCAATACCAATAGCACTATGAAGCGCATTTTCAGTATAAAACAACCCCTGAAGTGCAAACGCTGTCGAGGCTTGCGTGCCGTTTAACAGTGCTAAGCCTTCTTTGGGTGCCAGCGCAATTGGCTGCATGCCCGCTATTTCAAGGGCTTGGGCTGCACTAATTCTCTCTCCTTTATAAAAAGCTTCCCCTTCCCCTAACAGCACCACACTCATGTGTGCTAAAGGCGCTAAGTCGCCGCTGGCGCCTACCGAGCCTTTTTCAGGAATGGCGGGATAAACCTGTGCATTAAACAAGGTAATGAGCGCTTCTATTACGCTGAGGCGAATGCCAGAGTAGCCACGGGCCAAGGAGTTAATTTTTAACAACATGAGCAGGCGCACAGTATCTTCCTGCATAAAGTCGCCCGTACCGGCCGCGTGCGATAACACAATACTGCGCTGCAATAACTCTAACTCATCAACGTTAATACGGGTATTAGCCAACAAACCAAAGCCAGTATTGATACCATAGACCGTACGGTTCTCTTTAATGACATTAAGCACTACTTGCTCGGCGGCGTTTATAGCGGGTATTGCACTTTCATCTAACGATAAATGAACGTGGCTTCTATGCACTTCACGCAATTGATCTAACGTTAACGTGCCTGGCACAAGGTTAAGTTGCTTAACACCACTGCTTTCAGTGAAAGATGATTGCAACATGACTATTTCTCCCCGCCTAAGCTCTTGTTCGAGCTTGAATGAGTGCCTGTTCTATCGGGGATTTGGTTATTAGCCACGCTATTGACCATGGGAAGATCCAAGTTGTGCTTAGCAGCACAGTCTTTTGCAATGTCGTAGCCTGCATCTGCATGACGCATTACGCCCGTGGCAGGGTCGTTATGAAGAACCCGAGCAATACGCTCAGCCGCTTCGTCCGTACCGTCACAAACAATCACTACACCCGAGTGTTGGCTAAAACCCATTCCTACACCGCCACCATGATGAAGGCTTACCCAGGTTGCACCACCCGCTGTATTTAATAGGGCATTCAGCAGCGGCCAATCTGATACGGCATCTGAACCATCGAGCATAGCCTCTGTTTCTCTATTAGGTGATGCTACCGAACCAGAGTCGAGATGATCCCGTCCAATCACAACTGGCGCGCTTAACTCGCCACTGCGAACCATTTCATTAAAGGCAAGCCCCAGCTTTTGTCTTTCACCCAGCCCCACCCAGCAAATACGCGCGGGCAGGCCTTGGAACTGAATACGTTCTTTGGCCATATCTAGCCAGTTATGTAGATGGGGGTTGTCGGGTATAAGCTCTTTAACTTTCGCGTCCGTTTTATAGATATCTTCCGGATCGCCTGACAGCGCAGCCCATCTGAAAGGCCCTATGCCCTGACAAAAAAGCGGTCGAATATAAGCAGGAACGAAACCTGGGAAATCGAACGCATGCTCAATACCCTCTTCTAGCGCCATTTGTCTAATGTTGTTGCCATAATCAAGA
The DNA here is from genome assembly GCF_022348355.1 of Alteromonas sp. Cnat2-8. NCBI lineage: Bacteria > Pseudomonadati > Pseudomonadota > Gammaproteobacteria > Alteromonadales > Alteromonadaceae > Alteromonas > Alteromonas sp. Cnat2-8. The sequence continues at coordinate 410,346 of NZ_JAKREX010000001.1, forward strand.
GTAGCAGCGCCAGCTTGTTGGAAGCCAAGCATTGCTTTAACTTGCAGCGCCATCGACTGTTTAGCACTTTTCACAACACCCGCTTCGTCTTTTTTACGCTGCGCCTCAGCTTGATCTAGCGTCCACCCCACTGGTAGATAGCCATTCAACGGATCGTGCGCACTGGTTTGGTCGGTCACAACGTCGGGAACAATCCCTTTCGCTAGCATATCGGGATATACTTCAGCGGCATTGCCTAATAGGCCAATTGATACAGGCTTCCCAGCTTCTTTGGCTTCTTCTAGGAGTTGCATGGCTTCATCTAACGAATGCGCTTTTTTGTCCAAATAGCCCGTGCGAATTCTGAAATCTATGCGAGTTTCATCCACCTCCACAGCTACCATTGAAAAGCCAGCCATGGTTGCAGCTAAAGGCTGTGCTCCGCCCATACCGCCCAAGCCACCAGTCAAAATCCAGCGTCCTTCAGCGCTTCCTTCAAAATGCGTTTTGGCCACGCTCACAAACGTTTCATAAGTCCCTTGGACAATGCCTTGCGAGCCTATGTATATCCATGACCCTGCGGTCATTTGCCCGTACATCATCAAACCTTCTTTATCCAGAGCGTTAAAGTGCTCCCAGTTTGCCCAATGCGGTACAAGGTTAGAGTTAGCAATTAACACACGAGGTGCATTTTCGTGAGTGGGAAATACCCCAACAGGTTTGCCTGATTGAACCAGCAACGTCTCATCAGTATTTAAACGCTTGAGTACTTCTACAATTTTGTCGTAAGACGCCCAGTCACGGGCCGCACGCCCAATACCGCCGTAAACCACCAGATTTTGCGGATGCTCCGCAACGTCTGGATCCAGGTTATTCATTAACATGCGAAGCGGCGCTTCAGTTTGCCAGCTCTTCGCATTTAACGTACTGCCTCTTGGGGCACGTATTTCTCTTGTAGGGTCGAGGCGTTTCATAAACTTCTCCTAGGCATATTCTTACGTTTGCCGATTTGTTTTTTATTAGGAAGTGTCATCTTTTTAGAAAGCAATGAGTTGCTAGCGCCTTTGGCGCAATGACACTTAGAACTCCAAGTGTCCTCCCAAGCGGTATCGACTACCTGGGTGATACAGCACCGCGTGGCTAACCACTGCGCTTGAACTCGCTTTTGGACTATTATCTAAGGATGAATCTGACGTCGCCCTTAAACCGTTCTTTATCTGAGCATTCGCCGTTGACGACTCGCCAATATTGCTCTCATCGCTGGTTATTGCGCTGGGCACTCGAGAGAAGGTTCGTCGCGTAATTTTCAGGCACGGCTCTTTAGGCTTAATCAGTAGTGCTTGTGCAATATCTTTTTCAACAACCACAGCTTCTACGCTGTGATCGGCTTGTGAAAGGGGCGCGACCTGATTCAAATAAAAGTTTGCAGTTTGAGCTTTAAAATCTTTATCTAAATAGTCGTTAATCCACGCTGGGTTAACCCACCTATCTTCATACTGCACGGGTAGATTGTTCTCGCAGTGAACGATAATGCTATGAAATACTGGCTCTCCCACATCGATACCCAGTCGTTGAGCAATAGCATCACTGGCTGGCGAGGTTTCCAACACTAATATCTCGTTAGTGTATCTATGCCCCCGCTGCTCTATTTCATCGCGAATACTTTTGATCTCAAGCATTGAGCTCATAGGGCGACTATCTGACACAAAGGTGCCGATTCCCTGGCTGCGCATTAAAATGCCCTCGTCCACCATTTCACTTAACGCTCTTCTAGCAGTCATTCGGCTTACACCGTGCTGCTGGGCAAGTTGGTTTTCTGAAGGCACTTGGCTACCCGGCTTCATCTCACCACTTTCGATGGCATCCAAAATTGCTGTCTTAATTACTCTGTACCGAGGTTGCATATCGTGGCCATTCACAACTAAATTGTTAATAATATGCTAACAGCATACTTGTATATACAAGTATGCACAAGTACACTGAACTCAAAATTTACACTGCGTTTCAGTAAAGATTCTGGACAAAGCCAGACAAAGAACTAGACGACTAGTTAGACGAAAAAACCAGACAAGAGGTGGCTTAGAGTGGAGCACGTTATGGGTTATCAGTACGACACACTTATTTACAATGTTCGCATTGCGTCTATGCAAGACAACAAGTTGCCCTATGGCGAATTACCGCCACACGCCATTGCCATAAAAGACGGCAAAATTGCTGCGTTTCTTCCTTGCGATGACTCATTAGACGACGTGTTTGAGCAGGCCAAAAGCGTAATAGATGCCACTACCCTACTTCCCCAAAATGAAGGTTCAACGCCCAAACACCCGTGGCTATTGCCTGGCTTCATCGATTGTCATACGCATCTAGTGTATGGCGGCAATCGCGCCGAAGAATTCGAAATGCGATTGCAGGGGGCAAGTTATGTAGACATTGCGCAGCGCGGCGGTGGTATTAAAGGGACGGTTGAAAAAACTCGACGCTCTGACGAAAACACCCTGCTTCACACTGCGATAAAACGCGCAAAGCGACTGTGCGAAGAAGGTGTTACCACCATTGAAGTCAAATCAGGTTACGGGCTGGATTTAGACACTGAAGTGCGTATGTTACGTGTGGCAAAATCCCTTGAGCAGCACCTTCCTGTGAGTATTCAAACTACCTATTTAGGCGCTCACGCCCTGCCCAATGAATTTGCTGAGGACTCAGACGGATATATCGATTTTATTTGCGACGAGGCACTTCCTCACATTGCTTCGAAAAACTTGGCTGACGCCGTTGATGTATTTTGTGAAACTATCGGTTTTTCAACTTCACAAACAGAACGAGTGTTTAGCTGCGCACAGCAGCACGGTTTACCCATTAAAGCTCATGTAGAACAGCTTAGCGACAGCAAAGGCGCAGTGCTAGCAGCTAAGTACGGCGCACTATCGGTAGATCACATTGAATATTTAGCTGACAGCGATATTCCCTTACTTGCCCAAAGTGGCACCGTTGCCGTGCTTTTACCAGGCGCTTTTTATTACTTGAGTGAAGTTCAAAAGCCGCCGGTAGACGCCCTAAGGGCGCACAATGTGCCCATGGCCTTAGCCACTGACTTTAACCCAGGTAGTTCGCCGTTAGCCTCAATCCTTACCGCGATAAATATGGGGTGTGTGCTGTTTCAACTTACGCCAGAAGAAGCGCTACGCGGCGCCACTGCACACGCGGCTAGCGCACTTGGGCTGCACGACCGAGGTGTTATTGAAGCAGGTAAGCTTGCTGACTTAACACTTTGGGATATCGAAACGCCGGCAGAGCTCGCCTATTGTATTAATGGGCACCGCCCCGTTGCGGTGTTTAAGGAAGGTAAACATGTTTAAGTGGCAAGGCAGAATAGACAGTGAAGACGGCATTGAGGGCCTACGTTGGCATCAAAAAGTTAACGAACTTGAAGTGGGCGAAGATAATTCATTAGCCAACGCCGTTACCCTTGTTGGTTTTGAGAGTGATTTAGGTGTGGCATTTAACAAAGGCCGCGTAGGTGCAGCTGCTGGTCCAAACGCTATTCGCCAGGCACTGGCAAACTTACCCTGGCACTGGCCAAGCGCAGCATTGGCTGATTTAGGGAATGTTACCGCTAAAGAGAACTTAGCCCAGGCACAAACCCAATATGCCGACGCCATTTGTTATGCGCTCAAGCAAAATGATAGATTGGTCATTGGGCTGGGAGGGGGACATGAAATTGCATGGGGGAGCTATCAAGGGGTTTTCAATGCTAAGCCCGAAAGCGCCCGCATTGGAATTATTAATTTCGACGCCCATTTTGATTTAAGAAAGCCTTCACCAAACACCAGTTCAGGTACGCCGTTCAGGCAAGTGTATGATCACTGCCAGCTACACGACACACCGTTTCATTACGCTTGTTTGGGCGTATCGAAAGCAGCCAATACACCAGCGCTGTTTAACTTTGCCAATACGTCCAACACGCGCTATTTAACCGATGTGGCGTTAAATGATGAATCACTGTGTATGCAGCGAATAGATGAGCTACTATCTCCGATGCTAAAAGACATCGATGAGCTTTACGTCACTGTATGTTTAGATGCATTTCCAGCAGCACAAGCACCTGGGGTTAGCGCGCCCAGTGCGTTGGGGATTTCCCCCACACTTGTTATCAACACACTGCACTTTTTAGCACAGCACCAAAATACTTATGGGTATCAATGGAGACTGTGTGACGTTGCGGAAATGAACCCCAATTATGATATTGATAGCCGCACAGCAAAGCTGGCTGCACGGCTAATTTTTGAAGCAGTAGATGCAGTAAGTTCGCACACTTAAACTGTTTAACGCTTTAACGTTTGACGCTTTTATGTTTACTGGCCGCCTGCCCTTTCACACGCAGCGGCGGTAAACAAGACATCGGTAGAGCTATTTAATGCTGTTTCAGCAGAGTCTTGCAGTACGCCAACAATAAAGCCCACCGCAACAACCTGCATAGCCACTTCATTGGGTATATTAAACAGGCTACAGGCAAGCGGAATAAGCAGCAGCGAACCACCTGCAACACCTGAACTTCCACATGCTGATACCGCAGCGATAACGCTTAACAATACAGCAGTAGGGAAATCTACAGAAATTCCCAAGGTATTAACCGCAGCTAGCGTCAACACGGTTATTGTGATCGCAGCCCCAGCCATATTAATGGTGGCGCCTAACGGAATAGATACCGAATAGGTGTCCTCATCAAGCTTTAAGCGTTTACACAGCGCCATGTTTACCGGAATATTCGCCGCCGAACTACGAGTGAAGAATGCCGTAATGCCACTTTCCTTAAGGCATTTGAACACCAAAGGATAAGGGTTCTTTTTGGTTGCCAGAAATACTAACAAGGGGTTGGTCACTAGTGCGATAAATAGCATCGCGCCAATCAGTACCGTTAATAAATGAGAGTAGCCAAGCAATGCTTCAAAGCCCGTTGTAGCAATGGTATTAGCTACCAAGCCGAAAATACCGAAGGGCGCGAGTTTAATAACAAAACCCACCACGGTTGTTACGCTATCTGCCATATTTTGAAGTAGCGCTTTCGTTGCCTCGCTAGCATGACGTAGACCTAAGCCTAGACCTACAGCCCACGTGAGAATACCAATGTAATTTCCATTTACTAATGCATTTACCGGATTATCTACCATGTTATAAAGCAAAGTAGTAAGGACTTCCGACACACCTTTCGGCGCAGCTTGGCTAACATCTGAAGTCACTAAGCTTAAGCTTGTAGGAAAAGCAAAGCTTGCCAACACGGCGGTGAGCGCGGCCAGTAGTGTGCCCATCAAATAAAGCACAAGCACGGGTTTGATAAAGGTTTGCTCGTTTTGCTTATGGTTGGCAATGGATGCCATGACCAAAACAAAAACCAATAAAGGAGCTATTGCTTTTAAGGCTTTTACAAATAAGTTACCCAATAGCCCTGCTGATTGAGCAGCTGAAGGTGAAAAACTCGCTATCGCAATACCGCATACGATACCAATGATAATTTGCAGTACCAAACTGCCATTCATGTAGCGCTGAAACAAGCTGGGGCGTGACGTTGAATCCATAAATGTTGGTCCATTATTATTTTGACGACGCACCATAAAGGATAACGTTACACAAATGAACCTGTTTGGTCTTAGTTACTCGCAAATAACCGTATGCTTGCCGTTTATAAGGGTTTACATTCATGACACAAGTCTTAGTGTGATGCTCAGTTTAGTGCTGACTAATTATCACTCAGCAACCTTTCAATTCACAATCCATTAGAAAACGCAGTACACAAAATTAGTCCGTGTTATTGAGCGGTGAATTTGACCAGCATCACGCTGCTTAACTGAACAATGAAAATCAGTTATTTCAATAAACAAAATATATTAGTACCAATCCGCATAAGAAACATTAACGCTATCGTCTAGAAATAGTGGCAGCTGTATTTGCGTGAGGTTTTAAGTTTTTCCAGTAGGCGCTTCGGAGAAAACATGAAATGAGTTGTCGTGAAGATAAGTAAGCGAACTAACCCGTGGGTGATGTCAGTTGAAATCGCGCGCTCAATCATTAGCACAGAGCGCTTTGGGAGATCTAACGAACAGCAGCCTAAAAGGAATAGCTAAACCCAACACCCGCTGACGTTATAGATTGCCATTGAGTGTAATGCCTATCAATAATTTGGAACTCTTAGCTGTGCGTCTTTCATCGCAACAAACCAAAAAGTGCGACAATGAATAAATATCGGCATTGCTAAAAGTGCCGAAGTACTCCTCCCCTAATCAGAGGTAAAACGCCAATGATATCACTAATAATCAGGTCATTTAGTTAAAAACGGTCCGATATTAAATACGGACCGTTTAACTTTAAATGAGCCTACGATAAATCATGCATTGAATCAGGGGTTCTGTAATGCGAGTCAATCCCAGCTAAACCATAGCTTGGAGGGGTTACTAGACCACTTGCAAGAGCTTTCGAATAAGAATTTAGGTACTCCAACTGCTCTTTCGGTAAAACAGAAGAAGCCAGCTTTTGTTTCTCAGCTTTTACCATTTCAACGATTGTTGCCATTTTTAATTACCTTCTCTGTGGTGCATGAAAACAGGTAGATTTCTCTGCTGCATCTTTTCAGTAATAAGCTCACTATACTGATTCAGCGAATTGCGGAGCGGGATATTATTACTATAGTCATCTATTTTCAACTTAACTTTTTCAATAAGCGTTTTCATACTAATCATACGACCATGCGAGCCCCATAGTTTATTATCCATTAGCATTTCACCAATTTTTTTAGCTCTGGCGACTTTTTGACGCTTGCTTACTTTTTTGCCAGTAGTCGAATGGACATTCCAATCTTTAAACTTGTATTCTACGAGCCACTCGTTAAGCAGGCTTATTGATAATTCTTTAGCTTGCTCATACCTACTTAACTCAGCCAAATCTATATTCTGAAATCTTGCAAACTCCACACCAGAAATAACATTATCTATAGACTTACGCACAAGCTCCTCATATTTATCTAAGTAGCCTAATGCTGGTACCCACTTACCATTGTCATTTTTAACCTGAGGATCTATTGGACCGAGAGATGATGAATAGTCCATATATATGTTATCACCTGACATGCAAAAAATCGTACCAGCAGACATTGCCATGTCAGGTACTATGAAGTTTACAGTCTTAAAATGGTAGCGATTGATTTCTACCATTTTCTCGACAGCTTCGACTACGCCCCCCGGTGTATTGAGAATAATATTTAATTCATAGTCATCTCTAGCAAGCCCATTTTTGTGGCTTGTTGCTAACTGCTCAATCTGGTTTTTGTAATAGTCGAGGAATAGTGTATCGATGGGACCTGTATATGAAACATATGCAGCATCCTTATTATGATTTTCCTTTATTTGGTCGAGTAAGTAACTCAAATAACTAGAGGTTGCGAAATCCAACGCACTCATTGCTCTTCCCTGTAATATTGTGATTATCAGTAAACTATCAACGCCTAAACAATTAATCAATTTGTTTTAGACTTTACTTTTTTTTTACAACCCCTGCTCAATACATTTTTAACTAATACATTTCAATCGAAAAAGTAAAAATTAGCTGAAATGAGATCTGCAAAACTCCCTCCTCAAAATCTTGTATGCCAAAGTGATGGTGTGTTTTTGTGCTCCATGGGCTGAAATTGAAGTCATATTAAAAAGTAAAGTCGTTGAATGATGCCGTGCTGCGTGGTACTAGAAGTTGCGGTATAACATAATTTTTTTAGCTCGAGAAAGCGTCTGCTTGTTAATGTATGCAAGAGCCTTGTCGATAACAGCCTACTCCGTAATACAGGCAATAATGTCAATTGTTTTTCCACAGGTTACACATATTGTGATGTCAATAGTCTAGAGCTCTCTGTGATACATATTGTCCCGCAACTCGGACAGGATTCGTGTTTTTTTGTAACTAACTGCTACGAGATTCTAACATTTATAGTCTTCACACACGATTCGGAGTGCCTATCCCCTTTTAATTAAGAACTGCTCCTTTCACCCCACCGCATAAAGTTTTTCTAGTGCACTTAACCCCACACCGTTGCGTTTAATCACTTTAAGCTGAGTAGGAATACGCTCTTTCATGGCTTCAATATGGCTTATCACACCAATCATTTTTCCGCTGGCATTTAAGTTATCTAGGGCATCAAGCGCCACATCCAAAGTTTCTGCATCTAGGGTGCCAAAGCCTTCATCCAAAAACAGCGAATCAATACTGGTCTTGTGACTGACCAAGTCAGATAAAGCCAATGCCAGTGCAAGGCTCACTAAGAAACTTTCTCCGCCAGACAGGGTTTTGGTGTCTCGCACTACATCACCTTGCCAGGTGTCTAGTACACTTAAACCTAATCCTTCGTTTTCTTTTCGCATTAGCTGATAGCGACCGTGTAATTTATCAAGCTGCTGATTTGCAAGCTGCACTAAGTTGTCCAAGGTAAGTCCATGGGCAAAACGTCTGAATTTGTCGCCGCTGGCCGAACCAATTAACGAGTGCAGGTAAGTAATATCATCGTAATAGGCCTCAAACGCGGCCATCTCATCCACAAGCTGCTGCTGCCTTTCGCGGGCTTGATTGTTAGCGCTTAGCTGCTGTTCAATTTGCCCTAAAGACGATAACAGGGTGTCACGCTGCTGAGCTTGCTGAGTAATTTTCGAATCGAGCCACTGTGCACCGTGCTCTTCTAACTCGCTCTGCCACTGTGCTGCGTTAGCATGGGCTTTTAGCGATTGTTGGGTAGCTAGCGCGTTTTCTAGCTTTAAGTCCGCTTGTTGTTTTTGCTGAGCTAATCGCTTTTGCAGTTCAAGCAAGGTGTTGCGGGTATCTTCGTCTAAAAGCGCATTACTAAACGCTTGCTCATCGTCAAATGGGCTGCTCGCCAACTGACGGCTAAAGTGCTCTGTTGCCTCTGTAAGTGCTTGCTCTTTTTCGCGCATTTGCTCATTAAGCTGGGCAATTTCGGCTTCTAAACGAGACAATATAGTGTCCGTTTGTTGTAGGCGAGATTTGCATTCATTTACATTTCGCTCAGCCATTTCTTGGGCGGCGTTTGCCTTATTCCTTGTTTCAGCAATATTGCCTTCAGGAAATACGGTTGAGCGCGAGTCTCGCAGCGCCTTTAGGCTAGTATCTAGCTGCACAAGCTCTTCAGATACATCCTTTAGCTGATTCTCGGCACTTTCAATATCCCGATTGTTCACAAGCAGAGTCCTGCCTACCTCTTGCAACTCATCTTTAAGTTTAGCGTGTAGCTGATGATTGTGTTTATAGGTTTTAAGCGCTTCGGCTTTTTCATTTAACCACGTGGCAATTCCATCAATAGCCAAGTTGTGAATATCAGCACCGTGCGCCGTCATAGTTTCGCTAAGCGCTAAAATACCATCGTTAACCCCTTTTGTTTTATTCTCTAACTCTGCACTACGTTCTGTAAATTGCTTTTCCAAGGTTTCGCGCTGCTGCAGAGAAACTGCAAGTTCTGACTGTTTGGCTTGTAGCAACTGTTGCGCTTCATTTTTAGCCTGCAATGCAGCATTTAGAGCTTGCTCGCACTCTTCTAAACGGGTTAATTGAGCACTAATATCATCGAGACGAGTTTTAAACTGCTGGGTAAATTGAGCGACGCTTTGCGAAGTATTAATGTCGATCTTTTCAAAGCTCGGTATATCAGCACTAAGTACGCTTGAAATCTGCTGCCACTTTTCTAGCAGCGTATCTCGTTGCCCGCTTGCCTGTTCTAGCTGCTTATTAACCTGAGCAAGCGTGAATTCAGTTTGTGTAACGCTTTCTTTTGCTCGCGCCCCTTGCTGCTCAATATCATCTAACTGCAGCTTTAAGCTATCTCGCTTTTGAATGGTTTCAGGTACATCAATCGCCACGCTAGACGTGGTGTGTTCGTTAGCCCCACAAACAGGGCATGGCTCGCCACTTTTTAACTGTGCGCGAAGGTGCGCCACTTCAGCATCCAGGGCGATAAGCGCCTCTATGTCTTTTAAATTACTACGAGTTTGCTTGTAAGCATCAACCAAGGCTTGGCGGTCAGATTGCTGCTGTGCTAGTTGCTTCGCTAAGTCTTCCCTCTGCGCACTCAGCGATACTCTGTCTTGCTCTAGTGCCAAATATTGCTGTTGAATATGCCCTATCTGCAACACGTTATCCCAATGATGAAGCTTGGTATCACGCTCTTGCTGAAGGTTTGCTTTGCTGGTTGCATTAACACTATTAGTATCACTTGGTTTGTCAGATAGCGCGGTCTGAAGTGCCTTTTCGCAATTGGCTACTTGCGCGTTTTTGTCATCGAAGGTCTGCGTTAACGCGCTTAACGACTCATTTGTTTTTGCAATAGCGTCATCTAGGGATGAAAGCGCCTGACGATCATTCTTTACGCTTTGTGTCAGTGTCTCTAACTGCTTTTTATCATGTTCAATATGGCGCGCCGTTTCGCTCCAGCCACTTATAAATTCCGCTATGCCGCTAAGTGAGTGATGTTCACGTAAGTAAGTTTCCAGTTCACCAAGCTTTGTTTTGTTATCTGCCGAAGCGTTTTCGATTTCTGTGCGCTTTAGCGTTAACGCGTTTATTGACTGCCTTAAACGTGCCGCGTTTTCGTTTGCTTTTTGCTGTTCAGTAGTGAGTTGCGCTATTTGGTTATCTAGCGGAACTACCTGCTCGTTTATGCGCTTTTCAAGCTCACTGCTTTGTTGTTTTGTAAGAACTAACGCTTGTTCAGCGTTGGTCACTTCCAAACTGAGCTGTGCCTTTTGCGTTTTTAAGTCGGGCAACTGGGCTGCTTTCTCTTCAAGCCTTTCTTTATAACGGGTTACGTCTTGCTGAAGCCCGTTTCTTTGCAAAAATGGCAGGCGAAGCTTTTCAGCTGGCTCACTTTGGGCGAGAAGATCAAGTTGTTGTTTCGCCTCATTGATGGCGTTATTCGCGGTCTGCTGCGCTTCACTGGCTTCTTTTATGGTTAGCTCATTGGCGTTAAACGCTTGTTGCCACTGCTGTTGCTGTTGTAACTGAACAAGTGTTTGGTTAGACGTTGCGACTTGGCTCTTGGTTTGTGCTTGCTCTTCTTCAAGCTGGGCGATTTGCTCGTCGCTAAGCAAGGTTACGCCTTCCAGCTTTATCGCAAACTCTTTTTTCTTTTGTTTAGCGTCACTAAATTGCTGATGTACTGCCTGTGATATCTGCCCGTAAATTTCAGTGCCAGTTAACTCTTCAAGCAGCTCGGCTCGGTCAGCCTCGTTAGCATTTAAAAACGCAGCAAAATCCCCTTGCGACAACATCATAGACTTGGTGAAGCGGGCAAAATTAAGGCCAGTCAGCTTTTCAATCTCTTCACTTTTAGGCCGCACTTGGGTAGCCAATACCTTACCGCTTTCAACTTCGGCTAGCTCAACTTCGGCACTTTGCAGATTACCTTCAACTTTCCCTCTGGCCCGACGCATACTCCAAAACGCACGATATGCTTTGCCTTTAATATCAAACTCAACCTCCGCCAAACACTCCGCCGTGCCGCGGGTCATGATTTCGTTGTTAGACGTTGAAATTGGCCCCAAGCGAGGGGTTTGGTGATAAAGCGCTAAACAAATGGCATCAAGTAGCGTGGTTTTACCTGCCCCTGTTGGGCCAGTTATGGCAAATAGGCCATTGTCGATAAACGGCGACTGGGTGAAATCTATTTTCCACTCCCCTTTTAAGGCGTTTAGATTTTTAAGGCGTAAGGTCAGTATTCTCATTGTATTACTCGCCTTTATTTTCTGTTGTGTTTGTCAATGAGGTCTCTACTGGTACTTCAGCATCTTCATCATTGGTGTGCACTTGCTCTACTGCTTCATTGAACAGCTGCCTTATCCGGTTTAAGCGTGAAGCGCTTTTCTCTGAACCGGCTTGTTCCATTGCTCGGGTGCTTGGGTCGTCATCTAGCAGGGTTGCTTGTGCCGACTCAGTTGGTACCGACCCGCTCTGTGCCGACTCACTTGTTGGATTATCTTCTATGCTCTCCAATGCCAAACGCGCTTCAAATACATCGTTTACCGATAGTTCGCTAAGCTGGACGTTTTGCTTTTCCGTTAAGCTATTTATTGTGCGCTTACGCTTGCGTTTCAACTGTAAAATCTCAGCGTTTTTCCCTTCTAACAAGCCCTGAATACGCTGCTGTAGATCAGTCAGATAGTCTTCTGTTTCAACTTCAATGCATAACCACACTGGGTCTTTAGAGCTAATGGCGTTATCCGTTGCGCTAAGGGGTTTATTAACATCGCTAAGGGGTTTATCCACTTCGCTAACGGCATCATCTGTTTGAGAAGCTAACGTGATGGCATCGCTCTTATTAATGGCCGCCTCAATCGCTTTTAAGTCGCCTTTTATGACTTCCATGGCTTGAAAGCGCGGTACCGGAAGCGTTGAGATAGTAGGCGTTGTGCTTTCTATTTCAAACGTAACCAACACCACTTGCTTTTGTGTGTTTAGTTCATCAAAACTTAGCGGTATGGGTGAGCCTGAATAGCGAATGTGTTCGGTTTTAGCCACTTTCTGTGGCCTGTGAATATGCCCAAGTGCAATGTAATCGGCGGGCGGAAACCCTTTGGCGTCAAAGCCTTCAAGGGTGCCAATGTAGATATCGCGTACACTTTCTGACTGACTCACGCCTAAAGCGGTTAAGTGCCCTGTAGCAATAATAGGAATGGCAGCGCTATTTTTACTGCCCTCCTCTCCTTGTTTTTCTTCAATTGAAGCGCGCAGTGACAAGGCTTCATTATAAAGCGCCCCATAATGCTGCTTTATCGCATCGCCCAGCGCTTGACGCTTGTCGGTGCCGCTTTGCCCTGCCTCACTGACCAGCACATCACGTGGGCGAATAAAGGGTACGGCACACAGTACGGCACTGGGCTGCCCCTTGCGATCGTTAAGCGTAATGACTTGTTCACTCAATTCGCCGTATGTACTGGCAATTACGTGGCTATTTAAGTATTTAAGTAGCGCCTTACTTTCGTTCAATACCGATACTGAATCGTGATTTCCCCCCAGCACCACCAATGTACACTGCATCCCCTGAAGTTCACCGATAAACGCATGGTAGAGCTCTCTGGCGTAGCTAGGCGGCGTGCCCGTATCAAACACATCACCCGCGACAATAATCGCATCTATTTGATGCACTTCTACTTGTTGAAGAAGCCATTTAAGGAAAGCGGCGTGTTCGTTTTTGCGACTTTTCGTAAAAAAACTCTGACCTAAGTGCCAGTCAGATGTATGCAATATTTTCATGTAGAAGTGAACCAGGCTTGTTGCATTGGAGATAGAGAAACGCATTCGGCGCAATGGCGCTGCTGCTATGGAGTGTCGATGTTGATCAACGCACCGTACAGCAACTATAGAGATTTTGTGGTTTTATGACAATGGTTTGTCTGTGATGCATGTTCACAGGGAGCAGGTAAAAAAAGAGGCACCACACGCTTTAATAAACGTCTGGTGCTCAGGATATTATTTTGATGAAAACAACCCAAAGCTAAAAGCTGGCAGAGTAATCTGTGTTTCACCGTTGTCAGAAGCGGAAATTTTAGCGGCTCCTGAAACAACTAAGTAGCTTTCATACTGCTGAGAAACCGTTACCGTTTGCTGCTCGGCTGACACGTTAAACACAACTAAAAGTGCTTCGTCATTTTGTTGCGCCACGCCCCCGTTTGGCATTGTGTCATTCGCTACGCGGGCGAAGGCAAACACCTGCTTTTTATCATCAAAGAACTTATTTTCTTGCACTCCATATTGAAGTAACGGCTGCTGCTTGCGAATGGCAGCGTACTCTGCAATAGATTTGTACAGCGGGTGCTGAGGGTTGAAGTTGTCATTTTTGGTGGTTTGCTCAGTACCTAACAACGTATTGTCGTTATAGCTAGCTACCTTAGATGGCATCATATCTTCTCTGGCATCCACATCGTTACCATCACCGGTAAAGCCTTGCTCATCGCCATAGTAAACGACGGGTACGCCGCGAGAGAAAAACATCATGGCATGTGCCAGCATACTGCGCTGCAGCTTTTCTTCGTTAGACGCATTGGGTAAATGCTTATTTAAGAAGAAGCCCGGGCGACCCATATCGTGATTGCCTAGAAAAGTAAGCAGTTGATCAACGTTGCTGTCTTCGTCATTGTAAAGGTGATCTTGCGCTATCAGAGTTTCAATGGTCGACACTGGCTTGTCTTCAAAGAACACGCCTCCCACCGCACTTTGAAATCCAAAATCAAGCACGGCAGGAAGTTTACCCTCGGTTGTGAATGAACTTAGCGCTTCAGGGTTTGGGTCATACACTTCACCAAATACATGAAAGTTCTCAATTCCCTCAGCTTTAGCGTGCGCCATAATTGCCGGTGAGAATGCTTGCCAAAATGGCAACTGAACGTGCCTTACCGTATCAATTCTAAAGCCGTCAGGTTTAAATTCACTGATAAGCTTGGTGTAAATATCAATCATCCCTTTTACCACTTCAGGGTCTTCGGTATCGATATCATCTAAACCATTAAAATCGCCATACAAACTATTTTCACCTTCAAAAGTTGAATCACCTTGATTGTGGTAATAGCGTGGGTCGTTTAGCCATTCTGGAAATTTCTCACCCTGCTCTTTTTTTGGAACAAAAGCACGGTAAGTCCCTTGCTCTTTCACTTCCTGCAAACTGCGATAAGCGCACCGGTCTAGTCCACTTTTAAACGAACCGTCGGCGTTGTGGCACTCTTCATACTTAATCACGTCTGCCGTATGGTTAGTAATGATATCGAAAAATACTTTAATATCTTTTTTATGCGCAGTGTCAATCAAGCGCTTTAAATCGGCGTTACTGCCAAAGTGAGGGTCAATTTCGGTGAAGTCGACTATCCAATATCCATGGTGGGCAAATCCGCCTTTCTGCACAGCTTTATTACGCAAAATAGGTGTCATCCAGATAGCGGTGATCCCCATAGATTTCAGGTAATCCAGCTTTTGTTCGATGCCCGCCATGTCGCCACCATGAAACGCCCATTTAGACGTTGTGTCGAGGCCTCCGTGAGAGATCGATCCTTTTGGTGCCCCGCTGTCGTTACTTACATCGCCATTGTTAAATCTGTCTGGCATAACGAAGTAGAAGACGTCTTCGCGCACGTCGCGCTTTAAGTAACTACTTTGTGGCTGTGCCGCATTGTTGCTCTCGCCACTGTTCGTCACACCGCTGTTAGGGTCTCTATTGTTAAGAGATGGGCTGCAAGCAGTTAACGCAAGCAATATTGCGGTAAAGGCCATTATCATTTTAGATGTTTTTTTAATCATTAACCTGTTCCTTAGTAGGTTAAAACTGAGCAATAATGTTTTGAGCTAGCGCTTCGTCATCAAACTCGGCCATACCGCTAATTCCTATTGCACCCACTACTTTGCCTGCCTTATCTTTTACAGGTACACCACCCGCCATACCTGTGATGCGAGGGTCGGTCCAAAAGTTAATGGTTTTGCTCGTTTCTTTTGCCCACGCAGCAAGCTGACTGGTTTTTTGCCTGTCTCTGGCTGCCGTATAAGCCTTGTTCTGCGCTAGTAGACAGGTTTGCGGGCTAGTTTCATCCATACGAGAGAACGCGATAAGTTCACCCACGCTGTCTACAACAGCAACGGCAATGTGTTGATTGTTTTCTTGCGCCCAATGAATGCTATCTGTAATCATTGATTGAGCTTGCGTTAAAGAAATAGAACCCATCATGGTAACTCCACCCCTTTTGCACTTACGTACAATGCGTACCAGTCTTCCCGAGTAAGCGTCACGGTAACGGCTTCTGCACTTGCTTTAATACGCTTGGGGTTTGCTGAACCAACAATTGGCTGAATGTTGCTGGGGTGGCGCATTAACCAAGCCAACACGATTGCGTCGGTCGCTACACCATATTTTTGCGCTAAGGTCGCAATGAGTTTTTTAGTCGCTTCTTCTTGCGCAGTTAGCGCAGCGGGTGCTCCGGTATATTTACCCTGGCTTGCTGGCCCCCACGACTGCATTTGAATGTTGTTTTGCTTTGCGTATTGAAGTGTGCCCGCTGTAAAGTTCACATGCTGCCCATCTGGGTTACCGACATAAATACCTTCATCCACAAAGCCTAAGTTAGTAAGACTCATCTCAACCTGATTCGCAATAAGCGGCTGATTAATATAGTGATTAAGATGCTGCATTTGTACGCCGCTCATATTCGACACGCCAAAGTGCTTAACCTTACCGCTATCAAACAAGGCATCAAATGCAGCGGCAACCTCCTCTTCTTCCATCAATGGGTCTGGGCGGTGCAGCAAAAGCAGGTCGAGATATTCCGTATTTAATCGCGAAAGCGTGTTTTCAACAGAAGTGACAATCCAGTCTTTCGAAAAATCGTAACGTTTGGGCCCGTGTTCATCTTCAAAACGAATCCCACATTTAGACTGAAGCACTATCTCTTCCCGTAAGTTAGGGCGTGCTTTTAACACTTCACCAAATGCTTGTTCTGCTTTACCCATTCGGTATATATCAGCATGATCGAACACGGTAATACCGGCTTCTAGCGCAGCATCGACCGCCGCAAACGCATGCTGGGTTTGATCTTTGGTTAATGGGTTAAAGTCCCACTCTCCACCAATAGCCATACAGCCATAAACCAGCTGACTGGCGTGTGAAATGTACTGATTTAGAGGAAGGTTTTTCATATACATCGCTCGCAAAAAAGAATTAATAAAGGCCTTTCGGATAGCTCAAGTTTACGCTTGCAGTTACCACCTTTCAGCGCACAATAGCGAAATCATTATTCTTTATAGCGAATAGCTGTATTCCATATATAATCACTAACTCTACATTTTTTGATGTGACGTTGCTCAAGACGCAGTTTTTCGAGCATGTTGTGAATATTTATCTCCGATTTAATCTCGTGTAAAAAGTAACAAGCCAATGAAACCACATAAAAAAGTCGAGCGATTGATGCTGTTTAGTGCGGTAGCAGAAACCTTAAGCTTTGGTGCTGCGGCAGAGAAAATGCAGATATCGAGGGGCTACCTGTCGGAGCAAATAAGGGAGCTTGAACTTGCGTTAGGCGTAAAGTTGCTGCAGCGCTCAACACGCCAAGTAAGTCTTACCAACGAAGGTAAACAAGTGTACGCCGATACACAGAAGATTAATCGCAGCGTGGTAGAGCTAGAGCAAAATTTAGTACGTGAGCAAACGCAGCTAGAAGGAATTATCGCCATTACGGCGCCGAATATGTTTGCGCACTACTTGTTAAGCGAACTGTGTTTTTCCTTCTCGCAGCAGCATCCTGATGTTTCGTTCCATTTAGATACCAGCTATCAAAGGCACGACTTAAACCGAGGTCATTTCGACTTGGCGTTTCGCTCTACTAACAACCCGCCGCAAGATATGGTGGCCAAGCCATTATTTACTTATAGCCACACCATAGTTGCAGCACCGCAATACCTTAAGCAAGCCGGCACACCCAAAGTGTTGAGCGATTTAGATGCGCACCAGTGCTTTTGCGGCCCCGACCAAGATAACTGGCTCATAAACGGTAAGCGCACAGCGGTTAAAGGCTGGTTAAAACTTAATGATAATCTGGCGCTCATTCAGCATGTGCTGGAAGGCCGCGGCATTGCAAGACTGCCAAGCTATGTGGCGAAAAAGCATAGTAAGGCGGGTGAACTGGTCGCACTTTTTGAAGAAATTAAGCCGGGGGCGACACCGAGTGTGCTTCCAATAAAAAGCAGCAGTCAGCTGTTTGTTGTGCACCCACAGCGCCCCCATCAATCGCTAAGAATAAAAGCCTTTTTAGACACAGTTAAACAAGCACAACACGAAGGTTATTTTAGTGGATAAATACTCAAACTGTCAGCGCTTACCTTCCGCTATTCACGTGCGTAATGAGTAGCAATAAGGCTTGAAAGCTTCGCTTAGGCTTTATTATTTCTTGGCGTACTATTATCGATGTTAAAGGGTCAATCAAACAGGCTGATAAATATTATCCCAGTAGTCATCAAGTATCTTCACAGCATCGTTAAGCGCCCGCGCCACAAAAATATCGCCGTATTGTTCGACTAGTTCCATGTCCACCAGCTTATTAATAGCGTCAGTAACGTCGAAATCGAGCGCACAATCAAGCTCTTCTGAAAAGTAACTTTCTATTACACTATCAAGCGTTGCTAATGTCATTCCACCAGCGGCAATCTCGCGCTCTGCACGCACCGCGCAGAATGCAGCACCACCTTCTACAGACACTTCACTACATTTCAGCAAAAATGTATAAGCCAACAAAGCTTCTTTGCAGTCCTCTTCCTCTGCTGCATCAATTAACGTATGAAACACGCCTGCATTATTGTCTAAATTTTTAAAATAGAGATTGTCAGACAAGGCTTTCATAAACCTGATTTTTCTGTTTTTAAACTTTGTCCATTCCTTAAAGATAAAGCTGCCGAATACACCCATGCCAATACCAAAAGTTATTAGGCTTTGCTTAGTCAATTCCACTTCATCGTCTTTAAAGCCAAGCCAAAAGGCCAGAAAAGATGCCATGAGAAGTAACGACGCGCCTAACTTAGTCACTAGCACCACGGTGCCACCTATTGCCGCCGATGCACTAATGATCAACTTATCTAGCGGACGCATTTTGACTTCGCTATTGGGAAACAGCATCTCCAAGTCTGCTTTAGGTACGTTTTGGAAAAGCTTTACTATGGTGGAACCAGGTTTAAAGGTAACTGGCGTTTGCCCTTTCTCTTTGAAGTAGGCTTCATCTTTAAAAGTGATATAAACAGCCACTTTGTCGTAGTTGGTAAATGACACCTGCTTTTTTCGCAACCCGAAAAAAGTACGCAGCGTTTCAGTTTTTACCGACTCGCCCCGTCGATAAAACACCACATCTTCAAAGTCTTCGAAGCTAACCGCAAGGCGCACTTTAAACAGCGACTCTTCGTTTAATGCTGCTTCTAAATCTTCGTTTGTGACTTTTTCAAAATTGGCTGCGTTTAATAGATTGGCAAACGCACTCGAAAACGCCTTTTGGCTTTGCTTTCTCGTAGCTTCACTTAAAGGTGTAAGATCGCGGGTGTCTTTGTTTGGATCAAAGTCGTTATAGCTATCTTTCAGACCCTCAAGTTGCTCATGATATTGATAGTGTATGCGATTAACGAGCAATGTTGAGAACGTACGAAAAAGAGTCCTCTCTTGCACAATTACGTTTTCACACAATCTACTAACATCATGTTTGCGAAATGGGATAAAGCGTTCTAATGGCATCGAGTGGTCTTATTAGTTCGAGTGTTTCTTGTTAGATGGAAATAGTTACCGTACTGTAACAATGAAAACAACCACTTATAAATAAATTAAGCCTAATTGATAATGCCTCAGACATAGGCTTCGCCTAATGTCTAAACGACATAAATGTTAAATATAGTTAACATAGACTACACTAATTCTTAATTATACTTGTAATTTTCGGAGACGTTATGTTCGTATCAAGTTCTCGATACAATAATGACATTTCGGCTCTTAGGGACGAGAGCCAAGGCTTGCTTGGTACGCTGGATGCGTTCAAAAACACAATGGCCTATGCCATCTATAGTACTGATGGACAGTGCACATTTGCCTCTCCCGTATTACTTTCCATTTTGGATTACCCAAATTCAACCGCAACGTCGTTTTCCCATGCGGCAATGCGCGTTGAAGGTGTTGAACCTGAGTCACAGTACAAATCGTTTTGGCAACACTTGGTCAATGGCGGCAGCTTTAGCGACACGGTTGCAAGAAAATCGGCGTTAGGTGAAACGAAGTGGCTTAAGGCAAGCTACGTAGCGGTGAATAAGCATGGCGTTACAGAAATTCATGCCATTTACCACGATATCACTGAACATGAAAACGCCTATTTTGCTGGTAAAGCAGTGACTGACGCACTAAACAAGTCGATGGCGGTGATTGAGTTTCATCCTGATGGAACAATTATCACGGCAAATGAGAATTTTACTGCAACAGTGAAATACAGTTTGGCCGACATTCAAGGTAAACACCATCGCATGTTCTGTCGCGATAAGTTTTATCAAGAAAATCCTAATTTTTGGGATAACCTTGCCCGCGGTAATTTCTCTTCAGGCCAGTTTGAGCGCGTAGATGCGCACGGTAACGCATTGTGGTTGGAAGCAACGTACAACCCCGTGTTTGACGCTTCGGGCCGAGTAGTAAAAGTTATTAAATTTGCATCTAACATTACCGATGCAATTAACGAAAAGAATGCAATCGCACAGGCGGCGGAACTCTCAGTATCAACGGCAGAAGAGACGTCTCAAATTGCCCATGAAGGAGCCTCGTCACTTCAACGAAGCGTTGAGATTTTCAATACAGCCATGTTAGAAGTTGAGCAAACCAATCAACTTATGCACGAACTGAGTGAGCAATCGCTAAAAATTGAAACCATTGTGACAACGATTAGTGGCATTGCTGAGCAAACCAACCTTTTAGCACTAAATGCCGCTATTGAAGCTGCACGTGCAGGCGATCAAGGTAGAGGATTTGCTGTAGTAGCAGATGAAGTGAGGCAGCTAGCGCAACGTACCAGCGATTCAACTGTGGAAATTGAAAGTGTAGTGGCAGAGAACAGAAAGCTTGCTGACAAATCCACGAAGAAAATGGCAGGCGTTAAAGACAGTGTTGACCAAAATAGTCAACAGATTGCGCAAGTGCAAAGCATTATTGATGAAATTCAAAAAGGCGCATTGAATGTATCTGAAACTGTATCAGGTATTCTACGCTAGCAGTCATGTTAAATTAGTAAAAAGGGC
Organism: Alteromonas sp. Cnat2-8; assembly: GCF_022348355.1. Taxonomy (NCBI): domain Bacteria; kingdom Pseudomonadati; phylum Pseudomonadota; class Gammaproteobacteria; order Alteromonadales; family Alteromonadaceae; genus Alteromonas; species Alteromonas sp. Cnat2-8. Next base: position 431,142 of record NZ_JAKREX010000001.1, read on the forward strand.
TGTTGTATCATCAACAGCCCTTTTTTTAAACCCGCTTTTTCACACAGCCGATTTTTCGCGTACGCATACGTACAAGCCTAGCACCGTTTAATTGTGGGGGGGGGTTATTTTGCGTGCACCACGCTAGCAATCTGCTGCTGTTGAATATTCAGGTACTTCTTGATGCTTTCCCCGTTCTTGCCATATTGATCAACAAACGCAGCGACAGATAGTCCGTTACACGTCATGTCCTGTGCTACGTACTTTTTATCTAGCGCAGATTCTTTAATTTGTTCATGTAGCTTCCACTTGTTCCCGGTAGCGGCAGCAACGCAAAGGTTAGAGGTGACCGAATCGTCGGTAGGCTTAAATTCTACAGAAGCTAAAGCACTTCCGGTGAACACAGTAGTAAGAGCAACAATAGCGATAGCAGTAATACGTGATTTCATAGCATGATTTCCTTATTGGGACGAAGTTACGTTGTTGTGGCGTTACGCCTTGGCCACACTCATATTCACTATTACAATCACTGCGCCAACTTTATAAAACTATTTAAATTCAGAAACTTAACTTAAAATTAAGAAATAAGCCCCCGCTAGAACGTTAAACGAAATACGACCTTTCAAGATAATTCGCCAAATAGTAGTATTTTTGACCACTGCGTTCTATCTGAGCCTATCGTCGTCTAAAATTTCGTTTTATTAAGCGATAAAACACACTGCTTACCTTATTTGGCTTAAATAAAAAATTGTCTTAGCTTACAATGCGCTGATGACTTATCCCGTTCCAGCTAAACAGGTTGAAACCCTGTACGAAATTAAGAAAAGCAAATTCATTGCTTGTGCCGGCTTTGCAAATTCTCGTGAAAGTGCAATGGCGCTTTTAGATAGTGTGAAACAACGGTATCCCGACGCCAGACACCATTGCTGGGCTTATGTTTTTGGCAACCCTAACTCGCCAAGTAGCGCGGCGATGGCTGATGACGGCGAGCCTAGCGGCACTGCCGGTAAACCCATATTAAATGTACTCCAGCACAAAGATATCGGCGACATCATGATTATTGTCACGCGTTATTTTGGCGGAATTAAATTAGGTGCGGGGGGATTGGTAAGGGCTTACTCGGCTGCAGCACAGCAAGCCATAGATGCTCTTGAGATAAGACAAGAGATAAAGCTGGAACCGCTTAGCGTAGACATCGATTTCAAACACGAGCAGTTTGTACGTCACTTGGTAGAGCAAGCTCAAGGTAAAATTGCGAACTGTAACTATGGAAGCAGTGTGGTAATAAATGTTGAGCTACCTTTAGATGCACTGGAAGACTTTAAAAAGCAGATGGCCCCCATTGCTTTTTCAGTGTCAGTTGAAAACGAGTAAGCAATAGAAAACAACAAGCAAGCGATAAAATTAAGACTAGCTTTTGACGGTTTCTATATGTAAATAAAAAAGGCTCTGAAAACCACCAGAGCCTTACCTTTTAATCACACATAACTAGGGCCTGTTAACCTTATCCTTTGAAGGTGCCTCGAATGGGGTAGTTGTTATCTGGGTTACGTATAAACTCCAAGCCTGATACGAGTTGCTCTAAGTCAGGGCGCACAAACGGCGCGTTTGCTATTTCAGCAATATGAATGTCGTTTTTTTCATTCACTATAAATAGCGCAGGTTCAGCAAAATTGTGGTCGGTTTCTTTATCTGAGCGCGGCTTGGAGATGTATAGCCCAAGTTTTTCCATATCTTCTTGCGAGAGACCGTAAGCAATAGGGAACGTAATCGACAGGTCGTCTAGATGCTCATCGAGCTGTGCTTTGCTGTCACCACTTACAGCCACCAAATCAATATTGAGCTCACGTAGACGACCTTTATAATCTTCTAATTTGTTCAGGAATTTAGTACATATTGGGCAGTGTTCACCGCGATAAACAACCACCATTTTCCAATCACATCCCTCTTCTTTATTGGTAAGCGACACCGTTTCCCCTGTGGATAGGGTTGCTGAGACATCGGGAAATGTCGTTGCTGGATGCATTTTTTGCGTATACATAAAAACTCCTTAAAGTCGGTTTAATCCTTCAAAGTACAAGCAAGATCGCGATAAGCTGCTTTGTACAGATACACATCAAAGTAAAATTCTATACGTTGTACCCAACTTTCAGATCTTTTATTTGAACAATTGTTCAAATTTTTATTATTTTTCCTATCGCGTTTTCTATACCAGTGACAGACACAAAAAAAGCAGCTCAATTGAGCTGCTTTTATTTTTTAGCCAAGTAACGGTAATCTACAAACGTAGACCTTTACTGTCGCTATCACAAAAACGAAGGTCTTCTTATCGAGACCGGTTCGCATGAGTCTAATAAAGTCTTAGTTCACATAGCCTTCATTAGCTTTCACTGTAAGTGGGTGATAGCCCGGTTTCGCTTCTTCAAATGCGCGTTTAGCAAACGCCTTGCCTTCAGGTGTTTTTGATAGCTCGCGATAAAGGGGCTTAACAAGCTTATTGCGCCCTATCGACACCAAGTAGCTATACAAACGATCATAGGCAGGCTGATAGTTATTCTCTACTGCGATCATCAACCAGCTATGAGCAATTTCGTTGTTTTTAGTCGAGGTGAGTGAAAACGCTGAATCTAGCTCAGCCAGCTGTGCGCTGCTTAGCGATTCGGGCATGTTGTTTAGAAAATATAGCCACTCGTGTACAGTCCACTGCGCGGTTTCAATATCCGCCGCTTTCACGTCGCCAGAAAGCCAAGCGCTTCGTGTGTCATCGATTTTAGTGAACGCATCAGATTCTGGCTGTGGCGCTCCCTCGGGAATGCCTGGTTCAAAAATCCACGTTTGGATGCGCTCCGCGTCTAGCTTATCTGGATACTGCTTTAACAAGGTATCATCTAAATAAGCAATAAACGTGTCGGTAGTAATGCTCTTAAAAGCAAAGTCTTTAAAGTACTGCATTAAGAAAGCATCAAAGTTTTCTCGGCCAATTTTTTGTTCAATTTCACGTAAAAACAGTGCGCCTTTTTCATAGGGAATATTTGAGAAAACATCGTCCGGATTGCGACCACGAAGGTCAATAGCCAGGATCTCATCATTTTCCTCTAATGCAGCAACATCATTCTCCAGGTCTTGATAACCGAGCACCGCTTCTTTTTTAAAACGATCGTGACCGTAGATCATTTCCATAATTCGGTAAGTTAAGTAGGTTGTGAAGCCCTCGTTTAACCACAGATCACGCCATGTAGCGTTTGTTACCGTGTTACCAGACCAGCTGTGCGCCAGTTCATGAGCAATCAATGAAACCAAGCTTTTATCACCCGCGATAACCGTTGGCGTGATAAACGACAAACGAGGGTTTTCCATACCACCAAACGGGAATGACGGCGGTAGAATTAATAGATCGTAACGGTCCCACTGGTAAGGTCCATAGGTTTCTTCTGTTACTTCTAACATCGCCTCAGTGTCTTCAAATTCTTTCGCTGCACTTTCAAGTAGCGCAGGCTCAGCATACACACCGGTACGCTCACCCATGGCTTTAAATTCTAAATCACCTATAGCCAACGCAATAAGATACGAAGGGATAGGCTGTGGCATGGTAAACTCATATTCACCATCGCGCTCGGTGGTAGGATCGTTTGACGCACTCATCACCGCCAACAGCGCTTCAGGTGTCTTAATGGTCGCGTCATAGGTTACGCGTACTTGCGGTGAGTCTTGAAGCGGAATGAAGCTTCGCGCGTGAACCGCTTGCGCTTGGGTAAACAGGAACGGGTGCTTTTTACCTGCAGTTTGCGCTGGCGTTAACCATTGTACGCCAGACGCTTCAGGTGAGGTTGAATACGCAACCGTTACTGCGTTTGCGGAACTAGGTAACGTAATAGTAAGAGGTGTACCTAAATCAGGGTCAACCTCTCCCATTTCAAAAGGAACACTTTCACCGTCTACGGTAACACTTTGAATGTCCAATGCTCGCGTATCTAACACCAATGTGTTGTTGTCGGGCTTTTCACGCTTTACATCAAGCGTTACGTCGCCAACAAGCTGCTTGGTCTCAAAGTTTGCAGTTAGGTTTAGGCTGAGATGGGTAACCCGAATCTCATTAGGGTTCGCGAAGGAGTGATAATCTACCCCAGAGGCAATAGCCGCGTCAGCTTGGTTTGCTACTGCAACATTTTGTGCTTCAGTGTCAGAAGTCGAGCCTACGCTGACGGCTTGATCTTTGTCTGTCTTGGCTGCGTCTACATTGCTGTTGTCGCTGCATGCGAACAAAACAGGCGCGCATACGAATGTAGCCAGTAATCCGTATTTTTTCATATAACTTCCTAAAGGATGATTGATACGACCTCAGTGTATCAATCTGTTATATGACTGGCGACTCTAATTCGAAGAGCTGCGTTGTAACTGCGCTATATTTCGAAAAGCAGTAAGGGTTAACGTGAATAAGTGCAGGACAGCTACGCCATCTGACGAAGGCGTAGCTATCTGACGAGGGCATTAACTATCTGCGTTAACCGCTGACTCGTTTGCTGTTTAATTAAGCAAGGCTAATATCTACTTCAATATTACCGCGGGTCGCATTTGAGTATGGGCATACTTGATGTGCAGTTTCCACCAAGCCTTGCGCTTGTGCTTTGTCCATATCGCCCAAATCTACCGTCAGTTTTACTGCAATAGCAAAGCCTTGTTCAATAGGTCCAATTGCAACGTTGCCAGTTACACTAATGTCATCGGCCAGCTTAATTTTTTGCGATGCAGCCACATGCTTAAGTGCACCGATAAAGCACGCCGAATAGCCCGCTGCGAACATTTGTTCAGGGTTCGTCCCTTCTCCACCTGCACCGCCCAATTCTTTAGGTGTAGAGAGTTTAAGGTCTAGCTTACCATCACTTGATTTCGCTGTTCCTTCACGACCACCCGTTGCTGTTGCACTTCCGGTATAAACGACTTGTTGAAGTTTATGCATAGTTACTCTCCTCATAGGTTTATTTAAACAATTACTTTGCATGCAAAATAAATTATCACCAAACCAACTTGCAGATCAAGTGTTTTGTATGCAAAATATTATTGTTAAGAAAAAGCCTTACCGATAAGGGTTAAGCATCATGTCAGAATTATTGAAGTTGGAAAATCAGCTTTGCCACCGTTTTTATACGCTGTCGAATGCATTCACTCGTGCTTACCGCCCCCTTCTTAAAGCGCTGGATATCACCTATCCTCAATATGTGACTTTAATGGCGCTATGGGAAAACGATGGCATTACTATTGCCGAGCTTCTGGAGAGAACGGCCATAGACGGTGGTGCTATGTCGCTGATTCTCAAAAAGCTACAAGACAAAGGCTTTTTAGTTGTCACTAAAGATAAAGCCGACAAACGCGTTAAGCGCGTTCAACTCACTGAAACGGGCAAGAAGAAGAAAGCCATAGCAGAAGACGTGCCTGTGCAAATGCTCTGCAAGCTTAATGGCATGACTGCAGATGAAAGCCGTACGTTAAAAGTCCTACTGGACAAATTAGGCGGCTGTTTTGAGAATGCAGATTTAAACTAGTCCGGATAGATAATCACCACTCAGCCCTACATTCCCAAGCATTGCTAGGAAACTTGCCAGCGCCTTGTGAGTGGGCAATTATCTATGCGTATTGGTATTTTAACCTCTTTTTGTAATCTGATTGTCATCAGATTATTGACGTTTTCTGTTATTATTTTCGCATTGAGCGAACAAGTGTGCGCTATAATTGTCCTAATGGACGTAGTAGGGAAAATGCTGAGCTGCACGTTTCAATTGAAAGCGTTAGTCGCTGAAATGATCGCATGTCTTATCGAGAAAGTGCGACAAGAGGCTTTAAGGGCATTTACTACCCATTATTCTTAGAAAGAAAAAAACAGGAGCTGTGATGATCCAAGAACAGATTCAGACACAGGCTGTGCCGCAATCAAAAAGCATTCCTGCAAAAGCCTACTCTGTACTGGAAGAGTGGCTGAACAGTATTAGTCATGGGGTTGGCTTTATTGCTGCTATCGTGGGTTTAGTATTTATGTTGTATCGAGCGGAGGATACGCTCGCGTTAACCACTGCAGCTATTTATGGCTCTACACTCATTCTGGTGTTTTTAAGCTCAACCCTTTATCACGCTATTTCCCATCAAAAGGCAAAGGGATGGCTTAAGCTATTTGACCACAGCGCAATATACTTATTGATAGCAGGTACTTACACACCATTGTTACTGGTTTCGATTGGTGGCGTGTTGGGTATTACTATGACCGCGATTATCTGGAGCTTGGCAATTGGCGGCGTGGCGTTTAAGCTCGTCGCGCAGCACCGTTTCCCAAAGGTATCCGTGATGACTTATTTGCTGATGGGATGGATTGCACTGGGTCTTATCTACCCTCTTTATGTCGCCCTTCCCGGTGCTGGCCTATGGTTATTGGTAGCAGGCGGGCTGTGTTTCAGTGTAGGCGTGTGCTTTTACGTGGCAAAAAAGGTAAAGTACACCCATGCAATTTGGCACATGTTCGTGATTGGCGGATGTAGCTGCCACTACTTTTCAATTTATTATTTTGTCGTTTAACAAAAGGCCCAAATTAAGCTGCTATGCCAAAACCATGTAAAAACTTATGCTAACAAACAAGCAAGACGCCGAGAAAAAGGAAAACAGCACTACGTTGACACCAGGTATTGCGTGGTTTTCACTACACGCAGGGCATATATGCCTGGGTAAAAAACCTGTTGAAAGTGATTTTGAACGCCTTAAGTCACTGGGTGTTACCCATATTGCAACGGTTCAGACCAGTGAAGAACATGCGCCAGTTATACGCGACAATTCTGTTGCGGCTGGGCTAGAGTGGCTATGGGTTCCCTTTGTACATCCATCGTCAGAATCGCCTACTGAGGATACGCATCTTCATCAATACCTTCATGAACTATCTCAAATGTTGACCGAAGGAGCGAAGATATACTTACACTGCGATGGCTCACAGCATCGCTGTAGCCTTTTATTCTATGCACTTTGCCACTATTGCCGTGTTCCATCTAGTAGCGCTTACAATGCGCTGCACAGCTTTGGCGCTAGTGCGGCAAATAACCTTAAGAGATCCGAACTCACATGGGCAGCAGAATTAGGGCATATTGCACCTAAAATGTAGGCCAATAAAAAGCGCGCCTTCGTTATCAACGTTCATTAACGAAGGCGAGCGTGCTGTTTTAACAAAGCAAAGCGTTCATAAGTGCGCCGAGCTTATTTATTTAAAACTGATAAATATTAGCGTTGGTGAGAAGTTTATTCGCGTCTATTTTTTCTTGAACACAGCGCACTATATCAGCACGAGTAAATACATAAATTCGGTCTTTGCGCTCGCGGCTCTCGTCCATCTCAAAATCTTTCAGCACCATGCTGATATGTTCATTTTCCGGCAGACCGCGTAAGCCTGACCCAAATCTGCATAAGGTCTCGCTCATGCCCGACTCAAAACCGGCCAGAAACGTTTTGTAAGCTTGCTGCTGCTGCGCTTTACGCGCCTCCATTTGTTTAGTCTGCTCTTTTTCAATTGCTTTAAGCTCATCCTTCATGCTTTTTTCTTTCGCTTCTAATTGCTTAAGCTGCTCTCCAGACTGCTCTTTTTGCGCGAGTAATTCTTTTTTTCGCGCCTCGTCAGCGTGACGCAATTCAAAGGTAATATCTCGCAGTTCACGCTCTACTTCTCTTGCTTCCCAGGCAAGTTCACGCTGCATGTTGCGCAAGTCGCGTAAGCGACTATTGTTGTCAGCAAACGCCTGAGAAAAACGATGGCTGGTTTCTTCTGCGTAAGCTTCCCACTCTCTGGCTGCTTCAAACACAATGTCATCTACATCACTAAACGAATTTGCAGACGGAACTGGTGGTGCAGGCGGTGCAGGTGGTACGGTGGCAACTAATCCTTCTACCAGCGTTTCTATCTCTCGTACCCAGTTACCGCTTTGACCTCTTACTGAAAAAGTAAATACCGCCCCCTGCCCAGCAAGATAGCTGGTTTCGATTTGACTCACTCTCCAAGAATCAGTTGCGGCATTTTGTCGTAAGGACGTTTTGAGTACCCCAGACATTATTTCTAATTCATTCGATAGCGTGTCATATTTTTGCGCACTTTGTGCGTTCGCAAGACCACCAGCAGCAGAGCAAAGTAGTAAAGCAGTTAATAAGCGTTTCATAATTTCACCTAATTACATTAATCATCTAGCGACGACTGTGGATTGTTTGTTTCATACGGCATGGTTAATGGCACTTCAGAACGGCTGTTAGATAAACTTACCGCGCTGTACCCTATTTCAATGTCATCAATTTCATCCTGTAGACGCGTAAATTGGCGTGCATAGAATCTTTGATCGTCAATACGCTGCTCGTTGATAAATTTAATAAGCTCGGCAAAGTCGTGTTTGCGTTCTTCTCTACTCGACGCTAACAAGTACTTAGTAAGCTCTGCACTGCTTTGTTGCTGCTGTTTAGATAGCGCCTGAGCGTATTCTTTGAATAGTGTTTGGTTTGCTTGTTGATAGAAATCACGTTGCTCACCTAAAGCTTTAGCAACTTCTTGCGTAACGCGCTGCTCAACCATTTCATCCACTCTGTTGGCGCTTTTGTTTGAAAACGTAAGCGCTATACCGTTATCGCTATACGACAGCTTTGCGCCGGTGAGTACGGCTAACAGCGCACACGCCGACATGGCCATGGCACACGCTGGCAAGCTAAACCAAGACGACAGCGAACGTGGTTCATCTTTTTTAAAAAAGGTCTGTTCTTTGTCCCACTGGGGAAGTGCCGGAGCAACGAAGCTTGCACTTGCGCTGTTCAAACGGGCGCTATTTTCTACCGCCTGCGCGAACTCAGCATCTGAATCGCACAACGCGTTAAACTGCTTTTCCTGCTCGCTATCAAGCGAGTTGTCCAGATAAGCTGAGAATAAGGCTTCTTTGTCATATAAGGTCATTATTCCAACTCCAACTTCAACTTTGCCAAGGCTGCGTAAAGTCGCGACTTAGCGGTATTTACTGAGATATCCATTTGCTGTGCAATTTCTTCGAACGTGAAGTGGCCGAAGAATTTCAATTCCACCACCGCTTTTTGGCCTAAAGGTAAAGTCTGCATAGCCTGCGTTAACGCTCTACTCTCTCGGTCGCTATAAAGCTGCATTTCTGGGCATGGTGCACCGCAAAGCGGCGCCTGTATGTCGTCAATGTCTGAATGCGGCTTTCGCTTGCGATACAACTCAACACAGCGGCAGTGGGCAATGCGATAGAGCCAACTTTTAAAACTGCCCTCACCTTTAAAACAGGCAAGACTGCGAAACACAGAGATAAAAATCTCCTGCATTAAATCTGCTGCATCATGGCTATTCCCTGTCATTCGAATACCGTATTGGTACATAGCGGTTTCGTAGCGAGATATAAGCGTAAACCACGCCTTTTTATTACCCTGTAATGCCTGTTCCACGAGTTTTTCATCTCGTTTTTTAAACACGCCGTTCCCCGTTTTTACGCTCTATTTTTTTACTTAACCATTAAGTCGATAAGCTTTGCAAAAAAGTTTGTTTATTTGATAAATAAATTGCCATTTAGGGAATAACGCCACTGAAACTGCGCTTTAGATGAAGGATGAAGAGCTTCTCTGGGGTTGGTGCACAAAACAATATTTGATGTCAGCAGTAAAAAAGCGGTTGAGCCTATAGGCTCAACCGCTTTAGCTAACTATGAAGGAAAGCGCGCTCAGCGCCAGCACTATTTTAGTGTGGGAATGGGTAATAGAGGCGAGATAATTTCACCAATACGACGAAACAGCTGCATTCGCGTTGTACCTGAACGCCATACTAAGCCAATCTCACGGAAGCCCTGCTCTTCCGCTGGAAAGCTCTTAAGACCGGTGTGCTCAAGAATAGATTGATTTATCGCTAGTTCAGGTAAGAAGGTGTAGCCCATTTTGCTATTAGCCAGCTGCACCAAGGTATACAAGCTGCTTGCTGCAACACTGCTGATTTGATCGCTGTGCTGAAGATTACACGCGCTTACCGCATGCCCAGTCATACAGTGCTCTTGCTGAAGTAGGAAAATACTCTTTTTAGGTAAGGTCGAAATGTCGACTGGGTTTGGAAGTTGCTCAGCCATATCTTTGTGCGCAATAAGATGGAACGGATCGTGTCCCAATATCATCTGTTTGCACCCAGGCGTTTCCATTGGCAGTGCTAGAATAAGTAAGTCTAATCTGCCGTCGGTTAACTGCTGTAGCAGCTTCTCGGTCGTGTCTTCCTGCATCTCCAAGTTTATCTCGGGTAGAAATGCAGAAAACGCCCCCATCATGCCTTCAAATAAAAATGGCGCAATGGTTGGAATAACACCTAGTTTTAGGGTGCCTCGCTGCCAGTTACCCGCGTTTTGCGCATACTCAACAAGCTCTCCCGCTTCTTGAAGCAATACTTTACTACGTTCAACAATATCCAACCCCAAAGACGTAAACACAAAGGTCTTATGTTCACGCTCAAGAAGCTGGCTTCCAAAGTGCTCTTCTAGATTCTGAATGGCCGTACTTAATGTTGACTGACTTACATTACAGCGCTGGGCAGCACGATGAAAATGTTGCTCTTGATGTAGCGTCACCAAATAGTGCAGGTGCTTAAGATTAGGCCATTTCATGGGCATCTCTCAGTTATTTAAAAATGGATTAAAAGATATTGGATTAATCTAACATAAAGATTAAATACAGCCTAGAGCTCTTATACCAAGGTTCCTGAGTATTGTTAAAAACAGTTAGCTGATACACCTAAAAAAACCTCACCATTACTTTCACGCGCCTAACAGTCTTAAACACAACAATTTTTTTGGTTTATTAAGCAAGTGGCATTTCAGTAATAGGTTTGTACAATTTCCAAATATAAAGCGTATTAGAATGCGTTATACGTGCTGGAAAGCCGCTACAACTAGCGTTAGGATTAAACCAGTAAGATATTTTTACAGCGAAGTAAGACCCGCTCTTGTATCATTCAGTCAATAGAGCGATTAACTATTGAGGGCAGTATGAAAGGACATTATAAGAACATTTTATGCGTATTGAGTGACTCGCATCGTCAGGATGATACGGTTGCCCAGGCGCTGCATATCGCCAAAGCACATCAAGCTAAACTTACCATCATGCTTTCTCTTGAGTCACTGCCACCTAACGCCAGCATGGTCATGGAGTCTTTCTCTTACGTTGATTCTCAGCAAACTATGGAAACCCAAGCTCAGCACTGGTTAAAAGAACAAGCAGAGAGCTGGGGAAAAAACTATCCCGTATCTACCGCGGTAGCAGTAGGACAACCCCTTATCGACGTTGTGCGCTACGTTCAGAAGAACAAGATCGATTTAGTGATTAAGCGAGCAGAAGAAAGCTTTCTGGATAAGTTATTCGGAAGCTTAGATATGCGCTTGTTCCGCAAGTGCCCCTGCCCGGTATGGATCATTAACCACAAGCCTCGTAGCCAATACAAAAACGTGGTTGCAGCACTAGATTTGAACTATCACTACCCACAGCATGAAGTTTCAATCAGGCGCGACCTGAACCGCGACATTCTACGCCATGCAAGCCAAATAGCCTTGTTAGAGTTTGCACAGCTACACATTGTTCACGTTTTTGATGCTGTTCCTGAGAACATAGCAAGAGACGGTTTCATATCGGTTGATAACGATAGAATGGAAACCGACTTAGCGAAAATCCATGCAGAGCGTGAAGCTGAACTAGATAAACTGCTTGAAGAGCTAGGCAATGAGCTTGAAGAAGATGTAATGGAGTATTTAAAGCCTCAGAAGCACATTGTTCACGGCTACCCTAGAAGAGAAATTGCAGCCACTACCACGTCCCTTGACACCGACATTATCGTAATGGGCACAGTGGCACGTTTGGGCGTGCCTGGCTATATCATGGGCGACACCGCGGAAGAAACCATTCATCAGCTAAAATGCGCCGTAGTGGGCGTTAAACCACGCGGTTTTGAAACGCCTATATCTATTGATTAAAGAAAACATTCCACAAACAAAAAGGCCGTGCTTCACTTCAAGCACGGCCTTTTTTAATTCTTTTCGCTTAATACGAACGTTTGTTAGCGCTATGTTCTACGCTACGCCAAACGACGCTTTAAGAATGTAGAAGAAGATAATCGAAAGGATTGCGCCAGCAGGCAAAGTTACAATCCACGATACGACGATATTTCTTACAATACCCAGGTTAAGCGCTGATACACCACGCGCCAGACCTACACCTAGTACCGCTCCTACAAGCGTTTGTGTAGTAGAAATAGGTAAACCAGTACCCGATGCAATAACTACTGTACACGCTGCTGCAAGTTCTGCTGCAAAACCACGACTTGGTGTTAAGTGTGTAATACCCTGTCCAATGGTCTTGATAACGCGATGCCCGAATAGCGCAAGACCCGCAACAATACCTAAACCACCTAGAGGAAGGATCCACGGTGCAAGGGTAGTGCTAGAGTTAATTTCACCACCACTACTTACTACGCTAACTACTGCAGCCAACGGCCCAATAGCGTTAGCTACATCATTTGAACCGTGGGCAAACGCCATACAACAGGCTGTTACTACCATTAGCAGTGCGAATACTTTCTCAACGTTAGCCGCCTGTAGGTCTGCATCTTCAGAACCGCTGAACTTCATACGGCCGATAAACCATTTACCCAAGAAGCCCAATGCTACAGCAATAGCAATCGCCAGCAGATATCCGTTAACGGCGCTTAGCTCTAGACCAACGTGCTTAAGGCCTTTCTTGATAGTAACAAGCGACATAACAAAGCCCGCTAATGCCATATAAAACGGCACATAACGCTTGGCATTTGCAAACGGTGAGGCTGTTTGGAAGATAAGCTTGTGCGCGCTCATGAAAATAAGATAAGCAATCACGCCAGATATAGCAGGGGTTACGACCCAGCTACCAACAATACCGCCCACTTTGTCCCATGCTACCGCGTCCATGCTGACGCCAGTGGCAGTAAAACCGATGATTGCACCGATAATTGAGTGAGTTGTAGATACAGGCCACCCCAACCACGACGCTACCGCCAGCCAGATTCCAGCTGCAAGTAATGACGAGATCATGCCTAATACAAGGTATTCAGGTATGTCTATAAAATAGGTTGAGTCGATAATCCCTTTTCGAATGGTAGACGTTACTTCGCCACCTGCTAGGTAGGCGCCAGCAAACTCAAATATCATTGCAATGATAATGGCTTGTTTTATGGTTAAAGCTTTAGAACCTACTGACGTACCCATTGCGTTGGCAACGTCATTCGCTCCAATACCCCATGCCATGACGAAACCAACGCCGGCGGCAAGGATTATAAGAATTAGGCCATAACTTTCAAAAAATTCCACGGATAATCGCTCCCGATCTAAACGCGATTTAGGCTGGACGCTACTTGAGTAAGTAGCATGATCTCTTCACCACAAAGGCTAGAGAATGAAGTTAAAGACAAATTGTGTTTTATCATAAGGTTCGATTAAATTTTGCACGATCTGTTCTTGGCTGCGGCGCATGATAACGTAATCATGTTAGAAGCCATAGCGAAAATCACTGAAAAACGATAAAAGTATGCGGAATTATTTGAATGCGATGATAAAACCACCAAATATTTCAGTTTTATGACAAATAAATTTCACGAACTTTCATATTTGAATATTACTACGCAAAATCACACTGACCATTTGGACAGGTTTACGTCAAATCTTCCAGCTTTTGCTGCATATTTTCCAGCGGTGTATGTCTAACATCGGTACCGCGAGTGAGATAAACCACATATTCACACACGTTTTTACATCTATCACCAATTCGCTCTAACGAGCGCATTGCCCACAACACATCCAGCCAATCCTGCATGTCGTCAGTGCTTTTCTGCATTTCGGAGGTGGTATACGACAGCAGCCGTTTGTACTCACTGTCAATGCGGTTGTCTTGGTCGTACACTTCTAATGCAGCGGCCTCATCCTGACGGGCAAAAGCGTCGAATGTGCCGCGCATCATGGCGGCGACTCTCTCACCAATAAGCAACATACTGCTCTTGATAGTATCTGAACTCGGCAGCTTATTGCGCGTTACCAGTTTAGCAATACGCTCGATTTCATCGCCCATTCGCTCAATATCGGTAATGGCTTTGGAAATGGTCATAATCAAACGCAGGTCACTGGCGGTAGGATGACGTTTGGCAATAATGCGCAAGCACTCTTCATCAATTTGAATTTCCATGGAGTTAATTTTTAAGTCGTTTAACACCACTTTTTCAGCCAGAGCGGCGTGATTGTGCTTTACCGCTTTTAACGTATCCACCAGCTGCTGCTCAACTTCGCCTCCCATGGTTAATACCGAGTTACGCAAGTTTTCCAACTCGATATTAAAGGTACCTGAGATATGCGTATTTAAGGCTACCTGTCGCATGGTGATTTCTCCTCGCGCCATAAGCTTAATAAATAACGGCTAGACAATGTGCCAGTACCTATCGTTGCACTATTATTACAAGCCGCAACGCCATGCCAAACTTCAGCAGTGCGGCGCAACTCCAAGTTAGAACGCACGTTCACTGCACCGTTATCCATATCGCCCCGTTATATAATCTTCGGTTTGTTTTTTGTCCGGCATGGTAAACAGCGTATCGCTGTCTGCATATTCTATTAGCCTGCCCTGATGGAAAAAGGCGGTATAGTCGCTAACTCGAGCTGCTTGCTGCATGTTGTGCGTCACAATAATAATGGTGCATTGCTTTTTTAATGCGTCCATTAGCTCTTCAATAAAAAGTGTGGTTAGTGGGTCAAGGGCTGAGGTCGGTTCATCAAGAAGCAGAATGTCGGGCTTTAATGCCAATGCTCTTGCAATAACTAAACGCTGTTGCTGACCGCCAGATAAAACATGGGCAGATTCAAATAAACGATCTTTAACCTCGTCCCATAACGCAGCCTGTTTTAGTGCGCTTTCTACCGCATCGTCTAAGTGTCGTCGAATTTTCACACCCTGAAGCTTAAGCCCATAACACACGTTCTCATAGATGCTCATGGGAAAGGGATTGGGGCGCTGAAATACCATGCCTACATTTGTTCTTAGGCGTGACACATTTATTTTACGACTATTGATGTTTTGACCATCAATAATAATTTCACCATTGTATTTGCAGCCGTCATACAAATCGTTAAGTCGGTTGAAACAGCTTATCAGTGTAGATTTGCCGCAGCCACTTTGACCAATCAACGCGGTTATTTTGTTTTTGGGGATTCGCATGCTGATGTCATTTAACACATGCTTATTGCCAAACCACAGGTTGAGTTTTTTAACCTCTACCGCGGTTTGCTCTTCACTAATATCGTTTACGTTTAGCGTATTGTGTTCAAACAACTTCAACATGTTACTAGACCTGTATTATCCTTTGAGATAGCGTTTACGAAGGCGCGCTCTAAGTACAACTGCCAGAATATTTAATACAAAAACTACTACCAGTAATAGTAAGCAGGCGGCGAACATCATACTTGCGCTTTTTCCATCGGTTTGGCTGTGAAACGCTCCGTCATAGATAAGCACGCCCAAATGCATAAACTGCCTATCAAGATGAAGATAGGGAAATTCACCATCTATGGGCAAGGTTGGCGCAAACTTGACCGCACCAACTAACATAAGTGGCGCTACTTCACCTGCCGCCCTCGCAATCGCCAGAATTACGCCAGTCATAATCCCCGGAGACGCGATAGGCAATACGGTACGTACTATAGTCTCAATTTTAGTTGCCCCTAACGCGTAACTGCCCGCTTTCAATCCTTCCGGCACTCTGCGCAAGCCTTCTTCAGTCGCCACTATCACCACAGGTAAGGTCAAAATAGCCATGGTTAAGGCAGCCCAAAATACACCTGGGCTTCCCATGGTTGGCGCTGGCAATGTGTCACTAAACAATAGCTCATCAATACTGCCGCCTAAGGTATAAACAAAGAAACCAAGTCCAAACACGCCGTAAACTATAGAAGGCACCCCTGCCATATTGCTTACACTTACACGAATAATGGTGGTCAGTGCCGTGTTAGGCGCATATTCACTCAGGTAAATAGCGGCCAACACCCCAAAGGGCGTTACGATGATGGTCATTAAGAATACCATGAGTACAGTGCCAAACAACGCGGGGAATACGCCGCCAGAGGTATTTGCTTGCTTAGGCGAATCAGTTAAAAACACGCCTATTTCTGAAAACACTACCTGCCACTTCTCCATTGTGCTTAAGCGACTTACAAAGTCCACATCTTGAATACTAGAAATAGGGATAACAAACGGCGTACCGTCTGCAAAACTTACCAGCAAGGTGTACTCAGCCCGCGTCACCTCTAAAGCTTCAACACGCTTTTGATATTCATTAAATGACGCGACCAAGCGCTCTCTTGCTGGTGCGTCAGCCACCACGTTACGTTTATCAAATTGAGACAGCGCTTCGTGAATAGGCGCTAGATGACGCGTATTGAGATCTTCAATTTGCGCACTGATCTGGGCAACTTCCTCTATGACAGCATCAATTTTGTCTAGGGTCTGTGGCGGTTTAGAAGGGACTACAATATATTCGGGAATAGCCAACACGCGCCTGCCATCCAATAATTTGATGTCTGCGCTGTTTTTCGCGAGCAATGTGCTAGATAAGTTTTCTCGCGATAATTGAATTTGAAAGCCATAAGGATGCTGAGTATCTGAGTAATTCAGGGTCACATCCTCATTTGAGGGGTCATCAAATACATTAGCGAGTACTGAGAACGCCGTACCGTCTTGATGTGTACCATTTACGGTATAGATAGGTTCAGGCCAAAAATAAGCCGTCCCGCGAAAGCTTATTAACAAGAGCACGCTCACCAGTGCGATAAGCAGTAAGCTAGTGAAAAAGGCTGTTAGACTGATAACCAGCGACTGGCGCTGAACTGCGCTTAATCCAAACATTGTTCGATTAACCATAATACGCCCTACTTCTTATATGCTGGCGCAGTAGCTCTGCTATGGTGTTTACCAAAAAAGTAAATAAGAACAAAATGCACGCGGTAAAAAATAAAATTTGATAGTGCGCGGATGATACATCGGCCTCTGGTAGTTCGATTGCCAAGTTGGCAGTAAGTGCTCGCAAACCCTCAATCAAGCCCCAACTGGAGATTGGTGTATTTCCTGTAACCATTAGAACAATCATGGTTTCACCAAACGCACGGCCAAAACCTAGCATTATCGCGGCAACGATGCCCGGCAGTGCAACGTGCAGCACAACGCGGAGCAAGGTCTGTAAGCGAGTTGCGCCCAGTGCAAACGAAGCATGTTTTAAGTCGTTTGGAACGCCGTTAATGGCATCTTCAGCTAAAGAATAAATACTCGGTGAAATAGCCACACCTAACGCAAGCGCTACCACTATGGTGGTTTTACCAATGGGACTATTCGATTCAGATGCAAGTAGCGTAAACCCGTCCACTCCCATCACCGAGAAAATAAGCGCGGGCGCATACTCCACGCTTATAAAACCTAAAAAGAACACACCACCTATAGCAAAAAGTAGTTCTGCACCATGCCTTAGTTTTTTAGGTAGGTACTCCGCAATAGGGCGTTGCACCAAAGCAACAACTATAAGCACAAAAGGAATCACGATAAGGAAAAAGGCAAAGGAAAACAAAAACTGCTCGGCTTTCGGCGACAGCCAAATGGCCGCGATAAACCCGATTAACACGCTGGGTATGGCTTCTAATAGCTCAATAGCCGGTTTTATAATGTTGCGCAGACGGCTTTTGGCGAAAAATGCGGTGTATATAGCGGCGCCGATGGCAACAGGTATTGCAATTAGCAGTGCCAAAAGAGAAGCTTTGATGCTGCCTATCAAAAGCGGCGTTAAGCTAAATTTAGCCTCCTGAAAATCGGAAGCACTGGTGGTTTGCCACACCGTTTCTTCTGCTCCGTACCCCTCATAATGTTGCGGCTCAAACAGCGATGCCCACGTGGTAATGCCGCTTAAATGCTTCCCTTCCCATACTGAAAGCGTATTGCCTGAGTAGCCGTAAAGCTTATTACCATACCAGGTGATATTCTCGGCGGTACGCTCAATTTGTTGCGACGCCACTACATCACCTGATACGCGGTTTACCAACAGTACCCGTGCTTTATCGGTTAGCACAGCCACTAGATTCATACTGGCATGCTCTGCTACGTCTCTTACTATCTCTCCTGGAAGCGCTATTTGGTAGGTTGGTTTAAATATGAGGCCTTTTTCACTTTTACTCAGCACCCAGCGAGTCAGTGTCTGCGTTTTTGTATTCGTTAAAAAGAAAGTGCGGTCTTTAGCGAGAGGAAAAATGATGTTCTCATCTAACGATGCATCAATACCACTTATTATGGGTAGAAGTGATGCCCCTTTATCGCTGAGCCGGTTGAGGTAAAGCGCATCTTCAATTTGAAGCAGCACACTCTCGCTACCAGGCAGCAGCACCAACCTATCTACATTGTAAAACCGTTTGTCTACCACCTGCGTGGGACGAAGCCGATTCACCCAACGAATAAAAACACTGTTACCTTTCGAGATAGACACCACAGCCCATTTGGAAGACAGGGCCATATTCCAGTTGTCACGCTCTCGCCATTTTTCTTTAGGTAATGCGAAAGTAATATTATTGGACAACGTAGCTTGGGGCGCACTCGTTGCAATATCAACCGCTGTGCTGTCGCCCATGTTGAACGATCTAACCGGCAAGACCCTCACTTGAGCATTAGGCGATACATCAACAATATAGTTCTCTCCCATCACGCTATGGGCTGACAACCTATGCTCACAAGGTCGAATGTAATCGTGATTACTCTCCAAACTATCGCCTTTAAGCAACTTTAAACCTAATCTACAGTCAGACTTTCTAACCAGCAGCGGCTGGCTATTGATGATGTCGCCGGCGCTGATAATTTCTTCGTTGTCTTGGGTTTTAAAGCTTGAAAGGTGTTGTAAGCTAGGGGTGTATGCCAAAGGCAGAGCTTGGCTTATTAAGTGGGTGATAAGAATAACTAACGTCAACAAAACAAGGCCGCCAAAGCCCGTCACTACATAGCGTGACCACCTGTCGCTGCGCTGGCGCTTTTTGTTTGTGCTGTTGCTGTCGAAAGTCATGCGGCTGTTTAGTAATTCTTATTTTCGAAATTCTTCATTTTTAAGAAGAATAACCCTAAATTGCACTGGTGAGCAGTGTAAGTTTTGTTATGCTAATAGCAAGTGAAAGTTTATGGCATTACCTTCGCGCAACCTACTCTGCGCCTATGGTATTACCCAACAGGAAGACGATCAAAGTTTTTCTCTACACGCCCAATAAGGAGCACTGCATGCAATCATTAGTAATCAGCATCATGGGTAAAGACAAGCCGGGTTTGGTAGACGCGCTGGCTAAATGTGTATACAAGCACGAAGGCAACTGGCAAGGGTCGAGCTTTGCGCATATGGCAGGTATGTTCACAGGCTTTGTAGAAGTTCATGTTTCAGACGAGAACAAGCAGAACTTAATTGATGCGCTAGATGCCATTAAAGATTTGTCGGTGCAGTCAGTGGCAGTAGCGAGTAGCGAAAATAACAACACCACTAAGTTGACGGTTGATGTTATGGGCAATGACAAAACTGGCATAGTTCAAGAGCTCACTTCCGTGTTAAATCAGTTCAACTTGAATATTCTTACCTTTGCTTCGCATTGTGAAAGCGCGCCCAATTGGGGCAGCCTTATATTCAAAGCAAAAGCAGAAATTGCAGTTCCAGAAGACTTCGACGATGGCGCATTGCAAGATGCTCTGGAATCGTTAGCTAACGATTTAGTGGTAGATATAACCGCGAAGCGATAGTAACAAGCGCGTATTGGTATTTATCGCGTAAACATTGCGCATAACAAATACAAAATTACGACATCGAAAGGTAACGGAATTACCGCAACGCAATGCGTGTACATATGCACCAGGATACGTGTTGTCACAGTAGTGTCACTGACTGATGGCAGTCTTTGACCATTTTTATGAACGTGAATTGAGACATTATGGATAACGACGTTTTATATTATCCCAAAGAGCTAAGCTGGCTTGCGTTTAATGAACGCGTATTGCAAGAAGCCGCAGATAAAAACAACCCCGCCGTTGAGCGAATTCGCTTTCTTGGTATTTACTCAAATAACCTAGATGAGTTTTATCGCGTGCGCGCTGCTGACGTGAAGCGACAAATTACCATTGCGCAGAACGACGGTAACGAAGAAGAAGCTGAACGCCAGACCGTGCTTATGGCACAGATCCAAAAAAAGGTGGTACAGCTTTCTGAGAAGTTCGACCAAATTCATAAGGACGTTGTTAAATCCCTAGCGCGTTACAATATTCACATTCTTCGAAAAGATGATTTAGACGATTATCAAAAACAGTGGGTACGCAACTTTTTCGTTAATAAAGTACTGCGTCATATTGCGCCTATCTTGATTGATAAGAAGACCGACTTACTTAGCCGATTGAACGGCACGTCAGTGTATTTATATGTTGCGCTCAGAAGAAAAGACCGCAACCCTAAGTTTGCGGTTATTCAGGTTCCTACTTCTGAAATGTCGCGCTTTATGCTGATCCCCCCGCAAAAAAGCCGTAAGAAAAAGAGCATTGTTATGCTCGATGACATGATTCAGCTATGTATTGAAGACATTTTCCGCGGTTTCGTGAAGTTCGACGAAATTGAAGCATTCTCGTTTAAAATGACCCGTGATGCGGAATATTCTATCAACGAAGAAATTGACGAAAGCTTCGTTGAAAAAATGTCTGAGAGTATGAAACAGCGCCTTATCGCAGAGCCTGTACGTGTTATTTACGACACTAACATGCCTGAGGACATGAAATCTGACCTGCGCAAGCGTCTTAAGATTACGAAGCTAGATACCATGCACGCTGCTGGGCACTACCGTAACTTTAAAGACTTTATTGGCTTCCCGAATGTAGGCCGAGAATATTTAGAGCATACGCCGCTGCCTGCTATCGATAGCAAGGCTTTCTCTAAGTACAACACCGTTTTCGATGCCATTACTGCACGGGACATATTGTTGTACTACCCGTACCACCGCTTCCTGCACTTCACCGAGTTTTTGCGTCAGGCAGCTTTCGACCCGAATGTTAAAACCATACGCATCAACATTTATCGTGTTGCCAGTAATTCACGCATTGTGAATTCATTGATTGACGCAGTAGACAACGGCAAGAAAGTAACCGTTGTGGTAGAACTTCGCGCACGGTTTGATGAAGAGGCCAACATCGAATGGTCTAAGCGCATGACTGATGCAGGTATACGAGTCGTATTGGGTGTACCCACACTTAAAATTCACTCTAAGCTGTGTATTGTAACGCGTGAAGAACGAGGCAGCATGGTGAACTATGCGCACTTCGGTACAGGTAACTTCAACGAGAAAACGGCGAAAATTTATACCGATTACAGCTTATTTACCCGTAATCAAGAGTTGGCAGACGAAGGCGTGGCGGTATTCGATCTTATTCAATACCCATACAGACGCTATAAATTTCAGCACCTTCAAATATCGCCGTTAAACGCCCGGACCAAAATTCAGTCGTTAATTCGTCAGGAAATTCAGCATTTAAACCAAGGTCAGAAAGCGCAAATCACTTTTAAGATTAACAACCTGGTTGATAAAGAACTTATTGACGATTTGTACCGCGCAAGTCAGGCTGGGGTTAAAATTCGCGGCATTGTTCGCGGCATGTGTTCACTGAATCCGGGCATTAAAGGCATTAGCGAGAACATCGAAATTATCTCTATTGTTGACCGTTTCCTTGAGCACCCTCGCGTAATGATTTTTGAGGGCGGCGGCGAAAGAAAAGTGTATATCTCATCTGCCGACTGGATGACCCGTAATATGGACAACCGCATTGAAGTGGGCTGCCCTGTTTACGATAAAGGACTCCAACAGCGCATTGTTGATATAATGGAGCTACAATTTAAAGACACCCTGAAAGCACGAGTGATTGACAAGGATCAGAGCAACAAGTACGTTCGCAGGGGAAATCGTAAAAAGCTTCGCTCGCAAATAGAAATTTACGACTATTTGAAGAAGCTAGAAGACACTTTGTAGGAAAGATAATTAGTACATGACCCAGCACGAATCAGTTTTTAACGACGTGGAAACCCGCGAAGTCAATAAAGTCGCAGCACTAGACATTGGCTCAAATAGTTTTCACTTAGTAGTAGCACGCATTGTTGCCGGGTCTGTGCAAATACTGCATAGAGTTAAACAAAAAGTGCGTTTGGCCGAAGGTCTCAACGAAGACGACATTTTGTCTGATGAGGCGATGGAACGCGGCCTAGCCATGCTGAAAGTCGTTGCGGAGAGCCTTAAAGGCTTTGAGCCTGACTCTGTGAGAATTGTAGCTACGCATACCCTGCGTAAGGCACGTAATGCCCGCAACTTTATCAGCGCAGCAAAAGACATCCTTCCCTACCCTATTGAGGTAATTTCGGGTGTAGAAGAAGCCCGACTTATTTACTCAGGCGTGGCGCATACTAACCATTCGGACGGCCAACAGCTGGTTATTGATATTGGCGGTGGTTCAACCGAGTTCGTCATTGGTGAAGGGTTTACCCCTTTACTTTGCCGTAGCCTCCAAATGGGCTGCGTGAGCTATACAAAACGCTTTTTCCCAGACGGAGAGCTTAAACCTAAAGCCTTTGAACGCGCCATTACCGCTGCACAGCAAGAACTTGAGTTAATAGACAACAAATATCGCAGACTGGGTTGGGTACAGTGTATCGGAACATCGGGTACCATTCGTTCGCTGTTTACACTTTGCCAGCAAGACCGTCCTAACGGACACGATATTCCTGTCACGCTCAAAAGCTTGCGCAACTTAATGAAGCAGTTTGTTAGTGCTGGTCATGTCGACAAGTTAAGCTACCCAGATTTGAGTGAAGATCGCCGTGTCGTTATCGCGGGCGGCCTCGCTATTCTCATTGCCATTTTTAAAGCTCTCGAAATCGAGGGATTGGTATACTCGCCAGCCGCCTTGCGCGAAGGCGTGCTTTATCAAATGGAAGATGAGCTTCATCATGCTGATATTAGAGGCAGAACGGCGAGTAGTCTTGCTACACGCTACGATGTAGACACTTCCCAAGCTACCATGGTGCTTAACACAACACTTTCACTTTTCAACGAAGTAGAAAAAGTATGGAAGCTGAAAGGTCGTGACTTTAAAAGTATGCTTGGCTGGGCTGCATTGCTCCATGAAGTCGGTATGCAGATTAATTCGCGGGGCATTCAAAAACACAGCGCCTATATTCTTGGCAATGTAGACATGCCCGGATTTACTCAGGAACAACAATTACTGCTAGCCACACTGGTGCGATTCCATAGAAAGAAAATTCGCACCAATGAGCTTCCCACGTTTAATCTCTTCGATGAGCAGTCGGTAAAACACTTAATTGCGTTACTGCGTTTAGGCGTATTGCTTAATATAAAACGCCAGGAAGGCTTCGTACCTGACCTGGTGGTAAACGTAGAAAAGAATGAACTTACCATTACCTTCCCCGATGGCTGGTTAGACGAGAAACCTATAATCTCTGCTGACTTACTGCGAGAAAGCCATTACTGGAAAGCGCTTGATCTAAAACTATCTGTTGTTCCTGATATTGAGCAACTACACCCTACTGTGGTTTAAACCAGCACCGCGCCACCACGCCAAACTGATCATTTTATAGGCAAATATCCGTACTATTTGCCTATAAAACGAGTATACTACGCATAATTTCTACCCTGCCTCCTTCAAAGTAGTGTTAACTCTATAGGTTCCAAACAGTAGTTATGTTTCGTAGTATCTGGATTTATTTATTACTGGTTGTAAGTTTTTCTACTTTCGCATCATCCAACCATGTCTACTTTCTAAGCGAGGTTACACCGCCCTACTATTGGATTGACGAAAATGGTAAAGCCCAAGGCGTTAACGTAGATCTCGCGAACGCACTTAAGCCTCTGCTGCCATTTAGTAGTTCGTTAGAACACATGCCGTGGGCACGAGCGGTACAAGAAACTCTCGAAAATCCGGATCTGGTACTTTTATCTTTGTTAAAAACCCCAAAACGGGAAGATGAATTTACGTGGCTTTCTTCAGTTAATCACATGCAGGCATCACTGATTCGCTTAAAGCGAAGAGATACACCTCACATCAATTCCTTAGACGAAGCAAAGCACTTTCGAGTAGGCTCTATACGCGGCTATGGTTCAGCCTCTTTTTTGCAGCAAGAAGGGTTTGAAGAAAATAAAAACCTAGCTTTAGTTGCAGAGCCTGCACTACTGTGGAAGCTTCTGTACATGGAGCGCATTGACTTCGCATTAGCCAATTTTGAAACTGGAAAGTATGAAATCAGTGACGCTGGGTTTAATCCTAACGACGCAACGAGCGAATATGTCATCGAAGCATTGGGTGCCGATCTTTTTGTTGCCACAGGCCTTAAGACTGAGCAAGACAAAGTGAACTCACTTAAAAACGCGCTCTCTATCTTAAAGGCGAATGGCGAGTATGCGCGAATACTAAAAAAATGGGGCCTTGAGCCGATTGAGTCGGCACATTAGCCCCACTTAGTCTCAGCACACTAATTATTGAGCTTCAACTTGCGTATTTTGTGACTGCGCGCTGTCGTATTTTTTAAACCACGCCAGAATATTTTCAACCTTGCCAATCATTCTAGAAGGCTTAGAAGCAATCCCGTGCGGTGATTCGGGTACTCTCACCAGGACACTATCGACCTTTTCAATCTTTAATGCTTGATAAAACTGTTCAGTTTCAGACATTGGTGTGCGCTTATCGTCTACACCCGTGATCAGCATGGTGGGGGTAGTAACATTTCCTACTAGCGATAGCGGCGAGCGCTTCCAGTAATGTTCTACGTTATCCCAAGGTTTACCGGGAAATTGGAAAGGAATTTGATATAGACCTGAATCGGCAGACAGTACTTTTGATAGCCAGTTAATAACGGGTTTGGCAACCACGGCCGCCTTAAACCGGTTAGTGAGGCCAATGGCATAGGCTGATGCAATGCCGCCTGCTGAGCCGCCAGTAATGAACAGTCGCTCTGGATCAGCGATGCCTTTTTCAATCAGCGCATCTACACCCGACATATGATCTGAGAAGTCATATTCCGAGCTGTACTTTCCTTGAAGTAGCAATGCAAAGCGCTCGCCATAACCTGTGCTGCCTCTGTGATTGTCATAAAACACCACGTAGCCTTCTGCCGCCATGCGCTGCAGTTCAGCCGTGAAAACAGGGCCATAAGCGAGATTAGGTCCGCCGTGAATTTCTAAGATAAGCGGATACGTTTTCGAGCTGTCGTAGTTTGGCGGCAGAATGTACCACCCCTGAATTTCTTCACCATCAATAGAAGACGAATAGACAATTTCTTTTACCTCACCAAGCTGTTTATGACCTAAAACGTCTTCGTTTAGTGCAGTAAGCTGTCGCTCGTTTCGCGTAGTGACATACAGATCAGCGGGGCGATCGGTACGTCCTTTGGTGTAAGCCACTACATCACCGACAGCGTGATAAGTGCCAAATACGTAAGGTCGTCCTAACGTTGTACCGCCCAGCCCCTTAGCTACGGCTTTTACGCTGCCAGATAGCGATACTACATCTACCTGCGCTAATCCGCGAACCGACTGCTGAAAATAAACGTGCTTATTATCTTTCCAGTGAAAGTTAGACACTGAATTATCAACGTCTTTTGTTAAGTTTTTGGCATCTGTACCGTCACTTTTCATCACGTACAAATAGCTATTTTTATACATCACCTTTTCGTCATCTCGACGAGCGTAAGCAATGTACTTTCCATCAGGCGATACGACAGGCGATGATTCGAGGCCTTTGTCGTTGGTAAGTTGCTCGATATTTCCCATCATATCCACAGAGAAGATATCCCCCTCTACAGGCTCATATTCCCAATTGTCACTGCGGTTGGCAGAGAAATAGATTTTGTCGCTATCAGGAGAGAAACTTAAGCGCCCATTGTGGTGATAATTACCTGAAGTAAGCTGTCGTGCTGTGCCCCCATCGGAAGGAACAACGAAAACATGGGTGTAGGCGGGTTCAAGAATACCGCGACCATCTGCTTGATAGCGAGCTTTGGTAATATATTGAAAGCTCGGAGACCACTTTGCTCCGTCAGGCTTTTTAGGCATCTTAACGTCTAGTGGCTTTTCCTTGGCATCTACGCTCATGGTAAAGGCAATATGCTTACCGTCTGGTGACCATGTGATGTTGCTAGGACTTGAGGTGACATTCGTAACGAGTGCCGTTTGCCCTGTATCCATCCAACGCACATACAGTTGTGGTTTACCTTCTTCATTAGAAAGGTAAGCCAACCGGCTACCATCTGGAGACCAGCGAATAGAGTAATAATTTTTTTTCGAAGAAAGTAAGGGACGGTTTGATTTACCATCTACAGAGGCTAGCCAAACATTGGCGCGGCTGCTGTCAGACATGATGTCGTTTGAACGGCGCACATATGCAACATATTTACCGTTTGGCGACACCTGAACTTCGCTCACGTATTCCAAATTAAAAATATCTTCCGATTTAAAATAGCGTTCAGAGTCGGTAGTAAGAGATTCTCTCTCATTGCTTGCAAGCGCTGTGGCTGGCATAGCTAGCGTGCTAGCGCTAAATAGTGCAGCCCATATAGCAAACCGTTTTTTGACTGACGGGTACCTGTGATTTCTCGTAAAAGACATATCTCACCTTAATCTATTTGTTCTTATCCGTTCTTTTTTATGGGGTGATCACGTTGTAGTGATGCATTTATTGTCTCCATATTACTGAATATATTCAGCCAATAAAGATTAAACGTTGAGCGACATCGCTAGGCGATTAAGCGCAGTACACAGGGGCGTTGGCTTTAGCCGAATGGTTAGTTGCGTGATAGCGGTAAAGTGCTAACTTCTATATAAGGCTTAAAGGTAATGCCCATGAATAATCCACACGGCGAGTTTGAATGTAGCGTAAGCGGTCAGTTGCTGCTCTTCTCAGCGCGCGGACCGTGGAATGACGAAACCATGAGAAATGGCGTAGTTAAGATGTCTTCTGACATTTCAAAATTCGAAAAGGGCGCTAAATGGGCACAAGTAAGCTGTCTTTACGGTGAAAGCCTGATGCCCCCTTCCACCTTTGATATTTTTGTAAAACAAACTCGGGTAAGAAGAACCCGCGGCCTGTCGTTTCTTGCCGTGGTGATATTAGATACCGACATTATGCTGACAACTAAGCATCAGATTTCTCAGTGCTACGACGCTGCCGAAGTTCCTTATGGCTTTTACGAAACGGTAGAAGATGCTTTGGAAGCGATGACGAATAATGGCTATGATTTTGATAGTGACGAAGCTGAGCGCTTTTTTGCCCGCTTTAACTTTACGCGTTAACATTTAACACCGCATGCGTTCTGCTTTTGTCACACGTTGAGTCTGAAATTCGCAGCCAGCTTTTGATAAAGGCGAAAAAAAGGAGAGCGAGCGCTCTCCTTTTTATTTTAAGACTGCCATCCGCCTCCGAGTGCCTGATACAAATCGACCAGTGCGGCCATTTGCTGCTGACGAGTTTCTATAAACTCGCTACGCGCTTCCAGTGCTTCTCGTTGCGCAAGCAGCACCTCTAAATATTCACCATGAGCTGACGAAAAGAGCCTATTGGCAATATCAATCGACTGTTCGAGTGAAGCAATTTGATGACGCCTTGCTTCAGCACTTTTATCCAAATTATCGAGCTTCGACAAACTGTTTGTTACTTCAGCTACCGCCGTTAAAACGGTCAGTTCATATTCGTAAGCCGCTTCAATTTGTTCGGCGCTGGCATTTTGATAAACCGCCTCAATCGCCCTGCGGTTTATTAATGGCGCAAAAACATCACCAGATAATGAATATGCCAATGACTCAGGCACATTAAACAAGTAGCGACTATCAAACGCCGATAAACCTAACCCTGCTTTTAGCTCAAAAGAAGGATAGAAGTTAGCTTTAGCCACATCGATATTTAACTCTGCCGCCTGAAGCGTGAGTGCAGCTTGTTTTATATCCGGGCGATTGTCTAATAGCGCAGAGGGTACACCCACCTGCGGGCTAATGATTTCAGCACTAAGTAACACATCACTGTTCCTTTTAATAGGTTGTGGAGTGCGCCCCAACAACAGATTAAGCGTGTTCTCTTTTTCAAGAATTTCCTGCTCAATCAAGTAACGCTCGCTCTCGTTTTTCTTCACTTCCGCGTTAAAGCGAGCAACGGGAAGCGACGACGCCCGCCCATATTCTTTCAACGCATTAATAGTGTGAATAACATTGCGCTGTAGCGAAATGGTTGAGTCGAGGTTCTCTAGTTTGTTGTCTAACGCCAGCAATTCATAGTAAGTACGCGCAACTTCAGATACTAACTGGGTAACGAAAAAGTTCTTACTTTCTACCGACGCTAAGTATTCGAGTGAAGCTACTTTGGACGCATCTCTTAACTTATGCCAAACGTCAATTTCCCAGGACGCATTAAGCCCTAGCTTCAAGTTTGCCAGCGGGTCAGGAAATTCTTTGTCCTCCTTGATATTTAACTGTTCTTCTACTGCGCCTTCCCGGGTATATTCGCCTACCTTTTCGGTTTCAGCGGCTACCCCCGCAGAGAGTCGAGGCAAATATTCCCCTTCTCGTGCATACACTTCATTCGACGCCATATTAATGCGCTGAATTAATATAGACACCTCTTGGTTGTTCTTAACCGCAGTTTCCACCAGCGCAGAAAGTGTAGGATCGTTAAACCACTCACTCCATTGAATATTTGCTTGCGTACTCTCGTTAGCCCCTTGACCAGCCTGAGTATCCACTTGCGAGACTTTCGCATTAAATTGCTCTGGCAAATCCAGATTAGGGTTTCGCGTTTCAATGGTAGGGATAGCACATGCCTGAACTAACAACGCACTACTAAGCGCTAACCACAACGGCTTATAGGTAAATCGCTTTTTATTTGTCATCGCTTAGCACCTCATCGTTATAGTGGTAAGTTTCAGTAAGGGGAACGTGATCTTCGTTTCTGATTAATGACTTACCTTCTTCAAATTTGGCGAACAAGTAGTAAAGTCCAGGAATAACCAGCACACCAAAAATAGTGCCGAACAAGGTACCGCCTAAGGCAGAAGCACCAATAGTTCTATTTCCCACTGCGCCAGCCCCCGTTGCAATAACAAGCGGAATTAACCCTGCTACAAACGAGAACGATGTCATTAGGATTGGACGGAAGCGCTGTTTGGCCGCTTCAACAGCTGCGTCAGCAATCGATAAGCCCTGCTGATTTTTTTGCACTGCGTATTCCACAATAAGCACGGCATTTTTACCGAGTAAACCAACCAGCATAACTAAGCCGAGCTGCGCATAAACGTCGTTGGCCAGCCCCATACCTTTTAAAAACAGGAATGAGCCGAGAATACCGGTAGGTAGTGAAAGAATGACCGCAAAAGGTAGAAGCAGACTCTCGTACTGTGATGCCAGTACGATATATACAAACAACAATACTACGGCAAAGATAACGATGGCTTCATTGCCTCGTTTAGCCTCGTCAAATGACAGGCCTTCCCAACCTATATCGTATCCTTTTGGCAAGGTGGCAGCCGCTACTTCTTCAACCGCTTTTATCGCTTGCGCCGAAGTATACCCTGCTGCAGGCTCTGCCCGAATAGCTGCCGAGGTATAAAGGTTGTAGCGCGTAATTTCATTAGGGCCTTGGGTTTTAATCAGCTTCATAAAGGCCGAGTAAGGCACCATTTCACCCTCTTCGTTTTTCACGTAGTAATCCATTAAGTCACTGGGATAACGGCGATATTCCGGTGCACTTTGCGTGTACACCTTGAAGAAGTTATTAAAGCGCGTGAAGCCTTGCTCATAAGTACTACCGATAAGAATATTCAAATTTTCCATGGCCGCGCCAATAGATACCCCTTTCTGCATTGCAGCTTGGTTATCTATCTCAATTTTATATTGAGGATAATCGGCCGCGTAAAACGTAAATAAACCTTTTAGCTCATCACGTTTACCGAGCTCTTCCATAAAGGCTTTGTTGATTTGGTCGAACTCTTGATAGTCGGTAGTGTTGGTTTTATCGAGTAAACGAAATGATAACCCCGACGACGCGCCATAACCCGGCACTACTGGCGGTTCAAAGTACTCAATAACCGCGCCTAAGTGGTGCGTTTTGGCTTCCAGCTCTTCAATAATGTCACGTACCGACTGTTCGCGATTAGCCCAGTCTTTAAGGTTAATCAAGCAGGTACCCGCGTTTGAACCTCGACCTTCCGTAAGGATTTCATAGCCAGCAAGCGAGGACACCGAGGAAACGCCTTCAACGTCCAGCGCCAAGCTTTGCAGCTCTCGCGCTACTGTATTCGTCGCTTCAAGAGTACTGCCAGGCGGTGTTTGAATGATGGCATAGATTTGTCCTTGGTCTTCACCGGGAATAAAGCCCGTAGGTAATGCCTGATTAACGCCAAAGGTACTTACCACAAAGCCCGCAAGCAGCACTACGGTTACACTGCGGCGCGTAACGATAGCTTTGATAATACCTGTATAGCGACCGGTTAATTTATTGAAATAGTAATTAAACCCGTCAATTAATTTGCTTAACGGGGTCGCTTTTTTAGTGTGTGAATGGGGGTTTTTAAGCAACATTGCACACAGCACTGGGGTTAATGACAGCGCTACAATACACGAGATAACAATTGACGATGACATGGTAATAGAGAACTGGCGATAGAAGACACCTACCGGGCCCGTCATAAAAATAAGGGGCACAAAAACCGCCGTCATCACCAGTGTAATCGCGATAATAGCTCCCCCCATTTCACCCAGTACTTGCTGGGTCGCCATATAAGGAGTTAGGCTTGCACTCTCTTCCATTTTTGCGTGAACCGCCTCTACGATAACAATGGCGTTATCCACCACAATCCCTATCGCTAACACCAGAGCGAACAGGGTAATAAGGTTAATGTTCACTCCTGTGGCCTGCATGCAGAAAAATGTTCCCACCAGTGAAACTGGCACAGCCAGAAGCGGGATAAGTGTGGAGCGCCAGTCACCCAGAAAGATGAACACCACCAAGGAAACCAAAATAAAGGCTTCAAACAGGGTATGCAGCACTTGTTCAATAGAGGCATCTAGAAACTTGGAAACATCGTAGTTAATTTCATACTTCATGCCTTCTGGAAACGTTTTTTCTAGTTCAGCCATGGTGGCTTTCACCTGAGAAATCACCTCGTTGGCACTGCTTCCATAGTTCTGCTTTAGCACTATCGCAGCGGAAGGATACCCGTCTTTGTTTGAGTAAATATCGAAGAATTCACTACTTAACTCAACATCGGCAATATCACCTAATTTGAGCAAGCGACCGTCGGAATCGGCGCGAATAATGATATTTTTATATTCTTCTGGCTCGTCATAACGTCCTTCATAAATAAGCACGTATTCTTTGGACTGAGCAGTAATGCCTGAGCTTCTGCCAAGTCGTCCCGGGCGTCCAATCAAGCTTTGCTCGTCTATCGATTCCATGATCTCATCCACAGAAACATTGTAAGCACGCATGCGATCAGGCTTTAACCAAATTCGCATGGCATACTGGCGGCTTCCCAATATTTTTGCACTGGCAATACCGTTTACCCGCTGTATCTCTGGGATAAGGTTGATATTGGAATAGTTGTACAGAAACTTTTCATCAGCCGTTTCGTCCGTGCTATAAACGTTTATGTACATCAACATGCTTGGCTGAACCCGCTCTAGTACCACCCCTTCTAACTGCACGAGCTGGGGCAGCCGGTTCATAATCTGGTCAAGCCGCGTTTTCACATTAATGAGCGCCTGATTCGGATCCACATCTAAATCGAAGATCACTTGAATAGTAGCTTCACCCGCGCTGGTCGCATCAGACACGATGTACTTCATGCCCGGCACACCGTTGATTGAACGCTCAATGGTAACCAGCGATGACTTCACCAATACATCAGCGCTCGAACCGGGATATGCCAGAGAAATAAGCACCCGCGGCGGAGCAATATCGGGAAACTGTGACGTGGGTAGGCTAAATACCGACAACACGCCCAAAAATATAATCATCAGCGATAGCATGATGGCCATCACTGGACGTTTAATGAAAACTCCAAACATAGCGCCCCCTTATTCTGCGTGCAGTGACAGTTCAGCTAATGTGTCGCTGGCTGAAATAAGTTCAGGCTCTATCTCATCGCCGTTCGAGACTCTTCGCAGTCCTTCAATCAAAATAGTGTCGCTCGGCGCTAAGCCATCAGATACCAGATAAATGTTAGGGAGTTCTGCAGCGATATTAATGTGGCGGGTTGCTAACTTGTTCTCGCTATCCAGCACGTACACAAAGCTTTGATCGAGAATTTCGAATGTGGCCTTCTGAGGAATAACCAGCGCATCCGGATAGGCAATATCCACCATGACATTTCCGGTCTGCCCATGTCTTAGCAGCTGGTCTGGGTTAGGGAAAGACGCACGCATTTCAATGGTACCGGTATGATTATCAAAATCAGCTTCAATGGCATCTATCACCCCTTGATGCGCGTAAATACTGCCATCGGCAAGCTTTAATCGCACTGACGTTTGATCATTTGATGCGCTGTTCTGCGCGTACTTTAAATACTCAGATTCAGGTACATTGAAATACACCCACATGGTGCTGATATCAGATAGCGTGGTAAGCAACTCACCCTCATCAAGCAGACTTCCCGTGCGAGCTTCCAGTCGGTCCATTTTGCCGGTGAACGGTGCTTTAACGTCAGTAAACGCTAGGTGGGTCTTCGCCAGTTCAACTTCAGCCTGTGCTTTTTGAAGCTGCGCTTCAATCACGGCGAGTTCGTTAGGCGATACAATGTTTTGTTCAACAAGCGACTTTGTATTTTTGTACTCCATCTCAACCGCTTTAGCCTCGGCTTCAGCGCGGTGTAGTTCAGCTTCATACACGTTCGGCATTATTTTAAACATGGGCTGACCACGTTCTACCGTTTGTCCCTCATCAACAAAGGTCGATTGAAGATAGCCTTTTTCCATAGCTCTAACTTCAATATGTTGAATGGCACGTATCTGACTGACGTACTCTTTTACCAGCGTTGTGTCTTGTACGATGGGATGAGTAACGTTGAATTGAAGTTTTTCGTGATGCGCAGCATGTTCTTCATGGCCACACCCACCTAATAGTGCGGTAACAATGCTTACTGCAAGAAGTGCTTTTTTGCTCATAATGTAAATTCGTAATAAAAGGCTAATCGTGACGTGCCTCGTAAAAAGGCTGCACGCCACTAGCGCGCGTTCAGCAATAAAATTCAGTGCTGAAAATTAAGCGCGCAAAAACATCCAGCAAAAAGGGCTGGCGCTATGTAATGAATATCGAATTAAGGTGTTTCTAGGTAAGCAGCTAACTACTAAGCCTAAGAAACTAAGCAATAGGCGGCGCTCGTGTTAACGGCGTTGCGTAGTTAAGGGATGTTTTGAAATGCCAGCGCGGACGTGGCTTTGCGGTTTCAGTGAAGGAGTCCGTAAGGTAATCCAGCACAACATATTGTGGTGGAGCGGGCTCTTCCGGCGCACTTTCCTCTGTATCAAACTCGAAGGAATATTCGGAAATAGAAGCATCGAAATGATGCTTGAACGTGATTGGCTTGTAATCCTGTTTGAGTCCAGATAAGCAAGTAAACAACAACGCTATTAATGCGTATATAGTGTACTGCTTCATGTACTGCTGATTATGCACCGGTTAATATTCCAGAAATTCAAATATATAAGGAAAATTGCGGCGCTATGCTACACAGCCAACCACGCTTTGACAAGAACCAGTATTGCCACTAAACGCAGGCAATAACCGGTTGCACGTATTTGTTACAAACAAACTCAGAATTCCTGAGTGTGGCAGTGTACGTCATATCTTTTTACTGCAAGCAAAAACACATTTTAACAGCACGTATTTTTAAGAGGCCTTTTTGAAAGTCACAGAAAAAGAGATGTGGTTATGATCCAACTTATAAACCGACACGTCTGCCCCAATCGCACCGCACAATGCACTCACTATTGATAGCCCTAGGCCAAAGTTGTCCTCTGATGTACGTGATGCATCCTTTTGCCACAGGGGTTCAAACATATGTCTTAAGTCACGTTCATCAATTTCAGTATGCGTTGTATTTGTCACTTCTATTTGGGCCTGCCCTGATTGCGTTTTGCCTATATACACGCTGATCGGCTCACAATGCTTTCCATGCTCAATAGCGTTGTCTAACAAGTTGCTAAATATAGACTCCACCGCAATTCGGTTAGAGTGAATAACCACATCGCCCCTTTCTTTCGCAACCACATTAATATTATCTACCGCTTTGCTTGCGACAACTTGAGCAACGAGCTCTTTAATATTAATAAGGTCGTTTAATTGAGTCTGCTTAGCACTGTGCTTTTGGATTAACATCAAACCGGAAATGATGTTTTTCATTCGCATCCCAATGCGAAGAATCTGCGGTTTAAAATCTTTTTCGAGTCGCTCCTCTCCTGGAAACTTCATGGCAACTTCCGCCAGGTTGATGAGTTCAGAAACCGGCGTTTTAAGTTCGTGAGCAATGTCAGAGGTAAGTCTTTTCTCTCTAAGGTATAGGGCGTAGTTATCGTTTATAAAATGGTTCAAGCTGCTGACGATTGGCTCTAGTTCTGAAACGTTTGTAGAGAATGCTTCGTGCTTATCTGTGGCAGTAAACCTTAGAGTTCTTATATTGTTGTTTAATGCATCAAGTGGTGCCAACGCGTAAGACACCGTGTTGCGCACGACGAATCTTACCATTAACGGAATTACAATAAGCGCCACTAAAAATGCGATATCGATAAACCAAAGAGTAAAATTCAACAGTTCAGTGGAGGTTGCGTATGCGATAACCATGGGGTCGCGCTGCTCTTCGCCTCTGACGCTATAGAATGCTTCGCGGTCTTCAGAGTCAATTTGAGGCACGTATTTGGTGTGAATAATACGCCCGGAACGACCATCTGGCAGCGTAATGTCGTTAATCACCGCCTCGTTTAAACTTAAGTTTTCAAACGGCAGCTCGTCGACAGTGTACAGTGCAAGGGATTCCGACTTTTCGAAAACCTGCCCTTTGTACCACAATTGAAAGTATTCTGGAGAAGAAGCACCCTCGAACTCAGGGAAATACTCGCCGGCAAACTCAAACTCAACGCCGTCTAAATCTTCATTGACTAAGCTTTGAAGCATGCCAACTTTGGCTTTTAGACCTTGGTTAAATTCTCTTTGGACCCAGGTGTCAACTCCGATATCTGCGGCGAGTAAAACGACAATCACCAGCAAAGAAATAGTGATAGAAAGGCGTCGCGTTAAGGTTTTACGTATTGACTTCATCGCCTTCCACCACGACGTAGCCAAATCCTCGCTTACTTTTAATGGGGAGTGTAGCGCCACATGCCCTTACTTTTTTTCGCGCTGAAGAGAGGTGCGCTTCAATTGCATTTTTTGAGATATGGTCATAACTACCGGAAATAAATTCACTTAATTTTTCTGATGTGACGACCTTGCCTTTGTTTAGGAACATGCACTCTACT
Source organism: Alteromonas sp. Cnat2-8 (assembly GCF_022348355.1). Lineage (NCBI taxonomy): Bacteria > Pseudomonadati > Pseudomonadota > Gammaproteobacteria > Alteromonadales > Alteromonadaceae > Alteromonas > Alteromonas sp. Cnat2-8. The sequence continues at coordinate 466,763 of NZ_JAKREX010000001.1, forward strand.
ATGCGATATTCATTCGGCGTTAAACTAATCGCCTGCTCTCCAAATAAAAAAGACTTGGCCTGAATATCCAATATCAATCCATTAATAGTAATTTGATCGTTAATACAGTTTGTTACGCCCCGTCTCATCAAACTGAGAAGTCGCGCTGACAACTCTTCAAATGAAAAAGGCTTAGATAGATAATCATCAGCGCCTGCTAACAAGCCTTCAACTTTCTCTTCAGGTTCGGCACGTGCAGACAAAATGAGCACCTTGGTCTCTATCCGTCTTTTCCTTAGCGTTTTCAAGATAGCCATCCCGTCGAGTTCTGGCAGCATGCGGTCTAATACAATAATGTCGTAGCTACCAAGAAGCGCCATACTCAAACCATCGGGCCCTGTGGCAGCTAAATCAACTGAATGGCCAAGTTTTTCTAGACCTAAGCTCAGGCTATTTCTCAAAGACAATGAATCTTCTATAAGGAGTATTCTCATGTTTCATTGGTCGATTTTTATTCCTCGCTAAGGTTATGATCTCAATCTTAAGATAAACTGAAGGCGAGAATAATATTGAATTAATTAACGATAGAAAGTGACGGCCTAGGAAGCTTTTTGTGCAACTGCACGTCGTTTCTCTATGTATAACAAGTGGTTGCAATTGGAAACCATCTGGAATTGTTGGTTCTAGATAGAAATTCCCATTAACGCTAATCCCAAAGTTTTGCTTAAGCTTTATTTAAGTTTTGAAAGTTATCTTTTGCTGCAAGTAGTACACAAGAGAACTGACTTTGAAATTTCCACGTTCGTTAAATTTAAACCCTTCATTAGCCAATTTTGTTTTTATAACATCAGTCTTAATAACACTGGTTTTCAACTTCCCTTTTATTTCAAATGTCTATCACGCTGTGTCGCCAACTACAGTAGGCCAGTGGATATTTTTTCTGTCCGTTCCATTGTTGCTTACCTTTTTCAATATCATCGCCCTTAGCCTATTAGGCGCCATTCTTTTGCCAAGATTGACGGTGGCAGTGACACTGTTAGTCAGTTCACTTCTTTTATACGGTACGGTCGCTTACGGCGTGATATTTGATAAGAGTATGATTCAAAATGTGATGGAGACCAATACTGGTGAAGCATTTGCCTATCTAAACTCAACGCTTTTACTCTTTTTCTTCTTGTTAGGATTGGTGCCCGTTGTTGCCGTCTTTAATCAGGAAATTAATGGAAAATTAGTTGCTAGAGTTAAGCACTTACTTAAGCTCAACGTATTAGCAGTGGTTGGAATAATCGTTATCGCAGCTGGCCTTTATAAAGACTATGCTGCGGTGGGTAGAAATAACAAAGATTTGGCCAAGTATATTATCCCTTATGCATTTTATGATTCTGGCTACAAATATCTCAGAGACACCTACTTTTATCCGCCACTTCCTTACAAGGTACTGGACAAGACACCTTCTATAATAAATAGAAAAAACGCTTTGCCTTCTACGACTGTACTGGTTGTTGGAGAAACAGCAAGGGCAGACAAGTTTGCCAGTAATGGCTATAGCAGAAACACCACGCCCTTTATGAACGACATAGGCGCGGTAAGTTTCAACGACGTGACCTCATGCGGGACCGCTACTGCGGTGTCAGTACCCTGTATGTTTTCTCGACTTTCAAGGCAAAGCTATGATGTTCGCATTGCGGAAAGTCAGGATAATGTGCTTGATATCATACATCGGGCTGGCGCTGATGTGACATGGATAGACAATAATAGTAGCTGCAAGGGGGTGTGCAAAAGAGTTGAAACTATTGCATTTGACCCATCCCGAGATCCTAGTTTATGTGACGGTGATTTTTGCTACGATGTTTTACTCAACGAGCTTTTGAAGGACGTTTTGTCATCACCTGCGACAACTAACAGGGTTATTGTTCTTCATATGATAGGCTCTCATGGCCCTACCTACTATCGAAGATACCCCGCTGAATTTGCCAAATTCTCTCCCGACTGTCCTAGAAGTGATATTCAAAACTGTGATTCGCAGGCGCTTATCAACACGTATGACAATACCATTGCGTACACTGACTATGTACTTGGAGAGATTGTTAATACATTAAAAAATGTGCCAAACGCTTCCATGCTGTATCTGTCTGATCACGGTGAATCTTTGGGTGAAAAAGGACTCTATCTGCATGGATTTCCTTATCAAATTGCACCGCAAGAACAAACTCACATTCCTATGCTTTTTTGGACGTCGAAGTTTGAAGATTCAGGCTACCGAAATTGTATTAAAAACCTGGCCAACCACCCTTACTCTCAAGACAACTTGTTTGACACGTTACTTGGTTTATCAAGTGTAAAGAGTATTACTTACCAACCTACTATGGATATCTTTAAACAATGCGAAGCCTAAATGAATCAAACCCTGTGGTTAGTACCACCTCGCACTTCGACCCAAGCAACAAACCAAAAGGCCTGCGTCGAGTATTTAAGGCTCTAAAGAATTCACTTCGAGCATTTAGCTGGCTTACTAAGAACGAAGCTGCATTTAAACAAGAACTCAGTCTAGCCGCTGTGGCATTCGTGGTTCTTGTTTTTTGGTCAATTCCTTTTCTTGAACGTGCAATTTTAATGTCTTCCATTTTTTTCATTTTATTTGCGGAAATCATCAATACCGCCATTGAAGTCACCGTCGACAGAATAGGTACAGAGTTTCATGCCCTATCAGGGTTAGCAAAAGACTTAGCATCAGCAGGCGTTTTTCTATCCATCGTTATTGCCTGTGTGTTGTGGGCGGGCGTATTTTATAGCCACATATAAAAGTATTAGTGAAGACCTTAATTCCCCAGAGGCATCCCTTTAGCAGGGTTATAAAGATGAGCTTATTAAGTTGAAGGTGTCACAATACTTCAAAAGAACTCGTAACGAAAAAGAGCGCCATTAGGCGCTCTTTAGAAGTGCTGACAAAAGAGAAGTTTACGCCTTAGAGGCCTGGTAAATATCTTCAATCGCTTTATCTAGCGTTGCCTCGAACTCTTCTTGAGACTGCTTTGCAGAAACGCCTTCGGTCAATGCTCGAGAGAAACTCGCAATCATACCTTGGTTTTCTGCCAGTTTCGCATTTGCTTCTTCACGGCTATAGCCGCCAGAAAGCGCTACAACTTTAAGCACGCGAGGGTGATCAACAAGTTCTTTGTAGAAATTAGCTTCTGTTGGAAGCGTTAGCTTAAGCATAACTTCCTGGCCTTCGTTTAGAAGGTTTAGCTGCGTTAGGATCTCTAATTTAAGAAGAGCTTCAGCTTCTGCTTTTTGTGGGCTGTGGATGTCTACTTCTGGCTCGATAATCGGAACAAGGCCTGCGGCTAAGATTTGCTTACCCACTTCAAATTGCTGAGCAACAACATCTTTAATACCTTGGTGATTCGCAAGCTTAACAACACTACGCATCTTAGTGCCAAACACGTCTTGCGCTACCGCTTTAGCTAGCAATGCATCAAGACCAGGCATTGGCTTCATTACCTGAACGCCATTGCTTTCTTCAGCTAGACCTTTATCTACCTTTAAGAAAGGAATAACACGCTTTTTCTGCCACAGGTAGTGTGCAGAAGACATGCCTTCAATTTCTCTATCAAGGGTGTTTTCAAACAAGATTGCGCCAAGAACGCGCTCGCCGCTAAAAGGGGTGCTGGTGATAATGCGCGTACGCATTTCATGAACAAGATTAAACATCTCTTCGTCTGAGCTGTACTCTGACTCTTCGATGCCATATAAGCGTAACGCTTTAGGGGTACTACCGCCGCTTTGATCTAACGCTGCAATAAAACCGGTTTGCGTCTTCAGTTTATCCAGCATTGCCTGCTGAGCTTGTGATGCCATTGCAACACTCCTTTTGTATATTACTGCCTTAATAGACAGGTGTAGGGTTTATTGTTATACCAATTCTATTAAAGATCTGTTTGTCTCAGACGCGGCATGCCAGCACCTTAAGTAAACACATCTGTAATAAAATTGGTATTTATGCCTGCGTACTTCACTGTTTCGCAGGTGTAATCGTTTCCGATTAAAAGGTCACGCTCAAAAATGCTGTTACTGAGCGTGACACATAGTGGGGCAACATTTGTACTAGGCCTTAGCTTTTAGGAGCTTCTATGAACTCTCTAGCGCTATAAAACGCTGCTTTAATGTGCAGCGTTGAGGCTTATTTATTTTTTTCTTCTAGTACTGCTACCGCTGGTAGTGTTTTTCCTTCCAAGAATTCTAGGAACGCGCCACCACCTGTTGAAATATAAGAGACCTTATCGGCAATCCCGTATTTATCAACTGCTGCTAGTGTATCACCACCACCTGCGATTGAGAATGCGTCGCTTGCCGCAATCGCTTCAGACAGCGCTTTTGTTCCAGCACTGAACTGTTCAAATTCAAATACGCCTACAGGGCCATTCCATACAATGGTTCCTGCATTCTTGATAATGTCCTCTAACGCCTTTGAAGAGTCTGGACCAATATCAAAAATCATATCGTCGTCGGCAACGTCACTGACTACTTTTAGCGTCGCTTCGGTATTCTCATCAAACGCTTTGCCCACGACAACATCTGTAGGTACTGGAATATTACCGCCATTCGCCTGCGCTTCATTCATAAGCTGCGTGGCTTGCTCGGTAAGGTCCATCTCTACTAGTGACTTACCTACATTATGGCCTTGAGCAGCAATGAAAGTGTTGGCAATACCGCCACCAACAATCAGCTGGTCAACTTTTTCAGCCAATGTTTTTAACACGGTCAACTTGGTAGACACTTTAGAGCCACCCACAATAGCAACCATTGGACGCTTAGGGTTGTCTAGCGCTTTGCCAAGTGCGTCTAATTCTGCAGCAAGTAATGGGCCAGCACAGGCTTTTGGTGCAAATTTGGCAACGCCGTGGGTAGACGCTTGTGCGCGGTGAGCAGTACCGAACGCATCCATAACGAAAATATCGCAAAGGGCTGCATACTGTTTCGCTAGCGTCTCGTCGTCTTTTTTCTCGCCGTTGTTAAAACGTACGTTTTCAAGAATAACCAATTCACCATCGGCAAGCTCAACGCCGTTCAGGTAGTCTTTTACAAGCTTAACCGGTACGTCTAAAGCATCGTTAAGATAATCAACCACAGGTTGAAGAGAGAACTCATCAGCAGGCTCGCCTTCAGTAGGACGGCCAAGGTGAGACATCACCATAACTGCCGCACCTGCGTCTAGGGCTGCTTTGATTGTAGGGATAGATGCTTTGATTCGCGCATCTGAGGTTACTTTGCCGTCTTTTACCGGCACGTTTAAATCTTGTCTAATTAGTACGCGCTGACCTTTTAGGGCCATATCGCTCATGCTTGGAATTGCCATCGTCTTTCCTATGTTAATTCAAATTCAGTAGAGCGTGTTAAAGGTAAGACACGCTCAAATTAACGGTGAAAGCTGCGCGGGCTGGTGCTACCAACCCTTGGCAGCATCAATGCTTTATTTTGCGTCGAACATCACTTTTGCGGTATCGAGCATACGGTTTGCAAAACCCCATTCGTTGTCACACCACACCAGTGTTTTCACTAGCTGTTTGTGACTGACTCTTGTTTGTGTGCCATCTACAATACACGAGTGAGGGTCGTGATTGAAATCTACCGACACCAAAGGCTCCTCAGTGTAATCCAAAATGCCCTGTAAACGCCCCGCTTTTGCATTGCGTAAGGCTTGGTTAACTTGCTCGATTGTCACTTTAGTTTGAAGCGTTACGCTTAGGTCCATGGCAGTAACGTTGATAGTAGGTACGCGAACGGCAATAGCTTCAAACTTACCCGCAAACTTAGGCAAAATACGCTCTATACCGGCAGCAAGGCGTGTATCTACGGGAATAATCGACTGACTTGCAGCTCGGGTTCTGCGCAAATCTTCGTGATACGCGTCTATCACCTGCTGGTCGTGCATAGACGCGTGAATGGTTGTGATCGTACCACTTTCAACACCGAACGCGGCGTCTAGCGCTTGAATGACAGGAACAATACAGTTTGTGGTGCAAGAGCCGTTGGAGACCAATTTTTGTTCACTGGTCAACGTGTCTTCGTTGGTTCCGAAAATGACCGTATTATCTAAATCTGGTGACCCCGGTGACGAGAAAAGCACTTTGCCAGCGCCGGCATCTAAATGTGCTTGCCCCGATGCTCTGTCATCAAACTTGCCCGTACACTCAAGCACAATATCAACGCCCAAGTCTTTCCAGGGTAGGTCTTTAATATCGCTTGTCGCAAGCAGCGTGATATCGTCGCCTGCCACGTTAAGCGTGTTGTTTTCTAAGGCCACATCAAAACGGAACCGCCCGTGGGCGGTATCGTATTTAAGTAAATGTGCTATGCCTTCGGGTTTAGCAATGTCGTTAATGGCCACCACGTTAAATTCGTTGTTGCGCCCACTTTCATACAGCGCGCGCAACACGTTACGACCAATACGACCAAACCCATTTATGGCAATATTTACCATAGGCTTATCTATTACCTCTTACAGAGACAGTGCAGCCTCTACTACAGCGTCAGTGGTAATGTTGAAGTGCTTAAACAGGTCGCCAGCAGGCGCAGACTCACCAAAGGTGTCCATGCCTACGATAGCGCCATTAAAGCCAACGTACTTGTACCAGCTGTCTTTAGACAAGGCTTCAACCGCTACGCGTTTAACTACGCTAGAAGGCAGTACACTTTCACGGTAGTCAGCAGACTGACGGTCAAATACGTCAGTTGATGGCATAGACACTACGCGAACGGCTTTGCCTTGCTCGGTCAGTTTCGCTGCGGCTTCAACGGCTAGCTGAACCTCAGAACCAGTACCAATAAGAATAAGCTCTGGCGTACCTTCACAGTCTTTAAGTACGTAACCGCCTTTAGCGATATCTGCAACTTGTTGAGCCGTTCTTTCTTGCTGCGCTAAGCCTTGGCGTGTGAAGATTAGTGTTGTTGGGCCATCAGTGCGCTCAATAGCAGACTTCCACGACACAGCAGACTCAACCTGATCACAAGGACGCCAGTTATCAAGGTTAGGCGTTGCTCGTAGCGCTACCACCTGCTCTACTGGCTGGTGAGTTGGGCCGTCTTCACCTAGACCAATTGAATCGTGGGTGTAAACGAAAATTGCAGGCTGCTTCATTAGCGCTGCCATACGTACCGCGTTGCGTGCATATTCCATAAACATTAGGAAGGTTGCACCGTATGCCTTAAAGCCACCGTGAAGGGCAATACCATTCATCATGGCCGACATACCAAACTCACGTACACCGTAATAAATGTAGTTACCTGAGGCATCGTTCGCTTCAACACCTTTGCTGCCTTCCCAAATAGTAAGGTTAGAACCTGCAAGGTCAGCAGAGCCGCCTAATAGCTCAGGAAGTAGCGGACCAAACGCATTCAGTGCATTTTGTGACGCTTTACGTGACGCGATATTTTGTGGGTTAGCTTGAAGTTCAGCGATGATAGCGTCTGCCTTGTCGCTGAAATCTGCTGGCAACTCGCCATTTACACGGCGTTTGAATTCTGCTGCAAGCTCTGGGTAAGCGGCTTCGTATGCTGCGAAAGCGTCATTCCACGCGCTTTCCGCTTTTGAGCCTTTCTCTTTGCCATCCCAACCAGCGTAAATATCGTCAGGAATTTCGAACGCGCCATGGCTCCAGCCAAGCTTCTCGCGAGTAGCGACAATTTCATCCTCGCCTAGTGGTGCACCGTGACAAGACTCGGTACCTTCTTTATTAGGCGAACCGAAACCAATGGTGGTTTTACAACAAATAAGCGTAGGCTGCGCAGTATTCGCCTGTGCCTTTTCAATAGCGGCTTTTACTTGCTCTGCATCGTGACCGTCAACGCCATCGATCACTTCCCAACCGTAGCTCTTGAAGCGTGCTGGTGTATCGTCAGTGAACCAACCTTCCACTTCACCATCAATTGAAATGCCGTTGTCATCCCAAAACGCGATAAGCTTACCAAGGCCTAGTGTGCCGGCTAATGAACAGGTCTCATGTGAGATACCTTCCATCAAGCAGCCGTCGCCTAAGAATGCGTAGGTGTGGTGGTCAACAATAGTGTGACCATCTTTGTTGAATTGTGCCGCTAGCACTTTCTCGGCAAGTGCCATACCCACAGCATTACTGATACCTTGGCCTAGTGGGCCAGTGGTCGTTTCAACACCCGGCGCATAACCGTACTCTGGGTGACCTGGCGTTTTTGAATGCAATTGGCGGAAGTTCTTTAACTCTTCAATTGGCAGTTCGTAGCCTGAAAGGTGAAGAAGAGAGTACAACAGCATCGAGCCGTGACCATTTGAAAGCACAAAGCGATCGCGGTTAGCCCAAGATGGGTTTGCAGGGTTGTGTGATAAGAAATCACCCCATAGTACCTGTGCGATATCAGCCATCCCCATTGGGGCACCTGGGTGACCAGATTTAGCTTGTTGAACGGCATCCATGCTTAATGCACGGATTGCATTGGCGAGTTCACGACGAGAGGGCATGTTGTCTCCTGATTTATTTTGTATCTTTTGTTTCGTATCTTAGCGGGCTAGGCAAGCTAGACGAGCGTAGAGGTAAGGCGTTCGCTCTACTTCTTTATACGAATGAATGTGGCGTTATTCTTACCTATGCCACCTTTCAGTTCAATGGGTTTTCATTGCCAATAGCGAAAGTCATAGTAAAAAATGGTCTATACCCTGACCATCACGTATTCCCATTACAGCAAAAACAGTTATATCTGACGCCTAGTTTTACAAATACATCATTAACTTCGACAATTACGACCTGAATAACCCTATAAGTGATCGGGTTGTGTCAACTATTCGTAACGAAGAGACTTTTAGACGTCTAGAAGTAAAGACTGGTATTTATAACTTGTTTTAGTACAATATACGACTATTTTGATAATTTAACGCTTACGGAGCATTTATGGCCACGCATTTATTCACATCCGAGTCAGTGTCTGAAGGACATCCGGACAAAATTGCTGATCAGATCTCAGATGCGGTTCTTGACGCTATTTTAGAACAAGATCCTCGCGCTCGGGTGGCCTGCGAAACGTATGTAAAAACCGGTATGGTTTTAGTGGGTGGTGAAGTAACTACCTCTGCATGGGTAGATATTGAAGAGCTTACCCGAAAAACAGTTAAAGAAATTGGCTACACGCACTCAGATATGGGCTTCGACGCTGATTCATGTGCGGTATTAAATGCTATTGGCAAACAGTCACCTGACATCAATCAAGGTGTTGATCGCGCAAGCCTTGAAGAACAAGGTGCTGGTGACCAAGGTCTAATGTTTGGCTACGCTAGCGACGAAACTGACGTACTAATGCCTGCGCCAATCACGTACTCTCACCGCCTTGTTCAAAAACAAGCTGAAGTGCGTAAATCTGGTAAGCTAGACTGGTTACGCCCAGATGCTAAAAGCCAAATTACTTTCAAATATGAAAACGACAAGCCTGTTGGCATCGACGCAGTTGTGCTTTCAACCCAGCACTGTGATTCAGTAAGCACTGAAACAGTTCGCGAAGCGGTAATGGAAGAAATTATTAAGCCAGTACTGCCTAGTGAATGGATTGATGGAAATACACGCTTTCACATTAACCCAACGGGACGATTCGTTATCGGTGGTCCAATGGGCGACTGTGGCTTAACAGGTCGTAAAATCATTGTTGATACTTACGGTGGTATGGCTCGTCACGGTGGTGGCGCGTTCTCTGGTAAAGATCCATCAAAAGTAGACCGCAGTGCAGCATACGCGGGTCGTTACGTTGCTAAGAACATTGTTGCAGCAGGACTTGCTAAGCGTTGCGAAATCCAAGTGTCTTATGCAATTGGTGTGGCAGAGCCAACGTCTATCAGCATCGATACCTTCGGTACAGGTGTGGTAGATGAGAAAACGTTAGTAGCACTGGTCCGTGAACACTTCGACCTACGCCCGTATGGACTTATTCAAATGCTAGACCTTGAGCGCCCTATTTACCGCCCAACGGCTGCTTACGGTCACTTTGGTCGTGACGAATTCCCGTGGGAAGCAACAGATAAAGCAGAAGCGTTAAAAGCATCGATTTAATTCGATAACCAAATAACGCTTTTAAATACGCCGCTCAGTTTTTATAACGCTTTGCAAAAAAGTGTTGGTATAAACTAGCGGCGTTTTTATTTGGCTCGCAAAATCAACGAAACAAATAAAAAACAGCAAAGAATATTTTCATCATCTATTTTTTGCAGCTATGCTTAAATAACGAACACACTATCGCTTGTAGTTTCTGGTTGTTTACAAGCTATGATAACAACAACTTGGGCTCTTCCATGAATGTGGTTACTGGAATTCTTCTGGCACTTACTTTGGCTGCGTCTATGGCGGCTTCCCCCGTGCTCGCGGAAATGAATGCTCCCCACTACAGCCCTATCCAATTCAAAAGCAAAAAAATAGCCCGGTGGCAGCTAAATAGTATGTACCGCATTCAATCTACAACCGAAACTTATCTATACGACAACAGTTATACCTACCCAGCGGGGTCACAAGGTATGTTTAGCGCCAGCCGGCGGTTTAACACTTGGGTTCCGCAAAAGGTCTATGCAACGTACAAAACCAACAATACCGCCTTTCAGCATTACGCAGAGTGGCTTTATTTACCTCATGATGTAGGTACTTTTACTCGGTTGGGCTGGCTGCTTGGCAAAAGCGAGGGTTTAAACATGGCGGTAGAACTTGAACATAGGCAAGTTGGGGAAGAAGAGAATATGGCTCTCTCATTGGGCGTCAATTACTTGTTTTAAGTCATCCTTGTTTTAGGTCACCGCTACATTGCATTCACAGTGTGCTTTTAGTATTAAACCCCATCATAAAGACGAAACGTAGTTGCCGTTATGCCAATGATAAGGTTTTTGCGTAAGTCTGTTGAATTACCATCGCGTCGGAACTCGCTCTATGACGCTTAACATCAAGTTGGCTCGCAAGGCGGCTTTTCACCTCATGCCATTGATTCATTTGTGCTTCAGACAAAATATATTCCAATGCTCTACACGTGAAAGACATTTCTACCTGCGCTGCGGCGTAGAGCTTAATTAGCCACGGGTTATCAACGACCCAACCGTCACTGTAAACAACCGTATTGCCAAGGAAGTTATTTAACTCAACACAGACTTTTCGAGGCTCTTCTCCTCGAGTTTGCAGCATCTGCTGCGTTATGCCGTGCAGTGACTCCGCTTTTCGATCCCAGTGAACCCACGAGTCAAAGGGCCGAAGTAGCTTACACCACTTTGCACCATCATAGCGCACGATACCTATTTCAATAGGGTAACTCGCTGCGCCAAATCCACTTGCTTCAATGTCTATTATTGTTGGCAGGGTATTCTTTCGCACTCACGCTCCAAACCGCTGTTTATCCTTGCTTGCAACATACGCAAACCATTTTTATCAGGCGGTTTTACTGCTACCTCGTCACCAGAGGAACAACTAAACAACGTCGAGCACTGTTTAGCAAATGTACAACCACTCTTCTCGAAATATAAGCTAATAGTAGAATCGTGCCACAATTAATGCGCACTCGTTTAGTACACCAACCCGTCGCCAGCGCTCAAAAATCTCGTAAAAGCTCTCAAAAAAGCATCAAACTTATACTAAAGGATAAGACGTTTACGCTAAAAGACTGAGCACATTGCTATACACTTTTAAGGTTAACATTTAGGTAGCCTATTCATGCGTGCACTTTCTATCTTTCTCTCGCTGGCTTGCGTCTTTTCAATTTTTACTGCAAGTAAAGCATTAAGTTCAACGGAACCTCTGGTGATTGGTATTGATGCCGATCTTTCAGCGGTAGCTGTTGAAGGTGGCATCGCTATTACAAGAGGGGTCGAGCTTGCCGTCGACGAAATAAATGCCGCTGGTGGGATTCTAGGTCGTCAAATAAAAGTTATTGCGAAAGACCATCGCGGCAACCCAGCTCGAGGTGTATATAACATTGAGCAATTTTCCCAAACTCCCAATTTACTTGCGGTAGTAGGCGGCGTTCATACACCTGTAGTTCTCGCTGAAGTCGACCCAATACACGAAAAAAACATTTTGATGTTGGTTCCTTGGGCAGCTGGGACGCCTATTATCGACAACGGGCACTCACCGAATAACATATTTCGCGTGTCGGTACGCGACGCTGAAGCAGCGTCAGTCCTAATTAATCACGTCAAATATATGGGGCTTTCAAATATCGCGTTGGTATTGGAAAGAACAGGATGGGGACGCTCAAACCTTGAATCATTAACACAAGCTGCAAGTAATAATGATATTGATATAACAGCAACCCATTGGATAAATTGGCAGCAGAAAGACTTTTCTGAGGATATCGCGGCAATAAAAAGCGCGAAAGCAGAAGCGATTATTCTTGTCACTAACGTTCCTGAAGGTGTTGTGGTACTCGATGAGATGGCAAAACAAGGCATCGCCTCTCTCCCAGTTGTGTCGCATTGGGGAGTCGCGTCGGGTCAGTTCGCCTCTTTACTTGCAAAGCCCATCGCTAACTACAATGTGTCAGTACTTCAAACCTTCCACTTCAACCACCAGAAAAATACCAAGGCAAAAAGCTTGTTAGAAGCCTATTATAGTAAGTATGGCTTGGTGGATGCGACTGCGATTGGTGGTGTGACAGGTTTGGCTCATGCTTATGATTTAACTCATTTAATCGCGGCAGCTGCCGCGAAAGCTGGTAGTATAGAAGTAGACGCATTACGCGGTGCGCTAGAGTCTCTTCAAAATGTGCAAGGTGCAGTGAAGCACTACACAGCTCCATTTTCAGAGGACAGACACGATGCACTCTGGGCAAAGGATTATTTTATGACTACGTTTAACGAAAAAGGTCACTTGGTAACAACGGGCGTGCAATAATGCAGCAGCCCCCAAGGTTACGCTCTCTTCTGCTTTCAAGCATGCTTCCGCGACTGGTTTTACTCGTCGCGGTTTTGTCTATCATTCTGTTTGCTCTCTCTTTTCACTTCATTGTTAAACAAACCGACCAGCTTCAACAACAATCTGTTGATGGTTTAGAACAAGATATCAATTACATTGTTAGCGATACCACTAGACAGCTAGCAGACTTGGCAGCTAACGATATCATCATCAATTCCTTGGTTGATTTCGAGCAAAGGGATAATTACCTTCCCATGTTTTTCCGCTCGTTAAATTTAACTCAGGCGAAAAGTGTCGAGTTTGCGCTATTTGATTTTGCCGGGAACCGGGTGATTGATAAAAACTGGAATGCTGTTATCCCCGAGTCGCTCAGTAGTGCATGGCGCCAGCAAACCCTTGGTTCATCGAATGCATACTCCTCGGTATCAAAGTACGGCGTATTAATAAGCGTTCCAGTGTTACTTAGAGGCGTAGCGGAAGGCGCACTTGTCATGTATGTGGATAGCTTGCAGTCTTTGCTCGCGCCCTATCCCAGACTGACTAACCAGCTTGTTACCGACTCTAGTGGGCATGTCCTGTTTAGCAGTGAGCCATCACTCATTGCTCCCAACTCAAGCTTTTCCGATTTTGATGACAGCGGCTACGCTATAAAAAAGGCTGATTGGCAAAATCTAACCTTATACAGCGTTAAACCCACCATCACCGCATACAGAGAAGCCGCATGGACTGGGATTGTATTGCTGGCAATGATCGTAGGCTTCGTATTTATCATTTTGCATATGGTGAGTATGACGGGAACGCTTGCCGAGCGAACACTTTCGACTTTGTACAATGACATTAAGAATCGACTAAACAGTGATGAGCTAAACAGTGATGATAAGATCTCACTACGCCTTGATAGTGAAGTTGAGGCGCAAGAACTTGCGGATATTCGCGAAGCGTTTGACAAACTGATTTGGGATTTGACAGAGGTTTCGCTGTCTAACGAACAGTTTTCCAACGTGTTGGAATCAATGGGTGATATGCTTGTTGTGGTTGATCAAGACAAGCAAATTTTACTTTCTAATAAGCGCTTTGACGACTTTTGTCATGACCAGTACGGTGAAAAGAACGGTATTTTGAAGTTCATTATGCAAAAGCTCGCTTCTTCACAGAGCAATGAACTTACACACTTTTCGGTATCAACCGGCCAAGAGCGGTTTGTTCATTGGACTAAAACATCACTGTCCGATGCTAATGGTAATATTCGTGGTGATATCTATGTTGGTAGCGACGAAACTGAACAACGCTCTCTTGAAAGTCACGTTAAAGTGCTCACTCACGCTATGGATGAGGCAACCGTGTCGATCATCATTTCGGACATTAAGCGCGTCGGCCAACCAATAATATACGTAAACAGTGCCTTTGAAGAGCTTACAGGCTACAGTCGTGAAGAAATAATCGGTCATAACTGCAGGTCGATGCAGGGCGATGAAACCAGCAAGCAGACAGTTGACCAAATCCGCAAGGCTATTGCAGTGCGCGAGCCTATTGAAACGACGCTGCTCAACTATAAAAAAGACGGCAGCGCCTTTTACAACCGTTTGAATTTAACGCCGGTAAAAATAAATGGTGAAGTCACTCACTATATCGGGTTTCAACAGGACGTTACTCAACAACGACAAACCGAACAGTATCTTCAGGATGCGCGAGAAAAAGCGGAAGAGTCTGCCCGTCTTAAATCGAGTTTCCTCGCTAGTATGAGCCATGAAATACGCACGCCAATACACGGTATTTCTGGTGTTTTGCAGTTAATGGCTAGCTCTGAACTCACTGAGGAGCAAAAGCACTACCTGTCTCTTGCTAAGTTTAGTATCCAAGGCCTTTTACATATCGTAAATGATATTTTGGACTTCTCTAAAATTGAGGCAGGCCAACTGCAAATTGAAGAAAACCCATTCGACATTTTAGAGTCGCTTGAAAACCTTCAAAGTCAGTACGCGATTATGTGCCAAGAAAAAGGGTTAGCGCTACATTTTCACTTTGATTTACAAGGCTTTCACGTTGTACAAGGCGATGATGTTCGCTTTAGACAAATACTCTCGAACTTGTTAGGTAATGCCGTGAAGTTCACCGACAGTGGATGTATTGAAGTCACCACCAGCATTCAGCAAAATGCAGATAACAGCCTTAAGCTTTTATGTAGCGTAAAAGACACCGGCATTGGCATCGCACAAGACAAGCAAAGTACAATCTTTGATGTCTTTACCCAAGAAGACCTTTCTACAACTCGCAAATTCGGCGGAACAGGCCTTGGTCTTTCTATTAGCAAACAGTTATGCGAACTCATGGGCGGCGATATAAAACTTGAGAGTGTTAAAGGTCACGGAAGCACGTTCTCTTTCACTATTATGCTTGAACAAGCCGACGAAGCCCTGCTTAAGCCAGTTCATCACTCCTCAGGAGTGAAACGGGAAAAAGGGAAAAAACGCAAAGTATTAATTGTCGAAGACAACGACATCAATCAGGTTATTGTTAAACAGCACCTAAATAACCACACTACATTGAGTGCCAAATCAGGCCTAGAGGCACTTGAAGCGCTGAACAAAATGAAAGTGACCTTTGATGTTGTCTTGATGGACTGTCAAATGCCGGAAATGGACGGCTTTGAAGCAACTAAACGCATAAGAAATGGTGAGGCCGGAGAACGCTATTTGAATGTGCCGATCATCGCACTAACCGCCAATGCCATGAAAGGTGACAAAGAGCGCTGCGTTAACGCCGGAATGGACGATTACCTAAGTAAACCTTTTGATGCTATTGACCTCATCGACAAAGTTGAGCATTGGGCAAGCATTGAAAGAAATAGCGAAGAAAGCGCCGTTCATTAACCTATTGTAGTGGAACATCTTGAGTGAACGCCTTAGCGAGATTAGCCCCTCACATCAAAAAAGTTGTTTCGTTTATCTTATTGATTAACGTTTCGCTTTTTGGCGGTGGCGCGACTGCCGATGAAGTACTGCGATATAATCTTGGAACGTCAGGCAGCTCTATCCCGTACGAAAATGCTGTCGACGAAGATAGGGCCGGTATTCTAGTTGAAATCCTTCCCCTTATTATGAATAGAGCAGATATTAAGACAGAAAAAGTCATGCTCTCTACCAAACGTGCCATGCTTGCATTTAAAACAGGCGCTCTTGATTTCGACTTTTTCAGTCCAAGCTGGCTGTCTAAAGATGAGCCCGCGGGCGACTTCACTTTCTCAGATCCCATTATAGACATCACAGAATACTTTATAACTCTGCCTGAAAACCATAGCCGATACCAAACCCTCGCTTCTATCTACGGTGAAACCGTAGGGATGATCTCCGGCTATGTGTATTTTGATTCTGATAAGTTCGTCAGAATGGACTTTCAAGCCGAGAGTAACCTTATCTTAGCCCTTGGCATGAAACGGATAGATGTCATCATAATGGAGGAAGCAGCAGCGCGTTACTGGTCTTCAATGCACAACGTAAAAATAGCGATGGGCCCCATCCATACGGCAGGCCAAATGGCGTTGCGTGTTCACAATCGACATAAAGATAAGCTCCCCGCCATTAACCGCGCCATTGTTGAATTAAAACAAACGGGTCAAATTGATAGAATACTTAACAAGTATTCTGACTTTTCATTATAAGCCACACGCAGTTTCAACATTACGCCGTTGCTTTTTTGCCATAGCGCTTTAAAGCAAAGGGAAATTTTATCGATTGGATTAAAAGGCAAAGACACACCAGCGTCATGCCAACCCACCCCACCGGCTTGAATACTTCGCCAATTAGAAAAATAGCGAAAAGTGTCGCAACCAGTGGCTCAATTAACGTAATAAGCGTAGCTTTACTCGCTTCGGTAGTGCGAAGACCATAGCCAAATAGCAAATATCCAAGAAACATCGGCACCACAGCCATATAGAGTGAAACGCTAATGTGGATAGTGTTAGCAAACAAGTTTTGACCGGTAAACCAGAGGGAAGGCAACAGAGCAACGGCAGCGCAACCGAAAAGTCCGGCCATGGCAGATTTTGAATTTGCGCCAGCGTCAATGTGTTGCTTCGCGGCCCATGAGTATCCAGCGTAAGTTAAACCTGCAATTAAACCCAATAGAACGCCGAACACCTGATCATCTATAGATGCTGACAATGCCATTGCGTCGTGTGCCTTACCCATGGCTAACATGCCAATCCCAAACGCACCAAACACAAAACTAATAAACCATTTTAAAGACACAGGCTTTTTACTTAAAAAGTACTCTAAAAGCGCAGCGAATAGTGGTGCACTGGCGATAGAAACCACGGTGCCTATGGCAACGCCTGACAAACGCATTGAGCTGTAAAAGGCCAGCGGATAAATTGCAACACATGCACTGCCAAACAGAAAGGTCAGTGGTGTAGAAAAAAGAATAGGTGCATCCTTTACCAGTGATTTTCGGGCACTAACACAAAGCAATACACCGCCTATACCCATTGCAAAGGCACCAATTGCCAGAGGACTGATTTCTGGAGCGAACTGAGCGGCAGTGCCTGTTGTCCCCCACAGAAAGCTTGCGATAACAATTGCTAAGACCCCTTTTACTACATCGCTTGTATTCACTGCCTTCTCCACTCTATTACTCACCTTCTTAGCTTTAACTGTTGAACAATGCTTTCATGTTGTACTTTCTAATTAACCCATCAGCTTTTACTGTGACGCTGATATAAACCGATTGCTGCCGCTTGCTTTTATCACTCAGTCATTTTTGCTCTTAGGGTCAACACCTCTCTCATAAAGATGATACTTAGATTATTGCTTTTGTAATTAGCCAGATAGACGCTTCTTTTGACCTTTTAGACGCACATTCCCCACACACTTCCAATTAACACAAAGTTAACAAGCAAAACGTACCGCATTAGATACAACAAAAAATGAAATATTTGTTTCGCAAGTTATGGAAATAGCCCAACTTTTTTGCCACATTACGCCCTTGCCTGATAACAAAATAGAAACAACCAACCTGGATGGACTTATGTTTAAAATAGAAAAATCGTCGTTTAGACGAAGCACACTTAGCGTTGCGGTAATGGGGCTGCTTAGCTCCGGTGCAATGGCGCAGGACACACAACAAAAGGATGACGATGACTTTGAGCAGATCATAGTAACTGCTACAAAGCGTGCAGAATCCATTGAAGACATTCCTTTTTCAATCAACGCACAAACGCAGCGAGACTTTGAACGCAGCGGTGCAGGAAACTTAGAAGACGTCGCAAGAAACGTGGCGAGCGTATCAATTCAAAACTTAGGACCAGGCCAAAGCCAAGTATCTATGCGTGGCGTTTCAGCGGGTCAAATTGTACGAGACCAACCAGGAGTTAAGGAGCAGGTCGGCGTATACCTCGATGAAAGCGTGATCTCGCTGTCTTTATTTACTCCAGATCTCGACCTTTTCGACCTTAACCGCATTGAAACCCTGCGCGGTCCGCAAGGTACGCTTTTTGGATCTGGCTCTATCGGCGGAACCCTTCGCTACATCACCAATCAGCCAGAGTTAGATACCTTTGAAGGTAAGTTTGAAGCTAATCTTAATAGTGTGACAGACGGTGGCGTGGGCGGTCACGTTAAGGGCATGGTAAATGTACCTATTTCCGACACCATTGCCATGCGCGCGGTGGTATACCGCACTGATTACGCAGGCTTTATAGATGCGTTAGGTGAAAACGGCGCGTTTAGCGAAGACGTTAACGACGGCGATAGAACTGGCGGACGCGTAGCGTTCATCATCGCCCCAAACGATAAGCTCACCATTACACCACGACTTATCTTCCAAGAATTGGAAATGAACGGGTTTAACAGGCAGGAAGTGTATAACGTGTTTGCTAACCCTTACACAACGACCCGCCCAGCTATTCAATTGGGTGAACGAGAACAGTACCTGCTGCTTGAAGAAGGCTTCTCTGACGATACCTTGATTGCTGACGTAACTGCTGAATATCAAGCTGACGTTGCTGACTTTACCTTTGTTTATAGCTATACCGACCGCGATATTCTTGTAAGTCGTGATGCCAGCGCGCTTTCGGGCTCAGTAAGTATCGACTTAGGTTTTCCTGATGAAGCCGTACTATTACCGTCGAACTTATTAGACAGAACGGAAGTAGAGCAAGATACCTTTGAGCTTCGCGCCGCATCCAATGGCGATGGCGCGCTAGACTGGCTAGTTGGCGCTTTCTACTCTTCTACAGAGCGTGTTTACGACCAATCACTCCCTACCCCTGGGTACGACGCATTTACCGACGCCACCTTAGGTGAAGGCACGTCAGCAGCGGTTGCCAATGGTTTTGAAGCTGATTCTCCCTACAACGCCTATTTACCGTACGACTTGAAGCAGCTTGCTGTGTTTGGTGAAGTGAACTATCAAGTGAACGATGACTTTAAAATGACCGTGGGCTCTCGTTTTTACGATTATGAAGAAGAGCGTCAGTTTATCTCTGGGGGCTTATTTGCCAACGGCGACAACCAGACCGATTCTACAGAATCAGATGGCTTTACTTCTCGCGTTATCGGCCAGTATAGCGTAAACGAAAACGTGAACTTAAATGCTCAGGTGTCTCAAGGATTTAGACTTGGCGGTGTAAATGACCCGCTAAATAGAAGCCTGTGTACCGACCAAGATGAAGCCATCTTTGGTTCGTTCCAAGACTATGACGATGAAAAGCTCACCAACTATGAGATCGGTATGAAATCATCAGGTCGTGGATGGTCAGCTAACATCTCGGCTTTCTATAACGATATTGAAGATCTTCAGGTTACATTGGATGCTGGTTCTTGCTCTTCACGTGTATCATTTAACGTGCCTGACGCCCACACCCAAGGTATTGAATTTGAGCTTACGCGTCAGTTTACTGACCAGCTCTTTTTCTCATTAACGGGTAGCATCATTGAAGCCGAGTTCGATTCAACCGTTGTTGATGGTGATGGTGCGGTACTAGGTGGCGTAGAAGACGGTAACCGCCTAGCTTCAGTACCTGAAGAGAGCTTTGCCATCGCATTTACCTACGATTTAGCGCAGCCTTTATTCTCTTCAAACAGCACCTATTTCCAAGGCTCTTACCAGTACGTGGGAGACCGTATAACCCAGCCTAGTGACCAAGTTGCAGGCGCAGGTATATTCACTTCAGGCCTTGCCTTTGGCGGTGCCACTGGCGCAGAAACAACGGAATTAGACTTGTTGTTAGACGACTACGGCACGCTTAATATGAGCTTCGGTCTTACCTACGATGACTATGAAATATTACTGTATGCAAACAACCTGTTCGACGAAAACGCCCAGCTATCCTTTGATAGAGAACGTGGTGGACGAGCTCGACTTGGATTTACGGTGAACCAGCCACGCACCATTGGTGCGACGTTCCGCTATTTCTTTCAGTAAAGAGTGATAAATGTCTCTGCCTGAGGAAATATCCCTTCAGGTAGAGGCTTCACCTCGATATGTATAGCCGTCAGCTGCTACAGGAATAGCTTTAACCGACTTTAAGAAAAAATTTCAAGGAAAAGCGGCACGATCAGAGCGCTTCGAAAAGCTATCTAAGAAAAGAGTGGAGTTGGCCGTAAGCCGGGTTCTGTCGTGGGCAACCATTCCTCTAGATCAGCAATCGCTCACTGATTCAAGCAACCTACCCGATCCCCATGCGGGCCACACGTTGAGGGATCCTATTTGGTCTTGCTCCGGGTGGAGTTTACCTTGCCACACTCTGTTACCAGAGGCGCGGTGCGCTCTTACCGCACCCTTTCACCCTTACCGGCATGTAAACATGCTTAGGCGGTCTTCTCTCTGCTGCACTTGTCGTCGGCTCACGCCGCCCAGACGTTATCTGGCACCCTGCCCTTTGGAGCCCGGACTTTCCTCCCCTTTCTTACGAAAGCGGCGATTGCCTGGCCAACTCCGCGGCGCATTCTACATGAAGTACCTTACAATAGCACCCTATTCCTGCTCGCTATAAAAGCAGTGCTCAACGGCGCTTTTATCGAGCAGTTTGGTGATAATGAAAATTTGATCGCCCATTTCTATTTTGGTACTTCCTTTGGGTATAAGGGTTTCTTCTCCGCGGGCAATCATCGCCACTACCGTATTATCGGGAAGGGCTAATTCACTAATGGTTTTATGTAGTGCTGGCGATAACTTAGATACCTCTATTTCTATAAGCTCGCGCTTGCTCTTAGCGACTTTAACAATTTCCAGCGTACTCGACTCCTTTACTTCATCGTCCAACACTAAGCCTAACTTACGCGCCGCATAAGGTAAGGTAGAACCTTGCAACAAGGCGGAAATAAGCACGATGAAGAACACCACATTAAAAATGAGCTCTGCGTATGGCATGCCGAATATTAGCGGAAATATAGCGAGTATAATGGGCACCGAACCGCGTAAACCCACCCATGAGATGAGCAACGATGCTTTGAACGAAAATTTCGAAAGCAACAAAATAGGCATAACCACCAGCGGACGGGCAATAAAAATAAGCACAAACGCAATTAAAAGGCCTTCTTTCCAATTAACAAACAGCTCGGTGGGCGTTACCAACAAACCTAAGATAACGAACATGGCAATTTGCCCAAGCCAGGCCAGCCCATCCAGAAACACGAACGTATTACGCTGATAAGCAAAGCGGCTGTTACCCACGATAACACCCGTAATAAAGGTAGCGAGAAAGCCGCTGCCATTTAAGTTTGCAGCAAGGCCAAAAGACAATACACCAAACAACATCACAAATACCGGATACAAACCGATGGCCATTAAGGTAACGCGTCTGAAAAGCCATACTGCAATACCGCCAATGGCAAGGCCCACAATCGCTCCCACTCCCATTTGGCTGGCAAAGAGCGAAAGTAAGTCAACTGGCTTAGTGGTACTGTCTTGAATAAGCGTTATAAGGCCAATTGTGAGGAATATGGCCATTGGATCATTCGACGCACTTTCCAGCTCTAGTGTGGATTTTATTTTTGAAGGAATGCGTATACCAGCGTTGCGCAGAACAGAAAATACTGCTGCGGCGTCTGTCGACCCTACAATAGCGCCAAGCAATAAGCCCTTATAAAGCGGTAAATCGAGAATAACCATAGCAGCGATACCGGTGACCACTGCCGTACCAATTACCCCAAAAGTGGCGAGCAACGCGGCGGGTTTCCACGCCTGCGCTATAGACTTTTTTGACGTTTGCAGACCGCCATCAAATAGGATGAGAATAAGAGCAAATGTACCGATAGCATGCGCAGCATCGGCATTATCAAAGAAAATTCGGCCAATCCCATCTTCACCAGCAAGCATACCAACACCAAGGAATAGCACCAATACAGGTACGCCAAAGCGCGGAGACAGCTTACTAGCCAGCACACCTAAAATGGCAAGCACTGCGCTAAGTAAAATAATGTGATCAACTGCAAACATTATACGTTCCTTATTGCCCTTGACGCTCTCACGTAAATTATTCGGGTATGCTTGAACGCATCAAGGGTTCCTGTTAATACTGCTACCTTACCGCGTTTTGTTACCAAAGTATTTAGGTACAGAAACGCGGCAGGGTAATAAAGTTAAGGAACTCGTGTCGTCTAAGGGATGTGCGACAACGAAGCCTTAATCTCTTCTGCAGTAGGCTTTAACTGCGCTTTACCTTGTTTCTCTCTTCTGCTGCCCAACAAATACAGCAGCGTAGAGGTGATAAACAAGGTCGATGACGTGCCAATCACGACAGCAAAAACCATAGGGACTGCAAAACTCTCTACTGCATCACCGCCAAAAATAGCCATCGGTAACAACGCCAACAGCGTGGTAACGGAAGTGAATACCGTGCGGCTTAGCGTGCTGTTCACGGCCTCATTAATAGTATCTGCCAATGGCTTGTTTGGGTCTAAACGCAATAATTCACGGATGCGATCAAGCACCACCACCTTATCGTTTATAGAGTAACCAATGAGCGCCAACAGTGCTGCGACAGCCGTTAGGTTAAATTCGATGCCCGTAAGCGCGAAAAAGCCTATGGTTTTGGTTAAATCGAGTATCACGGTTAGCAGCGCTGCGCTCGCAAAATGCGCTTCAAAGCGTGCCCACAGATACACCAACATGCCGCCACCTGCGATAAGCAATGCTAGAATGGATAGCTCGGCAAAGCCTCCGCTGACTTTGGGTCCAACCATATCAATCTTATCAAAACTTACCTCACTGTCGGCTTGCGAAATCGCACGCTTTAGTGCGTCAGTCTGCTTTGCGTTGCTATTTTCAAGCTCGCCACTGCTATCTAGAACAGGGGCTCGCAATAAATAGTGATGTTCACTGCCATATTCTTGAATTGCTATCTGATCAAAGGCATTGCTTTCAATCACATTCCTTAGCTCATCGGTACTAAGGGTTGGTGTGGTCAACTCAATCATGGTGCCACCGGTAAAGTCGACGCCATAATGTAAGCCAGGCTTAGCAAATAGCCCGATTGAAAGCACCGTAAGCACGACAGAAACAGCGAGTGCAATTTTACGCTTTGCCAGAAAATTAATACCGCTTAGCTTATCGCTTAACCGCAAAAGCGGTGATGAAAAACGCAAAGGAACGCGCTGCTGCGCGCGATCTTGCGTATTCTTGTGCTTCGACTTAACCACTCTTAGCATTAACATTTTAGTTAGGGCTACAGCAGTAAATACCGAAGACACCAGACCAAGGGCAATTGTAATTGCAAACCCTTTAATAGGGCCGCTACCAAACATAAACAACAAGCTTACCGCTATTAGTGTGGTGAAGTTTGAATCCACAATAGTCGCGAACGCTTTATCAAAACCCACTTCTATTGCACTGGCTGCCGGACGACCTTTTTTACTTTCTTCACGAATACGTTCATTAATCAAAATGTTGGCATCGACTGCCATGCCCATGGTTAGGATCAAACCTGCAATGCCCGGTAACGTCAGTGTTGCGCCAAACAGGGTTAATGCGCCAAACACCAGCGCCATATTGATACAAAGAGCAAAACTTGCGATAGCGCCCCACCTGCCGTAAATCGCTACCATAAATGCCAATACCAGTAACGCACCTGCCACGCCGCTTTCCACTCCGGTTTGAATGGCATCGCTGCCTAAATCAGGCCCCACCGTGCGTTCTTCTATAATGGTAAGTGGCACAGGTAGCGCACCTGTGCGAAGCATTAGTGCAGTGTTGCCTGCCTCGGGCAATGTAAAGTTACCGGTTATTTCACCACGACCACCTGGGATCACGCTATTTATGACGGGGGCTGTAACCACTTTGTCGTCAAGGACGATAGCAAGCACACGGCCGATGTTGTCACGTGTCATAGTGGCAAACTGCTTGGCACCTGCGCTGTCTAATCGGAACGTCACTACTGGCTGGCCATTTTCACTACTTAAGACACCTGCCGCATCAGTAATATGTTCACCTTCTAGCGCCACTTTTTGCTCTAAGCGATAGGTATTACCCGCCGTATCTTGCTTATTCATAACCTGCTCAGACTGGCTATTCGCGGCCCAGTGAAAAGTCATTTGTGCGGTAGTGCCCAATAATTTTTTAACTTGAGTGGGGTCAGACATACCCGGCATCTGAACTAAAATGGCGTCTTTACCTTGTAGCGTAACGCTAGGCTCAGTAAGCCCCGTTTCGTTCAAACGCTTTCGAACTACTTCAACACTTCGGCTTAACGTGTCTTTAACCAGTTGTTCGGTGTATAGCTCGTTAAGCGTAAGGGTAACGGTGCTTTGCTTTATCTCTACATCAAGTGCACTTGAACCATTTGGCTGAGCGGAAATTTGATATGCGGTGTCTTTTACCTTTCTCGCATCATCTGCACTGCGCAATGTAAAGACGACACTTCCAGAACGACTATCTTTATGAGTGAGTGAATGAGACGTTTTTGTATAGCGCACGTTTTGACTGCGCAATTCGCTAAGTAAGTCGCTCGAAAAGCTGTTGAGTTGCTTTTCAAACAAGGCGTTGGTGTCTGCGGCTAATAGCAGATGCGAACCACCTTGCAAATCTAAGCCTAAAGATAGTGTGGAAGTGGTGTACCACGTAGGTAACTGCTGTTTAATTGATTGTGGCAACATGTTGGGCGCAGCGCTCAGTAAACCGAGCATAACGATGAGCACATACACAAAGCCACGAAATGAAAATCGTGCCATTTTAAAATCCTGAATAATCTAATTTTTTGAAGCGCCTTAATTTGCAGCTAAGCGAACGTGCTAGCGCATTAAGGCAAAAAGAGAATTAGCTCAGGGATAAAGGTGGGCCGCGAGAAGGTTGGCGGTAGTATTGGCGAGCACGGGGTACAACATTTGCCATACCCAAACACAGCACAATAGCCAGAACAACAAACCCCAAGGTCAATTCAACAATTGCCTCAGGTCCATCGCCTTGATCGTCACTGTTTTCTAGCTTAGTGCCGGTAAACCGTAACGAGTAGCTCTTGCCCGCGTAATTAAATTGGGCAAGTGGTGACTGCTGACTTACTTCAACTTCATTATTAATTTGACCACTTTGGAAGCTTGCACTGAGGATGAGGCACGAGAGTACCCATGCCATGAAAAGCGGCATGTAGGATGAAAACCCGTGGCGAAAGTTTAGTGCTCTCAAAGTATTGAATTGTCTATCTGTGAAGGAAAAGTCGTGCTTAAAACACGCGCTGTTTTATAGCGCATATATTGGGATGAGTATACATTATTCAATATCGTGAGTAACGAGATTACCGTTGAAGCACATAATTTTTGGGTTTTACATTTCTGCCCATCGCTTCTTCTTGTAAGTTTACTCACTTGGATATAAGGTGATTTTTTGTGCTGTTTGTATATCAATTGGCAATGGAGCCATAGCATGACAATCACTGTAGGGATCACACATCATACTGAATACCACTACGATAGAAGTATCAGTATGTCACCGCACACTTTCCGCCTTCGCCCTGCTCCGCATAGTCGAACACCAATAAAAAGTTACTCTTTAAAAGTCTATCCTGAGAATCATTTTATCAATTGGCAGCAAGACCCGTTTGGTAACTACCTTGCACGCGTAGTATTTCCTGAGAAGACTAAAAAGTTCTGGTTCACTGTAGACCTTGTTGCCGAACTGACGGTTATTAACCCCTTTGACTTCTTTTTAGAGTCTTACGCTGAATCCTTTCCGTTTTCGTACGAAAAACGGCTGGCGAGAGACTTAACACCCTACCTTGAGACAGAAGATGCATCGTCTTTGTTTCAGCAGTTAATTGACAATCAGCAGCCCGAAGAGCCTGTTGCTACCGTAGATTTCTTAGTGGGTGTAAACCGCGCGGTATACGACCTAATTGAATACGGTGTGCGCATGGAGCCCGGAGTCCAGAGCATCGACGAGACTCTGCAGAAAAAAGGCGGCTCTTGCCGTGACTCGGCTTGGCTATTGGTTCAGCTATTTCGGCATTTAGGGCTAGCATCGCGCTTTGTTTCCGGCTATCTGGTTCAATTGGCAAGTGATGAAAAGTCTCTTGATGGCCCCAGTGGCCCGGAAAAAGACTTTACCGACCTGCACGCATGGTGTGAGGTATACGTTCCCGGTGCGGGATGGATTGGCCTCGACCCTACGTCTGGACTTTTCGCGGGTGAAGGGCACATTCCATTGGCGTGTACCCCTGAACCACTGTCGGCCGCGCCGGTCACCGGTGCCATCGATCAGTGTGAATCGACATTTAGCTTCTACAACAACGTACAACGTTTGCACGAACCGCCCCGTGTAACCAAGCCTTACAGCGATGCTCAGTGGGCCGCTATCGATAGGCTTGGAGGCCAAATAGACAAGGACTTAGTTAATGCAGGAATAACCCTCACCATGGGCGGCGAACCCACGTTTATTTCCATTGATGATATGGAAAGCGAACAGTGGAACACCGCTGCCGACGGCAAGGAGAAACGCATTTTAGCGCACACGCTTTTCATGAAAATGGTGGAAAGTTTTAGTAATAGTGGCTTTCGCCATTATGGACAAGGTAAGTGGTATCCCGGAGAACCATTACCTCGCTGGCAATATGCCTGTTACTGGCGTAAAGACGGAACGCCTATCTGGCATGATCAAGCGCTACTTGCTGACAACAACGCCACTTACTCTTTCTCACAAAACGAGGCGCAAACATTTGCTACTCAACTAGCTACTGCGTTGGGTTTAAGTGAAAAGGTTGTCGTCACCGCTTATGAAGACGTGCTGTATCATTTATGGCAAGAGGGTAACCTGCCGCAAGACCCGTCACCCGACGCCCCAGAACTGCTTCACGCAATGACCCGCAAAGGCTTTTTAGCCAAACTGGAGCAGGGTTTAGATAAACCCGTGGGCTTTATTATTCCCCTCGCCTACGACACGGTTTTTGACGGATGGCAAAGTAGTGTATGGTCGTTTAAACGAGGGCACTGCTTCTTGTTACCGGGCGACTCTCCATTAGGTTATCGGCTGCCGTTGAGTAGCTTAGGTAGTCCAGATACGCTAGCAGAACGGGATCCGGCAGACATGGCCGGCACACTCTCATCCCCAACGTCTCACAAAGGGTATATTGGTGAAAAGTCAGTATTAACCGCCTTTTGTTTAGAAGTGCGCGACGGAAAGTTATGCGTATTTATGCCGCCTGTAAGCCACTTTGAACATTATGCGCTGCTGCTGAACGCTATTGAGTCCATCGCTGATAAACTTAATATTCCAGTGATACTAGAGGGCTATACTCCGCCCTACGACAGTCGCGTTGAAAAGTTTGCGGTTACCCCCGACCCAGGTGTTATCGAGGTTAACGTTCACCCTGCATCCGATTGGCATACTCTGGTAAAAAACACCCATGCCCTTTATGCCATGGCAAAGTCATGTCGACTCGGTACAGAAAAATTCATGCTTGATGGACGGCACGCCGGCACAGGAGGTGGAAATCACGTGACAATGGGTGGGCCGACACCGTTAGAGAGCCCGTTTTTAAAGCGTCCAGACATTCTGCGAAGCTTTATTACCTATTGGCAGCATCACCCTGGTCTTTCCTATTTGTTTTCGAGCCTGTTCATTGGCCCGACTAGCCAAGCTCCTCGCGTCGATGAAGCTCGGGATGAAAGGCTGTACGAATTAGAAATTGCATTCTCTCAAATTCCCGATGGCGAAGTTCCCTCACCTTGGTTAGTTGACCGGCTCCTTCGGCACTTGCTGACTGACCTGACAGGAAATACCCATCGTGCAGAGTTTTGTATCGATAAACTGTTCAACCCCGACTCACCCACCGGGCGATTGGGCATTGTAGAGTTTCGCGGTTTTGAAATGCCTCCTCACGCCAGAATGAGTTTGATGCAAATGCTTCTTCTGCGCACGCTGCTAGCGTGGTTTTGGAAACAACCATACAAGAAGAAACTGGTGCGATGGGGCACAGAGCTTCACGACCGCTTTATGCTGCCCCACTATGTACGGCAAGATATCGCTGAAGTATGTAGCGACCTAAACGCAGCGGGTTTTCCCATTAAGCTTGAATGGTTCGATCCGTTTTTTGAGTTTCGATTCCCTCGCTGCGGTAGCCGTGAAGTCGGTCAAATTAAGCTAGACCTCTTTAGCGCTATTGAGCCATGGCATGTATTGGGTGAAGAAGCGACAGGCAGCGGAACTGCGCGTTATGTTGACAGCTCACTGGAACGCGTCCAGCTCACTGTTTCAAACATGCATACAGACCGTTACATAGTGTCGTGTAACGGCCGCAGATTACCGTTAAAACCCACCAATATTCGCGGAGAACATGTAGCCGGAATTCGCTTTAGAGCGTGGCACCCTGCATCAGCGCTTCACCCGACCATTGGCGTACATGCGCCGTTGGTCTTTGATGTTTACGACAGCTGGGCGGGTCGCTCTTTAGGCGGATTTACCTATCATGTTAGTCACCCGGGCGGGCGCAACTTCTCTACTATGCCTGTGAACGCTTTTGAGGCAGAAGGAAGGCGTATTGCCAGATTCTGGGATCACGGTCATACCCCGTCGGTGGCATCGCCTTCCATGCCTGAGTGGTCGCCTCACTTTGCTACACAGTATGTGGTTGACCATGAAGGTCACAGTGATTTTGATTTACCTTTAGAGGAAGCCGAGAATGAAGAATATCCAAATACGCTGGATTTGCGCCGGCCTCCTACACTATAGTTTAAGTGACAATCGATTTTATGAGTGAAGATTTCACCATGCCAGAATGGCTTAGCAGCTATATCAATTCGAGCACTGCTGCAGATGAGAGCAAACGTCTGCTCAATACGTTATTTTCTCGTTTGTCAGGCCTTAACAGTGACGAGCTATCCTTTAGAGCAAATGAAATTCGCCGACTAATGCGAAACAGTGGTTTTGCGGATATCGATGAACGCCAGAATTGGCAGCTAGATCCCTTGCCGATGCTCATTTCAAGCCAAGACTGGGAAATGCTCAGCCGCGGTATTGAACAGCGAGTCTTACTGCTCAATAAAGTGTTATTAGACCTTAACACAGACAGGCAAACGCTAACCAACGGCGTTTTCTCTACAGACCACTTGATGCGTCATCCTTACTATCTTGCCGAGAGCCACACGCTTTCCTCGTTAAACAACGGTGTATTTCTAAGCGCGTTTGACATAGCCCAAGATGTAAACGGCGAGTATTTCATGCTGAACGATCACTGCCAGTTCCCTCGCGGTCTTGGACTGCTGCTGGAAAACAGGATTGTGGCAAGAAGGGTAATGAGTGAGGAGTTTGCTGAATGTGGTGTGCAGCGAATAGCAGGCTTTTTTGAGCAACTTCAACATGCTATTGACCAGGAAACCGCTGCGATTAATGACCCGCGCATTGTTATTTTGTGCAGAGGTCCAGACGATCAGTATTATTCTGAGCAAGCGTATCTTGCCACTTACATGGGGTACACCCTGGTAAGAAGCGCTGATTTAACGGTGAGGAAAGGACAAGTCTGGCTTAAAGCTTTAGACGGATTACGAAAAGTTGATGTCATTTTGCGCTGGATTGAGGACAGATTCTTAGATTCACTGGAACAAGTTGACTACTCAGCGTTCGGGATTCCCGGGCTTATTCACGCAGTCCGTACTCAAAACGTGGTTTTGCTCAACCCGTTGGGCAATGGGGCTATTCAAATTCCTGCGATCAAAAACAATTTGCATAGGGCCGCTGAGTTTTTTAATGGTGAACCTTTACTGCTTCGCCAGCAAGAAACCTTTCCTGCAGACAGCATTATGCAAAGCGATTGGCCTGGGTTTGAATTGATGAGCTATGTCAACCCCGAACTCAAACTAGACGGTGATAAAGACGCTGACACCATCGCAAATACACTACAAACGGTAGCGTTAACCGACCTATTCTGGCGCAAGAAAGTGAATCTTTCGCATACGCCATTTTGGCACGATAAAGGGCTGGTAAGTAAGCCAGTCATTATGCGTTGCTATGCGTTGTACTCACAAGGGCAAGTTTTTATTCTCCCCTCAGCCATGTGTTTTACGCCCAAGGCAGCGCGCACCGATGGCAAAACAGAAATAAAGGACACGTGGGTTGAAACCATAGGTCCCCCACAAGAGCGTGCGCCTTCTATTCCCAAATCACTGCAATCAGATGCAGACTTAGCGCTAGTCGAGGGGCTACTGCCTAGCAGAACGGCGGAAAACCTATTTTGGTTGGGCTGTGCGGTAGAGCGAAGTGAAAACGTGATTCGGTTGGTCAGGGTATTTATAGACAAATTCACTGAGCTTGCCATTTACCCCGATGAGGCGCACAGAAATGCCCTGCTACGATTTAAATCTGGGTTAGAACAGCAGGCATTAATTTACCCTTACCTTACGCCAGACACAGCGAAAATAACCGTGAACGAAGGAGGATTCAAAGAATTAGTGATATCGCTAATTAACGATAATTCCTTCGCTGGCGGCCTTTACAGTAGCATTAATATGGTGGTGCAAAGCGCGCTGCAAGTGAGAGAGCTACTTTCTTATGACAGCTTGCGCATTATCGAAAGCCTAGAAGAGGAACATCACGAATTTAGTACCATTACCGAGCAGACGCCGACGCACAGATTACAAAGTACGCTGGATAAATTAATTGGGCTTACCATGGCGTTTAACGGCTCTATTCAAGACAGCCTGTCTAAAAGTAACGGCGCGTTTATGATAGAAATTGGACGACGGTTAGAGCGCAGTAAACAGCTTGTGTCTATGGTGCAAAATCTGCTGCAATTCCCCCTGCCCGAGGCTGAGCAACAAAACGTGCTGGAAATCGTGTTGGTGGCGCAAGTGAGCGCTATTACCCACAGGCGTCGATATCGTGCGTTTCAAAGTATTGAAACGGGATTAGAGCTATTGCTTTTAGATGCCGAGTACCCACGCTCATTAGCCCATCAAATCCAAAAAATTACCGAGCTTTGCGAAAGCTTGCCGGTAAGCGCCAAGCCCGGCTTTTTAAGTACCACTGAGAAAATTCTGTTGCAGTTAAAAGCAAGCTTCGCGCTGGCTGACAGACAGACCTTAAATATCAACACTAATCAAGCACCTTCGGGCTTGGTGTCTTTACTAAAAAGCGTGACATCACAACTGCAGAAATTTAGCGAAATGATGCAGACTCAATATTTCAGCCACACTAAGCCTGCGTCACAACTGCACTGGTCTGGCATTGGCACCGCGTCTGTACAGATCGTCGAAAAACCAATAGATGAGGAAGCGACAGTTCCATTAGTCAGTGCACCTGATGCCAGTAATCCAAATGAAAGTGAGGTGAAAAAATGAAGTACACCATTCGTCACGTCACTACCTACAAGTATTCCGACAAGGTGAGCCTGACACAAAACCATGCCCGCCTAATACCGCTAAACACCTTTAATCAAAAGAGAATTAGCGCCAGTGTCACCATTGTGCCTGAACCTGACTATCAGACAGAGTTTAAAGACTACTTCGACAACACGGTAACGGTGTTTGAAATACCCACTTTGCATGAAGAAATGCAGGTCATCGCAACCAGTGAAGTTGAAATTCAAGGAGCACCATTACAAGGTCTGTTTGCGCACAATACGCAATGGGAAAGCGTGAGAGATCAAATCCGCTACCCAGTAGATCAGAGCATGTTGGCAGCGCAGTTTTTCAGTATTCCTACTCGCTTAACGCAGGCCAATAAAGCGATTTTAGACTATACCTTGATGTCGTTTACGCCTGGCCGCTCTATCGTGGAGTCGTGCGACGACTTAATGAACCGCATTTTTAACGATTTTACCTTTGACCCATCCTTTTCGACGATTAACACCCCAGTAAGCCACGTGTTTGAGCACAAGCGGGGCGTATGTCAGGACTATGCCCACCTAACGCTTACTTGCTTACGCAGTATTGGTTTGGCGGCGCGCTATGTAAGTGGATATATCGAAACGATTCCACCACCGGGTCAGGAAAAGCTTACTGGTGCAGACGCCACCCACGCTTGGGTTGCGCTTTTTGTACCGGGCTCTGGTTGGATTGATTACGACCCGACCAACAATTTGAAACCCTACGACCAGCACGTTACGTTAGCTGTCGGACGAGATTTTGCAGATATCACACCGCTTAAAGGCATTATGTTTGGTGGTGGAAATCAGGTTTTAGACGTTTCAGTGGATATGAATCGCGGACAATAAGGAGCGTAGTTTGAGTAGCCAAAAACAAAGTCAGACGTTGTCGAAAGCTGTGAGTCTAGAACACTGCAATTTTTCCGAGTTTTACGATGAACTGATAGATAAAAATGGAAAACCCCGCCCTCACGGTGCGCCGTTAATGGATTATTTGTCGCAATTAAGTGAAGAAGAACTCAAAAACGCGCAAGACGCCGCCGAGTTGGTGGTGAAAGAAATGGGTATTACCTTCACGGTTTATGGTGAAGGAAGTTCAATTGACCGAGCGTGGCCCATCGATATCATTCCTCGTATTATCCCAAATAAAGAATGGCAACGCGTAGAAGAAGGACTTAAACAGCGCGTAAAAGCCCTTAATATGTTCATCGACGATCTGTATCACGATCAGAAGATTATTAAAGATGGCGTTTTTCCTAAAGCGCTTCTCGATAAGTCCGTGAACTTTAGAAAGCAGTGCGTAGGTGTTTCTCCCCCAAACGGTATCTGGGCACATATCTGCGGCTCTGATTTAGTGCGAGATAGCGACGGCACGATTTACGTACTGGAAGACAACCTGCGCGTACCTTCTGGCGTGTCTTACATGTTAGAAAACCGCTCGGTGCTGAAGCGTGTCTTTCCAGACATGTTCGAGAAAATGGATATTCTTCCCGTAAACGACTATCCCTCACAGCTGTTCGACATGTTGTCGAGTCTATCACCGCGTCCTCAGGATAAGCCTGAAGTTGTGGTACTTACACCCGGTATCTACAACTCTGCCTACTTTGAACACTGCTATCTTGCTCAGGAAATGGGTTGTGAGCTAGTAGAAGGCCGAGACCTAACCGTAGAAAAAGACGACTGCGTCTACATGAAGACTATTAAAGGCCTACGCAGGGTCGATGTTATCTACCGCCGTATTGACGATATGTTTTTAGACCCAGAAGCATTTAACCCAGATTCAATGCTGGGCGTGCCTGGGCTAATGCGAGCCTGGAGTAAAGGCAAGGTAACGCTGGTCAACGCGCCGGGGGCTGGCGTGGCAGACGATAAAGTGGTGTACACCTATGTACCCGACATGATTCGCTATTATTTAGATGAAGAAATTAAGCTTCCTAACGTCGAAACCTACCGGTGTTACGAGCCCGAAGACTTCAAATATGTGGAAGCCAACATCGACAAGCTTGTGATCAAACCTGCCAATGAGTCGGGAGGCTATGGCTTGCTAATTGGTCCGAAATCAACCAAAAAGCAGCAGCAAGAAACCCTTGCTCAAATAAAGGCTGACCCCAGAAACTGGATAGCACAGCCTACCTTGAATTTGTCTACCGTCCCAACTATTGACGGTTCTACAATTGAAGGGCGACATGTGGATCTTCGCCCTTTCATCCTTTCATCAGGTACTCACACCTATGTTACAACGGGAGGCCTCACTAGGGTTGCCCTTGTTAAAGGTTCCCTCGTGGTCAATTCATCACAAGGCGGTGGTAGTAAAGATACTTGGATTGTGGATTAGGAGGGACTGACATGTTATCACGAGTTGCTGAAACGCTTTATTGGACGGCGCGCTACGTTGAAAGGGCTGAAAATCTCGCCCGCCTGATTAATGTTAACAACCTCCTGCTGATGGACTTACCCAAAGGGTTTTCGCCAGGCTGGGAGCCATTGCTAGACATAACGGGAAATCGCGAGCCATTTGAGGCCATTTATAATGAATACAGCGAGAAGAATGTCGTTAAGTTTCTTACGGTAGACACACGCAATCCGTCTTCCATATTAAATTCCCTTCAATACGCAAGAGATAATGCGCGCACAATCAGAGACGTTATTCCAAGAGAAGTGTGGGAAACGCTGAACGCACTTCACTTATCGGTAAAAGAGAACAGTACAAGCTTTCTAAGTAAACGCGGGCGCTTTGCAAGTTTAAAACAGGTAATCAATCAGTGTTTACTGATGTTTGGAACCATGGATGCCAGCATGAGCCACGACGAAGGCTATTTCTTCTGGCGCTTTGGGGCGGCATTGGAACGGGCTGATATGACATCAAGGATAATTGACGTTCGCTCATCGACCCTTACCGAAGACATGAGTGACCTGCCATTCGAAAACATCTTATGGATGAGCGTACTTAGAAGCCTGAGCGGCTACCAAATGTATCGCCAGAAAATGGGCGTTCGCATACGTCCGGGCGATGTGTTGTTGTTTATGCTACACAGTAAAGAGTTTCCGCGAAGTGTGTTGTTCTGCTTGAACAAATTAAAGAGCTTGTTCCTCAACTTACCCGACAACGAGGCAATGATAGAGCGAATTGACCACAGTATTAGTGATTTAGAAAAGCAGCCTGTTGCGACACTTCGAGGACGAGCGCTGCACAACTATATCGACGAGCTTCAAATTGATTTTGCCGACATTCATCAACAACTCGCAGAGCAATACTTCTTACATTAGTGCGCGTTTTTTCGCGTCTGTCGGTGCGCAAAGTAAAAGGAGTTATAAGTGAACACAGGAAATGGAAGCCAGAACACAAAAGTAAGAAAGCAAAACAAAGCCCGCACTAAGCGGGCTTTGTTATATTCATTGCAAGCTTGTGTTGTCAGGTATTACACAACCGCGATCACATCTTCTTTTGCTAGGCGTGCTTTCGGTAAACCATGGTTCCAATCTTGCTCTGTATCTGGGTAACCCATGGCAAGTGCCACTTCGCAAACGTGGCCGTCTAGCTCATCTTTAAACTGTTCGCCAAGCAATTCGGCGTCAACACCTTCCATCGGCGTAGACGCTATGCCTAAACGCGCCAGCGTGTGAAGAACATTGCCTAGCGCTAGATAAACTTGCGCTTTGGTCCAAGCCGCGTTGTTACCGTTCTCATCGGTGTTCGCTTCAGCAAATGCGTAAGCGCCCATGAAGTTTTCACGCATATCTTCGGGTAAATGACCAGACGATACTTCTGCATCGACACGCTTTACAAATTTCTCTTTGGTAAATTTAGGATCATAAGCAAACAGAATAGTATGCGATGCTTCTTTAGCGTGATGCTGATTGAACTGATGCTTGTTGGCAAAGCTATCGTGTAAACGCTGCTTGGCTTCATCACTTTCAACAACCACAAATTTCCATGGCTGAGAGTTGATTGAAGACGCTGATAGTCTCAACGCCTCAAGAATTGTCGCCAGATCATCAGCTGAAATGCGTTTACTCGCATCGTACTGTTTAACCGTGTAACGCTTATTTAAATCTTCAATAATTGGATGAGACACAACTAACTCCTCAATACGTCTGCTATTTGTTGTTCACGCATGAATGCTGCGAACAGAAAATTAAAGTACTCAATGAATATGGCGTGTATGGTATAGATTCGGCTTTTCAATGATAAGCCCTATAAAAAACGAATCAGTTTCAAATATTTTTTGATAATAAAAATTCGATAATAGCGAGTATCGCCAGCAGCGTGCATTTCACAATTCATGGGATAGGCGCTATGCTGATTAATAGAATTACAAAAAACCATTTAAAAACATTAGGTTTACCTTATGATTAAGCAGTTGCTCCTCCCTCTTTTTCTCGCATCGTCTCCCGTACTCGCAGACAGTGGATCTCGCTTAATTGCATCTGGTGGTATTACAGGTTTCGAGGGCACTGCGGGTGGCGGCATTACACCTTGGGCATTTATTGGCGGATACGCGAGTAAAGAAGAGGTCAGTTATTCGGCAAATATTCAGTACTTAAGCCTAAGCGATTATTCCCTTACAACAGCAGGGGCAAGTGTTAGTTTGTTTGACCGTATAGAGCTTAGCGTGCAGCGACAGCGCCTCGATATTGCTTCAGGGTTAACAAGCAACGTTTTCGCCTTACTCACAGAAGGGGCTATTACAAACGCCAACAGCACCACCATTGAGCAAGATATAATCGGTGCAAAAGTTAAGGTTCTTGGCGATGGCGTCTTTACTCAAAACTCATGGATACCCCAAGTATCCATCGGCGCACAATACAAGAAAAACAGAGACTACGACAGCTCTCTTTCGCTACCCGACGGTACGACCCCCTTGCCCGGCGTAGGCGTACCAATGCTGCTAGGTGCGAAAGACGACAGTGGTACCGACGTTTACCTTTCAGCCACGAAACTGTGGTTAGGCACTCCATCAGGTTATAATTTACTCACCAATCTTACCGCGCGATATACAAAGGCGAATGTGTTTGGCTTACTTGGATTTGGTTCTGAAAACAACGATAGCGCTAAGCTCGAATGGGAGGGCTCTTTAGCGGTATTAATTAGCCCTACCACAGCAATTGGCACAGAGTTTAGAACGCAAACCAATCGATTAGGAGGCTTAGCTGAAGAAGACACCGTTGTTGATGCCTTTATTGCCTACTTCCCAAATAAATCTATTTCGATTACCGCTGCCTATGTGGATTTGGGCAATTTACCTTTGCAAGAAAGTTCTTCAGGATTTTATCTAACGGTAAACAGCACTTTTTGATAGGGGAACGAAATGATCAGACACTGCTTCCGGTTAATGGTAATTGCTGCGTTAAGCGTATTGATAACCGCATGCGCCAGCGCTCCTGAACAAAGCCTTTATGAAGAAATTGGAGGCCATAAAACGCTCAATACCATATACGGCGTAGCGATTACACGAATTTACACTGACCCCGTAATTGGTCATTACTTCAAAGGTGTTCCCAAAAAACATTTAAGAGATCAACTTGTATTGCAAACATGCGAGCTTATTGGCGGGCCTTGCGAATATGATGGAAAAACAATGTTGGAGTCTCACACGGGTCTCAATATTAAGGAGCGTGAATTTTACATATTGGTGGAGTATGTCCAAGGCGCGATGCGCGATGTGGGGCTAACCTATCAACAAGAAAATCGTATTCTCAAGCTGCTAGCGCCAATCAAGTACGAAACGGTATACCTGTAATGAAGCGTGTATTTATTAGCCCAGTGAATCGACTAGAACTCTCTAGACACTTAACTACTTTATAATTATGTAGTACTAAGTAAAAAAGTTGCCATGACTATCACTTTACTGAGTTTTTCTATAAATATTGTATTATATAAAAACTAAGCTTGTAATTATTGAAAGTATCTAGAAAAGTCTCACCCCATGATTAATTAATTTGTAACCTGAAAGATTCCACAGTCTTTCCAACTACTGACATTTCTTGATTGTTTATGACAATTAACTTCTTATCCTTAAATTTACAAATAAAAATTTTTGGTTCATCGGTCATACATCCTGTAACAATTACGAGTCGATAGTTTTTCTTTCTTTCCTTAAAATACTTATATTCGTTCGGAGTCAATGTTATGTCTGGAGATTGTTGGCCTCTACCTTTTACTTCTACACATAGTTTACCTTTACCCTTACCTATCTCTAGATCATAACCGCAGTTTTCGCTTTCTACGGATTTGATATACTCATAACCGAACTCCTCATAATGCGTTATCGTTAATGCTACAGCTTTCCGCTCAACTTCAATACGCTGTAAATAAGGTGTATTTTTTCTACCAGACTTTCTGGGAGAGTTTTTTTCTATGGAACCTTTTGAAAAAGAGAAATTTTTAACGACGTTAATATATTTCTTTGGAGTAAAACACCATTGCGATTGGGTCGTGGGCGAAAACTTAGTAGTCCGATCAACTTGTTTTAATAATACGACATCTTCAGCTTTCGCTTTAAATCGATAGTACTTTAGTTGATTTTTTTCGTGCGTTACCATATCTACTGGTAGTCGCTGCGATTTTCGATACACTATTGCTTTTTTGTAGTATCCAATTAAACGGTTTTCATTTATTCCTTTAAATTGTTTACCGCCAAAAAAGAATATTGGAATATCAGTAATAAAATCATCCTCATCATTAGCACCTAACCTATTTATGGACAATTCAACTTTGTGACCGGGTAAATTATCTCTCTTAACTCCAACATTACCGTAAACGTATCCGTCAGTATGAGTCAGAAAGTTACACACCTCCACACCGCGGCCAGTCTCTTCTGGGTTTTTACCACCGCCAATAATATAGTCACTTTGCGTAATTCCCTTATACTCTTTCATCCAACCAACTCTAATGGCTAAAAAATTCATAATTTCTCTCTATTAAAAACTGTCGGCTAATTATTAACACTGACCTTTCTCCTTAACAACTTCAAACGTAGATACGTATGCAACTTGTACTAGGTAAACATAGGCAAGACTTTGACGAAATAAGGAGGCTATGCCTAATCTGTCATGGGTTAGTTTATACGACTAGTAACTGTTCTGAAGATGGGAAAGGGTTACGTTTTTCTAATAGTTGTTCTGGTGCTGTCGAAAGCCTTACATAGAGTAACCTTCTTAACCTTGCGATTGCATTGAGCGTAAACATATATCAAAAGGTCATCAAATTTCCAATCTACGAGCTTGGTAAGTCATAAAGTCTATACTATGACAACGAGCTTGTAGAAAGACCAGTGACGTTAAAACAAGTAATTGACAAAATTATACACGCTGACGAAGTATTAAAGCCTATCGTGCCCAACTCATTTAGGAATAAAACTTTAAAAATCGCAATCCAGTTCAAAGGAACTGAATTTGGTAGAAAGAAATGGACAATGAATGTCATTTTAGAAAGGTTTGCAGAAGAGATTTTATTGTTGCTTGATGAACAAGGAGCAATTAGTTGTTATGAAACTAACGTCAGCTAAAAAGCTTATTTATTTCCAAAGTTTTTTAGAAGCCCAAAATTTCGGGCTTCTATTATATTTTAAACAACTTAATTACTGTGAACACTTAGTTAGGCGTAATCGCGTTGTGATAAACGTCTTGCACGTCATCACAGTCGTTAAGCATGTCCATGAATTTTTCAAACATAGGCATGTCTTCTTCGCTAATCTCAGTTTCAGTCTGAGGCATCCAGCTCATTTCTTCGGCAATAAAGCTAATGTCTGGGTAGGCTTCAGTTAGCGCTGTCTTTACTTGATAGAATTCAGTGTGCGGCGCGTAAACGGTCACTTTATTGTCTTCTACTTCAACGTCAGTTACGTCTACGTCAGCTTCCATCAGCACTTCTAGGATAGCGTCTTCGTCGTCACCTTCAAACTGGAATACCGCTTGGTGATCGAACATATGCGATACCGCACCTTGTGCACCAAGTTTCGCGTTAGTTTTAGTAAAGCAGTTACGTACTTCGGTAATGGTACGGTTTGCATTGTCAGATAAGCAGTCAACAATTACCATGCAGTTACCTGGGCCAAAACCTTCGTAGCGCATAGGCTGGAAGTCTTCACCAGCGCCACCAGCGGCTTTATCAATCGCTTTTTCTATAACGTGGCTTGGTACTTGATCTTTCTTCGCTTTTTCCATTAGGCGGCGAAGCGAAAGGTTAGTGTCTGGATCGGCACCACCATTTTTCGCACATACGTAAATTTCTTTACCGTATTTAGAATAAACTTTAGTTTTTTGGCCGGCAGTTTTTGCCATGGCGTTTTTACGAACTTCGAATGCTCTTCCCATCTTAAAATTCTCTTTCTCGCAATTTGAAATGCTGCGTTGGGTTTTATCGGGCTACCTGTTGCCTGACGGTTCATCAGGCGCATCGCTCTGCCTTACTTGGAAGCATTGCCGAACTCGACGTTTCTATAAATGGCCGAACGCGACAGTGCTAAAAATTGCCAAGCGAAACATTGCCCAAAATAACGGCTGGCTAAGCGACACAAAAAATTTGGGCGAAATTCTACCTTAATTTTCATGTAATACCAATGTGAACGCCCCTAGAAAGGCGACAGGTTGGTAGCTTTCACATTTTCATTGAGTTCAAAATGTACTCTGACCCCATAGATTTATGCTTACGGCAAGTGTTCGGTTGCCAGATAATCGTGGGACTGCATTTCCTTTAAGCGGCTAAGGCAACGCCTGAACTCAAAGTTTAGTAGGCCTTCGCTATACAAGCTTTCCAGCGCGACTTCTGCAGATATGATCAGCTTTACATTTCGCTCGTAAAATTCGTCCACCATCGCAATAAAACGACGCGCCACATCGTCATTATGCTGGCCCATTTCCCTAACATTGGCTAAAAGCACTGAGTGATAACAACGGCTTAACTCAATGTAGTCGCTCTGGCTTCTGGGCCCGCCACACAAGGCTTTAAAATCAATCATCAATACCCCGTCAGCGTTTCTAAGCGTCGGTATTTTTCGGTTGTTCACCTCAATATCTTCGCCTTTAGAGCCTTCTTCCGGAGCTAATTGAGAAAAGTAGCTATGCAAGTTTTCGGTGGCTTCGCCATCAAGTGGGTAGTGATAAATTTCGGCTTGCTCTAACGTTCTAAGACGATAATCAATACCGCTATCAACGTTTACCACGCGGGTATTCTGATTGAGTAGATCGATAGCAGGTAAGAACCGCGCACGCTGCAATCCGTTTTTATACAAATCGTCAGGGACTATGTTCGACGTCGCCACCAGCACAATACCGTGACCAAACAGCTCTTCCATTAACGTGCCTAAGATCATGGCATCGGTTATATCAGACACGAAAAACTCGTCAAAGCATATTACCCGCGCTTCTTTTGCTAACTTAGCCGCTACCAGCTTTAGCGGGTCTTGTGCGTTTTTAAGCTGCTTTAGTTCATCGTGTACACGGTACATAAAGCGGTGAAAATGCACGCGCATTTTCTTTTCGAAAGGCAAACAGTCGTAGAATGTATCTACTAAATAGGTTTTGCCTCGCCCTACACCACCGTAAAAGTAAATGCCCTGGATACCAGGCTTCGCATGGCCTTTCCCAAACGCTGCTTTTAACTTTACCCGCCACGTCGTTTTCTTTTCAGGTTGGGTAAGTTCATCAAACAAACGTTGAAGTTCTTTTACTGCATTTTCTTGCGCCGCGTCGTAATGAAAGTCAGACGACTGAAGATCTAGCTGATATTTTTCCCATGGCGTCATCGCCGAAACCACTCCGTACAAAAGTCAATAGCGGCGCTTGCTGCACCGACCTGCTTGAATTTCTCAATTATGACCTTAATTTTAATGGAAATCACGGTAGAATCTCACATTGAAATTCGACATACACCGAATAAATGTCACGATGTATGCGCTTTTCGGGTTCGACCTTGCTATATTCAGCGTATGGTCGAAAGCAGCTTTTAGATCGTAGAAGTAAAGGTCGGCTGCAAGATGTAGATTGATTCGGAGAATATAATGGAATTGTTAGTATCTCTTGCTTTGTTAGTAGTTGGGTTAATTATTGGCTTTTTCGCAGGTCGCTTTTTTCAACAAAAGCAGGGCGCAGGCAATACTGCACAGACTGAGAAGCAAGTTAAAGAGATCCTCGCACAGCAGGCGCAACACCACATTCATCAAACTCGTCAAAGCTTAGAGAGCATTGAAAGCCAGTGCGAAACCTTAAAGCAACAAATTGAAGAGTATGAATTGCTGCTTGAGCAAGGCAGCGATGATGACAGCAAAGTTCCTTTTTATGGGGAACAAGCAACTACGTATTTACGTAACAACCTAAAAGGGTCTGACAAATCGAGAGTTCAGCGTGTATCTGACACACAGCCAAGAGACTTCGCTAACTCGGGTTCTGGGCTGTTCGTCGGCGGATCTGATAAGAATACCGCAGAAAAACAGTAACATCGGGAACTTTATCACGACCTCGGACTCTTTTAGTGAAACCATGCTATGTCGCATATAACATGAAGGAGTGTAAGCGAACATGAAAATGTCTTTCCGCCATTGTCTATTGGCGTCTGCCGTTGTTGTAAGTTCATTGGGCTTTACTGCTAGCACACAGGCGGCGTTACCGTTCTTTTCTGATAAGAAAGATGAAGTTCCCTCTTTAGCCCCTATGCTAGAAGAAGCTACCCCAGCGGTAGTGAGCATTGCGGTAGAAGGAACACAAACCTCTACGCAGCGTGTACCCGAGATGTTTCGCTACTTCTTCGGCGCCCCGCAAGAGCAGGTTCAAGAACG
This sequence comes from Alteromonas sp. Cnat2-8, assembly GCF_022348355.1. NCBI lineage: Bacteria > Pseudomonadati > Pseudomonadota > Gammaproteobacteria > Alteromonadales > Alteromonadaceae > Alteromonas > Alteromonas sp. Cnat2-8. The sequence goes on from NZ_JAKREX010000001.1 coordinate 509,194, forward strand.
CCCTTTCCGAGGTCTTGGTTCTGGTGTCATCATTGATGCCGATAAAGGTTATGTCGTTACCAACAACCACGTTGTTGATAATGCAGATGAAATCACTGTTAAGTTAACTGACGGTCGCGAGTTTAAGGCGAAAAAGCTAGGCTCTGACGAGCAAAGCGATATCGCGCTACTTAAAATAGAACCTGATGATTTAAAAGCGTTACCGCTTGCCGATTCTGACGCGCTGCGCGTAGGCGACTTTGTAGTAGCTATTGGTAATCCGTTTGGTCTTTCTCAAACGGTTACCTCTGGTATTGTAAGCGCTCTGGGTCGCTCTGGCCTGAACATTGGCGGTTATGAAGACTTTATTCAGACCGACGCAGCAATTAACCGCGGTAACTCAGGCGGTGCGTTAGTTAACCTTCACGGTGAACTGGTTGGTATCAACACCGCTATTTTTGGTCCTAACGGCGGCAACGTCGGTATTGGTTTTGCTATTCCTGCCAATATGATGAAAAGCCTAATTGATCAAATTGCAGAATTTGGTGAAGTTCGCCGTGGCCTTCTAGGCATTTTAGGTAGCGATATTGACGCGGGCCTTGCCGAAGCCATGAATGCGGAAGTGAACATTGGTGCGTTCGTGAGCGAAGTGCAGCCAGACTCTGCCGCTGAAAAAGGTGGTCTGCAAGCCGGTGATATTATTACTGCCATTAATGGTCGTAAACTTCATAGCTTCCAAGAACTGCGCGCAAAAATTGCGAGTATGGGCGCGGGCGCTGAAGTTGAGCTCACCGTTATGCGCAAAGGTAAGAAAATGAATGTAGACGTTGTATTAGATGACGCTACAGACACGACAGTGACGGCTGCTCAAATTCACCCAGCCCTAGAAGGTGCAACCCTGTCTAACGGCACTGACGATGCTGGTAATGCTGGTGTAGTGGTTTCTGATATTGAGCGTGGTGCGCCTGCGGCGCGAATTGGCCTTCAATCTGATGATGTGATAATTGGCGTTAACCGCGTACGTACGTCTACGGTTGCAGAGTTCAGAAATGCACTAGACGAAGCCAAAGGCGTTATCGCACTCAATGTAAAACGTGGAAACTCTACGCTTTATTTGGTAATCAGACAGTAGCAATTTAGCACTTCAATTACATCCTCAGCTCAGACGCGTTGGTGTCCAAGCTGAGGGTTAGCATAAAAACGGCGCTTTATAAGCGCCGTTTTTGTTTTCAAATGATAACCGTTGAAAACAATGTGCTCCTAGCTTCCTAAAGGGGCTTCTTTACGGGCTCCTCTGATAAGCCGCATTCTCGAGCTACACCTATGTCCACGTAAATAAGGCTGTATGAACAGCATGAAAGGTTTTGAAGTACATGCTAGTGCAAATTGAGTTGCACAAAATTTGCGTTTCATTACGGTAGTTTATTAAATAAAGTGATATCCTTTGCCGTAAGATGATAATTTAAGAATGTTGCGCTTTAAGATTGTGAAGTAGTGCTGAGTTAACGGCACGTATTAATTAAGTGCGACAGATAACAAAAAGTGTGATTTGTGACTGGCCGCTCAATTTTTAACTTCTTACTAAAATCTGTATTTCTTGGCGTAGCTGTTGCTGCACTACTGTTAGTTTTCCTACCCGATCTACGTCAAGGCAAAGGCCTTGCTCAAGGGTTCTTTAATTCCCCCTCAGTAAGCGCTAGTCGCGAAAGCTATTTTACTGCTCTAAGTCGCTCTGCGCCTGCAGTAGTCAATATCTACAGCGTCAGTATTGAGAACGGTTCAGGCCTATTCAGAAATCAATCTCGTGGGCGCACCAATTTGGGTTCTGGCGTTATCATGACAGAAAATGGCTATTTGCTTACCTGTCACCACGTAGTTGCAGATGCAGATAGCATTTACGTAGCGGTTCAAGATGGACGTATTTTGGAAGCGCAAATTGTGGGCACCGACCCACTGACCGACCTTGCCGTGTTAAAAGTCACCGCTGATAACCTGCACATTATTCCTCAGGTGTCAGAACCTGACACCCATGTGGGTGATGTGGTGATGGCGATTGGTAATCCTTTCGATTTGGGACAAACCATTACTCAAGGCATAGTAAGCAGAGCCGGACGAAATGGTCTATCTAATTATGTTGATTTCATTCAAACCGACGCAGTTTTGAACCAAGGTAATTCTGGTGGTGCGCTGGTAGATAGCAATGGTATTTTGCTGGGTATCACTAACGCCAACTTCCAGGTGCTAGATTCAAATAATCGCGCTCGCAATGTAGACGGCATTAACTTTGCCGTGCCTTACGAATTAGCTAAGCGAGTCATGGATGAAATTATCAGCAATGGACGTGTTGTTCGCGGGCAGCTTGGTTTTGTTGGCGGTGAAAACCGCAACCGACCAGGCATAGACGTTTCAGCAGTAGCTAAAGGCAGCCCTGCCGACATCGCGGGTATCCGCCCTGGCGACATCATAGTAGCCATAGACGGCGTACGTTTAGAAAGCGCATCAAAAACGTTGGATATGATTGCCGAAACCGAGCCCGGTACAGAACTTGAAATTGAGCTCAGCCGCGACGGGCGTTCAATTACTCTTACGGCAACGGTTGCAGAGCTTCGCGCTGGTCAATAAGTATTGTTGGAGCTGGCAGATTAGTTTGGCTTCCCAAGTTTAGAACGTGAAGATTTAATACCAGCCCGCATAGATAATAGACACAAAAAAGCGCCAGATAGATATGCTATCTGGCGCTTTTTCGTAGAAGTGCGAAACCTTGAGTTATTCTTTCACTCTTTCAATGATGGCACCCAAGCCACCCAGCTTCTCTTCAATGGCTTCATAACCACGGTCTAAGTGATAAATGCGATTCACGTGAGTCTCACCTTCTGCGATGAGCCCAGCTATCACCAAGCTTGCCGACGCGCGCAGGTCAGTAGCCATTACCGGAGCTCCTTTAAGGCTTGAGCTGCCTTTAGACACTGCTGAGTTCGCTTCTAACGCGATTTCTGCGCCCATACGTTGTAACTCTGGCACGTGCATGAAGCGGTTTTCAAAAATGGTTTCTGTAATTACGCCCGTGCCTTCGGCAACACAGTTTAAGGTAACAAACTGCGCCTGCATATCCGTAGGGAATGCTGGGTGTGGTGCGGTTTTAACTCGCACAGCCTGTGGTTTGCGCCCTTCCATGTCTAGCTCTATCCAGTCATCACCAGTGGTGATTTTAGCTCCGGCTTGCTCTAGCTTATCTAGCACTGCATCTAATGTATCTGGCGCCGCATGAGTACAGCGTATTTTCCCACCTGTCACAGCAGCCGCTACCAAGAAAGTACCGGTTTCTATACGGTCAGGCAGCACTGCATAATCACAACCGTTTAAGGTTTCCACGCCCTCAATGGTTATTTTATCGCTTCCTGCACCGCTAATTTTCGCGCCCATCTGAATAAGACAGTTTGCTAGATCAACGATTTCGGGCTCGCGTGCCGCGTTTTCAAGAATGGTTGTTCCGTCAGCCAGCGCCGCTGCCATCAGTAGGTTTTCAGTGGCACCCACGCTTACCATATCCATGAAAATACGCGCACCTTTCAGACGACCATCGACTTCGGCTCGAATGTAGCCTTCGTCTACTTCAATCTTCGCGCCCATCTTTTCAAGGCCAGTTAAATGAAGATTTACCGGGCGCGCACCTATAGCACAGCCCCCGGGCAAAGAGACATTCGCTTTACCTTGCTTAGCTAACAGTGGGCCAAGTACCAAGATAGACGCACGCATAGTACGTACTAACTCATAGGACGCTGTAACGCTTTGTAGCGTACTCGCATCGATAACGATATCGTTAGGTGCGGGTAGTGCGACTTCAACCCCTAATTCACGCAAAAGTGCCGTCGTTGTATTGATGTCACGAAGACGAGGGACGTTGGTGTAACGACAAGGAGAGTCGGTCAGCAAGCTTGTCATCAACAATGGTAAGGCCGCGTTTTTAGCGCCAGAGATGCGCACGGTACCGTTGAGCGCAGGGCCCTTTTTAATTACGAGTTTATCCACGTGCTACGCCTATTATTGAGGAATATTAAACTGGCGCTCACGCTCCCAGTCTTTTACTGAAAACGTCTTGATGGTAATTGCATGCATGCTGCCGTCTGCAATTTTATCAGCCAAAGGCGCATATACCGCTTGCTGGCGCTTCACACGGCTCATTTCATTAAAAGCATCGCTTACCGCAATAATATTAAAATGCGAACCTTCGCCCTTTACATGGACTTCGTGAAGGTCTAACGCATCTTTCAAGATTTTTTCAATTTCAGACAATTCCATAACTTACTTCTTAATTCGCTAACGGGTGTTTATTCTACGGGTAAAAAGCTATCTGCGTCGCTTATTTTAGCAAGCTTACGTAGCTTCTCGGGCATTTTATATAGGCTCATGCTAACACCATTTTGCTTTGCATCCCTAACGGCATTAATAAGCCAAGCCAAACCTGCACTGTCTGCGCGCTCAACATCACTTAAATCAACAAGACATCTTTTATTGTTAATCAAGATACTACGCTCATTTCCGTTCAAACTATCCCAGAAATTCTTCGACAGCGTTTCACGGTCAAGATGACCGTGAACCACTACATTGCCTTTGTCGTTTACCTCAAATAGGCTCACTCAGCCTCTCCTTCGATTTCGATTGGCTCGCCTTGCTTAAGCTCAACTGGCTTACCAATTTTGTCGCGCATTAGTGCGATAACTGCATCGATACCGTCTTGACGAAGGATTGATTCAAATTCGCTACGCTTGCTGTTTAGCATGCTGATGCCTTCAGCAACCATATCGTAGGCTTTCCACTCGTTCGTTTTACTATCTTTACGAACTTTAAAAGCAATTTTGATTTCAGGGCGGTTTGGATCTTGAACCACTGCACGCACTGTTACTGATTTTTTATCATCAAAAGATGATTCAGGCTCAAAGATGACTTCTTGGTTGTCGTAGTAGCCCATTGCCACAGCGTAGGTTGTTACCAAATATTGACGAAATACGCTGATGTACTCGCCCATCTTCTCTTGAGGTACTGACTTAAAGTGTTTACCTAGTACCATAAAAGCAGCGAATTTGTAGTCGATATGAGGTACTAATTCTTCTTCCATAATAGTGCGTAGCATTTCAGGATCAGCTTTGATCGCTGCTTGGTTCGCTTTGATGCGCTCAAACGTGCGGTTTGCTACGTCTTGAACCAATTCGTACGGGTTTTGTTCATTAACTTCTTGTGCATTCGCTATGCCCGCTACAGACATCATGAAGATGCCAAGTGCTACCATAAACTTTTTCAAAATTACTCTCCTAACTTAAAACTCTATTTAGCAGACCTGATGGCAATCTAATAAGTTTCATCACGCCGCTGGAATAATTTAACGACCTGGTAATATACGTCTGGCCGTAATACTGCGATTAGTCTTCGTCGCTTCCGCGATTAAATAAGAACTGACCAATGAGATCTTCAAGAACCAAAGCTGACTTAGTATCCTGAAGGTAATCGCCATTCTGTAAATTAGCGACACCGTCGAAAGAGAAGCCAGGTTGGAAACCAACATACTGTTCGCCTAGCAAACCCGAGGTCAAAATAGACACAGAGCTGGTTTCTGGAAAGCCGTTGTATTCATTTAAAATTGACAGCTCAACCACTGGCGTAAAATCTTCTTGGTCTAGCGTAATCGATGACACACGGCCAACCGTTACCCCACCAACCTTTACTGCCGATCTCGGCTTTAAGCCGCCAATATTGTCGAATTTTGCGTATAACGTGTAGGTATCGCCTTCGGTGGCTACCGTTTGGTTTGCTACTTTCAGTGCCAATAACAACAACGCACCGATTGTAAGCATGACAAACACACCAACCATTACTTCCGTTTTATACTTACTCATTCCGATCCCCTACTCGATACCAAACATAAGGGCGGTTAGCACGAAGTCCAGCCCTAATACTGCTAATGATGAATAGACCACCGTTTCGGTAGTCGCTTTGCTGATCCCTTCCGATGTTGGAATAGAATCGTAACCTTTAAATATGGCAATCCACGTCACAACCAAGGCAAACACGAGGCTTTTTATTACGCCGTTTATGACATCCTGGTTCCAATCTACTGTCGATTGCATAATTGACCAGTAGCTGCCTGCATCAACGCCTAACCAATCAACACCCACTAAGTGGCCGCCTAAAATACCAATGGCACTGAAAATAATGGCAAGCATAGGCATCGCTAACATTCCCGCCCAAAAACGCGGAGCTACTATGCGCCTTAAAGGATCTACCGCCATCATTTCCAAGCTACTTAACTGCTCAGTGGCTTTCATAAGGCCAATCTCAGCAGTCAACGCAGACCCAGCACGTCCAGCAAACAATAGAGCCGTAACCACCGGCCCGAGTTCTCGTAAAAGAGACAGTGCAACCATGGGACCTAAGCTCCCCTCTGCACCATAATCCACTAAAATAGTGTAGCCTTGAAGTGCCATCACCATGCCAATAAACAGCCCCGACACCATGATGATGAGCAGCGACTGAACACCAACCACATAAAGTTGTTTGATAATCAGTGGAATATTTTTTACTCGAGGGACAGCGACAAGTGCACCAAACAACATCAGCGCGGCTCTACCAATTGCGGTAACTTTCCCTATCGTTTTAGCGCCTATTGATTGGAAGAACTTCATTTATCTGCCCCCAAGAAGCTTGCTTTCAAATCAGGTGCAGGATAATGAAATGGTACCGGACCATCTGCTTTTCCTTTCAAGAACTGTTGGACTAATTCAGAGTCACTTTCTTTGATTTGCTGCGCCGTTCCTTCCCCGATAACCCGCTTGTCAGCTAAGATATAAATATAATCGGCAATGGTCAGTACTTCAGTGACATCGTGAGTCACCACAATACTGGTTAGATTAAGTGCGTCGTTTAATTCACGAATAAGCTTAACCAGCACACCCATTGATATAGGATCTTGTCCGGCAAAGGGTTCGTCGTACATGATTAAATCTGGATCTAGTGCAATTGCCCTTGCCAAAGCAGCCCTGCGCGCCATACCACCAGACAATTCACTAGGCATTAATTGAGCTGCACCGCGCAATCCTACTGCCTGTAGCTTTAAAGCGACGATTGTCGCAATAACGTCTTCAGAAAGTTTTGTATGTTCGCGAAGTGGAAACGCCACGTTATCGAACACACTCATATCGGTAAAAAGCGCACCACTTTGAAAAAGCATGCTCATTCTACGACGTGTCTCATATAGCGTTTTTCTCGACATAGAAACAATCGAATCGCCGTCGAATCTAACGTCACCTTCATCTGGCGTTAACTGCCCGCCAATAAGGCGCAGCAGCGTGGTTTTACCTATACCACTTGGCCCCATTACCGCAGTAATTTTGCCTTTGGGTACCTTTAGCGATATCCCATCATAAATGATGCGATCAGCGCGCTTAAAGGTAAGGTTATCTACTTCAACTAAATGATCCATAGTTACTTAAATGTCGACCCCTGACGTTGGATTGAGAGCTTATAAAATAACGCGTTCAATCCACTTAGAAAATTTTAAAATTATAAGAGTAAGTGAGTATTCAATTTCTGTGCCTTCACTTGATCCACTCTTAAGGTTTACTGCACAGTTTACTTTATGAGCGCATAAAATCAAAAAAGTTTACTCTCCAGTGTACTTTTTTGAATTTCTATCGCCAGACACGGTATAGAACACCTTGTCTGGGCGGTGTAATTTAAGGGCATTGTACGCTTTTTCAAGCCCCTCGCCAAAGTCAAAAAGTTACAAGTTATGTTCGATTAAGACGAATATATACCAGTCCGTATAGATTATTACCCACGCAGCGAGAGTTAAAATGTTCGTAATCGCGGCGTGTTACCGCAGGTATAGTGGTTCTACATCAAGGTGACACAACAAAGAGTACGGACATTTTAAACTCGCCCTTCGGGAAGGTCTGGCAAGCTTCCTAGCTTCATTCTGGGAATTTGAAAGGGAACAGCCATTCCTGCATTCCCACGCTTCGCTAGGAAACTTGCCAGCGCCTTCTGAGTGGGCAATTATCTATGCGGACTGGTATTCGGTATCTCACGCCCAAGTGCCCATCTAGTATCCTACAAGCCTCCCAAATCAATCCTAATACCATCCTATTTTGTTGTTTCTTAACTGAAACTGAATATGAAGTCTTGTGTGTGTAAGTGCGACCTAATTTGCGTATTCAGCGGAAATTTACGTCAATTGACAGTATTTGGCGAAAATAAAACGCTGCGAGCATAGGCAAATGGCACTCTTTTTGCGACAATCTAGCGAAATACTTTCTATTACAGGTTGTTGTGCTTTTAAACATTGTCATTTTTCTTGTTGGGCTGATTGTACTGAGTTGGAGCGCTGACCGGTTTGTATATGGCGCCTCAGCATTAGCAAAAAACATCGGCATTTCTCCAATGATGATCGGACTAACGATTGTCGCTATGGGATCTTCGGCACCTGAAATTGTGGTTTCCGCCATAGCCTCCGCAAATGGCAATATGAACACCGCCGTGGGTAACGCGCTAGGTTCTAACATCACGAACATCGCGCTAGTTTTAGGTATAACCGCGCTAGTGAAACCATTGCTTGTTTCATCAACAACATTAAAGCGCGAGCTTCCAGCACTCCTTATCATCTCATTGATTGCTATTGGCTTTATGTTTGACGGTGAACTTAAGTCTTATGAAGGCATTATCCTACTAGGCCTGTTCATTTTCGTACTGGCAATGATGGCGTGGTTGTCGCTACAGGTAGATAAAGAAGACCCTCTGGTTGCGGAAACCGCAGATGAAATCCCCAAAGGCGTTTCGAATACGTCAGCGCTCATTTGGATTGGTGTAGGCCTTGTAATACTGCCATTAAGTGCTCACTTTTTGGTGAACTCAGCAGTAGAAATTGCCAGATACATGGGCATTTCGGATTTGGTTATCGGACTAACGATTATTGCGTTTGGTACAAGTCTACCTGAACTAGCAGCAAGTGTTGCGGGTGTACTGAAAGGTGAAGACGATTTAGCACTGGGTAATATCATCGGCTCAAATATCTTCAACCTGCTTGCCGTACTTGGCATGCCCGGGTTAATCGCGCCTGGTATCCTGGACCCTGACGTTTACAACCGAGATATGTACGTAATGCTTGGTTTAACATTATTATTGTTCTTGTTCAGCTTCGATTTAATCGGTAAACGTACAATATCAAGAACAAATGGATTCATACTTCTGGCTTGCTTTATCGGCTATCAATTCTGGCTATTCGGATAATCATGAATACACAAACTCAGATGAACTATATCGACTCAGCGAAGCGCGTTATTGAAATTGAAACACAGGCTATTGCTAATCTGGCAGAGCGCTTAAACAATGAATTTATCGCTGCCTGTAATATTCTCTTTGCCTGCAAGGGTAAAGTTGTCGTGAGTGGTATGGGAAAGTCTGGGCATATCGGAAATAAAATTGCCGCTACGCTTGCCAGTACAGGTACTCCTGCATTTTTCATGCACCCTGGTGAAGCCAACCATGGCGACTTGGGCATGCTAAGCAAAGGCGATGTCTTACTCGCCATCTCTAATTCTGGCGAGACTAACGAGCTAGTTAACTTATTGCCCGTAGTTAAGCGCTTAGGCATACAGGTGGTCGCCATGACCAACAGTGCTTCCAGTTCATTAGGGCAACACGCAGATGTCGTACTTGATATCAGCGTTGAAAAAGAAGCGTGTTCGCTAGGTCTTGCTCCTACGTCAAGCACAACCGCCACACTGGTTATGGGTGATGCGCTTGCGGTAGCACTGCTCGACCAAAAAGGTTTCACCTCAGATGACTTTGCGCTTTCGCACCCAGGCGGCAGTTTAGGCAGAAAACTTCTGCTTAAAGTTAGCGATATCATGCAAAGCGGCAGTGATATCCCCCTTGTCCATGCCAGTGCTTCTGTTGCTGACGCACTGCTGGAAATATCTAAAAAGGGGTTGGGTATGACAGGCGTGATAGCGGCAGACGGTACGCTGACAGGCGTCTTTACGGATGGCGACCTACGACGAATTCTCGATGCCCGCGTAGACGTACACAGTGCCACGGTAGAAGAAGTAATGACTAAAGGCGGCAAGACTACCACCGCAGGTCAGCTGGCTGTAGAAGCCCTGAATTTGATGGAAACCCATAAAATTAGTGCGTTAATGGTTACTGACGATATGCGCAAACCTGTTGGGGCTTTTAACATGCATATGCTACTAAAAGCAGGAGTGCTTTAAATGACAACCACCTTGTACACGGAAATAAATGACTCGCTTTTCGCAAAACTAGCCAAGATAAAGTTGCTGGTATGCGACGTTGATGGTGTGTTCTCAGATGGCCGAATTTACTTAGGTAACGACGGTGAAGAACTTAAAGCATTCCATACCCGTGATGGATATGGTGTAAAAGCGCTAGTGAGCAATGGAGTGAATGTCGCGGTAATTACTGGACGTCGCTCTGCCATTGTTGAAAATAGAATGAAGGCACTGAATGTTGCACATATAATTCAAGGCGAAGAGAATAAAGCAGACGCGCTTAGCGACCTGATGAAACGCCTTGAGTTAAACACTGACGAAGTGGCTGCGGTAGGTGATGACATGCCAGATACGGGTATGTACAAGCACGTTTCAGTTAAAATTGCGGTTGCCGATGCCCATCCTTACGTAGCAAAACAAGCAAACTGGATTACGACCCTTCCCGGTGGGTTTGGCGCGGTCCGAGAAATATCGGATACCATTTTGCAGGCCAAAGGGGTAGCAAATGAGATTTTTGGAGCTAGTGTATGAGCCTGTTTGGCTTTAATCGCTTAGGATTAAGTATATCAGCGCTATTTATTCTGGCGATGCTGATGTACATCCCTACGTGGATGGAAGAGCAGCCTGAAACGCAGGGGAATCGTGAAAACGATGCGCTAAAGCCCGCCTACAAAGCAAAAAATCTAACCACTACGCTGTACAATCAAGACGGTGAGTTAAATCACAAAGTATTTGCAGAGTCGATGGAGCATTACGACCAGCTTGGCTTTGTATTGTTTCAGCAACCTAAATACACCCTTTATACAGAAAACGCGTCATCACCATGGGTGGTAACCGCTGATGAAGGTACACTATACAATAACGAGCTAATCCAGCTGGAAAACCAAGTTAATATTGAGAACCAAACTGGCGATGACTTTGTCAGAAGTATATCGACCGAGTACATTCAAATTAATTTAGAAACCAAGCAAATGACATCTGACCAACCCGTTGAAATACTGGGCACCCAATATGTCATTTTAAGTAATGGGTTTAACGCGAATTTACGCACACAAGAATACGAGCTTTTAGATCATGTACAAACCACTTATTCCCCTAGCAACTAGTTTATTGCTTGCCATCGCTAGCGGTGCGGTACACGCCAGTGAAGATGATTTTTCGCAGCCCATAAAAATAGGCTCGAACACCCAGTTTATCGACGGTAAAAATAAAACCGCGTTGTACAAAGACGACGTACTCATAACTCAAGGCTCTTTGGTTATTGAAGCTGACGAAGTGGAAGTAATTGCCACTGACGGTGGTGGTCGTGAAATATTTATTGCTAGAGGGAAGCCTGCAAGCTATTCCCAGCAATTGGAAGACGGCACGCCAGTTTCAGCAAAAGCTAATGAAATACGCTATGAAGTGGTGAACCGAACGATTTCTCTTGCCGGAAACGCAGAGTTGAAACAAGACACCAGTAAAGTACAGGGTGACAACATCACGTTCGATATGATTACCGAGCAATTGCTAGCGACTGGGGGCGCAGGTAAAGATGGTGAGGGTCGAGTGACCACAGTATTCACACCTGAGACCATTCGCAAAACTTCGTCTAAGAAAGACAAAAAAGACAACGAGGGCAATGAATAGCAATGGCAACTTTGAGCGCTAAAAATCTTGCTAAGGCTTACAAGTCAAGACAGGTTGTTCGAGATGTAAGTCTGTCTGTCTCAACGGGTCAAATTGTTGGTCTTCTTGGCCCAAATGGCGCTGGTAAGACCACCACATTCTACATGATTGTTGGTTTAGTGAATCTGGATAAAGGCAAGATTGAAATCGACGACAATGAGCTAACTCATCAGCCCATGCACGAGCGTGCACGCCGCGGAATAGGCTACCTACCGCAGGAAGCCTCTATTTTCAGAAAGCTCACAGTGCATGAAAATATCATGGCCATTTTGCAAACCCGTAAAGATTTAAATTCACAACAGCAAGAAGAAGAAGCTGATGCGCTACTTGATGAATTTAATATTAACCATATACGTAATAGTACGGGGATGAGTTTGTCAGGGGGCGAACGCCGTCGCGTTGAGATTGCCCGCGCTCTGGCAGCAAAACCGCAATTTATTTTGTTAGACGAACCATTTGCTGGTGTTGATCCAATATCAGTTAATGATATAAAGAAGATAATACAACATCTTCGCGATAGGGGTATTGGAATCCTTATCACAGACCATAACGTACGAGAGACATTGGATGTTTGTGAAAAGGCGTACATTGTGAGTCATGGCGAGCTTATTGCGCAAGGAACGGCGGAACAGGTTTTAAGTAATCAAAAAGTAAGGGATGTATACCTAGGCGAACAATTCAGGCTATAGTTAATGTAACCGAATTGTCATTTTTCAGTTTCGCTCTGGTATATTCAATTTAGAGCATTTAAATAAGACGTAGATGAAACCATCTTTACAGCTAAAATTTAGCCAACAACTTACCATGACACCTCAGCTTCAGCAGGCCATTAAACTGCTGCAGCTTTCTACACTTGATCTTCAACAAGAGATCCAAGAAGCGCTCGATTCTAATCCGCTATTAGAAGTTGAAGAAGGTAACGACGAGCCGCAACTAGAAAAGAACAATATCGACAACGATGACAGCGGCTCTGAGGCCACTGCTTCTGCATCTAGTGACACATTAGAAGCCGGCGATGCACTTGAGAAAAACGATCTTCCCGATGAGCTGCCAATCGACAGTACGTGGGATGAATACTACTCTGCTTCATCTTCGCCTGCTCCGGGTCCATCCAATGACGACGAGCAAATCTTCCAAGGTGAGACTACTGAAGATATTCAAGAGCACCTTCTTTGGCAAATGCGCCTTACCCATTTCTCGGATACCGATCGCGCAATCGCTACAGCAATCATCGACTCTATTGACGAGTCAGGTTATTTAACCGTTACCCTTGATGATATTTTAGAAGCGGTTAACGATGATGATATGGAAGAGCCGATTGAAATGGACGAAATAGAATGTGTGCTAAAGCGCATTCAGATGTTCGACCCTATTGGTTCTGGCTCACGCTCTCCACAAGAATGTTTGATGGTGCAATTGCGCCAGTTTTCAGAAGACACACCGTGGCTTGCTGAAGCAAAACAACTGATTGAAGAGTACTCTGACTTACTGAGCAGCAAAGACTATCGTACGCTTATGCGTAAAAGCCGATTGAAAGAAGATCAGCTACGCGAGGCAATGCGTTTACTGCAAACCTTGAATCCTCGCCCAGGTAGTGCTTTAGTTACTAAAGAGCCTGAGTACGTTATTCCTGATGTCTCAGTAACCAAGAAAAATGGCCGTTGGGTGGTTGAGCTGAACCCCGACAGTCTGCCTAAGTTAAGCGTAAATCAACAATACGCTGCAATGAGTCGCCGTGCCAAGAATAGTAGCGATTCACAATTCATCCGCTCACACATGCAAGAGGCTAAGTGGTTCATAAAGAGCCTTGAATCTCGTAACGAAACCTTAATGAAGGTTGCAAACTGCATTGTGCAGCAGCAAATGGGCTTTTTTGAGCACGGCCCGGAAATGATGAAACCAATGGTGCTAAATGATGTCGCAGAAATGGTAGATATGCACGAATCCACTATTTCGCGAGTGACAACGCAAAAGTACATGCATACGCCACGTGGAATCTTCGAATTGAAGTATTTCTTCTCAAGCCACGTTGCAACAGAGTCTGGTGGTGAATGTTCATCTACAGCGATTCGTGCATTGATCAAGAAATTAGTGGCCGCTGAAAAGCCTAGCAAGCCGCTAAGTGATAGCAAGATTGCTTCATTGTTGGCCGAACAAGGCATTAAAGTTGCCCGGCGAACAATAGCAAAGTACCGGGAATCGTTGTCGATCCCGCCGTCGAACCAACGCAAAAGCCTTATTTAATCGGGCTTAATAATATAAGGAAGACGAAATATGCAAATCAACCTTACTGGTCATCATGTCGAAATCACCGACTCTTTGCGTAATTATGTCGATACGAAGTTCAGCAAACTTGAACGTCACTTTGATCACATTTCTAATGTGCATGTCATCCTGAACGTTGAAAAATTAAATCAAAAAGCCGAAGCGACCGTTCATTTAAGTGGCGCTGAAGTATTCGCATCCTCAGAAAATACCGACATGTATGCGGCGATTGACAGCATGGTTGATAAACTCGACCGGCAGGTAATCAAGCATAAGGAAAAACTGAAAAAACATTAGTAGTTAATTAAGCATGGATATACAAGCCATCGTAAGTCTGGACCGCACCGAGTGTGCGGTTCAGTGTAATAGTAAAAAGCGAATTCTTGAGATCATCGCTGATATCGCTGCCAAGCAAAACGAGAACATTGATCAGGCAACGGTACTCAACAGTTTGATGGCTCGAGAGCGTATGGGTAGTACAGGCATTGGCAATGGTATCGCCCTGCCCCACGGACGCCTGCCGGGCCTTGAGAAAGTGATTGCCATTGTTGTAACCAGCACGCCAGCAATCGACTTTGACGCCCTTGACGAGAAACCCGTAGACATCTTTTTTGCGCTACTCGTTCCCGAGGAGCAGACCGAAGGACACCTTCAAACGCTGGCCACCGTGGCTGGTAAACTAAGCGACAAAGAAACGATTAAAGCAATACGTCGCGCAACGACAAGCGACGATATTCTATCTGCATTAAGTTAAACATTAAGCGCCTATTAACCGTTTAGTGGGCGCCTAATTCAACAACGCGTATGTGATAAAACCAGAGTATTAGGGAGAAAGTAGGTGAAGCTGATAATAATCAGTGGTCGTTCGGGGTCTGGTAAGTCTGTCGCACTTCGCGCATTGGAAGATTTAGGTTATTACTGTGTTGATAATATCCCGGTAAACTTACTTCCCACCTTAACCCATACAGTTGTTGACGAGTACGATCAGGTTGCGGTAAGTATCGATGTGAGAAACTTACCTAAAAATCCTGACGATTTGGTGGAAATTCTAGACTACCTGCCTTCTTCGTGGTCGATGACCATTGTTTACATTGACGCGAGCGATGATGTACTGGTTAAGCGTTTTAGCGAAACACGTCGTCTTCACCCTCTCGCCAAGCTTAATAAATCGCTTTCAGAAGCCATTAAAGCGGAGTCTGCCCTACTTGCTCCTATTGCAGAA
Organism: Alteromonas sp. Cnat2-8; assembly: GCF_022348355.1. Taxonomy (NCBI): domain Bacteria; kingdom Pseudomonadati; phylum Pseudomonadota; class Gammaproteobacteria; order Alteromonadales; family Alteromonadaceae; genus Alteromonas; species Alteromonas sp. Cnat2-8. The sequence continues at coordinate 524,608 of NZ_JAKREX010000001.1, forward strand.
CGCGCAGATTTATATTTGGACACTGATAAGCTTACCATTCACCAACTGGCAGAGTTAATTCGAGAGCGTATCTTGGGTAAGAAAAGCTCACGCCTTGTGCTTGTGTTTGAGTCGTTTGGCTTTAAGCACGGCATTCCTAAAGATGCGGATTACGTTTTTGATGCCCGCTTTTTACCTAACCCCCACTGGGAGCCCGACCTTAAACATCTGACCGGATTAGACGCACCAGTAGAAGTATTTTTGGGGTCGCAGCCTGTAGTGACCAAGTTCATTTGGCAAATTCAGAATTTAATAACGACATGGCTGCCTCATTTAGAGCGCAATAACAGAAGTTACGTAACCGTAGCCATTGGCTGTACTGGCGGGCAACACCGTTCGGTTTATATCGCACAGACCCTGTCGAAAACCTTCAGTGAAATACACCCTGATGTTCAAATTCGCCATAGAGAGCTGAATCAGTAATGACTATTCAAAAAACGCTAACTATCGTCAATAAGTTAGGGTTGCATGCGAGAGCGGCGACCCAACTGGTTAAACTGGCTAATCAATTCGACGCTAAAATTATCTTAAAAAAAGGCGATAAAGAAGCAGACGCAAGCAGTGTATTGGGATTAATGATGCTTGAAAGCCATCAAGGTGAACAGGTAGATGTGATTGTGGACGGCAGTGATGCTGTTGATGCACTTGCAGCTATTGAAGAGCTTATTGAGGGCAGATTTAACGAAGACGAATAGTCTTACTTACCCAATCCATTGACCAATTAATCAACACTTAGCGCAGTTATCTTAAAATCCTGCGCAAAACCTACGCAATTATCATGACAGACTCATCATAATTGCGATATTCTACGCCCACTTAGGCTCTATGGCCTGCATTGTTCATCTTTTAGCTTGTAGGAATAACGCCTTATGGCAGAAGCGCTTGTTTCTAAATACGTACAAACTCAGTTACGCGCACTCAACGCTGCGTTGACCAACGGTCAATTCGTATCTGTACGTAAGCTTCTGCTTGAATTACCGCCTTCAGACGTCGCCCACATTCTTGAATCTAGCCCAAGCAGAACCCGTGACGAATTATGGGAGCTCATTGATGGTGACTTTCACGGCGACATTTTAGAAGAACTGTCTGACGATGTTCGAAACGGTATCATTACAAAAATGCTTCCCGCTAATGTGGTTGACGCACTTGAAGAGATGGATACCGATGACTTAGCAGAGACGCTAAGCAGCCTTCCCGAGCCAGTATTGGCCGATATTCTAGATTCGATGGATGCACAAGATCGCGTGCGCGCAGAGCAAGCGCTGTCTTACGGTGAGGAAACCGCTGGTTTCATCATGAACACCGACACCATCACATTACGTCCAGATGTGACCATTGACGTGGTTCTGCGCTATATCCGCTTAAAAGGCGAGCTACCTGAGAATACGGATACGTTTTACGTGGTAAACCGAACTGACAACCTTGTTGGTATCGTTCCGGTTACCCGTTTACTCACCGCAGATACCGACGATAAAGTGTCTGACGTTATGGACGAGGAATCTGAAGCGATTCCTGTGAATATGCCAGACGATGAAGTGGCAAGCCTGTTCGAGCGATACAATTGGCTTTCAGCACCTGTTGTAGATGAAAACCATCGCTTAGTGGGCCGAATTACCATTGATGACGTGGTTGATATTATTCGTGAGGACGCCGAGCACTCGATGATGAGTATGGCGGGTCTTGATGATGACGAAGATACCTTTGCACCCGTTATGCAAAGTACCAAACGACGCTCGGTGTGGCTGGCGGTAAACTTAGTGACGGCGCTAATGGCTGCGATGGTGAGTGATCTATTTGAAGCAACGCTCAGCCAACTGGCTGTGTTAGCTATATTAAATACCATTGTCCCCAGTATGGGCGGTGTAGCGGGTAATCAGACGCTAACGCTAGTTATTCGCGGTATGGCACTAGGCCATGTTAACGCGAGTAACTCACGATGGCTTATCAGTAAAGAAATATCCATCGGCTTTTTAAACGGTGCCATTTGGGCGGTGCTTATTGCCTCTGTCATAGCGTTATGGAAACAAGATTACATGCTGGGCGTAATTATTGCCTTTGCCATGATGGTAAACATGATTGCGGCTGCTTTAGCGGGTGCAACCTTACCTATGATCATGAAGCGTCTTAAGATAGACCCTGCCCTAGCTGGCAGTGTTATCTTAACTACGATAACCGATGTAGTGGGTATTTTTGCTTTCTTAGGTACTGCGACGCTGTTTCTAATTTAAGTTAATTTTGAACTCTCATGCCTGATAGGGCATGGTGAGCTAAAAAATACTCATGCAATAAGCGCTTTCGCTATATATCCATTGACGTTCAACTTGTAACCCACACCCCAGACGGTTTCTACTAGCTGTCCACCATTTTCAATACTGTTGATTTTATCAAGCTTAGTGCGTAAACGATTTATATGGGTATTCACCGTGTGCTCGTAGCCTTCGTGGTTATAGCCCCACACCTCACTGAGCAATTGATTGCGAGAAAAAACTTGGTTTGGATGACGACAAAAATAATCCAGTAGCGCAAACTCCCTAGCCGTTAACGTTAGCACTTGGCCATTTAAGGTTACGCTATGAAATCGCTGGTCGATTTTAAGGGGTCCTATTTCGATGCGCTCTTCACTACCTTGAGATGGTCTTAAATGTTCTTGGCTAGGCATACTTCTGCGCATATGGGAGCGAATACGGGCAATAAACATACGTGCATCAAATGGCCCTGATAGATAATCATCTACGCCTACTTCATAGTAGTTTGCTTCATCTACCTCTTCGTCGGCCACATCGCCTGTCATCGCGTCACTTTCCACTGCCATCACCCAACTTTCGGGGTTCGTATCAACAAGGCCTTTTATACGATTAAGACAGATAATATTTCCATGCGACTCAACAATAACGAGCGAATAATGCTGCGCCTTAAGCAACGACTCTGCGGATTGAAAATTAGAGACTGCGTCGTAAAGAAAGCTATGCTTACTTAAGCATTGCGATATGTTCTGTTGAAACTTATTTCCACTGTAGATGATAAGGATCATATCTCGCTCCTAATTCGCCAATAAAAAACAAGACCAGTGTGTTCGTGGTTTTCTTTCACAGTGATTACAATTTTTTTAAAAAATATAAATTCAGAATTTATAACAGCACTGTTATTTATTGAGACGAATCTGTGTGCGTTTTGTGAAAGTTCTGTGATGAATTGGACATTTTACTGCCCTAAATTTTTATGCGATTTAAGCCATAAATAAGGACAATAAAATGAAATTCACTAAACTTGCTAGCGCAACGCTTTTGTCGCTAGCAGCAGTATCAGTAAGCCAAGCTGTCACTTTAGACATTGAAATTACCAACCTGACTCAGGCGCAGAGTTTTACGCCGCGTTTAGTCATAGCTCACGATGACACCGTCGATGCCTTTGAAGTTGGGCAACCTGCGTCATCAGCTCTAGCGTGGTTAGCTGAAGCTGGTGTTATTGACGACGAACAAAATGCTGATTCAAGCGGCGCAAACTTTGAAGCGTTACTCGGCCCTGTTGATACCGACAATGGTTCAAATACGTGGCACCGTTTTGGCGGACTTCTCGCGCCGAAAGCTACGTTAAGCTATCCCTTCGATACTATGGACAAGCCATATCTTTCGCTACTTTCCATGCTAATACCTACTAACGACGCTTTTGTTGGTATGGACAGTATTGAAATTCCAACCGAGCCGGGTACCTACACTTATTACCTTAATGCATACGATGCCGGTACTGAGCTTAACGATGAACTAAATAGTGCCCGTACAGATGTTGTTGAAGCTGGAACCGGAAACGCGCTGGGTGGATATGGCGTACCGGGTGTTGCCGGTGGCGGCGCTCCAACTCGTATTGTTGATTTGGGTACAGGTGGCACGGGTGTGGGTGCACAAATCGTTAATGGCGAAATAGAAGATGGTGAAGATGGCCCAGTACACATCCACCGCAATGCGCTTGGTGATACTGATAGCGCCGCTGGTGCCAGTGATCTGGACTCTACCGTACACCGTTGGTTGAACCCAGTAGCACGTGTAGTTATTACTGTTCCTGCATCTTAAGGAGCCAATACGATGAATAATCCAGTAATTAAACTCAGTACATTATTGATGCTTTCAGCGCTTCTTGCTGCCTGCGGCGACGATGGTGATACAGGCCCTCAAGGACCAGCGGGTCCGCAGGGAGAAGCAGGTACTGACGGACAAGATGGTACGGATGGCCAGGACGGTTCTGACGGACAAGACGGTATCAACGGTAATTCAGCGGTTTATACCGTACAAATTACCAACTTAACTTACTCTCAGCCCTTTGCACCTGCCGCCGTCATATTGCATGAGTCAGGCTTCCATTCCTTTAATGAGGGCGAGCCAGCCAGCATGGGCATTGAAATAATGGCTGAAGGCGGTGACCCGTCTATGGTCATTACTGAAGCCATGGACTCCACGGACTTTTTGGATGCGCAAAACTCTGGGGGCATATTGGGTCCTCGCTCAATGGGCGCAGAACTAACTCTTGTGGTTCCAGAACTCGATGCTGACGACCTTCGCCTTACGGTAACGACCATGCTGGTCAACACCAACGACGCATTCACCGGCTTAAACGCTGCGAATGTAAGCAACATGGCGGTTGGTGATATAAAAACGTTCATGACAGTGACTTGGGATGCGGGTACAGAAGCAAACACAGAAACAGCTGCTACTATGCCAGGCCCTGCCGCTAGTGCAGCGGGTGGCGGCGGAGAAGCTGCGGGCTATGATGTGGTGAGGGATGATCTTGCCGATGCAGTAAGACTTCACCAAGGTGTAGTCACTAGTGCAAACGCTGACGATCCAAGCCGTGAGGGCCTGTCTACATCGGTACTAACCGAGGCCCATCGCTTTGATTTCCCAACGAGCCGCGTGGTGATAACCCGAACCCGTTAAATGGTCAAACGCAGTACCACCTGAAAGCGCCCTATTACGCAGGTAATGGGGTGTTTTTACTTTTGTGCGAAGGGGAACGGGAGATAAAACTTAACGGGAATAAGAAAGATAAGCGCTGGCTTTGCTGAGTAGATAAACTTCACAAAACCAGGCTAATACGTTATTTGATAAGCTATTTAATAAGTTACTTAATAACTTTAAGGGTAGGTTTACCCTTTTTAGGTGGAACAGGTGCGTCTTTCACGTCGCTTGCATCAGCATCTTCCAGCGACGTCGGGCCGCTTGGTTGAGAAACATCTTCAGATGTTTCTGGACGCTCTTGCTGCGCACGAGCCACATCTTCTTCAGTGGCGAATACTGTACCTGCACCATTTTCTCTTGCGTAAATAGCCATTACCGCTTCACAAGGCATACTTAATCTTCTAGGTTGCCCAGAGAAGCGCGCTTGAAACGATAAGCCATCTAAATCAAGAGAAAAGTTAACACACGCACTAGGCGATACGTTTAAAACGATCTGACCGTCTTTCACGAATTCCTGCGGCACTTCAACCAACTCGTTGGTTGCATCTACCACAATGTACGGCGTTAAGTCGTTATCAACAATCCACTCATAAAAAGCCCTAAGCAAATAGGGCTGGTTTGACGTCATAGATGTCATAGCGGGTTGTGGATCTCACGCTCTTGGTCAGTCAAAGACGCTTTAAATGAGCTACGAGAGAAAATACGGTTCATGTAAGCGTTAATTTCTTTGCTGCCAGCACCGTTTAGTTCAATACCTAGTGCAGGTAAACGCCATAATAGCGGAGCAAGGTAGCAATCAACCAAGCTGAACTCTTCGCTCATAAAGTAAGGCATTTCACCAAATACAGGCGCAAGAGATAGCAAAGCTTCACGCAGCTCATTACGTGCTGCTTCTACATCACCTTCGCCACGGAAAATACGGGCAGCAAGCGAGTACCAGTCTTGCTCGATGCGGTGCATCATAAGGCGGCTCTGACCACGTGATACTGGGTAAACCGGCATAAGTGGTGGATGAGGGAAACGCTCATCAAGGTATTCCATGATGATGTGCGACTTGTAAAGTACAAGCTCGCGATCAACTAGAGTTGGAACAGTACCGTAAGGGTTAAGCTCCAACAGATCTTCAGACAAGTTGCTAGGATCTGTGTAGCTGATTTCAACACCCACACCTTTTTCTGCCAACACAATACGCACCTGGTGGCTATAAATATCAATTGTGTCAGAGAACAACGTCATAATAGAACGTTTATTCGCGGCTACGGCCATTCAATTTCCTCCGTCGAGAAACAAGTTTACGCTTACAAACGGTAAGCTTATTACGTTAACTCGTGCTACCTGAAGACCCTATTTACTAGGATTTTCAGATAGCACGAGTAAATACCAAAAAAGGGGGCGAGAAGCCCCCTTTTCATATTATACATAAATCTGTGCGATTAGTGCACTTCTCGCCAGTATTCTTTCTTCAGTAAGTAAACAAATACAAACAATACTGCGATAAAGATAAGTACCCACTTACCGATTTTGTGAGATTCAAGTTTAGAAGGCTCACCTGTGTACTCTAGGAAGTTCACGATATCGGCAACGGCTTGGTCGTACTCGTCAGGAGACATTGCGCCAGTACCATCTGACTTAATGCCTACATAACGCTTAACCATCTCTCCATCAACCATTTGCTCTTCATAAGTACGTGTTGGCGTACCTTGAAGAGGTTGAAGTACGTGTGGCATACCTACTTCTGGGAATACTGTGTTGTTCACACCAAATGGGCGGCTTTCGTCAACATAGAAAGAGCGCAGGTAAGTGTAAATCCAGTCTTCACCACGAACACGAGCCACTAGCGTTAGGTCTGGTGGAGCAGCACCGAACCAGCCAGCAGCGGCTTCTTCTGGCATTGCACGGGTAATGTAGTCAGACACTTTTTCACCCGTGAACTGCAGGTATTCTTGACCTAGTTCGTCAGGAATACCCAAGTCTTGGAATGAACGCTGATAGCGCTGATACTTCATTGAGTGACAGCCTAAGCAGTAGTTCATGAACAATTGTGCACCGCGCTGTAAAGACGCCTTATCGGTTAAATCGATAGGCGCTTTATCTAGGTGTACGTTCCCGCCTGCCGCAAGCGCTACGCCAGGTAGGAAGAAGGCTAAAAAGCACATCATTTTTTTCATTTAGAAATCCTCTCTGGCACAGGTTTAGTGTTTTCGTTTTTGCTGTACAAGAACAGTGCTACGAAGAAACCGAAGTACATTACCGTTGCAACTTGCGACGCAATGATTTTCCAGTTTTCTTGCGGTGTACCACCTAGGTAACCTAGGAAGATAAACACAATTGCAAACACGATAAGGTTTACTTTGTGTAGGCCACAACGATAGCGCCATGACTTAACACGACCACGGTCTAACCAAGGCAGAGCAAATAGCGCAGCAATTGCACCGAACATTGCTAATACACCGAATAGCTTATCAGGAACCGCTTTTAGTACAGCGTAGAACGGTGTGAAGTACCAAACAGGGAAGATATGCTCAGGTGTTTTAAGTGGGTTAGCAATTTCAAAGTTAGGGTGCTCTAGGAATTTACCGCCCATTTCAGGGGCAAAGAACAGCACGTAAGTGAACAATGCTAAGAATACACAGAACGCCACAAGGTCTTTAAGTACGATGTGTGGGAAGAACGGCAATACGTCATCAGCAATGTCGTACTTGCTTGTGTAGTATTCATGAATTTCATACTTCGTCTTTTCAGACTCAGGTAGTGAACCTTTCTTGTGCTTGATAGCGATACCATCAGGGTTGTTAGAACCCACTTCGTGAAGTGCAATAATGTGAAGGAACACAAGAATAACGATAACCAACGGCAACGCAATAACGTGTAATGCGAAGAAGCGGTTTAGTGTTGCGCCAGAGATAACGTAGTCACCTTGTAGCCAGATAACAAGGTCAGGACCAACAACAGGAATAGCACCAAATAGTGATACGATTACCTGCGCACCCCAGTAAGACATTTGTCCCCAAGGTAGAACGTAACCCATGAAAGCTTCTGCCATAAGCGCTAGGTAAATAAACATACCAAACACCCATAGAAGCTCACGAGGCTTCTGGTAAGAGCCGTAAATCATGCCACGGAACATGTGTAGATATACCACAATAAAGAACGCTGATGCGCCAGTACTGTGCATGTAACGAATGATCCAACCGTAGTCGATCTCACGCATGATGTATTCAACAGAAGCAAATGCGCCTTCTGAAGATGGAACGAAGTTCATGGTCAACCAAATACCAGTAACAATCTGGTTTACCAAAACAATAGTTGCTAGAAAACCGAACACATACCAGAAGTTCATGTTCTTTGGAGCAGGATATTGAAGAGCGTGCATATTCGCAACGCGCATCATTGGGATGCGTTCTTCAATCCAACCTAGGAAAGCATTCATATTACACGGCCTCCGCTTCTGAACCGATGATGATGTTATTGTCATCAACGAATTGATATGGCGGTACAACCAGGTTCAACGGTGCAGGAACGTTTTGGAATACACGTCCAGCCATGTCGAATTTCGAACCGTGGCACGGGCAGAAGAATCCATCTGGAACGCCTTCAACCACTTCTTCAAATGCACCGTCTTTAAGATGCTGTGGAGAACAACCCAGGTGAGTACAGATACCAACAAGGATAAGGTACTCTTCCTTCATTGAACGGAAACGGTTTTGAGCAAAGGCAGGCTGCTGCTCAGCTTCAGAGTTAGGATCTTTCAGCTTATCTTCGTGCGCGCCTAGTTCTTCAAGAATTTCAGGCGTACGACGTACAATCCACACAGGCTTGCTTCGCCACATCACACGTACTAACTGTCCAGGCTCAATCCCGCTGATATCTACTTCAACGTCAGCACCGGCGGCTTTCGCTTTGGCGCTTGGATTCCAGGACGCAATAAAAGGCACAGCAGCACCAACGACACCTACACCACCAACTACCGACGTGGCAACGGTCAAGAACCGACGACGAGTGTTGTTTTCTGGCTGGTTTTCATTGTGTGCAGACTCTGTTGCATCTACAGATACATTGCTCATCCACATTTCTCCAGGTTTGGATAATTATGATGTGTAACCCAAGCTTATACTGGTTTTATCACGCTTGCGTCATGCATCATATGGCTTGTCATGACAGCGACGTAACAGTAAAAATTTACTGGTTTACGAGGTCACGAAAGTTTTCAAAATTTTCGACCGCAAATGATAAAAGAAAAGCCCTTATAAACACAAGGTTTTACTGATATTTAAGCGATAATTTAATTCAAAAGGTGTGTTTAGGTTTAGTGAGGGAAAGGCCTAAAATCAAGGTTTTGAAGAATATTTGGTTAGATAACACCAGCAAATTAAACCTTTGTTATGAATTGTAGAGGCTTGAAGGCTTTACTGAATGTGGGACGCAGGCAACTTGTAATCGAAAAAAAGCAATAAAAAACCCGGCATAGGCCGGGTTTTTGCAAATACAAAAAACGTAAAAATTAACGCTTTGAGAATTGTGGACGCTTACGCGCTTTGTGTAGACCAACTTTCTTACGTTCAACGCGACGTGCGTCACGAGTAACGAAGCCAGCTTTACGAAGTGCTGGACGTAGTGTTTCATCATACTCCATAAGAGCACGAGTAAGACCGTGACGGATTGCACCCGCTTGACCGTTAGAACCACCACCTTTAACAGTGATGTATACGTCGAACTTTTCAGTCATTTCAACAAGTTCAAGTGGCTGACGAACAACCATGCACTCTGTTTCACGACCAAAGTACTCGTCAAGAGCGCGTTGGTTTACTTTAATGCTACCTGTGCCTGGACGTAGGAACACACGAGCAGTAGAACTTTTGCGGCGGCCTGTGCCGTAGTATTGAGTATCTGCCATGTTAATAGCTCCTTAAATGTCCAAAACTTGTGGTTGCTGTGCGGTGTGCTTGTGCTCTGCACCTGCGTAAACTTTCATTTTACGGAACATTGCGCGACCTAGAGGGCCTTTTGGCAACATGCCTTTAACTGCTTTTTCAATAACCATTTCTGGCTTGTGAGCAATTAGTTTTTCAAAGTTTGTCTCTTTAAGACCACCTGGGTAACCAGAGTGCGCATAGTACATTTTGTCTTGCGCTTTACGGCCTGTTACCGCAACTTTCTCAGCATTGATTACTACGATGTAATCACCAGTGTCCACGTGAGGTGTGTACTCTGGCTTGTGCTTACCACGAAGGCGTAGTGCGATTTCAGAAGCCAAACGGCCTAGAGTTTTGTCTGTGGCGTCTACCACATACCAGTCACGTTGTACCGTTTCTGGCTTAGCAACAAAAGTTTTCATTTTCAAATTCACCCGAATAATATCGTCGTTACTGATTTCTGAACACCAGAAATCACCTTAAAATCAACACAATGACCCCTTCGAGCCGGCTGATTCTTCCACCTTCCCAAAGGTGGGCGTAACTGGGCAGGGCGCGAATTATACAGGAATTGAAGGAAATGCGAACCCCTAAGAACAAAAAATATGGATAAAATTCCATCATCTGCCGATGACATAGAAACCGATTTGAGGTAACGTCAAAACGTTGTATTTGGAACCGTTATAAAAACAAAATGAAAATGTCTCGCTTCGTAGCTTCAATGATGATGCTACACACGCTACTTATGGCCAGTGTTAATGCTGAGGAGTTAGTATATACACGTGCGTTTGCCGATGATGATTATGGAAGTTATCACGTAGCTGTACTCAGTGCAGTTATCGCAGCAACACCAGAATACGGTGATGTTGCTTTAACCCCTCACCCCCATCCTATGAGTCAGAGTCGTCAGCTTGTTACTTTGCTAAAAGGCGATGCGGATGTAATGTGGAGTGTCACCAACAGTAACCGAGAGCAGCGTCTTCTGCCCATTAAGTTACCACTGCTGAAAGGTTATTCAGGTTATCGCGTATTGGTGATTAACCCTTCTGAGCAGTCCAGTTTTGCCCAACAAACCGGCGAAGCATTAAAGCAATCAACCATGGTTCAAGGCGCAGACTGGCCAGATTTAAGTGTACTTAAAGCAAATGGCTATAACGTAAGTGGTGAAGATTGGAGCCTTTGGTTCCATTCTATGTACTCTATGGTAGATAAGGGGCTAGTTGACGCTTTCCCCAGAAATATCATAGAAGTACACCGCGATTTAGAACGCCACAAAGATAAGCATGTCTCTTTAGAGCAGTTCCACCTATTAAAATACCCCAACTATGAGTACTTTTTTGTTAGCCCGGATAACCTTGCCCTCGCGAATAGATTGAGATTAGGTCTTGTCAGGATTCTAGATGATGGAGAACTCGAACGTATCTTCGATAGCTTCGAAGGGCACAGAAAAGCAGAAATGCTTGCCGATGCTGAAAGTAGAAAAATTCACGAGCTCGGCAACCCAACAATACCTTACAAACTAGATTACGCGCGGTGGGACAAATACAAAGATTTAGCAATACGCGCGCTCGAAAAAGAGATGTCAGAGTAAAACACCAAGCACTTAAGGTTTTCTTAAGGTCTCTCGTTTAGTGTTTTGATTTGTTTTTTTATCAATGAGTTTTTTATGCGTGTACTGCTTGTAGAGGACGATAGGCCGTTGTCTGACGCCCTCGCCCTTTCACTAAAGAATGCCAACTTCACGGTAGACTGTGTTTATTCAGGCGCAGATGCTCTTGCAACACTTAGAGCGGGCCAAAGTGACATTGTCATTCTTGACTTGGGTTTACCCGACACTGATGGCCTCGACGTACTAAAATCTATTCGAAAGAAAAACGCAACGCTTCCTGTGTTGATATTAACTGCACGGGATAAAACACTAGACAAAATCTCTGGCTTAGATGCAGGCGCCGACGACTACTTACCTAAACCGTTTGAAATAGAAGAACTGTTAGCTAGGATTAGAGTACTTGAGCGTCGTCTGAGCACAGCATCTCACACCATTGTTAGTGTTAAGAATGTCAGCCTTGATACTGCCCATCATACGCTTACTATCGACAATCAAAACGTTCACTTACCTCGACGTGAACTCATGCTACTAAAAGCGCTTATTGAAAACGCAGGGCGCATACTGAGTAAAGATCAGCTGGAAAATAAACTTTATGAGTGGGGAGAGGAAGTGGCAAGCAACACAATAGAAGTACACGTGAGTAATTTGCGTAAGAAAATGCCTCCTGAGTTTATTAAGACTATTCGAGGCGTCGGTTATTGTATTTCAAAATCGGGGGAGTGAATTGTCTTCAATTCGCCGCTTTCTAATTCTTACACTGATCAGCGCGCTTGTTTTAGTGATATTTAGTGCAGCACTTAAAGGCTACCGCGCAACACTGGGTATATCGAATACCTTGTTAGATAACGAGTTAGTTGAGCTATCCCGGGCAATCTCATACGTAGATAGCGGCACCCGCACACAGCAACAGACACTTTTCTTCCAGGTATGGAAACAAGGTAAGCTGGCCAGCTCATCTACTGACGCGCTAAGCACGCCATTAACCAGCTTCTCCGAGGGTTTTTCTGAAGTAAACGCACTGGGTACACGCTGGCGGGTACATACCCGGTTTAACCCGAATAATGATAGCTGGTATATGGTAGCTCAACCCGTAAGTAGTCGCTTCACTTTAACTGACTCGCTAACTGTAGCCGCCATCACCCCTTTTATAATTAGTGTGCCTATTCTTGCATTCATTCTCTTTTTTGGCATTACTTGGGGACTATCGCCGTTAAAACACCTATCAAAACTCCTTGCCAGCCGACAGGGTAATGATTTTTCTACCATTGCGTTATCCCGTGAGCCCAGTGAACTTAGCCCTGTTGTTACTACGTTAAACACCATGTTCACGCGACTGAATTCAGCATTCGAACGAGAGCAGCAATTCGCATCAAACGCGGCGCATGAGCTTAGAACTCCGCTCAGCGTGATGAAAATAAACATTCACAATATAGCGAACGAGTTAGGTGAAAAAGGTCACGTGTTGGCTCCGCTCAAAGCAGACACTGATAGAATGATCCACGCGGTAAATCAATTCCTTTTGCTTACTCGCACCAGCCCAGAAACGTTTGCAGAACAGCGAGAACCTGTAAATGTGCACGTGGTCGCGCAAGAGGTGATTAGTGACCTATACGGCGCTATTGAAAATAAAAACCAAGAGATAGCACTGGAAGGAGAAGAAGCTTGGTTGCTAAGTTCTCAATTTGTCCTTTACACCTTGCTTCAGAACTTAGTGAGCAATGCGAGTAAATACTCTCCTAGCGGTGCACAAATAATTATTAAGATTGAACGACGGAAAGACGAGCTTATTTTAAGCGTCTGCGATTCTGGGCCAGGCATCCCTGCTGACCAGCGCGCTGTCGTGCTAAACCGGTTCAAAAGAGCATCTAACAGCTCGCCTCATTCGGGAAGCGGCTTGGGGCTAGCCATTGTAGAACAAATCGTTGTATTACACGGGGCTGAGCTCTCTTTAGATGAAAGTTCGCTCGGGGGATTAGAAGTTAGGGTGGCATTTTCCAATGACTACATACTCTAAGATTTCTTTATTCTGCTTTTCAGCCCTTTGTGCTTTTTATACGCCCCTTGCGTTCGCCTTACCTGAAGTGGTGGTGGAAATTAAAGAGCACTTATTCTTTCCTCAGGAAGTGATTGTGCCTGCAGGGCAAAAAGTAAAGCTAACCTTTGTCAATTTCGATGATACTCCCGAAGAAATAGATAGCTTTTCTTTGAACAGAGAAAAAGTGATATTTGCGAAAAGCCGAGGGACCATCTTTATTGGCCCATTAAAAGCCGGTGAGTATCCTTTTTTTGGCGAGTTTCATCCTAATAGCGCCGTAGGAAAGGTAGTAGTTAAAAGCAAAGAGGACACGCTGGATGCTAATTAATACTGTCGTTCTCTTCTTGCGTGACACCTTGCCCATATTCCTGCTCATTAGTGTATTGCTGGCGCTGCCGCGTGTGTCTACGCTTGCCGTTGCGTGGCGGGTGTTGCTGCTGGTATTGCTCGCTGTATTTACCTACCCCCAGCTAGGACTGGTATCGCAGCTATCAGAAGGTGCCGGATTTGAGTATCTCAAATCAATACTGTTTTTTATTGCGTGGTTGGGTATGTGCCTTGTTGTCCTTTTGCCGTCACGCATGTCGAATAGGTTCAGTCTAGGCCTCACCCTGCTAGTAATAGGTATTGGCTTACCCAATTCGCTGCACTTTTTAGTTTATTTTGTTTCCGAGTTATCACGTAATAGTGATAGTACGTTATTGCTCTTGGGCACTATCATTGGTCTGGGTATAAGTATTAGCATCGCGATTCTACTTAATATTTTGCTCACCCATTTTGTTAGCAAGCGAGCAACATACTTTTTTGCAACCACATTTGTGGCAGCTCAAACCGCTAATATCGCATTACTATTGGAACAAACTGACACCTTCCCATCGCCAAGGCAGCTATGGGATAGCAGCACAATAATTAGTGACAATAGCGAATATGGTCATCTTCTGAATTCTCTTGTTGGCTATGAGGCTACGCCCTCGATGAGCTATTTATTGGTGTTTTTCTTCGCACTTATCGTGCCTAATTTAATTGCTTTCTTTTCTTCAAAAAAGAGATTCTCTGATGAAATTCAGGAGGTCGCACAGTGAGACGTTTTCTCCTTACTGCTATCGCATTATGCGCCGTGTTTTCAAGTAACGGTTATGCAGATAATTTTACCGTAGATAAGGTTTATCACCCTTATGTATTACCCTTTGAACGTGAGTTTGAGTGGCGACTTACCTCAAGACAAAATGACGATGGCAATGTTTTAATGCAACGCTTCTCATTCGGCCATGCACTTTCAGAGTTTATGATCCTCGAGACATACCTTGTCGGTGCGCGGGATGAAAATGAAGATTTTGGCTTAGAAAGCTACGAAGTAGAGTTACGCTGGATGATGACTGAACAAGGGCGATACTGGGCTGACTGGGCAACGCTGTTTGAGCTGGAAAAGCAGCACAATACCGATGACTGGGAAGTTAAAGCGGGGATACTAACAGAAAAAGAATTTGGCCAATTCAGTTTAACAACTAACGTTAGCTTGGTGTACGAGTGGGGTCAAACTGTTGAGAATGAATGGGAAAGCGAATTTAAAGCCAAGTTTAGGTATCGCTGGATCCCTGAAGTACAACCTGGATTGGAAGTGTATGTAGCAGAGGATTTTATCGGGGTTGGTCCAGCATTCATGGGTATAAAACGCTTTGACCGACAGAAGCAGTTAAAATGGGAACTGGGCTTTATTGCTGGACTAAATGGTGACAGTAAAGATCACACACTTCGCATGTCCTTGGAATACGAATTTTAATGCAAGTTTGTACTTTAGCGCCTAACTTAAGCTTTCCTTAAGGTTCAACATTTAAAGTGCACGTCATTCGATGATTTACCAAATATTCTTATGCACCAGTTTGACGTCAGTGTTGTTTTACCTGCTAAAAATGAAGCCAAAAACCTTTCTGCTTTGTTACGAGAAATTGCAGAAGTGGTTCCAAGTACAACGACAGAAATTATTGTTGTTGATGACGGTAGCAGCGACGACTCCCTAGCCTTGCTGCATAACCTTTCAAGCACCTTGCCGGTAAGTTGTCGTGTCATCGTCCACCCTATGAGCTGCGGTCAAAGCACTTCGGTTTTTCACGGCGTTTTACAGGCAAAAGGAAAGTGGATCATCACCCTTGATGCTGATGGGCAAAACGATCCTGCTGATATACCGCGACTTATTCGCGCAGCTAAAGAGACTAATGCAGCGCACTTCTGCGTTATCGGGCATCGTCAAAAGCGAAAAGATACCCCGTGGAAGCGATTTCAGTCTAAAGTTGCCAATCGTGTTCGCCAGTGGATCCTACAGGACGACACACCAGACACGGGCTGTGGCTTGAAACTCCTCCCAAGAAGTACCTTTTTACTTTTGCCCTACTTCGACCATATGCACCGATATATTCCCGCTTTAACTAAAAGGCTTGGAGGAGAAGTGGTATGTGTATCGGTCAATCATCGCGCCCGCTTAGAAGGTAAATCAAATTACACAGCGTGGAATCGTGGCTGGGCAGGAATCATCGATATGCTTGGCGTCAGATGGCTAATGTACAGAAATAAGCTTAATCACATTGCCAGCGGAATTGGTCATGAAGACTAATCTTCGCCGCCTCAAAAAATTCATAAAGTTTTTCATCGGGGCAGCAAGCATCGCGCTTGTCTGCTATGTGTCGCTTGAGGTCACTGGTGAACTATGGAAGCACGGTGATGATACAGATTGGTTGAATGCCTATATTTCAAATTTAAATTGGCAATCGCTGTGCATGATACTGAGTGGTTGTGTTGTACTTTTAACCATGGGTTTTCCCCGTCAGGCTGTCAGTTTTTTTTGCGGAGTGGGCTTTGGCGCATTGCAGGGAGGATTAATTGCTTTGTTGCTAACGGTATTGTCTGCATGCATAGCCTATGCATTAGCAAATGGCCCTCTGCGCTCACTTGCCGTCCGTCTTTTAGGTACAAAATTAAAGCCTGTTGAAAACAAACTGGCCAAGCGAAGTTTTCGCAATGTGCTAATTGTTCGTTTATTCCCTGTTGGCTCCAACCTAATCACAAACGCCGTCGCAGGTGTGCTAAGCGTTCCGTTTTTCCCGTTTATTGCTGCAAGTGCAATCGGCTTTGCGCCTCAAACTTTTTTGTTTACCTTGCTTGGAAGCGGTTCTCGATTTGTCAGTTCCCTTGAACAGCCTTTACAAATTGGTGGCTTAATCATTAGCCTTCTTCTACTTCTATCCTTATCAGGCATTGCTCGTAGGAGTGAGCCGTCGTGAGGCTTATGCTTAATTTAAATAGCCATGCATCTACCCTGTTCTTTATTGCCTGTGCTCTGATATTTGTTGGTCTGGGTTTCAGAGATGCTTGGCCCCCCGATGAGCCCCGATTCGCATTGGTCGCAAAAGAGATGGTGAACAGCGGACAGTGGCTTGTGCCCATGCGCGGTGGCGAAATTTATCCAGACAAGCCCCCTGTGTTTATGTGGTGTATTGCCTTCTTTTACCTTATTACGGGTAGCCTGAAGGTGGCTATGCTCCTGCCTAACGCTATCGCAAGCCTTGTCACTTTGGGGTTAACCTACAAGCTATCGCTAAGACTTGCCAATGAAAAAGCGGCAATGTTGAGTATGCTCGTACTTCTACTGAGCCCTCAGTTCCTTATTCAAGCCAAATTCGCTCAAATAGATGCCCTTGTCGCCTGCTTTATTTGGATTGGCGTCTACGGACTCATTCAGCACTTTTATGTGCATGTTAATTGGCGGTGGTACTTTGCAGCATGGTTCTTTATGGGGCTTGGGATCATAACCAAAGGCGTTGGCTTTTTACCTGTTCTTTTATTTATCCCCATTGCATTTTTCGCATTTACCAGCGGCTCACATCGCGGCAAGTGGTCATTGCGCATGTTGTTTGGCCCCTTAATCATGCTATCAGTTGTGGCGATGTGGCTTGCACCTCTGCTTTATCTTGGTTTGGTAAAACAAGAGCCTCAAATACAACAATACTTGTCGAACATTTTGTTTAAACAAACGGCTGAGCGATATGCCAATGCCTGGCACCACATAGAGCCCTGGTATTACTATATTGTTGAAGTTATTCCTGTATTTTGGATAACTCCAATTGCCATACTTGTATCAAAAGCTAAGTCGTTAAAAAATGTACTTACTCACAACCCCGCTTACTCACCCTTGTTGATATGGGTAATATTGGTTGTCATTTTCTTTAGTATCAGCCCAGGTAAACGTGGTGTTTATGTTTTACCGGCACTGCCTGCGTTGAGTATGGTTGCTGGTCTGGTACTTGCGAATTCGACTGTATCAAGAGGGTTGGTGCTTTTTGCGCGCGCAGTTACTTCGTTAATATCTGCCGTTTTATTGATTGCTGGCTTAGCACTGCTTTTTCACGAGCCCACCGCTGCTAAGCTGATGACGCGCTTTGACAGCGACAGCGAAACCCTTGTTCGTTTAAGCATAGTATTACTTGTACTCGGATTCGCTGGGCTTTGTACTCATATTGTCTACTATGTTTACAATAAAAAGCGCAACGCAGGGGATGGAGAATTACTCGCCCGCCAATTACTGGCATGGCTTTTCATTTTAACTGTAATTCCTTCCACATTCGGTGCATGGCTGCTAAACGACTACCGTACTCCCCGTATAGTCCTTCAAAATGCAGAAAGCCAAATAAGTAATATGTTGACGAAGGATTCAACTGCCTTCGAGGTAGGGATAGTCAGCTTTAAAGAACAGTATTTGCTTTATTCACCCTTTGAAATGGCTCATTTTGGTTACCATACCCCTAAAGAAGTAGAAAACGGTACAGCGTGGGCTTGGTTGACCGATACTTCCGAGCCTTCCCGCGAGCAGACAAAGATTTCAGGCCAGCGGGTTAGACCGCTAATACGTCAACGTTTTTTGTTAGTTCCAAGTGACTACAAATTTCAATGTGTAGACTTATCGCAAGCCACTTCACTGGGTGTAGCCCACCGTGACGAATGGTTATTGCTTCCTGCCACTGCTGCGAACGCTACCTGTGATTTACCGGCTAACGGCCCAGTTTTTAATAGCTATGACGGCTCAAGCGATTAATTAGCTTGGGCGTTCTTAACATTTTGGGCTGACATTTATAAAAGTTTTTCCCACTTAAGGTTCTCTTAAGGTCTCGCGTAAATACTCATAACATCGCAAAACCAATGAGCATGTTTATGAGTCACGTTTTAGCTTCTGTTCCAACCCAGGTTGCTAGTCAGCAATCTGCGATTGTCTCAAAGGAAAAGCCCGCTATAACCTTTATCGCGGCAAAACATGGACATAATGCCCGCCGCCGTATTGAAGCGTTTATAGCGAGTGGTTTTAAAGCTCGCTACAACGCGCGAGTGACTTCCTTTATGCCTATGCTGTTTGCTCTTGATGCTAAGGGAGTTAAAGCCACCGCAGGCGCAAGATTTGCCACCTATGATGGTCAGTATAATTCTCTTTTTATAGAGCAATACCTTAACACTTCGGTAGAAACTGCCCTCACCTTACAAGGGATAACCGTAAACAGAGCGCATATTGCTGAAGTTGGTAACCTTTTTAGCAGTGCATCGCGCTATACCCTCCCCTTGTTATTTGCCCTGTTCTTCGTTTTAAAACGATGTGGTAGCAAATATCTGGTTTTCAGTGCGACCTCACAGCTTACCTCTTTACTCATGGGCGCGGGTATTCAACTCCACCCCCTTGTTAAAGCCGATGTGTCAAAACTTCAAGGGAATAGCGATGACTGGGGCACCTATTATGACACCGCTCCTCAGGTTACTGCCCTGTCGCTACATCACGTAACCCAACACATTATTGGCTGCCCTGAACTTAATGCTCATTACCAACGTGCAATTGAGCTTATTTCCGCAAATGTGGATGCGTTAACGCAAAATATCTGCACAAAAAAGGAAACAGCGTATGTTGCTTAATCAGTATATAAACGGGCACGACGATGACGTTGCGCTGAAATACAAAGACGGTTCAATGACTTACCGCACCCTTTTGAGCGCTGTCGAGAACCTCGCAAGCTGGATAACAAACCACAATGCCGAGAGGGTGGGCATTGCCTTCGACAATAGCTTTGCATGGGTGATTGCTGATTTAGCCTGCCAACAGGCTAACGTCTGCTGTATCCCCGTTCCGCTATTTTTTACCGCTTCCCAACAAGAACATGTATTAAATGAGAGCCAGTGTCACTTTTTATTGACCAATCGCGGTGGTGAACTAAGTGAATGGAGTGAGTCACCGACTGTTATTGATAGCGAACACGACATTGTCGCTCATCCACTCAAACATGACTCTCGTGTATACACACCTGTAGGTACTAACAAAATAACCTTTACTTCTGGCTCTACGGGCTCACCGAAAGGCGTGTGCCTGTCAACTGAATCGCAATGGAAAGTTGCCCATTCTATTGAGCGCGCTGTTCAACCAGAAATAGTGAACCACCTGTGTTTACTGCCATTGTCTACCCTACTTGAAAATATTGCAGGTGTTTACGCCCCTCTGTACCACGGCGGCACAGTTTATTTAGCCACAGCATCTGAGCGCGGATTTCAAGGAAGCAAACTCGTTAATCCAAACGCACTGCTGTCACTGATAGACCGCGTTCAACCATCGTCTGTGATTTTGGTGCCCGACTTGCTAATGGTGCTAGTACAGGCATGTAATAAGGGCTGGACACCACCTTCATCACTAATGTTCATTGCTGTTGGCGGTGCACATGTAGCGCCCACTTTGCTGGCGCAAGCCCAAGCGAAGGGATTACCAGTATTTGAAGGTTATGGCTTATCTGAAGCGGTATCAGTATCAACATTGAACACGCCCAATTGCAATACGATCGGCAGTGCCGGAAAAACGCTTGGTCATAATCAACTGCACATCGAAGAGGGTGAAATCGTAGTTACAGGCAACCACTTTCTGGGCTATCTGAATCAACCTTCCTCATTTTATCCGACCCAGGTCAGAACCGGCGATTTAGGCGCCTTTTCTGACAACACACTTACGCTGAATGGGCGTATAAAAAACATAATGGTGAACAGCTTTGGTAGAAACGTATCGCCAGAGTGGATTGAATCTTTATTGCTGGGAACAGGACTGTTTAGGCAGGCTTTGGTGTATTGCGAAGCTAAACCCTACTGTGTCGCGCTCCTCGTACCCGCTTCCAATACTCTTTCTAATACACAGATTCAAAGCGCCGTGGCGCTTATCAATAAGCAGTTACCTGACTATGCGCAAGTTGTTAATTTCGCCACCATCGGTCTTTGCACGCCAGAAAACCAACTGCTTACCCCAACGGGAAAACTGAAACGTGACGCAATAATTACCCGCTACGCGACTGACTTAGACATGCTCTACCAGAGCCAAGACCAACACCAATACAGCGTTCAAAGTACAACAGCATTTTCTTCTCAATTTGTTATCAAGGAATAATTTATGAATTTCTATCAGCAACTTCAAAGCAACACCGAACATGCCAGACAGTCATTCTTACAGGCGCCGATTATACAACGCTGCTTTAACGGTGATTTTAATCTGAACGACTATATTGCCTTTCTTCAACAGGCTTATCATCACGTTAAGTTTACTGTTCCCCTGCTTATGGCTACAGGTGCCAAACTCAACGAAGATAAGGAATGGCTAAGAGAAGCAATTGGTGAATACATTGAAGAAGAAATGGGTCACCAAGAGTGGATCCTTAACGACCTTGCAGCCTGTGGCGTTGATAAAGAACAGGCGAGGATAAGTCAGCCTGCACCCGCCACCGAATTAATGGTTGCCTATGCTTTTGATGCAATAGCACGCAAAAGCCCACTGTATTTCTTCGGCATGGTATTCGTTTTAGAGGGTACAAGTATTGCGCTTGCCGACGCGGCTGCAAAACAAATCAAAGACAAGTTATCTCTGCCTAAATCAGCGTTTAAATACCTTACCTCTCACGGTGCGCTAGACCAAGAGCACATTGTTTTCTTTGAAGGGCTTATGAACAAAATTACTGACCCCAAAGAGCAGCAAATGATCATTCACAGCGCGAACATGTTTTATCGCTTATACGGAGATATCTTTCGCGAATTAACACCTGAACACGGTCTGGAACAGGTTGCTTGAATTCAAGGGTTTACCTCTGGTGCTTATCCCCCGAGGTAAATTGATAACACGTTAAGGTAACTACAATGAATATTCAGTGGCGTAATCAAGTGGTACTTCTTACAGGTGCAACTGGCGGTATTGGTCAAGCAATAGCCAAGGCGCTTGATGAAAAAGGCGCGCACATTATCCTAACTGGCAGAAGTAAGGCGAAGCTCGAACAGCTGCAACAAAATTTAACCCTTCATCATACTGCCATTGTGGCTGACATTACGTCAGATGAAGGCAAAGATAGAGTAGTAAGTGCCTGCCAACGACTTCCTTTAAGTATTCTGGTTAACAATGCTGGCATTACCTATGTGGGCGAGTTTGAGGGCACCCCAGTCGAGTCAATTGTGTCGACAAATATGCTGGCTCCGATGCTACTAACCCAACGCCTACTGCCGTTACTCGAACGTAGACCGTCTGCGCATGTCGTGAATGTAGGCTCAGCTTTTGGAAGCATAGGTTTTGCTGCGCACGGAACCTACTGCGCAACTAAATTCGCATTGAAAGGCTGGACGGAAGCGATGCACAGAGAATTCAGCGATAGCAAAATTAAATTTCACTATCTAGCGCCACGCTCAACGCGTACCGACATAAATGACGATCGCGCTAATGCGCTAAATGAGGCATTGGGCAACCAGACAGACGAGCCTGATGCAGTAGCACAAGCATTCATTAAACAGTTAGAAAACAATTTGCCAAGGGTCGCGCTAGGACGTGCTGAACGCTTTTTTGCCAAGCTTAACGCGCTAGTTCCCAGTGTTGTTGACAACGCGTTGGCAAAGAAACTTCCAACAATTAAACGCTATGCCTTTCAAAAAGCGCAATCACAAGACAAACAGACCAGCGCTCAAAACGATACCCGCCTGGGTAACAAGCTGGTTTAACACGAGGACATTATTATGAAGAAATTAACCACGCTTAGCACCACGGTAATTCTGGGACTCGGTCTGGCATTAAGTCACACTGCTATGGCTCAAGCTAACGAAGTCACAGAAAGTACAGCGCCGACATCAGCCTTAAGCGAAACGGCTACCAGCCCTTTAAAGATACTTCAGCATCAATGGGCACATATTAACTATGAACTTGATGATGCAGAAAAGGAAAAAGCATTCGTCGCCCTTATTAATACCGCTAAATCTTTCGTAAAGGCAGAACCCAATAACCCTGAGTTATTGATTTGGCAAGGCATAATTCAATCCAGTACAGCCGGTGCCAAGGGGGGACTTGGTGCTCTGGACTACGCAAAAGATGCTCGTAAGAGTTTCGAACATGCAATGCGACTAGATGAAAATGCACTCTCGGGCTCAGCGATGACCAGTCTAGGCGTGCTGTACCATAAGCTTCCGGGTTGGCCTATTAGCTTTGGTAACGACAAAAAAGCTGAGAATTTGCTGAAGCATGCACTTGAAATAAACCCTGACGGGATAGACCCCAACTATTTCTACGCCGAGTACTTGTTCGATAATGGAAAATATGAGCAAGCGCTCAAGTTTGCCAAGAAAGCGCTCGACGCCCCAGCGCGCGCTGATCGTCCTATTGCAGATTCAGGTCGCAAAAGAGAGATCGCTTTATTGGAAGCGAAAATAGCGAGAAAAGGTTAGTCACCCTGAAGGTATACAGGGAAAGGCAATGATCTTATTGCCTTTCCATTTTCAACAAGTATTAGATTTTCGCTACAAATACCGTTAGATTAGCCGCCGATTCAACGATAATTCATGAAATTACTAACAATTTTGTCGAGTTATCTCGTTTATTCCTAACTACCTCTATCTTATAAAGGCGACTTTTCATGCAGAAAAAGAATTTCTTCTCTCCTTTTCTATTCATCCTTATTACTACGTTGTCGATATCTACGGTTCATGCAAACACCCCTGATTTACTACCGTTACAACACGCGTGGGCAAAAACGAACTATGAGCTTGAAGGTGAAGCCCAATTAGAGGCATTTTCTGCACTGATTGCGCAGGCGAAAGTGTTAGTCGAGCAATCAGAAAATAGCGCTGAAGCACTGACCTGGCTAGCTATCTCTCAATCAAGTACTGCAAGTGCGAAAGGCGGTTTAGGTGCCCTGGACTTTGCTGAAAGTGCGAAGGAAAATTTAGAACGTGCCATTGAAAAAGAGGAAGCGGTATTAGAGGGGACGGCACTCACTGTATTAGCGGCACTTTATCATAAAGTACCAGGCTGGCCAGTTAGCTTTGGAAGCGATAAGAAGGCAAAACAATTATTTAAGCGTGCATTAGAAATTAACCCAGAAGGTATGGACCAAAACTTCTTTTATGCTGAGTTTCTTTTCGACGATGGTGAATACGAAGAAGCCCAAGGGTTCTTAATCCGTGCTCAAAACGCGCCTGAAAAAGCCAACCGCCCTCTAGCCGATAAAAAACGTAGAGAAGAGATTGCTATACTTCAGGCAAAATTGGATAAAAAAGCATAGTATCATTTGCTTTATGCGGGGCTATTGCGCGTCGCTTATGAGTTCGAAATAAGCAACCCCCCCGCTTTTTGCGTGTAGAAAGGTGAATTTAACGCCTTTCTACATAAAAAGCGCATACATAGGTGGCACTTATCCTCATGTATAAATTGTAAACAGTTCTCATTCGGTATCAGCACTCCTATTATGAAAGAAAAAAGGAGTGGCCCAATGCCTAAAATCCCACGTTCCTCAGACAACGACTATACCCAAGAGATGAGCCGAACACGCCGCGAGTTTATTGCGCGCGAAACCGGCACCCAGCTAAATCACTTAGGACACTATTCTATCCCGCCTGAAACATTGTCGGGAAACATAGAAAACTTCGCCGGTGTTGCACAGGTACCTATTGGCTTCGCAGGGCCAATGCTAGTGAATGGAGAGCACGCCAAAGGTGAGTTCTACGTTCCAATGGCAACAACAGAGGGCACCTTGACCGCCAGCTACAGTAGAGGCATGCGCTTAACAAGAGAGGCTGGGGGCATAACTACCACAGTCATTGACGATGCTATGCAGCGGGCGCCTATGTTCGCGTTTTCTAACGCAAGAGAAGCCCTCGAATTTGGCAAATGGGTTGAGCAAAACTTTGAAGCCATCAAACGCGCCAGTGATAACACCACCAGCGTGGGCAAACTAAGGGATATCGAGCAGTACGCTGCGTCTAAGCTTCGCTGGCTAAGATTCAATTTCACCTGCGGTGATGCAGCTGGGCAAAACATGGTAAGCAAAGCTACCAAAGCAGGCTGCGAGTGGATACAGGCAAACTACTCGGGCCCTATTGAACACTTTGTGCTGGCTGCAAACCTTGATACCGATAAAAAGCACTCGCACTTAAACTCGCTGCATACCCGCGGAAAGCGCGTTGTAGCAGAAATAACCCTGCCAAAAAAACTAATGACGGACATTATGCATTGCCCGCCAGAGGCTTTGTTTAAACAGCGCCAATATTCAAATATGGGCGCATTGATGGCAGGTAGCGTTAACAATGGTGCGCATTTCGCTAACGGCATTACCGCCATGTTCATCGCTTGCGGGCAAGATGTCGCTAATGTGGCTGAGTCGTCGGCGGGGTTTACCTACGCTGAAATTATGCCAAATGGTGACTACTACTTCTCTGTTACTATTCCATCGTTAATCGTTGCTACATACGGTGGTGGAACCGGTTTAGCTACACAAAACGAATGTTTAAGCGTACTTGGCTGCACAGAAAGGGGCAGCGTAAATAAGTTTGCGGAAATTGTCGCTGCGACCGTATTGTGTGGCGATCTGTCGCTGGGTTCTGCAGTCGTCGCAGACGAATGGGTAAGCAGTCACGAGCGACTGGGTAGAAACCGTTAAAGGTTCTTAAACCTGTCACCTAACGCTTAGCAATGTGCTTCGAATAAACTGTGCGCTACTGTCGAAGGTGAGTAAATTCTGTAAAGAGAAATTATACAGCAGGCATGCTGGGGCGCGTAACAACAAAGTACGCGCCTATTCCCATAAATAGAGCTATGCCTATGTAAGCTGGAATAGGCATTGATGCGAACAGGCAAACCAGAATAAAGCTCACCAACATACTGCAACACGCTATGCATTTCACTTTTTTCGAAATTGCTCCATGCTTGCGCCATGCAATAAGACTGGGGCCATATTTAGGGTGTTGAAGTAACCAGTTTTCAAGGCGCGGTGAAGATTGAGTAAAACAAAAAAGCGCACCTATCAAAAATACCGTGGTCGGCATAACAGGTAAAAACGCGCCTATAATGCCAAGAAGCGTTAAAAACAGCCCCAGTGTAGAATACAGTATTTTTTTCATAAAACGGTTACGCCCAATTCAGTCCAACTCCTTGGTAAGTGTCATGACCTAACACCAGCGACACATCCTTCCAATATGCCAAATTTATACTCAGATATTAGATCAAGTGGATCTACATTGCTTTGTCGTAAATCAAACCTACCTTATAACCATACGCCAAAATAATGAAGTTTCCATCTACATTGGTCTAATTATGAAAACTAACCATAACGCGTAGTAACGTTTAAAAAATCCACTACACGCTTTGTGGTAGGTAAACTTATGGGGAGTGAATTAACGGAGAAAGCTGTTAGTTAGCAAAATGTCAGTTCACTTAACATTTAAAGACGAATATTCTTTGACCTGCTGCCACAGCGCTTCCATTTCATCAAGCGTCAATGCGTCGAGCTTGTCGCCCTGTTCAGCCGCTAAGCGCTCTACGCCTTTAAAACGGTTAGCAAACTTGTTACTGGCGTTTCTAAGTGCGGTATCAGCATCTACCTTGCAATGTCTTGCCAAGTTAACCATGGCAAAAAGTGCATCACCAATTTCTTCTTCAATTGCTTGTTGGTTGTCGGGCACGCCACTGTTTAAAGGTACAACACCAGTCTTCAGTGCCCCTTGTGCTCGCTGTTTGAAATCCAGCTCTTGCTGAATCTCTTCCACTTCCTCACGCACTTTATCTATGACAGGTGCGGCATCAGGCCAATCAAATCCTACCTTTGCACAGGCTTTCTGCAGCTTTTGCGCGTACATAAGTGCTGGCATACCTTTTGGGACGCTATCTAGAATACTGGTTTCTATTGCGTCGTTTTGCTTTAAACGCTGCTTTTTAAGCTGCTTTTCTTGGGCTTTGATAGCATCCCACTGCGCGTTTAAAGCACTGTCGTTCAATTGGGTACGTTCGACCGTGACGTTTTCATTTGTATCGCTGACACCTTCAGATGCAAGCGCGTTCGCAAACACATGAGGGTGGCGACGCACGAGCTTATCACTAATGCTTTTCGCCACATCGTCAAAAGAAAATGCACGCGATTCACTGGCTATCTGTGAGTAGAACACCACTTGAAACAGCAAATCACCCAACTCATCTTTAATGTCGTGCATATCACCATTGGCAATAGCATCGGCCACTTCGTAGGCTTCTTCTATGGTGTAGCGAGTTAGGCTTTCCATGGTTTGTTTTACATCCCACGGGCACCCAGATTGCGGGTCGCGCAGCTGCGCCATAATTTTAAGCAGCCGCTGCATTTCGCTAAGCTTAGCTTTGTTTGCGTTTTGCATCGGTCACGCCTTTAAGCTGTCGCAATCGGGTTAACACTTTAGACACCGTATCGAGGTCCTGAACCTCTATCGAAATAGTGATAAGCGCCGTCTGTCTATTTTTATCACTTAGGCTGTTCACGCCTAGAAGAGGCACGTTTTCATTCGCCAATACCGTAGTAATATCGCGCAACAGGCCAGTTCTATCGTGACAAAATATATCAATACCCGTCTCAAAACCTACTTTAAGCTCTTGTGACCAATTCACTTCTATCTGACGCTCAGGGTGCTGTGACAACAAGTGTTGCAGCTGGTCGCAGCTTTCTTTATGAACGCTTACACCACGGCCTTGTGTGATATAGCCTAAAATCGCTTCGCCAGGAACCGGCTTACAGCAGTTCGCCAGCTGGCTCATTAAATGACCCACGCCCTGCACCACCACTGCATCTTTTTTGCCTGATCCGGCCGCAGTTTTGCGCGTTTTAACCTTAGGACTAATTTCGGGTTCTGGAGCTGGCGGCTCCTGCAAGTGATGAATAAAGTTAATCACCTGCATAACGCGCACATCACCGGCACCTACCGCAGTGTACAAGTCATCGAGGGTCTGTAAGTTAAACTTCTCAAATGCCTCATTAGGTACTTTGGCAGGCAAGTGGGCACGCTGAAGTTCGCGTTCTAGCAGCTCTTTACCAGCAGCAAGGTTTTTGTCTCTGTCCTGCTTTTTAAAGAAGGAATGGATAGTGGCACGCGCCCGTGATGAATGTACATAGCCAAGACCTGGGTGCATCCAGTCGCGACTTGGGTTTGGCTCTTTTCCGGTAAGTACTTCTATCTGATCGCCACTTTGCAGTAAATAAGTGAAAGGGACTATTCGCCCATTCACTTTTGCGCCAATACAGCGATGGCCTACATTGCTGTGAATATAGTAAGCAAAATCAAGCGGTGTAGCACCTTGGGGAAGGTCAATAACATCGCCTTTGGGTGTGAACACATACACCCTATCGTCAAACACCTGGCTGCGAAGTTCTTCAACCAAATCGCCAGACTCAGCCACTTCCTCTTGCCACGCTAGTATGCGACGAAGCCAGTTTATGCGCTCGTCATAGCCTGACTGCTTGCCCGTACTGCCCTCTTTATATTTCCAGTGAGCAGCCACACCCAGTTCTGCATCCTGATGCATTTTTTGCGTACGAATTTGAATCTCAACCGACTTCCCTTCAGGCCCCACAATAACGGTGTGAATAGACTGGTAACCGTTAGGTTTGGGGGTTGCGATATAGTCGTCAAACTCGTTAGGTAAGTGCTTATAGCTGGCGTGAACCGTGCCAAGCGCGGCGTAACAATCTTGAAGTCGCTCGGCAATAATTCGCACCGCACGAATATCAAAAAGCTGCTCAAACGTAAGGCGCTTTTTCTGCATTTTTTTCCAAATGCTGAATATGTGCTTGGGACGGCCGTAGACCTCTGCGCGAATTTCTTCGCTATCAAGCAAGCCTTGCAAGTCGCCTACTATGGTTTCTATATACTCGGCGCGCTCTCTGCGCTTACCATCTAATTGTTTTGCAATTTGTTTGTAGGTGATGGGGTGTAGATAGCGGAACGCAAGGTCTTCAAGCTCCCATTTTAACTGGCCTATGCCCAAGCGGTTTGCCAATGGCGCATAGATGCTAGCGCACTCGCGGGCCACCATAACGCGGGTTTCTTCATCGGCTTTCTTAACCTGCTGCAATGCACAAATGCGTTCTGCCATTTTGATCACAACAGCACGCACGTCTTCTACCATCGCCAACAGCATGCGGCGAATACTGTCGATATGCTGTTCGTCTGACTTTTCGGCAAAGCCAGAGCCATTCACTTTACGCGCATGTAGCGATTTAATGGCATCCATTCGGCGCACGCCAACGATTAGATCGCGTATTTCCCCGCCGAATTCTTCATAAATATCGTCTTCACTTAAGGCGTGCTGTTCGCAATATGGAAAAACCAGGGCCGCCTGAAGCGTTGCATCATCCATATTAAGCTGGCATAAAATTTCGACCATTTCCTGACCAACCAACAGTCGCTCTGGAATAGATGACACTGCACTTAGTTTTTCTTTTGTTTCTGCACTTAACTCAAGGCTATCTAACCACGCTTCAAAGGGTGGTCGGTCGGCTTGGTGGACCTTTCTTGTCGATACCATATCCTTTACTCGTTACTGCTGCTTTCGCGTAAACAAGGCCATCATTTCCATGTGATGGGTGAAGGGGAACATTTCTGCTACGCCCGCTTTTTCCATTTCATAACCTCCGTCTATCAACACCTTCGCGTCTCTAGAAAACGTACTTGGGTTGCAAGAAACATACACTATCGTTTTTGGTAGTGCTTTTACAAGCGCATGACAAACGGTCAACGCCCCTTCTCTTGAGGGGTCTAGTAGTACCTTATCAAAGCCCAGCTGTAATGAAGCCTCGACGTTGGTCTTATCAGCCAAATCTAAATGCAGCCACTCTACATTTTCAATGCCCTGTTGCTGTGCATTGTCTTTGGCGCGGCGCACCATCTCTGCCACACCTTCTACCGCCTGAACCTCTGCACCTAACTTAGCAATAGGTAAAGTAAAATTGCCCAGCCCGCTAAACCAATCAGCAATACGCTCGTTGGGCTTTGGGTTTAGCCAACCTAGTGCCTGATTAATCATTTTTTCGTTAACCGCTTTATTTATTTGAACAAAATCGTTGGCACTGGGTGAAATTGAGCAGCCACTTACCGTGTTCATCACCATATCAGTACCACGACCCACACTGCGAATTTGCCCCTGCTTATTTTCAAGCTTTAATTCAATACCGTAGTCACCAACCGATGAACTCGTGTTCACCAATTCGCTCACTGCATCAATCAGCTCAGCTTCAAGGGCTTTGGTGTGTTTAATAACAAGGTGCGAGGTGTTATCGCCAGCAATAAGGCTGATATGCCCAATATGACGCGCTGACTCGAACCCTGAAAGCGCATCCCGTAAAGGACCAATAAGTTTAGATAGCGGGTCAACCAGTATTGGGCAGGTTTCTACATTGATAACGTTACTGCTATTTGCTTCACGGAAGCCCAACTTAATTTGATTGGGGTTGCGGGCATCTATAGCCAGCCTTGCTTTTCTGCGATATTGAGGGCGCGGCCCTGCTAAAGGTGCTTGCCAAACGTCTGGCTTCATCGCAAGGTGACGTTCCATCATCACTTTAAGAGCACGGTCACGTTGCACAAGGGCAGCGTCGGGCTTTATGTGCTGTAGCTGACACCCACCACATACATCAAACACAGGGCAAAAAGGCGCTTGTCTTTCATCACTTGGCGAATGAATATTTGTCGCCTTGGCATTAATGACTTTCTTTTTGCTAGATAGCACCTCTATGTCGCAGGTTTCTCCTACAAGGGCACCTTCAACAAATACCATCGGATTGCCGCGCACTACGCCATTGCCCATCCAGTCTAAATCTTCAATGGTGACCGTGTTAGGCTTTTGACTTTCACTGGTATCCGCTGCATTTTTGCTTTTCCCAAATCGAAGTCCTGCGACCTGCGCGTTGGCTCTGGCATTCCCTTTTTTTGAAGCGCCACGCTCAGTAAGCGACGTTTTGCCTTTTTGCTTGCTGCGAGATTGTTTAAAAAGGTTTGCCAAGTGTGACTCCGATTACTTGCTTTACGTGGTTTGATGTTAGTAGAGGTTTCTGCACGCGCTTACTAAATAGAAGCCGCCTAATTAGGTTTGGGGCCTGTTGTTCTATTCAGACTCTAGTATAACGGTGGCGACAGCATAATGCTGCTCATCTGAAATACTGATCACGCTTCGCGTGATACCTCGGTTTTTGCATATTGCAGCAAACTCACCGGAAAAATGGAGCTCTGGCGCGCCTAAATCATTATTGCGCACTTCTACATGCTGCCAGCTGATCCCGTTTCCAATTCCAGTACCAAGGGCTTTTACTGCAGCTTCCTTGGCGGCAAAACGCTTGGCCAAGAAGCGAACTGGCGTACCGTGTTCGCTGAACTGCTGCCACTCGGCAGGCGTAAGTACTCGCTTGGCTAAGCGTTCATTAGCGCCATCGCCTTTACCAAGTCGCGCTATCTCTACAATGTCAGTACCTAGCCCTGCAATCGCCACGTTATCTACACCCTTTTGAATCTAAGGTTAAATGCCTGCTCGTGCTTCTAGCATGAGTTTACGCATATCAGCTACAGCCGTATGAAGGCCATCAAACGCGGCGCGAGCAATGATAGCGTGGCCAATATTAAGTTCGATTAACTGAGGGATAGCCGCAATAGGCTTAACATTGTGATAGTGCAAGCCATGACCGGCATTCACTTTAAGCCCTAAGCTATCGGCGTACTCGATACCTTCAACTAAACGCGCTAGCTCTTTATGCTGCTCTTCTTCGCTGGTGGCTTCTGCATATTGGCCTGTATGAATTTCGATGTAAGGAGCGTTACATGCTGCTGCCGCGTCAATTTGCGCTTTGTCTGCATCAATGAACAACGACACCAAAATGTTCGCATTAGCGAGTCGCTCGCACGCCGCTTTGATGTTTTCAAAATTCCCTGCCACATCAAGACCACCTTCGGTAGTCAGCTCTTCGCGCTTTTCAGGTACTAAGCAACAAAAAACAGGCTTCACTTCTTCGGCAATTGCCAGCATTTCATCGGTTACCGCCATTTCCAAATTAAGTCGGGTATTAATGGTTTGCGCTAAAATGCGTACATCGCGGTCTTTAATGTGACGGCGGTCTTCACGCAAATGAACCGTAATGCCGTCTGCACCTGCACGCTCGGCAATATCCGCTGCGTGCACTGGATCTGGGTAATGCGTACCGCGCGCATTGCGTAGTGTTGCAATATGGTCGATGTTAACGCCTAATAAAATCATGCTCATTTCACCACCTAGCCTGTAAGAGCGATAGAAGAGGTCTGCTCTTCCTGTTTAATACGTTGCTTTAAGGGTAAAAATACCCTTTTAAGGAAAGTCGCAATTGTAGCAAATTTTTTTGTAGAACGTGCTTATTAAGCGTTTGAGTTAAGAGAAAATAATTTAATGCTATTACCGCGGCTTGGGCATAAAAAGCTCGCGGCTTTTAAGTGGCTTGTCACCAATTAGCGGTTTCAGCAAGTCCCGGCAAAGCACCTTAGCCACCTTTTTACTGAGCGGCGTAAATTCCCCCTGTGACAAGCTAAGCAGCGCTTGTCCGGGAAAGCCTCGCATACCGCGGGTCCCCGTCATATCGTCAGGCAGGCGCACAAAGCCCGCGTCTATCTGAAAGTGGTAGCTACCACTTTCTTCTATAGGCATTTCGTATTCGACGTCGGTAGTAAAATCGGGCAACAGCCCCATTTCATCAAGTAGTGCAAATTCGAACTGGCGTAAGGTCACTTCTATGTCGCACTCATCGCGAAGAGATAACAACGCATTTTCATAAGCGTTGTGAACGCCATCGCTAGCAAGCCCCGCCGGCATAACGCGATTAGTTAGTTCGTTAACGTACATGGCGCAAAATAACGCCGTTCCCACAAGATTGATGGAGGGTGAAACACTTTCAACGTGACGTAAATTTTTTAACTCTGACTTTCCGCTTAACTGTAAGCGAAGATGCTGAAAAGGTTGAAGCAGGCTTTTCTTATCTGATTTGCTGTTTTTTACCCCTTTCGCCACCGCACTAACACGCCCTTCTTCCAGGGTAAAAAAGTCAACAATATAGCTGGTCTCCCTGTAAGGGCGTCTATGCAGTACATAGGCATTTAACCATTCATTATTCATTGTTGTTCACTGTGTTTTGATTGTGGCCAAAGTGTTACCGCTGGTAACGTTAATATTAGCTGCGTTTAATTCTCACCACTTTCATGGTTTCAAACTCAATGCCAGCCACCTCTTCAACGTGGCGATAATAGGTTACGTTTACCCGCGCGCCTTTTAAACTTTGGTATTGCTGTTTACGTCGGTAGATAAAAGGGACATCAATGCCTTCTAGCATAATGGTGTGGCGTACCCAATCGCTGTCTTTCTCTTCCCGCTGAACGTGGGAAATCACTTTAGCATTGTCGGTTTGATTCAGCTGACTATGCTTTTCCACCAGCTTTTGTCTTTCGCTTTTCACCTTTGCCTCTTCTTTCCTACTTTGCGCTTATCGTTTGTTAGGTTTATTGGCTTTTTTCTGCGTGTGAGCTTACTTCTGCTAACGCGCTTCTATTTGCTCCACAATAAGCTGCACGGTTTCCTGGCCGCGAAACACATTGATATCAAGTCGATAGGCAATATGTACACGCTTAACCATGGCATTCGGCCATGAATGCAAATCAACGTTAAACGCAATAGCGTCGACCTCATTAGCGCCGTCACTTTTTAACACCATTTTCAGGTGCTTTTGGCCAACTAAGCGTTGGTCAAGTAGTGCAAATTCACCATCGAATAGTGGTGATTCAAAACCCTGTCCAAACGGACCTGCTTGACGCAATAAATGAGCAAAGGGTAAACACAGCTCTTTCGACGACAAGTCCCCGTCGGAAAGTAAAGCATGATTCCCATCAAGCTTTGCCATGTGCGCACGTGCAGTATCAACAAAAGCACGCTCGAAGTCTTGTAGCTTAGCTACGGGCAAGCTCAATCCAGCAGCCATGGCATGCCCGCCAAATTTCTCGATAACGCCAGGGTAGCGTGTATTGACTTCATCAAGTACATCGCGAATGTGCACGCCAGGAATAGAGCGCGCAGAACCTTTAATGATCTCGTCGTCTTGATGGGCAAAAGCGATAACAGGCTTAAGATACTTCTCTTTCAAACGCCCTGCCACAATACCAATAACCCCTTGGTGGAAGTCTTCGCGATAAACCACCAGTGCGCTTGGCATATCGCCTTCATCCAGCGCCATTTGCTCTAGCACGCTTTCCGCTTGCGCTTTCATGCCGGTCTCAATTTCACGGCGTTCCTTGTTAAGCGCATCGAGTTCCGCAGCGATCATACGCGCTTGAATGGTTTCATCTTCTAACAAGCACGCGATGCCTTGGGACATGTCGTCTAATCTACCTGCAGCATTAAGCCTTGGCCCAACCACAAAGCCTAAGTCAGTTGAGGTTAAGTGGGCACAATCGCGATTCGCTACTTCGACCAATGCTTTAATGCCAGGTCGACACTTACCCGCCCGAATCCGCTGAAGGCCTTGATGAACTAAAATTCGGTTGTTTTTATCAAGCACTACTACATCGGCCACGGTGCCAACCGCAACAATATCAAGTAGCGACGCTAGGTTTGGTGGCGCTACTCCCGCTTTTTCGAAATGCCCTTGCTGCTGTAATTCGGCTTTAAGTGCTAGCATGATGTAAAAGGCAACGCCAACCCCAGCCAAATTTTTAGAAGGGAATTCACAGCCAGGTTGGTTAGGATTTACTATCGCATCAGCGGGAGGTAGCACGTCACCTGGCAAATGGTGATCGGTAACAACAACCTGCATACCCAACGACTTTGCATGGGTTACACCGTCAATACAGGAAATGCCATTGTCCACTGTAACAATAACCTCTGCCCTCTGTTTGGCAGCTTCATCCACGATAGGCACGCTAAGTCCGTAACCAAAGTCAAAACGGTTAGGTACAAGAAAATCAACGTTTTGATAGCCCATGGCTCGAAGCGCCAATATACATACCGATGTACTGGTTGCTCCGTCGGCATCAAAATCGCCCACAATAATAATACGTTTATTTTGTACAACAGCATCAGCGAGAATTTGCGCGGCCTGCGGCATGCCCTTCAAAACATTGAAGTGTGTTAGTCCTTTTAGACCATTCTCCAAGTCATCTAAATTCGCAATATTACGACCGCGATAAATTCTATCGATAACAGGATGTAAGTCGGAACTAAGCGAGGCGCCGGTAACCTCACGGCGAACAATAGGCAAAATCATGAAATACCACTAACCAATACTGTAAATGCAGTTGTCGATGCCAGTTCAAATAGGCTTTAAATAAAAAAACTGGAGTCGGGACACTTGATAATTAGTGCAGATTCCAAGTAAACGCCCGTGTGAACTGCAAAGCAAAACTGTACGAAAAAACGCTAGAAAATATGAGGACGAATCATACCGCAGAAAACAAAAAAACGCACAAAGCGTGCGTTTTTATCATATTTAAGGTTAAGGACTGAATGGCTATTCAGCTTCCTCCAATGCTTTAGCAAGCAACGCAGCTGGCTGATAACCAGGAATCAATGAACCGTCTGGCAGTACGATATTTGGCGTGCCATTCACGCCTAATTTTTGACCTAACATGTACTGCTCTGCCACTTTATTTTTACAGCTTGCGCTAGCTACGTCGTTACCCGCTTTAGCTTTAGTTAACGCTTTTTGCGGGTCTTTCGCACACCACACCGACACCATATCGTTGTAGTTTTCACTGTTTAATCCAGAACGTGGAAACGCAAGGTAGTGTACGGTGATGCCCGCATCGTTGAGTTCATCAATCTCGTTGTGAAATTTACGGCAATAGCCACACGTAATATCAGTAAATACGCTTATTTCATGCTTTTCGTTTTTGGCCTTAAACGTAATAGACGATGATTCCATCTCTTTTACGCCTTCTTTGCGCAGCCCAGAAAGTGCCAGCTCTGTTTCGTTACGCATCTCTTCATCAATGTTAAAAACACGAGCCTGAAGCAGATACTGCCCGTTTTCACTTACGTAAAATAAACCGCGGTTTGTTGATACCTGAACCAGCCCTGATACTGGAGAGTCAGCAATAGTTTCTACATCTAACCCTAGCATTGAGGTTAATTTATCACGGATAGCCGCTTCATCAGCCGCTTGCGCACTAAGCCCTAATAGAGAACCTGCCGCAACTACACTGGCTAACAATACTTTCTTTACTGCTTTCACTAAATACTCTCCATTTTGCCATTTAAGTTCTCTTGTACTTATTGGCTTAACATGCAACTGCTTGAATCGGTATCTTCCATTTAAAGCAATTGCTAAAAATTTTTACATTCATAACGTTCAGACCGTAAAACTTAGCAAAAAATTGCACGTTAAACGCTAATTTTCTTTTAACCTCGGTACATTTAACGTCAACATTTAAACTCAGCCGCGTTAAAGCACTAACGGAAAATGTATGTTCTAAACGTTTTGCATGGCTCGTATCCTACCATAGACCTTTTTATTTTATATACGTCGTCACTGAGCCTCGTCGTACACAGCCCCCAATTTATAGCATTCTTTATTTGTATATTTAGCCAATTTAGCCACGTGGGTGATGACTGTGGATTAAAGTTTGAAGTCGCTCTGTCGCTACATGGGTGTATATTTGAGTCGTTGACAAATCGCTGTGCCCCAATAGCATTTGTACAACGCGTAAATCAGCACCGTGATTCAAAAGGTGTGTCGCAAAGGCATGGCGCAACGTGTGAGGAGAAAGGTGCTGCTCAATTCCCGCTTTCACCGCATAGTATTTAATGCGATGCCAAAATGTTTGACGCGTCATTTTCTGTCCACGCTTGCTCAGAAATACCACATCAGAAGCTTTACTGGCGAGTATCGGTCTTGCTGTTTTAATATAGGTCAGCAGCCATTCTATTGCATCTTCACCAAGGGGCACTAAGCGCTCTTTATTCCCTTTACCCACAACCCTAACTACGCCTTGCTGAAGGCTTATTTGATCCATTGTTAACCCAATAAGCTCACTTACACGAAGGCCGGTCGCGTAAAGCACTTCAAGCATGCTCTTGTCCCGACATTCAATAGGGTCGTCGGTAAGGGGGGAATTTAGCAAATCTTCAACTTGTTGCTCACTGAGTGAAGAAGGCAAAGCTTTGGGTGTTTTCGGATTAGACAGCGCGGAAACTGGGCTATCAACACGAACCTGCTTACTAATTAGGAATACGAAAAACGCCCGGATAGCGCTAAGCGCACGTTGCGTGCTACGTGTGGACAGCCCCTTGTCGTGACGATAGGCTAAATAGTCCTGAAGCTGCTCAGTGGTCAGCACAGCGATATCTTTTACGCCTTGATTGTTGCTGAAGATAGCAAGCTTAGTAAGGTCGGTGCGATAGCTCTGCTGAGTATGATCGGACAGTCCTTTCTCAAGCCAAAGCATCTCGATAAAACCATCGATATGCGCCTGACTCGCTGCAGGCACATAAGTTAACTCACGTTGAGTTTTTGCCATCTAAAAGCCACGCTTTTGCTTAATCAGCTCGTAGGCTGATTGAATATCTTGCGCTTTCTTTTTCGCAATTTCCATTGCCTGTTCAGGTAGCCCTTTAGACACCAGCTTATCGGGGTGATGCTCAGACATGCGCTTCCTGTAGGCACGCTTTATTGTCTTTTCATCGTCGGATGCCGTCACACCTAATATGTGATAGGCATCATCTAAACTTTGCTGTTCTGAATAGGCTGATTGGCTGTGCTGACGTTGACCTGAATGAGTGCGTTGTCCTGAGCCAGAGTTAGACCGCTGCCTAAAGCGTATTTCAGCTTCATACATTGAAATTAGATAATCTAAATCACGACGCCTAAAGCCTAGTGGCTTCGCTACTTTTTCAAGTACGTTGTATTCTTCCTGTGAAAGCTGACCGTCGGCGAAAGCGGCTTGAATAAGAATCTCTAAGAATACTTGAAGAATATCCCGTCTACCGTGGCTGGCGTCATAAAAACCTTTCAACGTATCGACTAAAGGAAAGTCTCGCGCTTTGCCTTCTCTAAATGCATCCTGAGCTTCACGACGGGCATCCCCAGTTAAACGCATCTCGTCCATTAATGCTGTGGCGATTTGAATTTCTCTGTCCGTTACTTTGCCGTCAGACTTAGCAAGATGGCCTAACGCACTAAACAAACTATGAAAGAAAATAGCTTGCTGCTTCAGATTGTCCTGATCGGTAAAAAAGCGCCCAAAGCCGCCTAGCTGATTGAAGTCTTGGCGATAGGCTTTATCAAAAAAGTGCCCGACTAACAGCCCTAAGATCGCCCCAGGTATTTTAAGAAACATAAAGCCGAACAAGGCGCCGAGGATTTTTCCCCAAATTGACATCGCGTCATACTCCGTTGGTGCACTGTTTAGAAAGTTGATGTTACTGTAGTGAAATCACGCCGTGCAGAGCGCGTTATACCAATCATCATATCAAATACATAAGTTAATTAACTAGGGCTTGTGCAGCTTGAAATCAAGCTTACTGCCACTAATTGCCTCCGTCTTTGATGTGTTGTGCATATAAAAGTGCATTTTTTTGTCTGAATGGTTGGTAATTACGACAGAAGTGCTTAGAATTGAGCGCTTATATGAATAGTAATAGCGAGTGAAAGCTACATTAACTCTTTGCCAAGAAGTAATGTGCATTATCACTGTTTTTTTAAACGTTATGTCGAACTAACCGAGACGGACGTCGTCTTACTTGGGTTTAAAAGCAACATACAACAAAACAGGCCGCCCATTAACGCATGAAAAACACCTGCGCCATGCTTGTTTCCGCGACTCTTTTGCCTACAGTCGCGTTTGCACAGGAAACGACAGCTTCAAATTCTAAATCAACGTCAGATGCAGCCCCTCTTGCATTCTGCTCAGTCGAACCTGTTACTTTCAGTAGCCAGGCATTAATGCCCAAAGGCCACGTTAAAGTTGAAGCTAACCGTACTGAAATTATCCAAGATACCGTAGCGCTGTTTTCTGGTAATGTTGATATCACGTCAGATACTGCGGTAATTAGTGCATCTCAAGCACAAATTAACGGAAGTGGCAGAGACCTTATTGCGAAAGGCGACGTAACGTATCAAGACTCGCAGCTTAAAGTAGAAAGTGATGCTGTGACCCTTCGCTCTGAAGAAGAGCGCTTAGAAATGCAAAATACCCGCTATCAGCTGACGGGTTTTGTGGGTCAAGGAGCCGCAAAAGATATTGTATTAGATACAGACACGGGAATTGTGCTCAAAGAAGTTAGCTTCACTACGTGTCCTGAAGGCGATGAAGACTGGCTAATACGCGCCAGTGAAATTAGTTTGGAAAAAGGGACCGTATGGGGCCAAGCCAAACACACACGCTTCTACATTGCCGATGTTCCAGTGTTTTATTTACCGTATTTTGCGTTCCCTGTTAGCAACGAGCGCCAAACGGGCTTATTGTTTCCAGAGTTAACCAGTTCAAGCAGAACGGGCGTCGACTATACGCAGCCTTTTTACTGGAATATTGCCCCCAACTATGACATGACCATCTCACCGCGATTGATGACCCTTCGCGGTCTTCAGCTGAATACTGAGTTCCGTTATCTAACGGAGCGTAGCCAAGGCAAAGCGTACGTGGAGTACTTGCCGAGCGACTCAGATATTAGTGGGAACCCTGACCGATATTTTTATCGCTTGGAGCATCAAGGGCTTATAGCTGACAACTGGTTACTAAACGTTGATTTCAACGGATTAAGTGACGACAACTATTTAGTTGATCTTGGTTCAGATTATTACAGTCGCGCTGACACCCACCTATATCGTAGCGTTGGATTAAGTTACTACTCGCAAAATCTATCCGTAAATATGCAGATAAAAGATTTTGAAGTACTGGGTAATACTGCAGATAGCTATCGCGCCGTACCTGAGATCAAAATCAACTACAACAAAGCGTTAGGTGAATATCTAGAGTTCAACCTAGACTCAGAAGTCGCACACTTTGACAATACTCTCGATACCGCTCCAACGGCTACTCGTTTTCACGTTGCACCTACTTTAGCGGTGCCGCTTCGCGCAGCATGGGGTGAACTTGTCGCAGAAACCACGCTTTTTCAAACGGTTTATCAACAAGACAATGTTGAAGGAACTGACTTAAAAGAAGATGTTGAACGCACATTAGGACAAGCTCGCCTTTATGGCGCGTTATATTTTGAAAGGGATACATCGTGGTTCAGCGACGATATGTCGATGACTTTAGAGCCAAAGATTCAATATCTTTATACATCGTATGAAGACCAAACTGCGATTGGATTCTATGACTCAACGCCGCTGTTAACCGACGTTGAAGGATTGTTTAGAGGTCAGGAATTTACTGGCCTTGATAGGATAAGCGATAACAACCAAATCACCCTTGGCGCGACCACACGCATGTTGGATAAAAACAATCGGGAACAATTTGTTCTTAGTGTGGGTCAAATATTCTATCTTGAAGATAACAAAGTCATTGCGGCAACCAAGAATCAAGATCGTTCAGCGCTCGCCGCTGAAGTGGATTGGCGCTTTAATAAAAACTGGTTCTTCCATTCTGATGTGCAAGTGACCACTGACACAGACAAAGTTGACTTAAGCAGTGTGGGTATTGAATACCGCAAAGATGATTCGCGCTTTATTCAATTAAGTCATCGCTATGTTCGCGATCTCAGTGGTGAAACCATAGATCAAATTGGTATTTCGGCAAGCTGGCCTATTTCTGAAAATTGGCAGTGGGTTGGCCGTACTTACCGAGATCTTGAACGCAATAGAAGTGTAGAAACCTATGCAGGTATCCAGTATGAGTCATGCTGTTGGGCGGTGCGATTAGTTGCGCAGCGCAGTCTGAACAACCGTTACAATGCTAGCGGCGAACAGACAACAGACGATTTTGATTCTGGAATATCGCTACAATTTATTTTCAAAGGCATCGGGTCATCTGGTACCCAAAGAAGCATGCTTCAAGACGGTATGTTTGGCTATCGTCAGCCTTATAGTTTAAATTAACCCGCAGTTGAGCGCTTACAGCGCTTAAATGCAATCAACCAATAATAAAAGAGTGTGTATGAAGTTCATTATCCGTGCATTGATGTTAGGTGCCCTACTCTCGTTTAACAGTGTTGCGCAAGAGGTCATGCTTGACCGCGTGGCTGTAATTGTTGACCAAGGCGTAATACTTGAAAGTGAAATCGATGCGCTAATACAAGACGTTAAACGCAACGCAGAAGCGAATAATCAACAACTACCGTCAGATCGTGCGCTTCGTACACAGGCTATTGAGCGCTTGATCTCAAAAAGTCTTCAACTACAAATGGCAGAGCGTATGGGTATTCGTATCAGCGACCCACAGCTAGAGCAAACCATTAGTAATATTGCAGCGAATCAAAATGCAACAATTGAAGAGCTACGTACTCAGTTGGCAGCAGAAGGTATTGCATACGATGATTACCGCGAAGACATTCGCGAAGAAGTTATCATGGGTGAAGTTCGCCGCGCTAATGTACGTCGCCGTGTCTATATTACACCTCAAGAAATCGACACCTTGATTGACCTGATGGAACAGCAAGGTGCTGAGCAAGCTGAATACCGCTTAGGTCACATTCTTATTGGTTTCCCGCCAGAGCCTACAGATGAAGATATTCAATCGGCACGTGAGCGTGCAGACAAAGTCATTTCACTATTAGAGTCAGGATCTGATTTTGCTAAAATCGCCATTGCGTCATCATCAGGTAACGAAGCGCTCGAAGGCGGTGACATGGGCTGGCTTAACATTAACGCCATGCCGACGCTTTTTGCTGAAGCTATTCAAAACAAAGACAAAGATGCTCTTGTTGGTCCTATTCGAAGCGGTGCAGGCTTTCATATCCTAAAAGTATTAGATACGCGCGGTATTGAGAAAGTCACGGTGGAAGAAGTAAACTCTCGCCACATTCTTGTTAAGCCGTCAATCATTCTTAGCGAAGACAAAGCTAAAGCCATGCTAAACCGCTTCAAGGAAGAGGTGAAAAATGGTGAAGCTGATTTTGCAGAGCTAGCTAAAGAGCATTCAGAAGATCCTGGTTCAGCCCTTCGCGGTGGCGAGCTTGGCTGGTCGGATCCAAATAATTACGTGCCTGAGTTTAAAGACGCACTTGCACAGCTTCAGCCTGGAGAATTTAGTGATCCTGTGCGTACTGTTCACGGCTGGCATTTAATTCAGCTTATTGAACGTCGTATTGACGACGCTACCGATAAGCGCAAAGAAGATAAAGCTTACCAGCTTATCTTCAACCGTAAATTTTCAGAGGAAACCGAGAACTGGTTACGTGAGATGCGTGATGCCGCTTACGTAGAAGTTGTCGACTCGTAACAATAAGTTATTCATGAGTACACCAATTAAAATAGCAATAACGCCGGGAGAACCGGCAGGTATCGGGCCAGATTTGATCATAAAACTGGCCCAGGAAACATGGCAAGCTCAGCTTGTCGTGTTTGCCGATGGCGAAATGCTCACAGCACGAGCAAGCGCCTTGGGGCTGCCATTAACGCTAATCGATTACGATGCCACTAACCCGCAAATTCAAGATGCGGGTTCGTTGTTTATAAAGCAAATAGATAAATCCGTTGACGTTACGCCAGGCGAGCTTGATAGCGAAAACGGGTTATACGTAGTAGAAACTCTGCGCCAGGCGTGTCAGGCAAATATGGATGGCGACTTCGACGCCGTCGTTACCGGCCCCGTACACAAAGGCATTATCAACAAAGCAGGGGTATCATTCAGCGGTCATACTGAGTTTTTTGCGTATCAGTCCAATACCATTGATGTGGTTATGCTTCTGGCAACTGAAGGTCTTAATGTAGCGCTTGCCACCACGCATATTCCCCTTGAGTATGTAGCGAAAGCTATCACCCGAGAGCGTCTTCATAAGGTCATTCATATCATCAACACCGACCTTAAATTGAAGTTTGGCGTTAAAGAACCTCACATTTATGTGTGTGGCTTGAACCCTCACGCGGGTGAAGATGGTCACATTGGCACTGAAGAAATTCATACCATCATTCCGGCGCTTAACGAACTAAGAGAAGAAGGCTTAAAGATCACAGGCCCTCTACCTGCAGACACCATATTTCAACCCAAATATCTGGAAAATGCTGACGTAGTGCTGGCTATGTATCACGACCAAGGCTTACCCGTGCTAAAATATAAGGGTTTTGGGGCTTCAGTGAATATCACGCTAGGGTTACCTTTCGTTCGTACATCGGTAGATCACGGTACTGCATTAGACTTAGCAGGAACAGGTGAAGCCGACGCCGGTAGTTTCAGAAAAGCATTGGAAAAAGCCATCGAGCTTGCACATCATCAACAATGAGTAAAACACACTTAGGCCATACGGCCAGAAAGCGATTCGGACAAAACTTCCTTCACGATGATTACGTGATAGGCAAGATTGTTGCGGCCATCGCGCCAAAAAATGAACAAAACCTGGTAGAAATTGGACCCGGTTTAGGCGCATTAACAGATCCTGTTTGTGAAGAAGTAGATGCACTCACAGTCATTGAGCTAGACAGAGATCTTGCTAAGCGATTGAGACACCATCCATTTAACGGCAATAAGCTAACGGTTATTGAACAAGATGCAATGACCATGGACTTTGGCGCCCTTTCTAAAGAAATGCCAGTCAAAGACAAAAAGCTTCGCGTATTTGGTAACTTGCCCTACAACATTTCGACACCACTAATGTTTCACCTTTTTGATCATGCTCAC
Source organism: Alteromonas sp. Cnat2-8 (assembly GCF_022348355.1). Classification (NCBI taxonomy): domain Bacteria; kingdom Pseudomonadati; phylum Pseudomonadota; class Gammaproteobacteria; order Alteromonadales; family Alteromonadaceae; genus Alteromonas; species Alteromonas sp. Cnat2-8. The sequence goes on from NZ_JAKREX010000001.1 coordinate 568,243, forward strand.
TGCATAGAAGATATGCATTTTATGCTTCAAAAAGAAGTGGTAAACCGCTTGGCAGCAGGACCAGGTTCTAAGAATTACGGCAGGCTTTCCGTTATGGCGCAGTATTACTGCCACGTCATTCCGGTACTCAATGTTCCGCCGGGTGCCTTTAAGCCACCCCCGAAGGTTGATTCTGCAGTAGTGAAGCTAGTGCCGCATCAGGCTCCGCCAGTAGATGTTGAGTCTGTAAATACGCTTGAGCGCGTCTGTGCACAAGCGTTCAACCAGCGCCGAAAAACCATTCGCAACTCGCTGAAAGACAGTTTAAGTGAAGAGGAGATCCGTGAGCTAGGTATCGATCCTACCTCTCGCGCAGAAGTATTATCACTTAACGATTTTGCCACAATAGCAAACGCTGTGTCGGCAAAAGAGCACCAACAAGAGCAGTAAGTTCTCTATGGATGTACTTGATATTAAGGTGCGGGTGAAAACCCGTCACCTTCCCGACCACCTTCCGTCAGATTCAAAGCAATTTGCCTTCGCGTACCACATTACGATTGAGAACAATAGCGACCATACGGTGCAATTACTCAGTCGCTACTGGAAAATTACCGATGCAAATGGCAAAACATCAGAAGTTGAAGGTGATGGGGTTGTAGGCAAGCAACCTATCATGAAAGCGGGCGAGCATTTTGACTATACCAGTGGCGCTGTCATTGACACGCCGGTTGGGAATATGGAAGGCTACTATGTAATGGAATTAGAGAGCGGCGAGCGTTTTCGCGTTCCTATCGACGTTTTCCGATTAGCCATTCCAAGTATTCTTCATTAAGGTTTCTATGTCGCAAGGTAACACGTACGTCATTGGTGATATACAAGGCTGTTACGATGGTCTTCGTCGCGCGTTAGATAAAGTAAAATTCGACGAAGAAAACGATACGCTACTCGCAGTAGGTGATTTAGTTGCTCGAGGAGAAGATTCTTTGAGCACATTGCGCTTTTTAAAGTCTCTAGGCAGCCAGTTTAGCAGTGTTTTAGGAAACCACGACCTTCACTTACTTGCCGTTGCAAACGGCATCCGCAAAGCAAAAAAATCCGACAAATTAGAGCCTCTACTTAATGCTTCAGACTTGACCGAACTTATTGACTGGTTGCGTCAGTTCCCGTTGGCAATGAAGTTAGATGAGCAATCAGTAATGGTGCATGCTGGACTCTATCCTAAATGGTCTATTGATGAGTGCGTCTCACTTAGTGACGAAGTTAGCAACATCCTAAAATCCGACAATTACGCTGCTTTTCTTTCAGAAATGTATGGTAATAAACCCAACAACTGGTCAGATAAACTTAAGGGTGATGAGCGACTGCGTTTTATTGTGAATGCGTGTACGCGCATGCGTTTTGTTCATACCGATGGCACACTCGATTTTGATAACAAATCTCATCCCAGCGCAGTATCCCACAGCACTAGTAGCACGTTAAAACCATGGTTTGAAGTAGAGAATAAAAAGCTCGGTGACGATCAACGAGTGGTATTTGGGCATTGGGCAGCTCTGTCGGGCCAAACAAACAGTCATCAATTTATCGGCTTAGATACAGGCTATGTTTGGGGGCAAAGCATGACTTTGCTAAACCTGAACTCCGCTTCGCTTGTGAGTGTTTCTGCCTAAAACCAGAGTTTACTGGCTCCGCAATTATCCAATTCGCACATATTTACGTGTATAATTTTACCCATCAACTGGTATTACCAGTTAAACTTTCTACACTTAAGTGCTAAATAAAATAAACATTAAGTTATTGTAGCCGATACACTTACTTACGATAGTAACGATAATGTCTCATTATCTACTCAGTAATTAAGCAAACTAGCTTCTTTAATCGCTATATTTTGTTTGCTGAGACGGGTAATATCGTTAGGGATAAAAATAAAAAACACTCATCCAGGAGTTCCGATGAAAATAACGGTAGCCACACGCGTAATCGGGGGATTTGTAGCGATTAGCGCACTTCTGATCGTCATTAGTGTTGTTTCACTTTATAACCTCAACTCAATAGGCTCAGCAACTGAAGAAGTAAATGACGTTGCATTACCCACAGTAGCAGGCAGCAATGCACTTAAAGCCAGCTTTCTCAATATGGGCCGACTTACCTTCGAGAGCTACATCGAAGAAGATCTAAATGGCTTAAAAGACAAACGAGCGTCTTTTAACTCTGCCAAAGACACCTTTGAGAGTGAATATAAGAAACTGGCGCAGGCCGTTAATAACGAGCCTGAACTAAAGAGCACGCTGAATACTGTACGTGAGTCATATGAAGCATATATCACCAATGTTGAAGCGATGTACAAAAATCACCAAATGTACCTTGATATACGCAACACAATTCAAGACAGACTGGGTGACGCTGAAGACAATGCAGACGATGCATCTACCTACCTTCTAGACTTCTCAGACTTAGATGCTGTTCAGCGCGACCCTAACCTACGACGTGCGGCAGAAATCGGCAGTCAACTTGAGACGTCGCTGCTTTCTTTGCTAACGGTTTCATACGAGTACATTAAAACAGAGACACTGGTTCGTTCACAGACGCTAGGCAACGAAGTTGATTTGGTTGTCGAGAAAGTGGTCACGCAATTAAGCGACATGATGCAAACTGCGGGCGGCCGCGATGATTCTGGTACTCTTGATGATATTAACGACTTGGTTAACAACGCAATCAATGCGATTAAAGCTAACGATGGCGTGGTTCAGCTTCATGTTGATCGTCTAGAGCGCAGAAATGATGCTGAAAAAGCGCTTAACGCTTCAGACTCAAATATCGCGCAAGCGGTTGTCGCTCTAGAAAACCTGCTCAATCTTGCAGACAAGAAAGCGTCACATGTAGAAAGTCAGGTTAACGGCGCCATTGCGACGGGCAACACGTTCGTTATTGTGGTTGTTATTATCTCGATTGCAGTAGCAGCATTTATTGGCTACGTGACCGTACGCGCAATCACACGTCCGCTTTATCGTGTAAATGAACTTCTGACGGTGGCTTCATCGGGTGACCTTACTCACCGTCTAGACGATTCGGCGCAAGACGAATTTGGTCTTTTAGCCCGAAACTGCAATACGCTAATTGGAAACCTGAAGGAGCTCATTACAGCCATTAACGTTCGTGCTGAACAGCTGGCAGCCGCCTCAGAACAAACGTCTGCAGTGACGGCGCAAACGACGCATTCAATTCAGGATCAGAAATCACAAATTGGCCAAGTAGCAACAGCAACCACAGAAATGCACTCTACGTCGCAACTGGTTGTGCAAAACGCTGAAGATACACTAAGTCAAATTCGCCATGCGGATGCTGAGGCTGAGAACGTGCGCCAAATCTCACTAGAGAATAAGAACACCATTGAGATCTTATCTCGTGACGTTCAAGAAGCGGCAGACGTTATCAATAAGCTTCATCAAGACAGCGCAAGCATTGGTGGCATCTTAGACGTTATCCGTGGTGTTGCAGATCAAACCAACCTGCTCGCCTTGAATGCTGCTATTGAGGCAGCGCGTGCTGGTGAACAAGGTCGAGGCTTTGCGGTTGTTGCTGATGAAGTAAGAACCCTCGCCAGCCGAACTCAAGAATCGACACAAGAAATCAACGCAATGATTGAAGTGCTTCAAGCGGGTGCTGAAAAAGCGGTATCGGTGATGAATCAAGGTAAAGAGCAAACTGCGGCGTGTGTGGCACAAACTGAAAAGGCTACACAGGCATTGGATATCATCTCTGACGCCGTTCACAAAGCCCATGACGTGAGCTCTCAAATTGAGCAGTCTGCCCGTGAACAGAATACGGTATCACAAGAGATCAGCGAAAAGCTTGAAACTATTGTGGGTATCGCTGAAGAGACGACAGCTGGAGCACAGCAAACGTCTGAGTCTAGCCATGAAGTGGCTCGACTTGCTGAAGAGTTACAACAGTCTATCAGACAGTTTAAAGTGTAACGCTTTTTACGAACCTGTTTTAAAAAGGGGCTTTTAGCCCCTTTTTTGTGTCTAACAATTAATCTGGCACACTTTAGGAATGCATAGATAGTTACTTAAGAACAGTTTAACTGAGCATTAATCGGCTTTAATTCGTATAAGGACTATTCGTAACAAACCACTAAAAAAGAATGATATTTTCCCGTTTTCGCTTGCCTCTTTTCATTACTACTTTATTGGTGTCAACAATGATCCAGGCTGAGCCATTATATTACAAAGATACAGAAACCCTTCCCTATTCCATTATCGAGACCCTTGATGAAGATATTGAAGTGAGGCATTACAATGAAGCGTTAGGCGTAATGTCTAGTGGGAATGAAGATAACGGAGCATTTCAACTACTCTTTAATTATATCTCTGGTGAGAATACATCCAGTAGCAATGTGTCAATGACGTCCCCCGTAGAAGTTGGAAAGCGCTCTCAAGAAATTGCAATGACCTCTCCTGTCGAAGTCTCATCTTCAGAAACAATGATGTTTTTCTTGCCCAGCAAATATGACATTAAAAGCGCTCCTGTGCCTACGCACAAAGATGTATCGCTGGTTACTGTACCAGCGAGAACGGTAGCCGCTATTCGTTATTCAGGTTTCAACAAGGACAGCGATAAGAAGCAGTATACGAATAAACTGCTTAAAGCCCTTAGGGACAATAATATTGAGCTTGATGGTGAACCTAGCTATATGGGCTACGACTCGCCTTTCACCCTACCGTGGAATAAACGTCACGAAATCATTGTACCGGTCGACATTTTGAAATCATCTACAAACTGATGTGAAATAAAAACGGCCGCCTTTAAGGCGACCGTTTTTTGGGGTCATTCAGCACAGTAGGTGCTTATTCAAATAACGCCGTGTGAAGCTTGCGAACCACGTCGTCACTGTCGGTCTCGTTAACCAAGAACGATAGGTTGTGCGGGTTGGCGCCAAAGCAAATCATACGCAGGTTGAAATCTGAAACCGCAGCTAAAATCTTGCTAGAAACACCAACAGCGGTTTGCATGTTGTTACCTACAACCGTGACAAGGTCGTAACCTTTTTCTACTTTCACATCACAGATAGTTTCAAGTTCGGCAATGGTTTCTTTGTTTAGTCGCTGAGCCACAGAGTTTGCGGGGTTATCAAGGGTAAAAGATACCGAGATTTCTGACGTGGTAACCAAATCAACACTTAGCTTGTGCTTAGCGATGATGGCAAATACCTGCTGTAGGAAGCCTTGCGCATACATCATCTTCGGTGTTTTCACTGTCACCATTACCTGCTCTTTACGGCGAGTAATAGCGCGATACGGTGGTTCGTGCTCACAATCACGCACAATCCATGTACCGCCCTTTTCTGGCTCCTTACTAGAGCCTACAAACACCTTTATGTCCTTGCGAAGCGCAGGCTCCATAGTGGCAGGATGTAGTACCTTGGCACCAAAAGTGGCCATTTCCGCCGCTTCTTCAAAGCTGAGTTCAGGTAACGGATGAGCGGCTGGCGTAATGCGCGGATCAGTTGTGTACACCCCTGTTACATCAGTCCAAATCTCACACGATTCGGCATCAAGCGCTTCAGCAAGTAGCGCCGCCGTAAAATCTGAACCACCACGACCTAGCGTTGTAGTACGGCCTTCCTCATCGGCTCCAACAAAGCCTTGAGTAACCACTATCGCGTCTTTAATTTCAGGTGCCAGCAATTGTTTAGACAGCTTTTCGATTTCTTCGATTTGCGGCGCACCTTCTCCAAACTCACTGTCCGTACGTAACACCTTACGTACGTCAAAGTTCATGGTTTTTACGCCCTGCTCTGCAAGCACTGAAGAGAACATCAGCGATGACATCCGCTCACCCATTGAAAGCAGCTGATCTTTTAAATCATCACGGTGAAGGATTTCTTCATGAAACGCTAAGCTTCGCATTTCATCTAACAAGTCGTTGAGTTTTGGCTCAACCGCGTCTTTATCTTTCAACTTGTTAAGAATGGCAAGCTCAATATTAATAATGGCCTGACAGGTCTCTTCAATTTGCTGTTGCGTCATAGGTGTGTGCGCTAAGCTTACTAGGTGATTGGTTACACCTGCCGCAGCGCTCACTACCACAATGCGCGTTTTGTCATTACCGGCAACAATTCGGGCGCAGTTTTGCATTACTTCGTAATTCGCAACGCTAGTTCCACCGAACTTAGCTATCGATAAGGCATTTGTCACTATATTTAACTCCAGAATAAAACTAGCATTTCGCTAGCAGCAACCGCGCCTTTTGCGCGGTTAATCAATCGTTATTTGGTCGCCTACTTTTATATTATTCTCGGCAAACCACCCTTGGTTCATTTCCAACGCGTAAAGTACCTCTTTCGATGATCCGACCGACTCCAAACTATGTGGAGTGAGAGGTTTTATATCCGTTATTACGCCTTTTCTGTCGATAAATGCTACGTCTAGAGGAACAAAGGTATTTTTCATCCACATGCCCGCAAACTTTGGGCTAGAAAACTTGAAAAACATACCGCAGTCTTCACACAAGGCTTTGCGAAACATAAGGCCCTGTGCGCGTTGTTCAAAGGTTTTGGCATACTCAACTTCATAGTGCTTGCCGCCAATCTCAAGTGTAATGGATTCAAAGTCCACTGAATTCAGCGACGATACAGGGTCAACCTGCGCTTTTGCACACCCTAAGGTTAATACAAGTGCAGCAACAATAAAGAAAGATTTTCCCATTAGACATTCCTTTTCGCCATAAAAAAAGCCGGTCACCTTAACGGTCACCGGCTTTGTAGTTTATACACTATTTTAAGCAACATTCAATGTTGGAATAATGCGCGCTTTTGCTTCTTCCTCAGCCTTTTTAAAGCTAGGCATTTTGTCGAAGTTTAAGTAGCGGAATACTTCACCCGACATTGCATTAATTTTGCTAGCGTATTCCATGTACTCTTCAGCAGTTGGAATGCGCCCAACAATGGCACCCACCGCGGCAAGCTCTGCTGAGGTCAAATATACGTTCGCCCCATCGCCCAAGCGGTTAGGGAAGTTACGAGTAGACGTTGAAAGTACGGTTGTTCCCGCATCCACCCTTGCTTGGTTACCCATACATAGTGAACAGCCGGGCATTTCTGTACGTACGCCTACGCGACCATAAATATTGTAATAGCCCTCTTCCATTAACTGGGCTTTGTCCATCTTAGTCGGTGGCGACATCCATAAACGGGTTGGCAGTGTTTTGTTGTACTGCTCAAGTAGCTTACCGGCTGCACGGAAGTGACCAATGTTTGTCATACATGAACCAATGAAGACCTCGTCTACCTTATCACCTGCAACGTCAGATAAGGTTTTCGCATCGTCAGGATCGTTAGGGCAGCACACAATTGGCTCTTTAATTTCGTTAAGATCGATTTCGATAACCTCAGCGTATTCAGCGTCTGCATCGGCGCGCATCAACTCTGGGTTAGCTAACCATTCTTCCATTTTTTGCGCTCGACGCTCTAGCGTACGAGGGTCGCCATAACCTTCGTTAATCATCCAGCGAAGCATGGTAATGTTTGAACGCAGGTATTCAGCAATCGACGCTTCAGATAGATTGATAGTACAACCGGCTGCTGAACGCTCCGCCGACGCGTCAGAAAGCTCGAACGCCTGTTCTACAGTTAAGTTCTCTAGCCCTTCGATTTCTAAAATACGGCCAGAGAAGGCGTTGATCTTGCCTTTTTTCTCTACCGTTAACAGCCCTTGTTTGATGGCGTACAGCGGAATGGCGTGTACCAAGTCGCGTAGCGTAATACCCGGCTGCATTTCACCCTTGAATCGCACTAGTACCGACTCGGGCATATCTAGCGGCATAACGCCAGTAGCCGCAGCGAACGCGACCAGACCTGAACCCGCAGGGAATGAAATACCTAATGGGAAGCGGGTATGGGAGTCACCACCTGTGCCTACTGTGTCTGGCAGCAGCATGCGGTTTAACCAGCTGTGAATAATGCCGTCGCCAGGACGCAGCGATACACCACCGCGGTTCATTATAAAATCAGGTAGCGTGTGCTGCGTTTCTATATCCACCGGCTTTGGATAAGCGGCAGTGTGACAGAATGATTGCATGGTTAAATCGGCAGTAAAGCCAAGACAAGCTAGATCTTTAAGCTCATCGCGGGTCATTGGCCCTGTGGTATCTTGCGAGCCCACGGTTGTCATTTTAGGTTCGCAGTAGGTGCCTGGGCGAATACCGTCGACACCGCACGCCTTACCCACCATTTTCTGCGCTAGCGAGAAACCCGCGCCGCTGTCTTTTGGCTGTTCAGGCGTACGGAATAAATCCGTTGGGCCTAAACCTAGTGTCTCACGCGCCTTCTCGGTAAGGCCACGGCCAATAATCAGGTTGATACGTCCACCTGCGCGCACTTCATCCAGAATCACCTTCGACTTATAGCTGTATTCTGCAAGAAGTTCACCGGTTTCATGGTTGGTGATTTTGCCTTCAAACGGATAGATGTCTATCACATCACCCATGTTCATTTTTTCCACATCGGCTTCAAACACCAATGCACCGGCATCTTCCATGGTGTTAAAGAAGATAGGCGCAACTTTTGAACCAATGCACACACCACCGCCTCGTTTATTAGGCACACCCGGTAAGTCTTCACCGAAGAACCACAATACAGAGTTAGTTGCCGACTTGCGTGACGAGCCGGTTCCAACTACATCACCGACAAACGCTACGGGATACCCCTTACTTTTGACTTCTTCTATTTGCGCCATTGGGCCTTTAACACCTGGCTCTTCTGGCTCTAAACCTTCGCGGGGCATCTTGTAAGCTGCCAGGGCGTGCAGAGGAATATCTGGGCGAGACCATGCGTCAGGGGCTGGCGACAAATCATCAGTGTTAGTTTCACCTGTTACTTTAAACACGGTGTAAGTGATTTTATCGTCCATTAACTTACGCGACGTAAACCACTCACCTTCAGCCCAAGATTTAATGATGTCAGTGGCATGCTCGTTACCCGCTTTGTGCTTTTCTTCCACATCGTGATAAGCGTCAAACATTAAAAGAGTATGTTTCAGCTCTTTCGCTGCCAACGGCGCAAGCGCTTTATCATCAAGTAGCTCCACTAAAGTGGCAATGTTGTAGCCACCGTGCATATTTCCTAGCAGTTCAACGGCTTTCTCTTTAGAGATAAGCTCACAACTGTCTTCACCTTTTGCGATTGCACTTAAAAACCCAGCTTTAACGTAAGCTGCCTCATCAACCCCAGGCGGTACACGTTCTGACAGCAGTTCTAAAAGAAACTCCCCTTCGCCTGCTGGCGGGTTCTTTAATAAATCAACCAGGCCAGCTACCTGTTCAGCGTTAAGCGGTTTAGGTGGAATATTTTGAGCGGCACGTTCTTCAACGTGATTGCGATAGTCTTGTAACACAGTCTCTTCCTCTAAGTTAGCTTGCGCAATGGGAGTAAACGGTCTTGTACGCACTTGACGCAAGGTGTGTTTAATAAATCATCAACAGTATAACTTCACGGGCTCATTTTTTAAATTTAGCGCCCTTTTAATTCACTTATAATCGCTATTCATACCATTACTTTTAAACGGAAAAAGCGATTAAAAAGAAACAAGCAAAGTAACTTTAGCAATTAACACGTAGTAAAGTTATAGGGCTTTATGACTTAAAGACAAGGGGTTAGCTGTACACGATGATTCTTCAATTGAAGCAAACCGTAAACGATTAATACCAGTCCGCATAGATAATTACCCACTCAGCGAGAGTTAAAATGTTCGTAATCGCGGCGTGTTACCGCAGGTATAGTGGTTCACATCAAGGTGACACAATAAAGAGTACGGACATTTAAAACTCGCCCTTCGGGAAGGTCTGGCAAGCTTCCTAGCTTCATTCTGGGAATTTGAAAGGGAACAACCATTCCTGCATTCCCACGCTTTGCTAGGAAACTTGCCAGCGCCTTCTGAGTGGGCACTTATCCATGCGGATTGGTATAACAACAGTAAGTGAGAGGCAGTTCATTGTGACTATACTGGCAGTAAATAATTGTTAATTGGGCAAGTCTGTCTGAGGTCTGGTGCGAAGATAGCTTGCAAACTTTGGCTTTCCATTTTTGGTTAAACCGTAGTACTTAAAGGTTACCCAGCTACCGATAGCGGGCGGAGATTGGCGCTCATTTTCTGAAAAGCCCGTTCCTAATTTAAATTGAATGCCTTCTCGCGTTTCTACAAGAAGCGAGCCCATCATTCCCTTAAATCGTCCTTTTCCCGGAAGCAATGCCAGTACTTTCCCTTCTGCATCTTCAAAGCGTTTTACTTTGAGTAACTTGTCACTTCGCCCGGATGTGTACAGCGCTTGTTCATGATGAAGCATTAACCCTTCTCCGCCTTCCTGGGTTACTTGCTTCAGCTTTTCATCAAGTGAAGCAATAGACGTAAGCTTAAATTGAGGGATAACTGCAAACGTTGGATTAGGTGTAGATTTACTTAGGCTGTTAAGCATGTTGAGTCGCCGACCAAAGGGCTCACCCATCATAGGCATGTCAAAGGCCATAAATCTAACTTTGGCCCAGCGTTTTGCAGATAGAGAATTTGCTGCGGCTATAGTGTCTGCTGAAGACACTGTGCTAGATGAAGCGTTAGCGACAGAATGCAGCTCGATGTTTGTCATCGTTGAAAGCACAATAGAAGCTGTACGTTCAAACTCCCCTCTTCCTATCCAAAGTTCGCCGTCAATAGTGGTTTCTGGCCAGTTGGCGGTGAACCATGTTGGCGCGAATATCTTGTTCCCATTACGGGTAAGTAGTTCAGTACCGTTCCATCTTGCGCGAATACCGTCTAGCTTCTCACTAACCCAATAGTCAGCTACGTTAATATCAGTGCGACTTTGATCGTATTGCTTAGCAAGCTGCAGCCCTTCGACAGTATCGAGCATGTGATTAGCATTAACGCTAGCTATGGCGGTGATTGAAAGTACATATACAGCAGTCAAAAAATTTCGCATCGGCTCTTCCTATAACGTGTTAACCTTTGCTTGCTTTTATGCTTTTAATAAAGAAGCAAAAACAAAGAAGGCAGAGTAAATTACTCTGCCTTCTTTGTTTTTATAACTGTACGTAGGAAGGTTTTTTCGCTTAATCGAAGCTGATCTAGTCGGTAATAATATCAATAACTGAGATCAGCACGTCTTCAGCAAACGCTTCACCTGCTGTTCTTTCTTTATCACGTCGCAGTTTGTAAGTTTCCAAGCAAGCATTTAGCTGCTCGTCGGCGGTGTAAACCCCATGAACATCTGCGTTATTAGCTTGCTCAATACAGCGATCGGTTTGTCCCGTCGTGACGGTACTGCACCCGCTCGTTCCCAAGGTGATTCCGACCATACAAACCGCAGTGGCGATCCAGTTTACGTGTTTAACTGTGCTTTTATGGTTCAAGATAACTTAATCCTTCAATAAAGACTGCAAGCGTTTTTGTCTATTAACATAAACCTGATGGCCATCGTGCTCAGACGAGGAAAGTGCTAAAGCTTGGTTCACGCTTTCCAGCGCTTTTTTGTACTCGCCCATCTGCTCATAACCATAAGCTAAGCCATTATATGCGTCAGGCGTTTGAGGATACTCAGCAATATCGTATTTAAACAAGGCGATGGCTTTGTCGTAGTTTTGTTCGCCCACATAGTGATAACCTAACTCGCGAATAACCCATTCCGGCGCGTCGAGTTTCTCGCCTCGCTGCTTTGAAACACGGGCGTAATAGTCTTTAATACTTTTAATATCTCCACTGAACTGCTGTGGCCTTAAATAAGCTGATAAGAACAAATGATGGTAAGCGCTGAAAGTTGACGCAGCTGAGACCAAATTGTGGGTAACTCCCTCGTAGGCTTCGTTCTCCCATCTTAATCCGGCGGGTTGATTTGCCCGCATTCCAGAAATCATATCGTTATAATACGGGCGCATGGGCGCGCCTTCATTGCCGATAGACGTGTAAATGAAGTGGTCTAATTGATTGGCAGATTTTAAGAATGCAACCGTACTTTTTGCAGATGCGCCATAGTTCCACCACACCGCAGCACTGTAAGTCAGCGCGGCGTTAAAAAGCTCAGGCTTCTGGGAAAGTGCGTACAACGCGAATACACCTCCGGCTGATGCACCCTCTATCACTCGAAAGTCATGCACGCGATATTTCTTCTCTACCATCGGCATAAGCTCAGTGGTTATAAAGGAAAGAAAGTTTGCACCGCCACCGCCATAGCCTACAGGCCCGTTTGGATCTTCATTTGCCGTGGGATATAGATCGCGAAGTCGGTCGGTATTTTCAATGGCGACTATGATGACTTCCGGAGCAGCATTCTGAGATTGCAGCGATTCTAGCACTGCATTCATCATAGTAAGATTTCCCGCACCATCTAGACGATAAATAACGGGGTATTTCTTGTCGGGGTTTTCGGCGTAGCCTTTTGGAAGCTGAACAACCACTTCTCGTTGCTCGTTTAACACTTTAGATTGGAGTTTCTCTACCTTCAATTCGTAACGCTGGCTGTCGCTGCCTGTTTCGCTGTTAGCCGGAAGGCTCGTGAAAGCAAAAAATAGCAGGGCAATTATAATATGTATTTGTGACTTCAAACTTAAATCCTTTTATAAGACGCTTTGCTTTTCGCAGTAATACTATTTACTTGATTGGGCCAAGCGAACTTTTATTATTATCTATTGTATAACAGGGGTTTATTCGGATTAATGACAATTTCATAGCCACATTACTCTGTATATTCCCCTTTAGCAATACAGGAACTTTCTGTAGACATTTCTCCGCCCAAGTATTTAGTTAGCACAGCGTGTAGTTCCGTTTTATTGACTGGTTTTGTGAGGTATCCATTCATCCCGGATGCTAACGCTTTATCTATTTCTTCGGCAACCACCGCAGCAGTGAACGCGATAATAGGAGTAGTGATGTTAGCTTTTCGCAACGCTAAAGCGGCTTCAGAGCCATTCATTTCAGGCATGTGTAAGTCCATCAATATAAGGTCGAAATGCTGCTTAAGTGCAATCTCTACAGCTTCTTTACCGTTATTAGCAAGCGTAACTTTCAATCCTGTGTCTTCTAACAATGATTTTGCTACGACCTGGTTAATGTCGTTATCTTCTGCAACCAAAACAGTAAGGTTTGAGAACGACGGTGTGCTTTCCTGTTCTTTAGCGCCAATTACACTATCTGCAATTTCAAACGGTAGCTCGAAATAAAATTCACTCCCCTGACCTACCGCGCTTTTCAGATAAACCGTGCCGCCCATAGCTTCAACCAAGCTTTTTACTATCTGTAAACCAAGTCCCGTTCCCCCGTGCATTCGATTAATGCTGCTGTTGGCTTGGGTAAATGCATCGAATACGCGTTCTTGTTCAGAAGCATCAATCCCGTCCCCCGTATCCTTAACTGAAAATCTGACAAATTGATGGGTCTTTGACGCTTCACCTTTCGATAGCCCTAAAGTGACACTGCCCTGATGCGTAAACTTTATCGCGTTGCTCACTAGGTTGTTTAACACTTGAGAAAGGCGCGTTGCGTCCCCTACAACACAAGTATTTAATGTTTTATCTACTTCTATTCTCAGTGAGATACCTTTGTTCTGCGCCAATTGTGCATAAAACGCCACGCAATCTTTGGCAGTACTTTTTAGGTCAAAGGGAATGATCTCCAGCGCAAGTTTTCCCGCATTCAGTTTGGAGAGATCTAATATGTCGTTCAAAATACGGTTTAGCGAGAGTCCTGAACGCTGAATCTTCTCGAGGTTAGGCCGTGCACTTTCCGAAATATCATGAGAAAGCACTACATCGGTCAATCCCAAAATACCGTTTAATGGCGTGCGAATCTCGTGTGACATAGTGGCGAGGAATCGTGATTGTGCAGCCGACGCTTGCTTTTCGCTTGCAAGCGCCCTGTTTAGCTCAAGAGTTTTGTTTTTACTCTCAACAAGGGCTTTCTCTAATTGGCTCGCTAGAGCATAGATAAGAAGGGACACAACAAGGTTGGTCACACAAAGCCTTAGCCAAAGGCCCTTGTCATAATCCCCTTCGTAAAACGGCACAAGAAAAGTACAGCATGCGAGTACTACCATTGCACTTATTCGCCAACCATTAGAAAGCAGTAAAATGGGAAAAATAGTAGCAATTGGAACTAAGGTTGCGGGCATGAGCCCATTGCTTATTACAAGGTAAGGCGCGACGGGAATGGTGAGTATTGCCCACAATTTCGCCAAAGGGTCTTTATAGTTAGAAAAGATAATTCCCGCTACCGAAATTGCACACCAAGACAGGCCGAAAAATACTGCCACATACACATTTTGGGGTTGGGCTATGACGATTACCGCTAAGATGAGTAGAGAAAAAACCAGCAGAATTTTGAAGCCAGCTTTTTGCAAGGCCGATGTGACTTCGCCAAATGATTCAGGCTTTGTAGAGTACTGCTTTGGCATTAGAGTTTCTAAGTATTATTAAATGACTAATAACTCAGTATAAGTACCAAACAACAACTCTGCATAAAAATAATGGGGTCAGAGTACTTTTCTAGCTGTTTACCGCTAGCTCTATTACCGTACTAATGTACTCTGACCCCATTATTCAAGTTGGCTATCGCTGGGATCATTACCCTATTAATGTACTCTGACCCCATTATTTCGGGTACAAAAAAGCCCCAACCGAGGTTGGGGCGTTTAAAAGCGTTAAGTACTTATACGCGCTTAACGGCTACATCTGCTTCGAACTTAGGTTTAACTGCCAAGTCTTCAGAAGGTGGAGCAAACTTAGTTAGGTCAATGCCTGCAACTGCTTGCTTGTACTCTTCTGTCGTTGGGAAGCGACCAAGAACCGTTGAAAGTACTACTAGCGGCGTAGAGCCTAGTAGTGATTCACCTTTCTTCTCAGCAGAGTCAGCTACAACACGACCTTGGAAAAGACGTGTAGATGTCGCGATAACTGTATCGCCTGGCTCAGCCTTTTCTTGGTTACCCATACATAGGTTACATCCAGGACGCTCTAGGTAAAGAATGTTGTCGTACTTAGTACGCGCCGCTTCTTTAGGCTTAGCATCATCGAACTGGAAGCCTGCATATTTCGCTAGAACGTCCCAATCGCCTTCCGCTTTTAGCTCGTCAACGATGTTATATGTAGGTGGAGCTACAACTAGTGGCGCTTTGAATTCAACAGAACCGTTAAGCTTTTCTAGGTTACGCAGCATTTGTGCGATGATTTGCATGTCGCCTTTGTGCACCATACAAGAACCAACGAAACCTAGGTCTACTGGCTTACCATCATAGTAAGAAACTGGACGGATAACGTCGTGGGTATAACGCTTAGATACGTCTTCGTTGTTTACGTCTGGGTCAGCAATCATTGGCTCGTCGATTTGATCTAGATCGATAACCACTTCTGCGTAGTACTTCGCGTTGTCATCTGGCGCAAGCGCTGGCTCTTCACCAGACTTGATTTCAGCAATACGCTTATCAGCTAGGTCAATTAGGCCTTGAAGCATGTTCGCTTCGTTGTCCATACCCTTGTCGATCATGATTTGGATACGGCTCTTAGCAAGTTCAAGCGACGCAATCATTGTCTCGTCATTTGAAATACAGATTGATGCTTTCGCCTTCATTTCTGCAGACCAGTCAGTGAATGTGAATGCTTGGTCAGCCAATAGAGTACCGATTTGAACTTCAATTACACGACCTTGGAACACGTTCTCGCCAGAGAATTGCTTAAGCATTTGCGCTTGAGTCGCGTGAACCACGTCACGGAAGTCCATGTGCTCTTTCATGCTACCTTTAAAAGTAACTTTCACAGACTCAGGGATTGGCATTGCCGCTTCACCCGTTGCAAGTGCTAGTGCTACCGTACCTGAGTCGGCACCGAATGCTACACCTTTAGACATACGCGTGTGCGAGTCACCACCGATGATAATGGCACGATCGTCTACTGTAATGTCGTTAAGCACTTTGTGAATAACGTCAGTCATTGCATGGTAAACGCCTTTAGGATCACGTGCAGTGATTACACCAAAGTTGTTCATGAACGACATAAGCTTAGGAATGTTAGCTTGTGCTTTTTTGTCCCATACTGATGCCGTGTGACAACCAGACTGGTAAGCACCATCTACAACAGGAGAAATCGTTGAAGCGGCCATTGACTCAAGCTCTTGGCACGTCATTGGGCCAGTCGTATCCTGAGAACCTACAATGTTTACTTTAACGCGCACGTCAGAACCAGCGTGAAGCGGAGCATCTGAATTTACGCCAACTGCATTACGGTTAAAGATTTTTTCAACCGCTGTTAGGCCTTGGCCTTCGTGAGACACTTCTTTCGACGCTGCATATACGGCTGGCGCTTTTGTACCTAGAGTACGTGCTGCGAAAGACTGTAGCTGCTTACCGAATACAACTGCGTAAGAACCACCGGCTTTCATGAACTCCATTTTTTGAGGAGTAAATGATGCAGATACGTCAGCAAGTTCTTCTGAACCGTTGTAAAGCTTCTTCGCCTTAGTATCGATAGTTAGTACGGTACCAGTTGCTACTGAGTACGCTTCTTCAAGTACTGGGTCACCGTTTGCATCGCGAACAATTTCACCATTTTCATCAGTTTTCTTAACCCAGTTCTTAAGGTCAAGACCAATACCACCGGTTACGTCAACAGTAGTAAGGAAGATAGGCGCAATACCGTTAGTACCAGCAACAATTGGCGCTTTGTTTACAAATGGAATGTAAGGGCTTGTTGGCTCACCTGCCCATAGTGCAACGTTGTTAACACCAGACATACGAGATGAACCTACACCCATTGTGCCTTTTTCAGCGATAAGCATCACTTTAGCATTCGGGTGCTTCTTACCAAGTTCAACAATTTCTTGCTGCGCTTCAGGAGAGATCATGCACTGGCCGTGAAGTTCACGGTCGGCACGTGAGTGCGCTTGGTTACCTGGAGAAAGAAGGTCAGTTGAGATATCACCTTCAGCGGCGATGTAAGTCACAACTTCAATTTTCTCTGGAACATCAGGAAGCTTGGTAAAGAATTCAGCTTTTGCGTAGCTTTCTAGTACGTCTTTAGCAATAGCATTGCCAGCTTTGAATGCATTTTCAAGACGCTCAGTGTCAGCTTCGTATAGATAAACTTGAGTCTTCAATACTTCTGCCGCAGGCTTAGCAACCGCTTCGTCATCAGAAAGTGCTAGGTCTAGTAGTACTTCTACAGACGGACCACCTTTCATGTGTGAAAGTAGTTCAAGCGCAAACTCAGGGGTAATTTCTTCTACTTTTTCTTCGCCAAGTACAATTTCTTTTAGGAATTGTGCTTTAACACCCGCCGCAGGTGTAGTACCTGGAAGCGTGTTATAGATAAAGAATTTTAGAGAGTCTTCGCGATGCTCGTTTGTTGTATCTTTAATTTGAGCAATAATTTCAGACAGCAGATCTGCACTGTCGATTGGCTTAGGGTTAAGACCTAGTTCCGTTTTACGGGTT
Organism: Alteromonas sp. Cnat2-8; assembly: GCF_022348355.1. Classification (NCBI taxonomy): domain Bacteria; kingdom Pseudomonadati; phylum Pseudomonadota; class Gammaproteobacteria; order Alteromonadales; family Alteromonadaceae; genus Alteromonas; species Alteromonas sp. Cnat2-8. The sequence continues at coordinate 585,685 of NZ_JAKREX010000001.1, forward strand.
TCGATCTCTGCCAGATATTCTGAATACAAACTCATATAGTTCTCTCGGTCTTAGTTTTACTTGGGCGTAGTGTTAAGTCGGTCTTAGCTATACGCATATAAAAATGAGGGATATTTTAACCGATTTTTAGCGGTTACGTAATGACTGAAAGTAAACAGTTAGGTATTCACCCGCCTAAACTGTCGTTGTGTTAAAGCACTTACATTTTTAATAGAAAAACGAATTTTAATTAAAAGCAAAATTAAGCCAATAATTTCATGTAGTTAGAAGCAAACCATTTGAAATCAATGACGATATTTAGCTTGAATGGTTTGACCAATAAAGATAAATAATAGTGTTGCACTTATGACAGACATTCATTTTATTTATGGTGCTACCAGTACAAATTACCATCAATTTTGAAACAAAATTTCATTTATTAATGTTTTCTGTACCTAATTTCCTCTTGGCGATACCTCGATCACTCTTCCATTTTCACCATCGGTCAAAAGAAGCAGGTGACCTTGATGATCAAGCGCAATATCCCGCAGCCGTTCCCCAGGTCCCTCAAAAATTTTTGTAGAGATATATTCGTTCGATACGGCTCTAACTGCATACAAAGCTTTGGCTTTCAAGCTGGTAACAAGTAACGTATTAGCTAGCATCGGGAAACGCCCATGGGAATAGTAGATCATGGAGGATGGCGCTATAGAAGGTGTCCAGTCTACAATGGGGCCAGTCATACCCGGATAGGTCGAAAAAGGCGAAATTCTAGCGCCGGAATAGTCTTTGCCTAGTGTAACAACTGGCCAACCATAATTTGCGCCTTGTTGTAGAAGGTTTACTTCATCACCGCCATCTGGGCCGTGCTCATGCAAAAACAGGTTGCTGTCACTCCCCTTTACAAGCCCTTGGGGATTGCGGTGTCCAATACTAAAAATAAAGGGGTTATCAGGAAAAGGAGGGTTGGCCAACGGCTTGCCGTCTATTGTGAACCCTAGCACTTTTCCTAGTTGTGAACTGATAACTTGCGCTTGCTCGCGATAATCAAAGCCATCTCCTGTCGTAACCAAAAAGCCCTGTTTTGTGTGTAAAGCACTGCCCTCTAGTTGAAGCAGTTTCCCACCGTAGTGCACAGGCGTGTCTTTGGCTTGTGCCAGTGCTAACACTGGCTGAATGTTAGTAATGCCAGAAGTAAGGGAGAGCTGTCCTTTTACTATGGCAAGACGGTTTGCACTATCGTTCCCCTTGGAATAACTCAGCAACACGGTTCTGTCTTCAGGGAATTGCGAGGGTATAAGAAGATCGAGTACGCCTCCTTGCCCTTTGGTGTACAAGTCATCGAGCATTAAAGAAAACCGCGCACTTTCCCCCTTATTGTCAATAATTACCAGCTCACCATCTCGCGTTACTATCAATATATGGGTGCTTGCCTGAGCCTTATCGATAACCGTCGTTAAGGCCTTGGGAAACGCCAGTGAGCTAGCGATATCTTCTGTCATGACATGCTGGTCAAAATTTTCATAGGCCGTTAGATTTGAGCTACCTGCTTCACGTTGCTCAGTATTAGATGCGTGCTTTTGAGTGAGTTCAGAGGCAGTAGTTACGGCAAAAGCAGGAGCCAAAGCAGCTCCCAATAAAGAAAAAGCCAGTAAACTGATCATCGTACGCCATGACTTCATTGTGATTGTCCTCTTTTACTTAACATACTATGGTATACCCAATTGCCACGCTCAAACCATTTGAGGCCTGTTGAGTTTTGTTCTAATGCACTGTGCGACAAATCTTGGACTACAAAAATGAACAACCTAATACGACGCACTATTTTCCATTTTTTACCATCATGGGCCGTCGGCTTTCTACTAGCAAGTACGTTTCACTCGTGTGCCGTTTTAATCGGACTCATTCGAATTGATGTCGATATGAATCCAAGCGATTGGTTTTTTATGATATGGCAAGATGCACTAGGCCTTTTGCCTACTTACGGCGTGATTATTGCCGTTACCTTATTGTTGGCGTTCTTGGCGACACATTTCATTGTTAGACGTCTTAATCAAAATGCTAGTGGCTCTACCAACCGTACCCGATTTATTCTTTTCACAATAGCGGGAGGCCTGTCGTTCTTATTAATGCTCATTGCCATGCAGCCCATATTGAATGTGACCCTAATTGCAGGCGCTCGCACTACCTTAGGACTTACCGCACAATGCATGGCAGGCATCTGTGCTGGTGGGCTATATAGTTACTTAAGTAATAGTTCTACAAACAATTGATAACTAAAAATTATAATACTAAATAACCCAACCCTGATGTAAATGAAAAGTTAAGTTTGCTACTGTAAGGCATAAACACCCTACTTACTTTGCCCTACTAGGAACAAGCAACATGATAACTTATCCTGATAACGTGACCTGCTTAGCCGATTATATTGAAAGCGTTTTGCAAAAATTTGCCGACAGGCCAGCGTATACGGCGCTTGGACAAACACTTACATTTGCCGAGATAGACCGTAAGTCATCAGCGTTAGCCCGCTACTTTGTTCACGAAGCTAAATTGTCTCCTGGTACCAAAGTCGCCATACAACTTCCTAATTTAATTCAAAACCCTATTGTTGTTTATGCTGCCTTACGCGCAGGCCTTGTTGTAGTAAATACAAACCCGCTTTATACCGAACGCGAGATGAAGCACCAGTTCACTGATAGTGGCGCGAAAGCTCTGGTTATTCTGGGTGATTTGCTCCCCAAATTCACTAGCATAAAAGATGATACTAGTATCGAAACCGTTATCACCACATCGGCAACAGAGCTTTTAGACCCTAACACTGCACCAAATCTTGATGGTACGGTTTCATTCACACAAGCAGTGGAGCTAGGCAATACACTGCCTGCATTTGAACGTCCTTCTATTGCTCTAGATGAACTTGCCATGTTGCAATACACCGGTGGTACTACTGGGGTATCGAAGGGCGCAGCCTTAAGTAATAAAAACGTTTTAGCTAACTGCATCCAAATGCTCGACCGTATTGGTGAGGGCTTCAAAGATGGTGAAGAAGTATTGGTATGCCCATTACCGCTTTATCATATTTATGCATTTACGGTTGGAATGATGGCGCTCTTTGCCAAAGGTACTCAGATAATTCTTATACCCAATCCACGGGATATCGACGGTTTCATTCAAACACTCAAGCCCCATAAAATTTCAGCATTCATGGGGATCAACACCTTGTTTGTTGGTCTTGGGAGACACCCTGAATTTGCAAAGTTAGACTTTTCTAAATTACACCTCACAATGTCTGGCGGCACCGCACTTACTCAAGCCGCAGTATCTATTTGGCGAGACGTAACCGGGAACACCATCACCGAGGGCTATGGGCTATCAGAAACTGCGCCAGTTGTATCTTTTAACATTCCAGGTAAAGAAGAGATCGGCACGGTGGGGCACGAACTAGAAGGCACTGAAGTTGCGTTACTGGATAGCCATGATAAGCCGGTGGCCGATGGTGAGTCGGGGCAAATTGCAGTTCGCGGACCTCAGGTTATGCTGGGTTATTGGAACCGAGACGACGAAACTGCCAAAGTCATGACCCAAGATGGCTTCTTTAAAACCGGGGACATTGGCATTCGCACCGAATCTGGGGCAATTAAAATTGTAGATCGTTTAAAAGATATGATTATTGTCTCTGGCTTTAATGTCTATCCAAACGAGATTGAAGATGTACTTACAACTCACTCTAGCGTGATGGAAGCCGCAGTTGTGGGTAAACCCGATGAAAAGACCGGTGAACGAGTATGTGCATTTATTACTGTTTCAAGCGATGTATCGACACAAGACGTCATTGATTTTTGTAAACAGCACCTCACAAATTACAAGATCCCTAAGTCGATCACGATACTTGACGAGCTACCAAAATCTACCGTCGGAAAAATTCTACGTAGAGAGCTTCGTTCGGCTTAATGACTCCCCCACTTGCGCCGCACATTCAGCGCGGTGCTTAATACCTAGTTTTACGCGTTTTCCATTGAAAAATCAGGTTATTGCTACCAAAGGATAATCTGATTTCATTGGAAATAAGCGCGGTACAGACTATAACTTATCTATACCCCATTCACTTTTGTTGCACATATGCAATTTTTGACATTGTCTGTCAAAACTAGCCGTCGTTCTGTCCTGCAATTCAACATTGTTGTAGGAGAGTTCACATGAGCGCGCAGCTTTTACAGCGGCAGGCCATGGATAAACACGGCATTGTTGCGACAATGGACGTAAACGGTAAAATTCTAAGCGCTAATGACAAGTGCAGCCAACTATCTGGTTTTTCAATTGACGAGATAATTGGGGAAAATATCTCCGCATTCGATATTACCAATATGTCCGAGCAGGAAAAATCAGATATTTTTGTTTCGCTATCTCAAGGCCAAACCTGGCAAGGCGAAGTACATAGTCTGACTAAGTTGGGCGAACCTTGGTACGTATTTGCCACTCTGGTTCCCGTCATTAAGTCGCCGCCGCGGGTAGACCACCTAATTGCTATTGCCACCGATATATCAGAACAAAAGCGATTAGAGACGAGACTTTCCGAAGGGCGCGCGTTCTATCGAAGTATCACTGATAGTATCGGCGAGGGTGTGTATGCCGTAAACGGTGAAGGTACAACACAGTTTCTCAACCCCGCTGCCTCGCGATTATTAGGGTGGTCGCTTGACGAATTACAAGGCCGACGTTTCCACGACACGGTCCATTATCAAAAAGGGGATGGAACTCTCCTTCCTAGAGAGCAATGTCCAGTTAACCTCACTATCCGAAGCGGTCAGTCTTACACGTCTTATGAAGACTTCTTCACCGATAAACGGGGCCGCCTTTTTCCCATATCTATTGTTGCGGTTCCTCTGCTTGATAAAGAAGGAAAGCCCGATGGACACGTGGGCGTATTCAACGACATAAGCGGTCAAAAAGCTATAGAACAAAAACTCCAAAAGGCGTATGACGAAGCCCAAAGTGCTAACAAGGCAAAAAGCGACTTCCTTGCCACAATGAGCCATGAAATAAGAACACCGATGAACGCCATTATCGGCCTCACTCACCTTGCCCTAGAATCCACCGACAATGAGCAACGTCAGCAATATTTAGAAAAAGTGCAGCGTAGCTCTACAGCATTGTTAGACCTGATGAATAGCATTCTCGATTTTTCTAAAGTGGAAGCAGATAAAATAGAGATAATTGATGAGCCCTTCACCTTAACAAAAACCATCGATAAACTCGCTCAAGTCTTTCAAGTAAAGGCGCAACAAAAACAGCTTCAGTTGCTTTTCGATATTCGGTGTCATACTAATTTGCAATGCCGTGGCGACAGCGAAAAGATATACCAAGTACTGCTCAACCTTTTAAGTAATGCTATAAAATTTACCGCCAGCGGCCACGTAATACTGACGGTTGAAAAGCGCGAAAATCAGTTAGCATTCAGTGTTTCCGATACCGGTATGGGTATCAGTGAGCAAGTAAAATCAAAACTTTTCAAAGCCTTTGTTCAGGCTGATGCATCCATTTCCAGAGAGTATGGGGGAACCGGCCTTGGCCTTGCGATATGTAAGCGTCTGGTTGAACTGATGGGTGGTGACTTAACCTTGGAAAGCGAGGTAGACAAGGGAAGCTGTTTCTCCTTTGCATTGCCTGTCTGTTCTGATGAAGGCCCTGGTACAGGCCCTCAACTTCCCGTATCGGTTCCCGACAATGTACTGTGCATTCAAACACACGAAAGCGTGAGCCAAGGATGCGAAATACTTGCGGCAACATTGAACAGACATAACATTCACTGCCAAATAATCGACCAGGTTGAAGGGCTATTGCCGAGTAAAGCCTCTCAAACTATCGCATTTCTACCAGATGATGAGCAAAGCTGGAATAGCTTCATTAAACACATGCAGTTTGGTGAATATCAGTCGCTAAACCTTACTACATTAATCAGTCCCCTCAACAAGCAAGACGTACAAAAGCGAATGGGAAGTGCCCTTGTTCAAAATATAAATATCATTGAGCTTCCGTTTACCGACACAGAACTTATTTCAACACTATCTCCAGCTCAACTATCACTCAGTAAGCGGACACTAGAAGGCCTTGAAAGTCGAAAATGGCGAACCAGGCGCCTTTTAAACAAACATGTGCTTGTAGTAGATGACGACGCAATTAGTGTAGAGATTAGCCAGCAAATACTTTCTGATCTAGGTATTAATGTTGCTGTTGCTTCATCGGGTGAGCAGGCACTTGCGTTATGCGAAATGAGCAAATTTGACGCTATACTCTTGGATTGCTACTTACCCGGCGTATCGGGCTATGAAGTTGCAGAACAACTTACCCAGAAAAAAGACTGGTATACGCCAATTATTGCGCTTAGTGCCGATGAGTCTCAGGAGGCTTCTGAAAGCGCGCTTACCGCCGGTATGTGTCAGCACTTGGTTAAGCCCGCTACCGCGGATGAAATCGTTCATACCATCGATATTCACATACATTCAGGCTACATTGAAATAAACCCTCCGGACGAAATGAGCCAGTTTATCTCGTCGCTGCTAACGTTTTATAAAACCTACAGCCAGCGTGGTGTTATGTCTGACTTGCTCGATATTTTTCATACACAGACGAACACGTCGAAACTGTTAACCTCTCTGCTTGAAGATGCTCAGCTTATTGGCGCCACAACGCTTGAGCAAAGCCTGCTTCCTCTTATAGAAGCACAAGAGAGAAATGAAGCTGTTAATGCAAGACACGTAACAAACTTATCGTTTCAGCTAGATGCAACGCTACGCCTAATTGCTCACACTATCGATAAAAACGACACCGACAACATGCATCAAAGCGGTACGAACTTCGATAAATCCTCCATGCTATCGACCCTACGCAACGTTGAGCAGGCGCTTCAATCTTATGACGCGAAAGCGGTTGAATACATCAACGTATTGGCAGCCAATTACAGCGAGTCGGTCTATGCACATAAGATTAACCGATTGAAACAGCATGCTACCATTTACGATTTCGAAAGTGCTCAAGCGGTTATTACGCAACTGATAGGCGATATTACCGATGAATAATCAACGTAATGAAGCACATAGGTTTAGCATATTAGTGGTTGATGATGAGCCCGCAAATATCGATATTCTATTAGGCATTTTAGGCCCTTACTATGATGTAAAGGTTGCGCCTTCGGGAACAATAGCACTTAAGATTACCCAGCAGTTTACTCCCGACCTTATATTGTTAGATATAATGATGCCCGGTATGGACGGGTTTGAGGTATGTAAAAAACTCAAAGCTAACGAGGCGCTTAGCCATATACCCGTTATTTTTGTTACAGCCTTAACTCAAGGAGAGGACGAAGAAAAAGGTTTCAAACTAGGTGCAGTAGACTACATAACCAAACCCGTATCACCGAGTATCACCCTCGCTCGCGTTAAAACCCACATTAGTTTAGCCCATCAAATGCGGACGGCTGAAAACCTTGTAGCGGCGCGTACTAAGGAACTAAGTAAAAGCCAACAAAGCGCAATCAGCATGCTAGCTGCCGCTGGTCATTACAATGATACCGATACCGGTCATCATATTTGGAGGATGGCAGCTTACAGCCAATGTCTTGCTCTGGCTCACGGTTGGCCTTTCGAAAAAGCGTGCCTGCTCGCGCAAGCTGCTCCAATGCATGACACAGGCAAAATAGGTATTGCAGACGCAATATTAAAAGCACCTCGGCGATTGTCATTGAGCGAAATGGAGGTTATGCGCTCTCATGCTGAAATAGGGCACAGAATACTGTCTCAATGTGATACCCCGCTCTTTAACCTCGCAGCCGAGATTGCTTTATGTCATCACGAAAAGTGGGATGGCACAGGCTATCCAAGAGGATTAAAGGAAGAGGCGATACCTGAAAGTGCACGTATCGTAGCTATCGCCGATGTTTTCGACGCCCTTACAATGAAAAGGCCTTATAAAAAAGCGTGGGCTGACGATGATGCTTTTGATCATCTTAAACGAGGTTCAGGCCAGCACTTTGATCCCGTATTGGTCGACTGCTTTCTTTCAATAAAGGAAGAGGTTTTAGAAACCAAACGCTATTGGAACCAGTTAGAGGCAGAAGGAAAGATGGCCTCGGTGTCTGACTTATTGCCTCAAGTACTTTTCCCTAGCGCATAAAAAAGGGTCGAATATTATTCGACCCTTTTAAATGATGTATTAACGAAAGTACGATACTTAACTTGTACCTAGCTCAGCTGCAATGGCGTCTGCCTGACGCTTTTCGCCCTGCACAAACTGCTTCCATTGCTGTGCCATGGCACGACTTTTCTGATGCTTTTCTGCTTCAGCTAGCTGATTAAGCGCAAGGGCATATTGCTTCTTGTTGTAAAGTGCCATGCCTTTAATCAGGTAAACCAAACCAGGGTTTCTCAAATCGCCCTTTTCAACGGCTCGGTCTGCCGCAGCAATTGCATCGTCGAAACGCTCTTCATTAAGAAGAATTTGCGCTAACTGTGCATCTAACTCACCGTCTTCAGACAGTTCAGCCGCTTGCATCATAACGGGAATAGCTTTGTCTTGCTCTTTAGCAAGTGACCAGCTTTGGCCTAAGAACTTAAGGTTGCGCAAGTTTTTCTCTAGCACGCCGTCGTTCATCGCCTGCTCCATCAACTTAGCGCCTTTGTAAGGTACGCGATGATAGTAATAAAGCTGCGCCATGTTAAACACATCAGCGGATGTATTAACGAACCCGCGCTGATAAGCGGTTTCCATAATAGCCAACTGCTTGCGCTCTTCGCCTAGCTCACCGTACATACCCGCTAGCTGGATCCAATACTTAGGCTCGTCAAATAGCTTCACCATTTTAACCAGAACGTCTTTAACCTTTTGAGGCTGCTTGAGTTCATAGAAAATAGCACGCTGAAGAATTAACCACCCTTCATCGGGGATCATGCCTTCTGCTTCGTGGTCGGCAACGGCTTCAGAAATCCACGTTGCGGCTTGCTCGTACTGCTTATTCTGATAGTACGCTTGGGCCTTGATGACTTTGTTTTTCACCGGCACAGGGCCCGCATTAAGACTTTCCCAACGCTCTAAGTAAGTGATGGTATCGTCGTAATTACCCTGCATAAGGTTAAGCTGCGCCAAACTGAAAAGTGTAGTCATTTCGAACTTTTCAGGAATAGGCTGTTGCTCTACTACCTTGGCAAACGACTCCAACGCTTTTGCATAGTCTTCGTTGTTGTAATAAATGAAGCCGAAAAAGTTGTACATCATCGCTTTTTCGTAGGCGTTCATAGAATGAGACTTATCTTCCACTTCTTTCAAAATGGAAATAGCTTCTTCTACATTGCCCGCTTCATCAGCTGCCGTTTGTGCACGGGCTAGCTGCTCGTAGACTTTACCGCGAAGCGTAGGCACGCGACGGGTTTGCTTATCGCTAGCTTTTATCTCTTGTCCATCTTGCTGCTCAGCCTCTTGCGCTGTAGCGTTAGAAGCAATGAACATAGTAGGTACAGATACTGTGGCCGATGCAAATGCAAACGCCAGTGCACTAAGCAATGTATTCGTCTGTTCTCTCATCATGTTCTGTTACCCGTCAATTTGGAACGTAATACGGTTTTGTACACCAGACACTTCCGTTGCTTCGCCATTTACCACTCGAGGCTTATATTTGAACTTCATTGCCGCATCAATAGCCGCTTGTTCAAAAATACCTGAAGGGTTAGCTTCAACAACAATTGGGTCGCGTACTGCGCCTTGTTTAGTTACTGTAAATTCAACAATAACGAAACCTTCAATACCCCGTTGAAGTGCACGTCGTGGATACACTGGCGCAACCTTAACAATAGGAAGATATTCACCGTCACCGGATTCGAGGGCCAACCCGCCTTCTAGCGAGATGTCGTCTCCGACTTCAGCACCAAAGTCCATCGACGTACCTTCTGCATCTGGAGAAGGCGAGTCCATTTGAGGCTGCTCCATTTGCGGTGGCGGCTCTTCAGGCTTAGGTGGCTTCTTCGGCTTACGATCTTTTTTCTCAACCTGTTCATCCTGCTTAACCCTTACGAAGTCAAGCACGCTTCCCTTAGGCGGCTCAGTTAGTGCGCTGCCACCCATCTTGATAAGCGATTGCATCAAGAAGAACAGGCCTAACGTGATCGCAAGGGAAATAACAAATGCGATTAAATATCGTGGCATGATTTATTGCTCTTGGGCTGCAATCGAAACATCGTAAACGCCAGCGGCTCGCGACGCGTCCATAACCTTAATCAGTGTTTCTGTTGTGGCTTTTTTGTCAGCCTGAATTACAACAGAACCCTGTGGGTTTTCTGCGCGAAGACGCTCAATGTTCGCTTGCACTGCGCGAACGTCGATACGGCGCTTGTTAATCCAAATTTCGCCTTTATCTGAAATAGCGATAAGGATATTAGCGCGATCCTTTTTCACAGCAGTTGCTGCTTCTGGACGGTTAACATCGATACCCGCTTCTTTCACAAATGACGCAGTCACAATGAAGAAGATCAACATGATAAATACAACGTCCAGCATGGGCGTCATGTCGATGGCTGCTTCTTCTTCATCGACTAAGTTTTGAAAGTGCTGCTTCATAATAAATACCTTACCTTAACGCTTAGCTAGCATTAACGTTGAATAATCAATGCATCCTCAAGATGCGTGCGTTCTGATTTCACCATACGAGTTAACCAGGTAGCGGCGAATACGCCTGAAAGTGCGCCAACCATGCCCGCCATTGTGGGGATAGTGGCTTTCGATACACCTGACGCCATTGAACGAGCATTACCTGAGCCCGCAATCGCCATTACATCGAACACTTCAATCATACCGGTAACCGTTCCCATCAAGCCTAGCAGCGGACAAAGCGCAACCAGTGACTGGATAATTGGGATGCTGCCGTTTAGGCGCATGGTTAACTGTGAAATTGTTTTCTGACGAACCTGCTCTGCGAACCAAGAAGAGCGATCGGCACGTGCTGTCCACATTGCTATCGCTTCTTTCTTGGCTTGCTTGTGCCAAACCATCAGATACATCGCACGCTCGAGGATCAAAAGCCACATAACGAATATCAGCAGACCGATGACCAGGAGAACCTGGCCACCTGTTTCTGTGAAATCGCGAATTGCTTCTAGAAACTCGATCATGATTAGCCTCGCTCAGCGCGCTCTGCAATTACGCCAGACGCCTGTTCTTGTAGGATGTACACAATGTTCTTAGAACGTGTGTTAAGCATTGCATAAAGCAGTGTCATTGGAATCGCTACAACTAGACCTAGTACTGTTGTTACAAGTGCTGTTGAAATACCACCTGCCATCAGTTTCGGGTCACCCGTACCAAACAAGGTGATAGCCTGGAAGGTGTTGATCATCCCGGTTACCGTACCTAGTAGACCCATAAGCGGTGCTACAACAGAGATAATCTTAATGATAGTTAGGTTACGACCTAACTTAGGCACTTCGCCCAAAATCGCTTCTGTAAGGTGAAGTTCAAGTGCTTCAACGTCGGCGTCTGGGTGCTCGTCACGTACTTTAAGTACACGGCCAAGCGGGTTGTTTGTGTTTACTTCTTTGCTCTTAAGCTGTTTGTTCACTTTCATGCGAATAAGCGTCAGCGTTACAAGACGCTCAAGGGCAAGTAGAAGACCGAATGCACCAACGATAAGAATGATGTAACCTACAACACCACCCTGCTCTACACGCTCTTGAAGGTTAGGCGCTTGAACAAGAAGACCTAGGATTGAACCACCCGTTGGGTCGATACCGAACTGCACTAATTCACCGCTTGATGCTTGTAGTTCAGCAGCAGAATCCATGTAACGGTCAGCAGGCTGACGTACAAGTTCAGATACTGTGCCTGTTACACCGTTGTACTCTAGGTATTTACCATCAGCAACAAGTGCAAAAGGACCTACGCGAACAACAGACTTATTCACTTTTTCACCGCCTGCTTCAACAACGTCTGTCTTGAACGTAGTGACTTTGCCGGCTTCAGTCATTTCACGCTGCATTTCAAACCAAACGCGCTCAATTTCTTCAATTGATGCAAGTTTTGAGCTTGAACCCATGTCTTGTGCCATCTTATCAAGGAAGTCAGCACGGCCAGGGATTTGTGCAGAAACCACTGAGTTATAGAATTTGTTTTTGGTGTCGCCAGCGATTTGCTGAAGCACACCGAATAGCTCTTTAAGTGAACCAAGACGTGTGTCTAGTGCACCGTTTAAGTCAGCCAGTTTGAATTCGTTTTCTTCGAACTGAGTTTCAAGCTGCTCTGATTGTGCAAGCATTTGGTCGCGCTTTTCACGAGTTTCGCGAAGAATGCGATCTTGCTCTGCACGTTGCGCTTGGAAATCACGCTCGCGCTGTTTGTTTTGCTGAGACTGTGCGAACTGACCTTCTTCTAGTTGCTTAAGAAGTGCGTCTAAGTCCATGGCACGGTCGCTTTGTGCGAAAGCACCAACGCTGATGCTAAGGGCTGCTAGACCAACAGCGATACGTTTTACTGTGTTAAACATTCTCATCAACCTCTTAGTCTGTAATTGCCACTGGCAGCATTAGCAAGTCTGGTGCAAGTTGCTTCTTCGCCATGCGCAGACCTTTTGTAATTTGTGTACGGTAGCTGCTATCAAGCTCTTCCCACTGACGAGTTTGCTTGTTCCAAACACCCTGCATGCTTGCGTCACGTGTTTGATAAATTAGCGCTGTGCGACCAAGGCGTAGGAATTCAACGTCACGCTCTTGACCGTTAATTGAATGAATACCGCTGTACGCTTCCATAGTGCGGCCGTAGTCCATCTCTACTTGATACGCTTCCATTACGCGGCGGAATTTCTCAGACGCAGCAACGTCGGCACGGTCCATCATAGCGCGAAGGTCAGCAACGCGATTTGCGCGCTCTTCTGGAAGGAATGGTACGTCTAGCGCAACAAACTGCTCTAGGCCGTCAATCATGCGCATCATTAGTGGCGTGATTTGACGCTCAACAACAGACACTTCATCGATAGCAGCATTTAGGTCTGCCATTTCTTGTTCTTGGTTATTGATTTGCTTACGAAGCTGAGTGTTATAAACCTCAAGGCCTTCGATTTCTTTCATCAATGTTTTGAACTGTTGAAGTTTGCTGTCGATTTGATCGGTAATACCGTTAATCTTTTCTTGCGATTTCGCCGCTGACTCGTTTATTTTCGCTGCCTCATCGACAACGGGTTTTAAGACTTCATCGTCTTGTGCAAGCACGGGTGTCGCTGCTAGCGCACCTGCCACAAGCAAGGCATTGATAAGCTTCATACATTCAAACCTTTAAAGTTAAAAGAAATCGGTTGTATCCGACTATAAATTTCTGCGCGTAGGATAGGAGTTTTCTGTGACAGTTTTATTACGAAACTGTCATAAATCGATGACTATTGTCACAAATAGAAAAGCCCGGCAGGAAAACCGGGCTTTAGATGATTGTTGCTGCTCTCTTTTTGAAGAAGCAGCACTGGCTGTATTTTCTTAGAAGTTATAAGTAATTGAAGCGTTTATACCTGTACCTACGCTTAGCTTACGCAGCGTAAGACCTTCTTGCTCAATTTCTTTCTCGTCGTTGAAAATGTTTTGCACACGTAATTTAATTGTAGTGTTGAAGTCTGGATAGTAAGTATAAACAGCATCCAATGAATGGAACGGTTTTTCAATACCATCTTCAAAACCACGTACGCCAGGCGCAATGATACGTTCACCGAATGAGTTATAGACTAATGACGCTGAATGCTCACCGTTATCAGAATCCCAACCTAACTGAAGGTTAGCAACCCACTCAGAGTGACCTACTAGACGACGTTTGTCGTTAGTAATGGTCGCCGTGATAGTACCGCCGTAAGCTTCACGTGCCTGCTGAGAGAACAGTGATTCTTGATCGCCACTCCCAATGGTTACTTCTGAGTCAGAAAGCGTCATGTTTCCTGATACAAAGAAGTTACTGAAGTTATCCCCAATAAAGCCAAGGTCGTGCAAGAATTCAAACTCGATACCGTACAACTCACCTTCCTGACCGTTCGCCGTCAATAGCTGAGGTACACCTTCACCGCCGTCAAACTGCACCATCTCGATAGGGTTTTCCATATCTTTATAGAAAAGTGCAACAGACAAGTTGTTACCTTGTGACATATACCACTCCCAGCGGAAGTCGATATTCGTCAATTCAGTTTCAACCAATGAAGGAGAACCACGTACAAGGAATTCTGTTAGCGGGTCGATAAAGAAGGTTGAGCTGATATCACGTAAGTCAGGGCGAATTAGCGTCTGGCTGATGTTAAAGCGATATTGCATTTCTTCACTTGGGATATAAGTGAAAGCTAATGACGGTAGTACATCAGATTCATTGTAGATGCTGTCAATGATGGCATCTGTGTCGTCAGCAAACTTATCCGAGTGCTCGATAAATGGAATCGATACTTGCTGGAAGTCTTCATAACGAGCACCGCCACTTACGCGGAACTTCTGGTTGAAGAATGCATCAACCATGAAATAGCCTGCGGTAAGTTTAGTTGCCGCTGAGTACTTATCACCTGCACCTGTATTGTCCTGAAACACAGAACGACCCGTTGAGCTGGTGTAGAAGTCGTCGTTATAGATATTTTCTTGTGAGAAAATTTCATTCAAACGGCTACCTTCTTTAAAGTCAGAAGAAATACCAAAGTGACGCACCGCTAAGTCAATATTGTTACCGTCACGGGTTTTGTCGTAGTAATCCATACCGGCTTTAAGTTCAACGTCGTAGCCATCGCCGAAGAACGCGGTAGACACGTTGAAGCCATAGGTATCAGACTCATCATAAAGCACCTGATATTGGCGGTTAAGGTTAGTTCCTGGCGTATCATCAAGACGCTCAAGCTCTAATGCCCCCGACTCATCGTAGAACTGCTGGAATGTTACTTCCATGATATCTGGCGCTTCACGAGACGCACGGCTAGTTCCCACGTACCAATCGAAAAACACACCGTCTAACAAGTTAAGGAAGTTGTGCGTGCCTTTAAGCTGTGAAGAAACCATTTCACGCTCTTCGAAAATGATATCCATGCGGCGGAATTCTTCTACGCCAGGGTTAGATTCACTTTCGTCGAAGTAGTATCCATCGCGAACACGGTCACGCATGTCGTGAAGGATCATGTTCACAAGTTCTACTTTGTGGTTGCTGTTGTACTCGTAACCCACGTTGAACATACCGCTCCAACGCACGTTTTGCTCAGTTGACACCATGTCGCGATATTTAGTGAAACGTGGATTTTCCTGACCACCACCAATATCGTTACCTAACATCTCTTCGGCAACTGTCCATTCGTTGCTGTAAGAAACCGTTGCAAGGAAACCAAGTACAGAGTCGTTGTCGAAAACGTAATTGTTACCAATAGTCGTACCCAAGCTGAAGTTCGGGTCTACAGACTTTTCGTCTGGGCCGATGTCCCAGTTAAATGAACTAAGGATATCCTGCGTTTCAGCCAGTGTTCTTGTACGGTCACCCTCGAAGCCTGCAGAACCATTTGCAGCAAGACCCGAGCTGATAATGTCAGGCAGTGCACGAGTTCCGTCATCACGACCTGTCCAATCATCGCCGCCACCAGAATAGAAAACACCGGTATCGCTGTTCTGCGTATTCCAACCGCCACCTGCACTTACGTTGAATACAAACTCAGATGGGATTGATTTAGTACGAATGTTTACGTTACCACCACCAAAGTGACCAGGCATATTGGGTGAGTAAGATTTCTGAACGTTCAGGCTTTCGATGATACTTGATGGGAATAAATCAAGCGGTACAACCGAGCGCGTAGGATCCGGACTTGGTACCGTCATGCCATTTAGCTGTGTGCTTGAATAACGCTCACCTAAACCACGAACGTAAATAAATTTACCGTCAACTAGCGTAAGACCTGTTACACGTCGAAGTGCAGCAGCGGCATCGCCGTCACCGGTACGAGAAATTTGTTCTGCGCCAAGAATATCAGCAACGAACGCCTGATTTTGACGCTCTTGTAAAACCGCCGTTGCGGTTCCTTTAAGTCGCGTGCCCGTAGCAACGACTTCTTCAATTACTTCGTCTTCTGACTGCTGTGCTACTGCTGATAACGGTAACGCGCTTGCGCCAAGAATGGACGCGATAGCCAGCGAAAGTCCACCGACTTTAAATGCTGACGTTTGATTGTTTTTCATTGTGTAACTCCTAAGAAACTGTAATCAGGTAGCTGCGCTTACACAAAAGCTAAGGCGTAAAAACGCCTTAGCTTTACTGTGTCTCGCATTCACTTATTAGTCTTGAAGACCAACAGTTACCCAACCCAGTGTCCAGTCAGACTCACCGTCGAATGCACCTTGGAAGTCTGTGCTATCAAAGAAAGCGTCCAAAGTAGAAGCGTCGAAGCCTGAACCTAATAAAACTGAATTGCTTGCAGGTACGAAACCTGTTGAATCAAAGCCAAGTGCTGCAGTTTCAGCAAGAACGCTGTTGCCATCTTGACCTTCAAACCACGCTTGCGTGCTGTCTGTACCAATTGTATCTGAACCAAATGCGCTCGCAGATGAACATGCTACTGTTGAGTGCGTCACAGTTAGTGAACCTGCTGCTGCGTTAGCAATTGATTCATCACCATTCACTCGTAGGCAGTTGCTGTAGTTTGCGCCACCGGTAACCACTAGGTTTTTGATTGTTCCCGCTGTACCGTTGCGAAGACGTACACCGTTTGTATTGTCTGCACCTAAAATTGTTACGTTAGATACTGTTGGTGTCGTCAATGGTGTCCACGCAGGGTTATCTTCGTTATTGTCAGCTTCGAACGCATTGTCGCCGCCCGCTGCATCTTGCTTGATAACTACGTACTGCGCCTTACCTGTCCAACCGAATGACCAGTCTAGAGAATCATCACCGATAGCAGTTAATACTAAGTGACTTACGTTTACTGTACCGCCGAAGAACTCAACGCCATCATCTAGGTTTTGGTGAACTTGGATGAAGTCAACTTCAGTGCCGCTACCTACACCCGCAAATGAAATACCGTTTAGCTCATCACCTGCCGCAAGTGCTTTACCTGCGTGCTTCACGATAACGTAGCGAAGCGTACCTGAGTTATCTTCACTGTCTGCTCCACCGTATAGGCCTGCATCACCTTCTGCGGCTACACCACAGTTAGCCAGTTCAGCTTCAGACGTATCACCGTCGTCACCTGTGTTACATAGGTTTGTTGGTGCGTTACCTAAGATAACTAGACCGCCCCATTGGCCGATGGCTGTTTCGCCGCCAGTCATATCTTCTGAAGATGTGAAGGTAATTGGCAGTGTTGCAGTACCAGACGCTTCAATCTTAGAGCCACGACGAACAACTAAGAAATCATCACCATCTTCACCGAATACTGTAGTACCGCGCTGAATGTAAAGTGAAGCGCTGTCAGCGTTGTCGTTACCTACCGCTGTACGACCTTTAATTAGCCAGTGAGCATCGTTAGTTAGCGATACATCAGCAGTAAACACGGTGTCAGTAGCAAGCTGATAAACAGGCTTGTCAGTAATATCTGGGAAGCTAGCAGACACGTCGGTCGCCAAGCCTTGCTCTAGTGCCGTTGTAACGTCAGCAGGAATGCTATCGTTTACCGCAACAGTCCAACCGTCCATCCAGTTGTTGTCACCGTCAAATGCACCGATATAGTCAGTTGCTGCGAAGAAGTCATTCTCTTCTGATACATCAACGCCCGCACCAAGAAGTGGTGAGCCAGAGCGAGGTGTAAAGCCATCGTTAGAAAGCATTAGTGCATCAGCGGTAAGCACGCTGTTACCTGTTTGGCCTTCGAACCATGTTTGAGTAGTACCACCACCGATAGCGTCTGAACCAAAGTTATTACCTGCTTCACAAGCAACCACTGAATGTTCTACAGAAAGCTCGCCAGATACAGCATTAGCAATCGACTCGTCGCCGTTAACTCGTAGGCAGTTAGAGTAGCCTTCACCAGCTGTAACAACTAGATTGCGGATGTTACCCGCAGTACCGTTGCGTAGACGAACGCCGTTAGTTGTGTCAGCGCCAACGATAGTCACGTTAGAAATAGTAGGCTTAGTGAGTGGAAGCCACGCTGGGTTGTCTTCGTTATTATCCGCTTCAATAGCGTTGTCGCCACCAGCAGCTGATTGTTGGATATAAACGTTTTGCGCGTTACCTGTCCAACCGAAAGACCAATCTAGCGAGTCATCACCGATATCAGTAAGTACAACGTTACGTACGCTAACTGTACCGCCAAAGAATTCAATACCGTCATCAAGGTTTTGATGAACTTGAATGTACTCAACTTTAGTACCTGAACCGATACCTGCAAATGAAATACCGTTTAGCTCGTCACCCGCTGCAAGAGCGCGGCCTGCGTGCTTAACTACTACGTAGCGAAGTGAACCTGTGCTATCTGCAGGGTTATTACCGCCGTAAAGACCCGCGTCACCTTCAGCAGCCACACCACATGAAGCAAGTTCAGCGTCAGAGGTATCTGAATCGTCACCGGTATTACATAGGTTAGTTGGTGCATTACCTAGAAGTACGATACCGCCCCATTGGCCGATACCCGTTTCGTCACCGATAAGGTCTTGTACAGAGGTAAACGTGATAGGTGCGCTTGCTGTACCGTTAGCTTCAATCATTGAGCCACGACGTACTACCAAGAAGTCATCACCTTGCTCACCAAACACAGTCGTACCTTGTTCGATGTATAGTGTTGCGCTGTCTTCGTTATCGTTACCTACTGCAGTACGGCCTTTAATTAGCCAGTAAGCATCGTTAGTAAGTGTAACGTCAGATGTGAATGTGGTGTCAGCAGCAATTTCGTAAACCGGCTTGTCTAGGTCGAAGTCAGCCGATACGTCTGTTGCTAGACCCTGTGCAAATGCGTTTTGAACGTCAGTTGGGAAACCGCCGTTTACGCCTACCGTCCAACCTACAGTCCAGTCTGTGCCGTTAGGATTGAATGCACCAATATATTGACCGCCGCCAAGTGCTACAGGAGAAGAGGCCGTTGGGAAGTAACCGTTGTCTTCAAGCATTAATGCAGACGCAGCTAAAACGCTGTTGCCATCTTGGCCTTCAAACCATGCTTGAGTAGTGCCACCGTTAATGGTGTCAGAACCAAAGTTGTTCGCAGGTGTTTCACACGCAACAATTGAATCAGTGATAGAAAGCTCGCCCGACTCAGCGTTAGCAATTGCTTCATCACCGTTTACACGTAGGCAGTTGTTTGCAAGTGCAGAACCCGTTACTAGAACGTTTGAAAGCACGCCCGCTGTACCGTTACGTAGACGTACACCATTGGTGTTGTCTGCACTAACAATAGTCACGTTTGAAATAGTTGGCTTAGTTAGCGGCAACCAAGACGGATTATCTTCGTTGTTATCCGCTTCGATTGCGTTGTCGCCACCGTCAGCTGACTGTTGGATATAAACGTTAGTAGCGCTACCAGTCCAGCCAAATGACCAATCTAGTGAATCGTCACCGATATCAGTAAGTACAACATTACTTACGTTAACTGTACCACCGAAGAATTCAATACCGTCATCAAGGTTTTGGTGAACCTGAATATAGTTAACTGTGGTGCCTGAACCGATACCAGCGAATGAAATACCGTTTAGCTCGTCGCCTGATGCCAGAGCTTTACCCGCATGCTTAACTACAACGTACTCTAGCGTACCTGAGTTATCTTCTGGGTTATTACCGCCGTAAAGACCTGCATCACCTTCTGCAGAAACACCACAGTTTGCAAGTTCTTCGTCAGACGTATCTGCATCGTCACCCGTATTACAAAGGTTAGTTGGTGCGTTACCAAGTAGAACTACACCGCCCCACTGACCGATTGAAGTTTCTTCACCAGTAACGTCCTGTACCGATGTCATCACGATAGGCGCTGAAGACGTACCAGATGCGTCAATTTGAGAGCCACGACGAACAACTAAGAAGTCATCGCCGTCTTCGCCGATTACTGTAGTACCTTCTTGAATAGTTAGTACCGCTGCATCAGCGTTGTCGTTACCAACCGCCGTACGACCTTTGATGATCCAGTGAGCATCGTTCGTTAAGGTCATATCTTGAGTGATAGTTAAATCGGTATCTAAACGATAAACAGGCTTATCTGTAATCGTTCCTGAGAATTCGCTTGATACGTCTGTGGCAAAGCCTAGAGAGAACGGCGTATCTACATCAGGGGTAGTCGGTGTTGTTGGTGTTGTAGGTGTAGTTGGTGTTGTTGGAGTTGTTACTACTTCATCACCTTCATTAATATTGATGTCACCGCCACAGCCTGCAAGGACAAGCGCAGTCGTGATAGCACTTACCTTAAATATGTTACGAATTTCCATTAAATTCTCCAGATTTTTGTAATACGGATTCTAAGGTTTGCTAGAGAGTAAAGGAGATCGGTGACATTTTTGTTACAAAGTAAAAAACTTATCGAATTTATTTGAACTTTTTCAGCTTTGAACTAAAGCCAGCGTAAAGCTATTACTTTTCAATTAGATAAAACAAGATTGATTAAAAATAAAACTAAAAGCATGGCCTGAGGTGTTTAGTTTTTCGTTCTAAACCATTTGGTTATGACAGTTTTGTGACCACGAGTGACAGGTTCTGCGAAATGAATACTGTTAAGGTTGGGGTCGCCAGAGGGCAGCAAATTATTCCAAAAGAGTGCCATTCCCTTTTTCGGTCTTACTGCAATATCTAGCTTGGTAAAGCGAGTGTGACCGCCGTCACATTCATCATTCAAGTAAATCATGCATGTCCACGTTCGCTGACCACGCGATAGACAATGCGCTTTGTACTGCGGGCTTCCTGGAGGAAAGAAGTCGTAGTGAGGTTTGTAATATTCCCCAACATTGTAGTGCTGGGCCTGAATAACTTCTCCTTCTCCCACGCCCAAACTAAGGGTTGAAACAATGCGACTATCAACGTCTTTGACTAGCTTATTACCGAGAAAGGCTAATTCACATGTTGAAGAGGTTCTAATGTCATCAGCGCTAGCGGCTCCTGCCAATTTAGAGGGCGCGAGTTTATCTTTGGTCAGCGCAACAATGTCGTCACACTCTTGGCTGCTCAAGAAGTCATCGTACGCAAAGAGCTGAATGTCACTGGGCTCGGCAAGTGGCTTAGCCTGTTCCACGCGGGCGATAGCACTTTTTGCTAGCTTCTCGTAGAAACTTGAAGAGGGTGAAAACTGATAATTAGTGGGCAAATTGGCGCCGAGCACTTTTTTAATAGTGTCGGGAGAAAAACCGTTTTCCGCTAGGGTTGTCACGATAGTTGGCACAGCTGTCCCTGATAGCAGGCATTTGACAACCCATTGTTTCCACGCTGGCGGCATATACGACACAGTTTTATCCTTTGCTTTTAACGGCGAGTGATGCGGCTTCTACTTTCGCTTTTCTATTCCAATAATCGACGCTGGCGTACCAGTACGTCTTCACGAATGGGGAAATATCCGTCTCTTAACACCTGCTGCTGCCCTTCCTGTGACAAGATATAGCGCAAAAACTCCCTTTCCAGAGTAGGTAAAGGCTCACCGGGCTTTTTATTTATCACTAAATAAAGAAATCGGGCAAATGGATACGTTTCGTTGCGCACCGTATCAATAGAAAGAGGGATCAAGCTGTCTAGCGACTCACCTAAAGGCAGAGCGCGAACTCCTGCGGTTTTATAGCCGTAAGCGGCATAGCCAATCGCGCCTGTACCGCTGGCCACGGACAATACTACAGATGCAGAGCCAGGTTGTTCGTTTACCGTATTCTTAAAGTCACCATCGCACAGCGCCATCACTTTAAACAAGCCGTAAGTACCTGATACTGAATTTCGACCGTACAGTCTGATAGGAGAACGATAGCCTATATCGTCAACGCCGAGCTGAGACCAATTGGTAATGGCTGTATTGCTGCCACAAAACTGGGTTTCAGAAAACACCGCGTCAACTTGCTCAAGGGTCATACCCGGCAGCGGATTGCGTCTATCCACAAAAATGGCGATGGCATCCATTGCCACTTTTAATACCGTAGGCGGGTAACCGTGGGTTCGCGTAAAATCCCGTATTTCACTGGGTTTTAATTCTCGGCTCATAGGGCCTATGGTGGCAGTACCTTCAATAAGTGCCGGCGGAGCGGTAGATGAACCGGACGCCTGTATTTGAAAGCCTACCTGAGGATAGAGGGTTTTAAACTCCTGTGACCAAAAGGTCATTAAGTTTGCCAGCGTGTCTGAACCAACTGAGGATATTTTTCCCGCCACCCCAGGCTTGCGTTCATAGGCAGGCACTTGATAGCTACCAGAAGCAGATGACGAGCTTTGAGTATTTTGAGAATCAGCCAGGGTTCCAAATGGTAACAATAAGCCTATTACTAAAAGTAACGTTGAAAGGCGATAGCGTTGCCCTTTCATCTTGTCATGCTTTTTGCTCACCAACACTTCTCGCCTCTTAGGGTTACAGTTGCTCTGCAATCAACTCGTTATCCAGCACAAACGAGAAATTGCTACCCTCACCCAATGCACTGGTTATATCTAAACGGGAATTATGATGACTTAGTACATGTTTTACAATGGAAAGACCTAAGCCAGAGCCACCGGTTTTGCGAGAGCGCGCTTTATCCACGCGATAAAAGCGCTCGGTAAGACGGTTTAGATGATTTGGCTCAATACCATCACCGTTATCTACCACAGAAAATTGCGCGCCATTGGGTTTACGTCGCCAGTACACATTAATTTCGCCACCAGCAGGTGTGTAGTGCACCGCATTAAACACTAGGTTTGAGCAAGCACTTCGAAGCTCGGTCTCTACACCGAAAACATAGAGTTCTTTGTCGATGTGGAAGTTTATTGTGTGGTTTTTCTCTTTATTAAGCGCCTGCGCTTCTCTTTCCACTTGCGCAAGGACCACAGGAATATTCACAACATTTTCGTAGATGCGTTCCGAGCTTGCTTCAATGCGCGACAACACCAGCAAGTCTTCTATCAAGTTTTGCATACGGTGGGTTTGCGATGTCATTTCTTTCATCGCTTTTTGCATGAATGGATCGGAGTCTTCATCAATAGGAAGAATTTCAAGGTATCCGTTAATGACCGTTAGCGGTGTACGCAATTCATGAGACACATTTGCCACAAAGTCCTTACGCATTTCTTCAAGCTGGGACACCCGCGTTATGTCACGGGCAATCAGCAACAAATGCTCATCGCCATAAGGCATAATCCGGTATTCAAAGGTTTTGTTGGGGTTGGTAGGCGACGGTACTTCAATGGGGTATTTATAATTCCCTGCATGAAAGTACTGAATAAACTCCGGATGGCGCAACAAGTTGTCGATTCGACGCCCAGAGTCTTGCGGCCATTTAAGCCCTAAATCCAAGCGAGCAAGGCGGTTACACCAAATAATGCAGGCCTTAGCATCAACCACTACCGCCGCATCAGGCAAGGCTTCAGAACCCTCTCTAAAGCGCTTTACCAATTCACCAAGCTCTTTGCGCTTATTGCGGTTACGACGCTGAAGGTAATAAATACCTTCATAAATATGTTCCCACACGCCACGCACGGTAGGTGGAGACATTTTACGACTATGCCATAACCAGCGATTTAGCTTGTAAAGATGCCAGTAGTTAAATAGCAGTAGCAGGGTTGCGCCAATGGCAACGGCGAATAACATATCATCTAAATACCACCCGACTAGCGCAAAAACCACAAGGAATAGCACTAAGCGCAATGTACTTCTCAACCAAGAGAACGGGTAATACATGAAATAGCTCGCGTTGTTAAAGGTGGAATTGGGCGCATGCCCAGATGGCGCAGCGACATCAAGGGAATAACACCATGTTACTCCCTAAACACTACATTTATTACAGCTTAGTAGAAAAACGGTAACCCGCGCCGCGTACAGTTTGGATCATAGCATCATGTCCGTGACGAGAGATAGCTTTACGCAAACGTCGAATATGCACATCTACCGTTCTGTCTTCTACGTAAACATTGGTTCCCCAAACATTATCTAGCAGTAGCTCTCGGCTATAGACACGTTCTGGGTGCGTCATAAAGAAGTGCAACAACTTAAATTCAGTCGGCCCCATGTCTAGCGGTTCTTCATTCGCCATTACGCGATGTGATACCGGTTCAAGTTTAAGACCATTAAATTCAATAGGCTCTTCGCTTGATGTAGGCGTAACTCTTCGCATCACTGCTTTTATTCTTGCCACAAGCTCTTTCGGCGAGAATGGTTTAGTAACGTAGTCATCAGCACCTGCATCCAGGCCGCGAATTTTGTCTTCTTCCTCGCCCCGGGCTGTAAGCATGATGACGGGAATGTCACGAGTAAACTCGTGCTGCTTTAAACTTTTAGCTAGCTGTACACCGCTTCCTCCCGGCAACATCCAATCTAATAAGATTAAATCTGGGTAAGGTTCGCAAATTTTTTCTTGCGCGATGTCGAAATCTTCGGCTTCAATAATGTTAAAACCAGATTGCTCAAGCACAAACTTAAGCATTTCACGGATAGGCGCTTCGTCCTCAACCACCAACACTGTACGAGACATCGTAATATTCCTGCTCATTTTTAAACGCCGTTATTATTAATGTGGTCTGTGACAGTTTTATTAAAACGATTACATTTATGTGTCAAGTTTAATACAAGCTTGTTCCAAAGTTTAAATACATAATCTTGTTTATTCATACGATTACGCATATTCTTGAAATTACATAAAACCGACTGTTATTGTTGCAAAGGTGAGCAACTACCAAGCGTTGTCGGTGATTTAAAAGGTCTGATGTAACAGGGGTGTGTTTATCGATGGCTGCGGTCAAGACAGGGTTATCAAGGAAACTCTTAGCCAGAGTGTTGTCAGTGTACTTTTCTCTCACGCTGCTAGTGACGGTAGGACAGATCTTTACAGAATACCTCAGCACGAAAAATCACGTTGAAGGCGAGCTTCAAACGCTAAAAAACACCTTTTCTTCTAGCCTGACCCGCGCTTTGTGGGAACTTAACCACGACCAAGTGCGTGCCATCGCCGAAGGCCTTATGTCATTGCCTATTGTTGAAGGGCTTCAAGTTCGTGGTGAAAACGGTAACTACATTGCCGAGTACGGCATCCGTGCTCAGCGCTCTCCTGCTCCGGTTGACCGTGAAATAATTGAAGATCATCCCGGCGGCGTATTTAGCTACAGCTTCCCACTAGTATTTAAATTCTCAGGTCGCGAATCTACGGTTGGCGACGTTACCTTGTATTCTAGCTTTGATACTATTTTTAGCCGTATTGAAGTAGGCGTATTTTTTCTTATCGGTAATGCGTTAGTAAAAACCACCTTTCTGGTCTTCTTGTTCATGACCGCATTTCGCACCATGCTTTCTGAACCGCTGCAAACCATTACTGAGCAAATGGGTAATTTCGATCCTCAGCACCCAGAAGAGAGCAAACTCAGCATAAAGCTCGATGATGACAACGAGCTATTACAGCTTAAGGAATCTTACAACCACGTTATTGACGACCTTATTATTTCAAACAATAAGCTGAAAGACGCGCAGAATGAACTCACTCTTGCCAACAAGAAGCTAGACGACCAAAACCTGATTTTAGAACAAGAAGTGGCAAAGAAAACAGCGTCGTTGTCTCAGATTATGCTCGACTTAGAGCAGCAAAAAGACGAGCTTATTGCCCACCAGCGAGAGCTTCGCCAGGAAAACGAAAATCGTCAGTATATAGAAGCCGAACTGCGCAAACGTAACCAAGAGCTAGCCAGTTCGATGGATACACTTCATCAAGCGCAAGAGCAATTAGTCGAGTCGGAGCGCATGGCGTCGCTGGGCGGTCTTGTGGCCGGTATCGCGCATGACGTAAACACGCCATTAGGCGTGAGTGTGACCGCTGCCAGCTTTCTACAAGAGCGACTTAACAATTTAAAAACCGACTTCGAAGATAAAAGCCTGACCAGTAAGAACATGGCAAGCTTCATCGATGAAGCAGAACAAACTGCGCTACTACTTTTAAGTAACCTAGAACGCGCATCTGATCTTATCGCCAGCTTTAAACAGGTGGCCGTTGACCAGACCAGTGAAACCGAGCGCGAATTTGTGTTGGGCGACTATATTAACGAAATTATTCAGTCACTTAAGCCAAGTTTTAAGCATACTGAACATCAAATTAACGTATCCTGCCCCGACAATTTAGTTGTGACCTGTGCACCCGGCGCCATCGCTCAAATCGTTACCAATATGGTGGTTAACTCAATTACGCACGGCTTTGAAGGCAAAGCGGCCGGCTCTGTAACACTAGATGTAAAAGAAGATGGTGATAATGTTGTGATCCACTACCAAGATGACGGAAAAGGTTTAAGCGAAGAAGAGCTCAGTAAGTTGTTTGATGCCTTCTTTACTACCAAACGCGGAGAAGGTGGTAGCGGTCTAGGCACACATATTATGTACAACCTAGTTACACAGTCACTGCATGGGCATATAGAGGCCGACAGTACGCTTGGCAACGGCTTACAGTACACCATTCGTTTTCCGAAAAAGAGTGCTTAACCTTTCTTGCCACTATCAATCTAAGGTGCCCGCTTTCTAGGGCCTTTTATTCAATTGCACCGCGAGTCTTACGTTGGTAGGCTTGCGCCCTATTTTTATCAAGAGAATGCTTACACTATGTGGTTTAAAAATGTAAAAGCCTATCAAATTACTCAGCCGTTATCGCTAGACGAGGGCGATTTAGAACGTGCCCTTAACGAACACGCTTTTCGCCCGTGCGGTAGCCAGGACTTAGCAACCATGGGGTTCGCCTCTCCGTTTTCTCAGGCGGGTAAGCAAGGCACCATGTTCCATGTTGTTCAACAGCGTTTTTGGATAACCCTAAAGAAACAGGAAAAGATCTTGCCCGGCGCAGTGGTAAATGCCGAGCTTGACGAAATGGTGGCCAAAATTGAAATGGAAACCGGTTCGCCAGTTGGTAAAAAAGCCAAGGCAGATCTTAAACAAGAAATTCAAACCCGTTTGCTGCCCCAGGCATTTACAAAAAACACCTACACTCACGGCTTTATTTCGCTTGCTGACAACTTAGTCGTAGTTGACGCATCATCTGATGGCAAAGCCGAAGCCTTTTTGGCCATGGTAAGAAAAGCCATAGGCTCGCTTCCAGTAGTGCCATTTACGCGCAGAAGCCTTCAAAGCGAGCTTACGCACTGGGTTACTGAGTCAACACCAGAAGGTGTAGGTCTACTTGAAGAAGCTGAGCTTAAATCTACCGATGACACTGGCAGCGTTATTCGTTGTAAGAACCAGCCGCTAGACAGCGAAGAAATTAGTATTCATTTGGATGCCGGTAAGCTGGTTCAAAAGGTTGCATTCGAATATGCAGAGACGTTGACGGCTATTATGTGTGAGGATGGCGCCATTAAACGTGTTAAGTTCACCGATCGCATTAAAGAAGAAACTGACGATGTGCCAAAAGATCAGGTTGAAGCGCGCCTTGATGCAGAGTTCGCGCTTATGTCAGCCGAAATTTGTACACTGCTTAACTTCCTTCGTGGTGCGCTTAATCTTAACGACGATAGTTTATAAACTTATGGCAAATAAATATTAAGCCGATGAAAAAGATAGCCTAGCGCTATCGAAAAGCCTAATTACCTTGGGGTAGTTAGGCTTTTTATTAGGTCCTGTTAATTAACTTGCTTGTTTGAACTGGCAACCGTCATTTAGCGCAAATACTTCTTAGCTTTTTTCCTAGCCTTTCTCCTAGCCTTTTCCTAGCTTTTGCAAGAAAGTTGCCCAACCGCTTTAAGT
The DNA here is from genome assembly GCF_022348355.1 of Alteromonas sp. Cnat2-8. Taxonomy (NCBI): domain Bacteria; kingdom Pseudomonadati; phylum Pseudomonadota; class Gammaproteobacteria; order Alteromonadales; family Alteromonadaceae; genus Alteromonas; species Alteromonas sp. Cnat2-8. The sequence goes on from NZ_JAKREX010000001.1 coordinate 613,463, forward strand.
GGGATAGTGAATGACCACAATAAAGCGCGTTTCTCCTACTTCATCTCGATAACCGTGGGACTGGTCTGCGCGTAATATACACTGCTCTTGCGCTTGATAGGTTTGCCATTGACCATCTTGCAAAACCCCTAACTTTCCTTGTAGTACGTGAATATGTTCGGTGACGCCTATTTGATGCGCCGAAGAGTGCTGCTCATGAAAGTCCGTTAAGCATAGTTCAAACATTTCAAACTGGGTGGCTGAGTTAAACGGAAATAGCGTTTTTATGGTTACGTTTGGGTCGTTAGCGAACTTGTTGTCGGCATGTTGGGACGTAGGTGCGGTTTCATCACCTGACAAGAAAGAAGAAAAAGAACACGCAAGACCAGTTGCTATCTTCCACAAGGTAGCGATTGTGGGGCTAGACTCGCCTCGTTCTATTTGCCCCAACATGGCTTTAGACACTCCCGTCAACTGCGCGGTTTTATCAAGGGAAAGCCCCCGAGCTTTACGAACAGACTGCAGGTGGTGTGCAATACTTCTTGAAATAGCAGAAGGCTGCGCATTTGCTTTTGTCATGTAATGAAGGCCTTTTATTTTGACGCTGAGTTTAATAAACCAGTTGTGCGCTATAACGCACAGATGTTAAGTTAACTATTGTACGTTATAGCGCACAAAAAGGTAGAGTAGCACATTCGATAGACACTAAAAGCGTGTTTCATCGCTCGGTCGATTCCAAATCGAAATTCCATCACGAGGGTTTTCATGAGCAAGTGGAAGTTAAGTCATATCAGCGCAGGGCTAACCGCGGTTACAGTAGGTTACAGTAGTTCTGTTGTCATTATCATTGATGTAGCGCGTAAAGCCGGCGCCAGCGACGACATGGTAGTGAGTTGGTTGTTGGCGCTTGGGCTCGGTATGGGCATTACCTGCATTATGTTCTCGTGGCTATCCAAACTGCCCGTTGTTACCGCTTGGTCTACCCCTGGCGCGGCTTTTTTGTTAACCAGTATCGGTGACTACCGTTTAAGTGAAGCCATTGGTGCATTTATACTATGTGCCTTGCTTTCTCTTGTAACTGCGCAAAGCCGTAGCCTGCTCAAACAAATAAGTCGGATTCCCCCTGCAATCTCATCGGCGCTTTTGGCCGGCATTCTCTTACCTATATGCCTTGCGATATTCAGTGATGTTAATGACGCACCGTACTTAGTTGCGTTATTTATCGCGGCTTATTTAGTAGGAAGCCGACTATTTCCCCGCTATCTTATGCTGTTGTTGCTGATCATGTCGGTGACCATTAGCTTGTTTATGAGTAGTGCAGATGGTGTGGTTGCTCTATCAAGCGACTCACCAGGGCTGCCATCAATATTCACCCTGCCCGAGCCTATTTGGGTAACGCCCACTTTCTCACTGAGTGCTGCCATTGGATTAGCATTTCCCCTTTTTCTTATCACCACGCTTTCTCAAAACTTGCCAGGTATAGCTATTCATCACGCCCATGGCTATACGCCCGACCACAAACCCATTTTGTCAGGCATTGCCATTGTTCAAGCCCTATTAGCACCTTTCGGTGGTTTCACCTTTAACTTAGCGGCGATAACGGCAGCGCTATGCATGGGCGAGCAAGCGGATGATGAAAAGTCGCAGCGCTATAAAGCCGCTATAGCAGCGGGGGTGGCGTATTTGTTCATGGGGTTATTAGCGTCTGTGGTCGTTGCGCTATTTGTGAGTATGCCCAGTATCATTATTCATCTGCTTGCTGGACTAGCCCTATTAGCTACGCTGCAAGGAGCGGTGGTTCGCGCCATGGAAGTAGAGCACCACAGGGCTCCTGCGTTGCTTACCATGCTGTGTACGGCGTCAGGATTTAGTTTATATTCTATGACTTCAGCGGTGTGGGGATTAGGATTAGGTTTATTGCTACTTTACGTTCAAAAGAAGCCTGTTAGCGCGTAGCAGCATTTGTTTGCTTTGTGCTGTTTCATTGTCAGCTTTCCATTTTTCAGCTTTTCATAACGAAAAGGCCGGTACTGAAGTTATGCTTCAGTACCGGCCTTTGCAGTATTTTTTAGCTTAAAACACTTACAAGAAGATCTGCTTCGCTGCGCTTGCAAGCTCTTCAAACTCATCAGAATGAAGCTCGCCCATATCTTCAACCACACCGCGCTGAATAGCTAAGTTTAAGATCGCATCTTTTTGACTGTCTACCGCACCTGAAACTGCAGCGCCAACACGAACGAAATCAATGTAGGTTAACTCTTCTGGCATGTAGCTTAGGTCTTTCCAATTTTTTGAAACATTAACGAAGGTTTCTCCGAAGCCCCACTCTGTCATAATGCTTGCACCAATACGGCCAGCTAATTTATCGATTGCCACTTCAAGGAATGAAGGGTTCGCAAAGACTTCAGGGTGACGCTCAGCCTCGGTCAAAATAGGCAGAACACCAATGTTGTGAACCAGTGCCGCTAGTGTCATGGTATCCATGCTCATTTCACGCTTTTTGGTACGCGCTATGTAAAGCTGAAGCACCGCCATAGAGTTAGCCACGATATTAACTGTATTTGCCCACTCTTGTTGTAAATAGCGTGCAACTACATCGTTTTTAGAGACGAATAATTGCTCCATAGCGAGTGCAGTAGAGATGTTTTTAATTTGGCGTAAACCAATTCGTGTAACCGCTTGGCTGATAGAAGTAACTTTTACGCTACGTCCCATATAAGCACTGTTCGCAATTTTGATCATTCTTGCGCTAAGTGATGGATCTTGACCAATCACATCTCCCATCGCGTTTAAATTAATGTCGGGATCGTCTGCCGCTTTGCGGACTTTCAATGCAATAGCAGGAAGCGTGGGAAGGACGAGTGTGTCATTGTTAATTTTTTCAACCAAAATGGTTGAAAGCGCGTTCTGTGTAGACATATTTCTACCCTTAGAAAGTTCCAAATAGCCTCGTGAAGGCGATAGGTTGCTTTACCAGTTAATCATCTCGACCACCAGCAAAACTGATGACTAAAATAGATTCGATGTTTGTGCGTTGCATTCCGTGCGTTAACTTACATAGGCCTCTATGCTTCACGCTAAAATACAAACCGTTTATTGTTTTATTATGGTATTTCTATCACCATACTATAGTAGCTCTTTAGTTTCGACCAACTAAAAAAATACAGTGTCGATGCGAATTATTAGCAACGGTAGAACCACCAGAGCTTTTTTTAAAGTATAGTCAACTGGTAGCAAACCACTATTGATATTAAACAAATATTTTTCATACTTTTGTATTAAATCAAAAGCATAGCTATAGTGAGCTATCTATTCACCGCCCCGCATACTGTAAATCAATGCGGTTAAACCACACGGTAAGAGTCATTATGAAAAAAACAATTACAACTTATTCTCCTATTGCAGCTGCAGTAGCGGGTTTATTTATGCTGACCGCGTGCAGCAAAAGCGCAGATACAACACCAACTCAGACAGCAAAGCCTGAAACCGCTTCCGAGCAAACCTTACTTGTTGATGTGTCTCGCTTGTCTATTTATCACGGCGTAGATCTTACCAGCGATTTGTCACACCTGAGTGACAATCAACACAAAATGCTTTCACTGTTAATTGATGCATCGAAAATCATGGACGACTTGTTCTGGAAACAAGCGTTCTTTGAAGATAAAGATGCATTTCTTTCATCAATTAGCGACGAAAAGGTCCGTCACTTTGCAGCGATCAACTATGGCCCTTGGGATCGCTTAAATGGCGATACGCCTTTTTTAAGTGGCTATGAAGACAAAGCGCTGGGCGCTGAGTTCTACCCCCATGATATGGAAAAAGAGGAATTTGCCACGGCAGATTTTGGCGACAAACAAGGCCTTTATTCCATGGTGAAGCGCGATGAAGCGGGCAACCTTTATTCGGTGCCTTATTCTGAAGCCTTTAAAAGTGAATTAATGAAGGCGTCTGACTTACTTAAAAAAGCGTCAGAGCTTGCTGAAGATGAAAGCTTTAAACAATATTTGCAGCTGCGTTCTGAAGCCCTACTATCAAACGACTACCTGGCTTCTGACATGGCGTGGATGGATATGAAAACCAACCCTGTTGAGCTGGTTATCGGTCCTATTGAAAGCTACGAAGATCAACTCTTTGGCTATCGCGCAGCGTTTGAAGCCTATGTACTCATTAAAGATTTAGCATGGAGTGAAAAGCTAGCTAAATACGCGGCCTTCTTACCTGAATTACAGCAAGGTCTTCCGGTTGCTGAGGCATATAAAGCGGAAATGCCAGGGTCTGACGCGGACCTAAATGCCTATGATGTGGTTTACTACGCCGGTCACTCTAATGCAGGCAGCAAAACCATTGCGATTAACTTGCCAAATGACGAGCGTGTACAGCTAGAAAAAGGTACCCGCCGTCTGCAGCTTAAAAACGCAATGCGTGCAAAGTTCGATACTATTTTGGTGCCTATTGCGGATACGTTAATTGTACCAGAGCAACGTGAACACATTACGTTTGACGCCTTTTTCGCGAACACCATGTTTCATGAAGTGGCACACGGTTTAGGAATTAAGAATACCCTAGATGGTTCAGGGACTGTGCGCGGAGCACTTAAAGAGCATGCGTCAGCTCTTGAAGAAGGCAAAGCGGATATTCTAGGTTTGTACATGGTACAAAGTCTTCTTGAAAAAGGTGAAATCACTGAAGGTACACTAGAAGATTATTACGTTACCTTTATGGCTGGCATTTTCCGTTCTGTGCGTTTCGGCGCAAGTTCTGCACACGGAAAAGCGAACATGATCCGCTTTGACTTCTTTGCCCAGCAAGGCGCCTTCGAGAAAACAGAAGACGGCATGTATCGCGTAAATATGGAGAAGATGGGCGCCGCAGTAGAAGCACTATCTGAACTAATCCTTACGTTACAAGGTGACGGCGATTACGATGGCGTGGCGAAGCTAGTAGAAACTATGGGTGTAATTAAGCCTGATCTTGCTTCTGACTTAGCACGCTTAGAAGCGGCGAGCATTCCGGTTGATATTCACTTCAATCAGGGTAAGAAAGTGCTGGGACTTGCTGACTAAGTAAGCACTGGACTTATCAAATAAAAATGCCGCCCTGAGATAACTATCGAGGGCGGCATTTTTGTATCGCTAATTACACGCGCTACTCTACATGCTGCTTCATGTTTTCAGTGTAAGGAGGCCAGCCTAGCGGTTTGCCTGCCAACACGTGAAGGTGAATGTGATATACCGTTTGACCACCGTATTCATTACAGTTCATTACCGTACGAAAGCCTTGGTCAGCAAACCCTTGCTCCTTTGCAATTTTTGCTGCAACAAATGACAAGTGCCCCACCACTTCGCGATCTTCTTCGGCTATATCATTTACCGTTGCAATTTGCTTTTTCGGAATAACCAGAAAGTGAGTCGGTGCCTGAGGGTTTATATCTTTAAACGCCAGCGCCAATTCATCTTCGTACAATATATCCGCTGGAATTTCCTTACTGATGATTTTGTCAAATATTGTTTCTGCCATATCTCACTTCCCTTACCAATTAGGTGATTACCAATTATGTTAGCGGTGTTAAAACATTTGCCTGCGAACATAATTAAAAATTAAGTGCTATTGTGCGGCGCTGGGGCACATTCTCATGCGAATAACCCCCTCATACGAAGACCCCTCATACGAAGAATAGCGCCCTTTTTCTTTACTTAAGCGAAAACAAACCACAGTAGTATTACGCCCAACGCCAAGCGATAGATAACAAAAGGCAGCATGCCGATACGCGATATCCAGCTTAGGAACAAATAGATACAAAGGTAGGCGCTTACGAATGAAAACGCCGCGCCATAAAGCAACGCATACCAGTCTACCGCTTCGTTGGCATTAAGCAGGTCGAGAGTGGCTAAAAGCCCCGCGCCTAAAATAACTGGAATAGACAGCAAAAAGGAAAAGCGTGCACACGCTTCGCGCTTAAGGCCTAACATCAAACCTGCAGTCATCGTAATACCTGAGCGAGATGTACCAGGAATGAGTGCCAATACTTGGGCTAACCCGATATAGATGGCTTGCTTAAGTGTCAGTCCTTCAAGCTCTTGTTCGCGTTTTGCAGTGGCATCGGCGTACCATAGCAGCAAACCAAAAATAATAGTGGTACCCGCTATTACCAGCGCCGTACGTGCGTTTTCTTCTATCCAGCCTTTCATTAAAAAGCCAATAATAACCGCTGGAATAGTTGCCACAATAACGTACCAAGCAAGCTTACTGTCGGTAGATTGTTGTTTGCTAAACCCTTGTGTTACCCAAGCTACGGTCATCTGAGCGATTTCTTGACGAAAATAGATCATAACCGCAAGCAGGCTTCCCACATGAACGGCGACATCAAACGCTAAGCCCTGACTTACCCAACCAAAAAGTTCAGCGGGCAACAACAAGTGTCCAGAGCTGCTGATAGGAAGAAATTCAGTAACGCCCTGAATAATTGCTAAAATAATAATTTCAAAAAGTGTCATTCCTTTGCTTAACTCCAAGTAAAGTCAATCGGCCATAATTGCTGTTTCTGTTTATCAAAGTTTTGCCACATTTTGGCATAGGTTTCTTGCGTTTCAGGGTGAATGTCGTTGGGAACAAGTTCAGCTAACGGCCAAAGCACAAACGCGTTGTAGCAAATCTCTTCGCGAGGTAAAACCACAGGGGTTGTGGTCACCTTACTATCATAGGTAAGCAAGTCGAGATCAAGGGTTCTGGCACAGAATTTTTTGTCTGTATGCACCCTGCCATTGTCTTTTTCAATGGCTTTAAGAATTGCGCACACCTCTTCTATACTTTTTGATGTCGTCGCCCGAGCAGCGGCGTTATAAAAAGGGCTGCCGTTAAAGCCCACCGCTTCGCTCTCGTAGACCGAAGACACTGCAACATCTGAGAAGTGCTGTTTCAGGGCAACTAAAGATTGCTTGGTGTAATGCTCACGTTCAATATTAGAGCCAATGCTGATTAAGATGGTGTGTTGTGACATTAATTGCGCTCTTTACGCATTTCAACAGCGACCGTTTGCGCATTGGGAAGGATATTAGGCTTAACAATTTTAAGCGTTATTGACGCAACGGTGAAATTATCAAGAACGGCGTCCATCACTTTATTACCTAGAGCTTCAAGTAGCTCAAATGTGCTTTCTTTGCCTACTTCTACAATACACTCTGCCACTTTTGCATAGTCTACAGTGTCTGCAACATCGTCGCTTTGCATCGCAGCGCTTAAATCAACATCAAGTGTTACATCAAGAAGTAGCTGGGTGGTTCTTACTCGCTCCCAATCATAAACACCAATCAGGGTGTCTACTTCAAGCCCTGTTATATAAATTTTTCCCATGGAATTTTTCATCTTGTACTGTTATCAAACCAGTTTATCGCCGTTTATATTGGCCCTACTACTGGTCTTACTACTGCGCTTTCACCCACATATTGCTGGTAAACGGTGGTATATCGCGTTTGGATGGAGTAGCTTTACGCTTGTGTGGCACAACTATACCGCTGTATGACAACTGGGAGCAACCAAGGTTTCACAATTTAATGCGACTAAAGCCCATTGAACTTGCACACACCAAATTTAACGTAATAAAAGGCAATATTTTTAATAATTAGAATGACAAAATGATTTCGCTAACTCTTTTGATGATCGCTGTTGCCTATCTTTTCGGTTCACTTTCAAGTGCTGTGGTTATAAGCCAGCTGTTTGGTTTACCAGACCCACGAACCGCCGGCTCTAAAAACCCAGGTGCTACCAATGTGTATCGACTGGGCGGTCGTGTTCCAGCACTCCTCGTGCTTGTCATGGATATACTAAAAGGCACTATTCCCGTTTACGGCAGTTACTTTCTGGGCATAGAGCCTATCATGTTAGGCGTCATTGCTATTTTCGCGTGCTTGGGGCATATCTTTCCGCTCTATTTTGGTTTCAAAGGTGGAAAAGCCGTCGCCACTGCGTTTGGCGCTATGCTCCCTATAGGCCTCGATTTAGCAGGTTTGCTTATTTTGAGTTGGGTAGTAGTGGTGTTTCTTACGGGCTATTCTTCATTAGGCGCGCTTATCGCAGTATCTCTTGCGCCGTTATTTACATTTTTGATTAAGCCTTTATATACCGTGCCCGTGGCAATGCTTTCGCTGCTTATCATTCTACGCCACAAAGACAACATTGCCCGTCTTTTAGCGGGCAATGAAAGTAAAGTATGGGATAAGGGAAAAGTTAAAGAGTAAGCGCCTTTTCCAGCACATCTAACTTACCATCTATCGGCGTAACCGGCGCAATGCCAAGTATTTTGGCCAACGCAGGATAAACCTCCAGGTTGCTAAACACAGGTAGGATGGTATTCGTTTTAAACGCAGGTCCCACTGCTACAAACGTCGCCCCCATATCAGGCAGCGTGTTCATGTAGCCATGCCCACCTTTACTAATATGCATGCTGTTGGCGTTTTTAAAGCGTGCTGGCGGGGCTATCTCAATAATAATATCGCCGGTTCTATTTCCCACTTCCATATGTCGCTCAGCGCGCTGGGTATCGTTAAGCACAATGTAACGGTTTTCGGCTATATGGGTAAGACGTTCTGTTTCTTCGGTGATTTCTTTATCGTTCACGCCCACTTTGGCGTAAAGATGAACTTGCGCTCCCTCATTTTCAATAATGAAGCTATCAGGTATAGATAAAGACTCAACTTCTATAAGCTGACTTTCATCAATGGGTGTCATGCCGTGATCCGACACCACTACCAAGTTTACCGGCAAATCTAATGCGTTAATGCGTTCATAAAGTTGACCAATAAGCGCATCCACTTCCTGCACCGCATCATTGGTTTTGTCGGCAAAAGGTCCTTCATCATGTCCAACCGAATCGGTAAGCGAGAAATAACCCGCAATAAAGCGAGGGCGCGACACCTCAGGCAGTTTCAACCAAGTTATAATTTGATCTACCCGCTGCTGGTAATCGGCGTATTTAGAGTAGTGATAGAAGTAGCTAGGCAAGGTACCTGATATGCGTGAATCAGACTCCGGCCAGAAGAAGGTAGCTGCCTTCATGCCATGATATTCCACTAAGTTCCATAGCGGCGTTGCCGTAATCCACGTGCTGTCCATGCCGCCGTAACCCAGCTTGTACTGCGCGTAGCCTTCTTTCGTTGGGCGAGACTTATCAAAAAATCGATTGTTCACGATGCCGTGGTGTTTCGGTAATAACCCCGTGATAAGTGAAATATGGTTGGGAAAGGTATTTGAAGGATATACAGGGGTCATAGACGACGCTCTTACCCCTTTCTTTGCAATAGCACCAAGGTGTTGCGCGTTGTGTAATTCGATATAGTCGTGGCGAAATCCATCAAGAGAAATGAGCACGACATACTGATCTTGCTGCTCTTGCTTCAGGCCTTTTACAAGGTCATTCAAGGGTGCTTTGCTTGATGCAAATGCATTGGACGCAGTGAGCGCTGCAAAGGTAAGGGAAATAAATAACGACAATGCTACATAGAATAGCGGTGCATTTTGTTTTGTTCCGTCTGTTGCTAAGCGCATGGTGTTTAACGTCCTTACTCAATGTTTATTTTAGTAAAACAAAAGGCAATGGAATGCGCTCCCATTGCCTTTTATTTATGCTTTTTTGTTTTACCTGCTTGCTATGCTCAATATTTCCCCAGTGAACGTAGGGAAGACATAGTAGCGTTTACAACGAGGTGTGGCGCCTAATTACCGGTTTTTTATGAATACCTAAATCGCCGATAAAGTATCAAGGGGCCAGCGCGGCTTGGCTTGTGAAGACAAGGCCAAGGTTTCCCCAGCTTTCAAACGCTGCATGCCCGCATAGGCAATCATGGCACCATTGTCTGTACAATACGCTAAGCTAGGATAAAACACCTCACCTTTTAGCTCTTGCATCAGGGCTTTCATCTCACTGCGCAACATTGTATTTGCACTTACGCCGCCAGCAATAACCAAACGCTTCATACCAGTCTGCTTTAATGCTCGCTTACATTTTATAATAAGCGTATCAACTACTGCTTCTTGAAACGCGTAGGCAATATTGGCTTTAATTTGCTCAGCATCACCACCGGTTAGGTCAGCATCGCGAATGGTGTTCGCCGCAAAGGTCTTTAAACCACTGAAACTGAAATCTAGTCCTGGTCTGTCGGTCATCGGGCGAGGAAACTTATAGTGTCCCGCTTCTCCCTTTTCAGCCAATCTTGCTAAAAGAGGGCCGCCTGGGTAATCAAGGCCAAGTAACTTGGCGGTTTTATCAAAGGCTTCACCAGCGGCATCATCAATAGACTCACCAAGTACTTCATATTGACCAATGCCTTCGACTTTAACTAGCATTGAGTGGCCACCTGAAACCAATAAAGCAACGAAAGGAAATTCAGGTGCGTCGTCTTCAAGCATAGGCGCTAATAAATGCCCTTCCATATGATGAACGCCCACTGCTGGCACATTCCACGCGTAGGCCAATGAACGCCCGACAGACGAACCCACTAACAACGCGCCCACTAAACCGGGGCCTTGGGTAAAAGCAACGCCGTCGATCTCTGATGGTTGGGTGTTAGCGTCTTCCATAGCTTTTTCAATTAAAGGAATGATCTTTCTTACGTGGTCCCGTGACGCAAGTTCAGGCACAACACCACCGTAGTCTGCGTGCAGCTTTACTTGGCTATATAGTTCGTGCGACAGCAACCCTTTTTCATCGTCGTAAACGGCGATGCCAGTTTCGTCACAAGATGTTTCTATTCCTAAAATACGCATGGGGAGTAACCCTTTTACTACTAACTTCAATGCTTCGTTTTTGGATTTGCTGTCGTCTTTTTATCACAACACGTGTTCACACAATTGTTGAGAACCATAATGACTAAGCAAATATCAAAAACTGAGAAAAAAATTCTGGCGATCTGATGCGATCATCTTTATGATCCCGCCGCGATCATAACACTACCCTAGTCAGGATCATCTGATTCCACACTTTTGATCACTCATTTATCAAAAGGGAATTGAGCAAGAAAACATTCTGAAAAGGGCGCTTATACAAGCCGAGTTAAACAACACGGTGCTTAACGAGCGCAGAGTTTACCTTTAATCCTGCATTCATGGAATGCCAGTGAACAGGTAAATGAACGGTAAATGCACAATATTGGCTATTTTTTGGCAATTCATCCTTTACTTTCTCTGTAGATATGATTAGAATTTCGCACCATTTTTAACCCGGGTGGCCTTTTTAGCGCACAATTTTACCCGGATTTACACAGTAAAAGTTTTGAGGTGAGTGTTTAATGCCTATCGTTAAAGTTAGAGAAAACGAGCCGTTTGATGTGGCGCTGCGTCGTTTTAAGCGTTCTTGTGAAAAAGCAGGTGTTCTTTCTGAAGTTCGTCGTCGTGAATTCTTCGAAAAGCCAACTTGGGAACGCAAGCGCAAGAAAGCTGCCGCTAAGAAGCGTCATCTTAAGAAGCTAGCTCGTGAAAACGCACGTCGCGTAAAACTCTACTAATATAGGGTTAAGTAACGAGTCTGAAAGGTGTTGCAATTGCAGCACCTTTCGCGTTTCTGGGCCTTTATTTTTTTGGCCTTATTCTTATCGACTCCATTTTTTCCTTTTCAAATGGTTGCATTTGATTTTCAACCTGGGGCTTAATAATACCAGTCCGCATAGATGATTATCCACTCAGCGAAATTTAAAATGTTCGTAATCGCGGCGTGTTACCGCAGGTATAGTGGTTCTACATCAAGGTGACACAACAAAGAGTACGGACATTTTAAACTCGCCCTTCGGGAAGGTCTTGCAAGCTTCCTAGCTTCATTCTGGGAACTTGAAAGGTAACACCATTCCTGCATTCCCACGCTTCGCTAGGAAACTTGCCAGCGCCTTCTGAGTGGGTAATTATCTATGCGGATTGGTATAAACTCTACTAATAAAAAATCAGGAAACATCATGGCACTAATTGATGATTTAAAAGCAGCGCAAAAAGATGCGATGCGTGCAAAAGAAAAAGTACGTCTTGGTACTATTCGCATGGCAATGGCTGCCATTAAACAAAAAGAAATCGATGAACAGATTACGCTAGACGATAGCGCAATCTTAGCGGTACTAACCAAAATGGTTAAGCAGCGCCAAGACGCGGCTGCGCAATATGACGCAGCAAACCGCGACGACCTAGCTAGCAAAGAGCGTGAAGAAATCACTTACATTGAAGATTTCTTACCTCAGCCTTTGACTGACGATGAGCTAAATGCACTTATCGACGAAACCATGGCTGCGACCGGAGCAACGGGTATGCAGGATATGGGTAAAGTCATGGGCGCCTTGAAACCTAAGGTTCAAGGCCGCACCGACATGGGTGCTTTGAGTGCAAAAATTAAGGCGCGTTTGAACGCTTAAACTCTGCCCTTTCGTAAAAGTGAAGCGTGTAGAAGGTGTGCATTGTCACACCTTCATTGTTCTCATTTTTACACTTCCCTGTTAAAGTAGATTACTGTTTTCATAATGTTGTAGCCTGTCGCTTGAAGCGCAGTTACGACTTGTGCTTTTCTCATTCTTTTTGAACTGAATCTTTTTTAACTAACCCTTTTTGAAAGTACCCTCATGGCTGGAAAGATACCTCGCGATTTTATAGACGACTTGCTGTCACGTACCGATGTGGTAGAAGTGGTAGATAGCCGAGTTAAACTTAAAAAAGCAGGTAAAAATTACCAAGCGTGCTGCCCTTTTCATAACGAAAAGTCGCCATCTTTCACTGTTAGTCAAGACAAACAGTTTTACCACTGTTTCGGCTGTGGCGCTCACGGTAACGCTATCTCGTTTATTATGGAATTCGACCGCTTAGAATTTGTCGAGGCGATTGAAGAACTAGCCCGTTATCACGGGCTTGAAGTGCCACGTGAAAAAGGCAGTCGCCCTGCCATGAGCGAAGAGAAAAAGCAGCAACAGCAAGACGATTATGCAGTCATGGAGCAAGTTGCGCGCTTCTTCCAGCACCAGTTACGTCAAAATGGTAATAGCAAAAAAGCCATCGACTACTTGAAAAACCGTGGATTAAGCGGCGATATCGTTAAGCAATGGGAAATTGGCTACGCGCCAGACAGTTGGGACGCGTTGCTAAATACCTTTGGCAAAGATCCACAGCGCATCAAGCAACTGGTCGATTTAAAGCTGGTCAATAAAAACGACCAAGGGCGTACCTACGACTTCTTCCGCGACCGCATTATGTTTCCTATCAGGGACAAGCGGGGTCGTGTTGTGGGTTTCGGCGGCCGAGTATTAGATGACGGCGGCCCTAAATACTTAAACTCGCCAGAAACCCGCATTTTCCACAAAGGCAGTGAGCTCTTTGGCTTTTATTCTGCCAGACAAAAAAATCGTAGCCTGGATACCGTCGTTATTGTAGAAGGCTATATGGACGTAGTGGCGCTCAGTCAATTCGACATTAATATTGCCACTGCTGCGTTGGGCACAGCTACCACACCTGAACATATTCAAATGCTGGTTCGCGCTACGTCTCACATTGTATGCTGTTATGACGGAGACCGCGCAGGGCGTGAAGCTGCATGGCGCGCGTTAGAAAACGCCCTGCCCGCGTTAAAAGACGGCGTGCGTGTTTCGTTTTTATTCTTACCCGACGGCGAGGACCCTGACACTATGGTGCGTCAGGTGGGGAAAGATGCGTTTATGGAAATGCTAGATGACGCTATGCCGTTATCCCGCTTCTTCTTTGAAAACTTATTAAAGACGCACAATGTGGGCACGCCAGAAGGTAAAATTGCCCTTAAGAAAGCGGCAATGCCGCTTATCGAAAGCACATTAGGTGATGATCAAAAGCAAATGCTGCTGGAAGAACTAGCCAAGCACACTGGCGAGTTCGATCGGTTTAAACTTCAGCAAGATATCACCAAAGCCAATCAAGGTTCGAAGCAAGCTTATTCTCCGAATCGCAATCAAGTAAACAAGCCTAAACTATCACCGCTTCGCATGCTGATACGCTTGCTGCTTGATAAACCTGAATTAGCCACACTATGTGAAGACGTTCAAATTGATATTTTTGCGGGCAGCAACGCTGCTGGCATGGATTTATTATGCGATGTGCATCGCTATTGCGTGAGTCACCCTCAAGCAAAAACCGCGCAGCTTGTTGAAAATTTCCGCGACCACCCCCATTCTTCTACTATCGCGAAATTATTGTTACAAGAACACTTGGTTAAAGACGAGGATGCTGAACGGGTTTACAACGACAGCTTCGCTCGCTTACTGGACGGGCATTTCGATAGCCGCATTGAAACCTTAATTTCACGCTCGCGGGTTCAGCCGCTGACACAGGCGGAAAAACAGGAATTGAACCTGCTTATGAGGGAAAGACAGAAGAGTTAACCTTGGGCAAACTGACCTAGAGGTTAGCCTGTTCTTCTGTAGGCTTTTGCATAAGGCTTTTTTAAACGCTTTTGTTAGTGAGATTAAGTTAACAAGATTAGTTTAGCTAGAATACGCGCTGTCTGGAATACGCGCTGTAAGTATGCGCTGTTTTATAGCTTAAAAACACTGGCTAAAAAATCGGCCATCAATCTGGTAAAACCACCGTTTATTCTGCTATACTGGCTAATTCGCTGTGGGCACAGATAAACGTGTCTCATTCACTATAAAGTGAACAAAAATACAGCAGCACGAGTAGCAAAGATATAGCCGAACATAACGGGCAGATCCGAACCCGAGCAGATGTGCATCGCAACATAATGGTTTAGACCAGCGTGGCATCGAGCATTAACGGCCTTGATACAAAAGCAGTACTACAGCAGAACGGGGAACATACCTAGACGTATGTTGTCTTTTCTATTGCAAACTAATTGAATGTGAGAAGTGTAGGTTATATGGCGCAAAGCAAGCAGTCTCAGATTAAACTCCTGATTGCAAAAGGTAAAGAGCAAGGTTACTTAACCTTTGCAGAAGTAAACGACCACCTGCCGCAAGATATTGTCGATTCTGATCAAATCGAAGACATAATCCGCATGATTAACGACATGGGAATTCAAGTTTCTGAATCAGCTCCTGATGCAGATGAACTTCTCATGCAAGAAGCGAATGCTGATGAAGATGCTGCAGAAGCGGCAGCTCAGGCACTAGCTACTGTAGAAAGTGAAATTGGCCGTACGACTGACCCAGTTCGCATGTATATGCGTGAAATGGGTACGGTTGAACTTCTTACTCGTGAAGGCGAAATTGAAATCGCTAAACGAATTGAAGATGGTATCAACCAGGTACAATGTTCAGTTGCTGAATACCCAGAAGCTATCACTTATCTATTAGACCAGTGGGATCTTTACGAAGCAGAAGAAATTCGCTTGAGCGACATCATCTCTGGCTTTGTTGATCCTAACGATGAGCAAGACCTTGCTCCAACGGCTACTCACGTTGGTTCTGAATTATCTGAAGAAGAGTTAGATGATGAAGACGACGATGAAGATGATGACGATAGCGACGAAGACGATAGCGGTGTTGACCCAGAGTTAGCCCGTGAGCGTTTCACTGAGCTTCGTGAGCAATACCTTAAAACTCGTGAAGTTATCGAGAAGAAAGGCCGTGCTCATGCTGACTCTCGCACGCAAATCAATGCATTAAGCGATGTTTTCAAAGAATTCCGCCTAGTTCCAAAACAGTTCGATCGTATGGTTAAGAACATGCGTGAGATGATGGACAAAGTGCGTATTCAAGAGCGTCTAGTAATGAAGTTCTGCGTGGTTAACGCAAAAATGCCGAAGAAAGACTTCATCAAAGCATTTGCGGGCAACGAAACGTCTAATGCATGGTTACATGAAGCAGTTAAATCAGGTGCACCATACGCCGCTGATCTTGCTGTAAATCAGGAAGAAATTGAGCGCTGTATTAGCAAGATGAACCAAGTTGAACAGGAAACTGGCTTGGTGATCGCAGATATCAAAGACATCAACCGTCGCATGTCAATCGGTGAAGCGAAAGCACGCCGCGCGAAGAAAGAAATGGTTGAAGCTAACTTACGTCTTGTTATCTCAATTGCTAAGAAGTACACCAACCGTGGTCTTCAATTCCTAGACCTTATTCAAGAAGGTAACATTGGTCTAATGAAGGCGGTGGATAAGTTCGAATACCGTCGTGGTTATAAGTTCTCAACTTATGCAACGTGGTGGATTCGTCAGGCGATTACTCGCTCTATTGCTGACCAGGCGCGTACTATCCGTATCCCTGTTCACATGATTGAGACGATCAACAAGCTTAACCGTATCTCTCGTCAAATGCTTCAGGAAATGGGTCGTGAGCCTACTCCTGAAGAGTTGTCAGAGCGCATGTTGATGCCTGAAGACAAAATTCGTAAGGTACTTAAAATTGCTAAAGAGCCAATCTCGATGGAAACGCCCATCGGTGACGATGAAGATTCACATCTTGGCGACTTTATCGAGGACAGCACGATTATTCAGCCCCTCGACTCAGCAACTGGCGGTAGCTTGAAAGATGCAACGCAGGAAGTATTAGCAGGCCTAACAGCCCGTGAAGCAAAGGTACTTCGCATGCGTTTCGGTATCGACATGAATACTGACCACACGCTTGAAGAAGTAGGCAAGCAGTTTGACGTAACCCGTGAGCGTATTCGTCAGATTGAAGCGAAAGCACTTCGCAAACTTCGCCACCCTAGCCGTTCTGAGCAGCTACGTAGCTTCTTAGACGAATAGAAAAAAGCATTACTTTGATTAAAAATCCTCAGCCTTGGCTGGGGATTTTTTTATGCCTTCGTTTTATTCAATACCCCGTTAACTTGCGCGGCACGACTTGTTGTTTATGTTTATTACGCCCACAAAAAAGCCTCCTTTCGGAGGCTCTTAATAGCTTTTGACAAACTAGTGCGTGTTACACTCTGAATTGCTTCGCAATTGACTCAAGGTGCTGCGCCAGGTCAGCAAGCTCATTACACATGCTGCCTAATTCACCTGAACGGCTCGCCGTTTGCTCGGTACGCTCATGAATTTCATCAACGTGACGAACTATGTCAACCGCTACAGTGCGCTGGTCTTCGGTATTGTGCGCAATTTGCTCGTTCATTTGATTGATGCGCCCAATAGTACTGGTAATGGTTTCTAGACTGCTTCCCGCTTTATTAGCCGTCTCTACACTGCTAGTTGCTTGTTCAGTACCACGAGACATTACCTCTACCGCTGAGTGAGCAGCATTTTGAAGCTGTTCAATAGTACTTTGAATTTCTTCCGTAGACTGCTGTGTGCGCGATGCTAGCGTTCTCACTTCATCTGCGACTACCGCAAAGCCTCTACCCTGCTCACCTGCTCTTGCGGCTTCAATGGCGGCATTTAGTGCTAACAGGTTGGTCTGCTCTGCAATACCTTTGATCACATCCAGCACCGAGCCAACTTTATTAGAATCAGACTCTAAACGAGCTATAACGTCAGCGGTTTCGCGTACGTTCTCAGCAAGCTGTTGAATACTGGTAACGGTTTGCTGTACGATTTGACGTCCTTCACTGGCCGCTGTTGTTGCTTCGTTAGCGTCGCTTGCCGCCTGCGCTGCGCTATGTGCAACACCGTCAACAGAGCCACTCATCGTATCTACCGCACGCTTAGCATTGGTTGCAGACTTTTGCTGTACATCAATGGTGCGCTGGGTTTCTTCCGTTACACCGCGTAAGTTCTGCGCTAGGTTTGATAGCGGTAAACTCGCTTCTACCACATCACGCACTACGCCTTGCAGTTTGTCCATGAATTGGTTGAACCAATACACCAACTCGCCAATTTCATCTTCGCTTTTGGTTTCTATGCGAACCGTTAGGTCACCGTTTTCTTGAGCAATATCTTTAAGGGAGCGAACCACGTCATCAATACTTTGCTTAATGCCGCGAACAATAGGTACCGCTGTTCCAAACAGCAATATAGTCACAACCACGGCTAAAATGACGCCTGTGCTAATTAACGAGGTATTGGCACTGTCTGTGTTTTTAAATGCTTCTTCAAATGCCGCCTGTTGAGCATCACGAAATTGAGACATCGCAGCGATGGCACCATCGTATGACTGATTCATTTGGGCTGAGAGTTCGCCTAAACGACTGAAGTCGGCAGTGCCGTTGACCATAGACTGTGATACGTCGTAGGCAACATCGAAATAATTATCAAAGCCTGAGGAGATGCGGGAAATTTCACTACGAAACTCAGGGCTAATAGAAGCAATTTGGTTTAAGCCGCTTTTTGCTTCTTCGGCGAGCTCTTGCGCCATAGTAAGGGTGTCTTGATCACCAGTGGTCACTGCGCTCGCAAGGGTATCGCGAACCTTTTGCATATCAACTAAAGTCGATGCTGATAGTTGAAGGGCAGGAAATTGAACTTTCTGAACTTTTTCTAGCGTTGCACCATTATTGAGTGCGGTATAGACAGTGATAAGCAAGTAAATAATAAAACTTAGCGCTGCGATCCCCGGTATGAGGAAAATCTTTGTCGCAATTGGCATTTTTTTTAGAAAGTTCATCAGCTATCCCACTGTTTTTTATAATTGCTTAACTACGTTTCAGTTTTACCTGAAAAAACATCATAACTAATTTATCTACCCAATAGCTAAAATCTTTAATGAAATTATGGCCTCGCACCAAAATGCAAGGCCATAACGAGTAGTTAGAACGTATAGTTTACGCCTACTTTGAGCAGTGTTGCATCATTTAGATCGTTTAGATCATCTGAATACCAAGTTACGTCAGTTTTAAGTGCAAAACCTGGCTCAACGTCGTAACGAAGACCAACAGTAACTGCCGATACATCTAGCTCCTGTTGAGCAGCAATACCTGCCGCAGTTTGGTAAATACCCGGCGAGCCATTTGCGCCGTTCCACGTAGCATCAACCACTGCATCACCTGTCGCAATCGTAGCAGGCAATGCAGCAATTAAACCTAGCTGAGTACCATTATCCGCTTCTTCAACTTCGTAAGTAATATGTGGTGTAAACTTGCCAAAGCGCATACCCGCCGTAACGTACCATGCTTTATTATCGGCAATAACAGAGCCATCAACTTCTGTTTGGGTAAATTCTGCACCCACAAACCAATCGTACTTATCGATATCAACAGCCACTTCAAAGAAGGTACCTGTATCTTCGTTAACACTCAGGCCTTCAGCGGCTAAAGACGCCGCAGGAATAAAGGCACCATATTGATTTAAACCACCAACAAATGTGTCAAAGTCAGCGTTCGCAGCACTTGTTTTACCACGTGCTAGCAAAGTGCGCGCACTGAACCAATCACGTGTTGCTTCAAATGAAACAGCGACCACGTTTTCCAACTCTAACGCAGCAGGCGTTCCTGAAATGGTGGTATCAGCCTCAACACGACCAACGGTAAACTGCGCACCATATTCCCAGTCTCCTGAGTAGTTCATGTAGTCAACACGAACACCGTCAATGTTGTTGAAGTCAATGCCGTATACAGCATCTGGTGGTGTTAGCCAGTGATACGAGTAACCGATATCTAATGACGCAGAGTACTTAAATAAAGGCATACGAAGACGGCCTGCACTGATATTGAAGTTGTTGTTCAACATATAGGTCATGTACGCCCATTCAAAATCGGCGTCGTAATCTTCACTACCACGGCCAACCAGCTGGGCGGTCGCAGAGAGCTTATCGCTAACATCACCACGAACCTGAAGGCCAAATACACTTGCAGGGTCGAAGTTAAAGTCGCTGTCGTAACCGTACACTGACTCGTCATCGTCTAGTGTCATACCACCAATAAGGTTTGCAAAGCCGTTGATTTGAATATCAGCCAGTGCCGGAGTAGCTAACAGGCCAGCCATAGATAAGATAGCAAGTTTGGTTTTCATGCGTGTTCCTTAAATTCTTTGTATAAACGGTCAGTTAAAAGGTAGCGACTACTCGTACGCTGTCGTTAACAGCGCCAGCGTCGACGTAACCAATTGCGCCAGGGTTTCCTGCTACTGCAGATACAACTTCTGCATCGCTACCCAGAGCTTTTGGTGGTTGACCTTTACCGGTAAATACTAGTTTTGACCAAAACGCAGTTAATTGTGCTGCGGTTTTGTTTAATACCTTGCCGTTAAATTCATCAGTGGCAGATTGGCCTTCAGCTAACGCAACTGGCTCGGCTTGCGTACCGCTTGGAAACGCCTTTGCTTTATTTAGAAATAAACGGCTAATACTATCTTTATCGAGGGTGTCAGCGTTACTTGGATGAACAATAACTGCTACATCGGCAAAAGCTACGTTACAGCACAATCCTGCTGCAAGTATCCATTTCTTCATGATATGTCCTCTAGAGTCTGTTGAATGCTTGCTCTTCGCTTTTAACTTTCTTGCTAACCCGTTTGCACGGAAAGTGGAGCTTTTAAACGGCTTGAGACAAACATGTGCGTGTGTGCTCATACTCATACAACGGGGTAAGTATTGGTCACAATTGCCATATTCGCCAATTTGAGCGTGAAAATTTTAGCGTTTAAAAATTAATGACTTATACAAGCGTTTGATTTTGGCGCGAAGTGTAGATGAAGTTGTAAGTTAAGCAACTATACAAATGTCTAATACATACCTTTATGCATTATGACTACAAATAAGAATTTATGATGAGAACAAAAAAAAGCAAATTATTTTATCTTATTCAGTAGGTTAAGGGAGTTCACCACAAAACGCTTAGTGATAAGCGCTGATATTTACGTATGTAAAAACATACGTAAAAGATAATCCTTACAGCCCCTTCCTGTATATTTTTGAATCAGCCCTTGTTGAGCGTGTATTGAAGAAAATAAAGGATAAGCGGGGCTTGTACCCCGCTAATGGTTACGATTCGCCTTTTTTATAAGGGATCGACTGCTCCAGCTTCTCTATCTCCATTGTTCGTTGAAGTGGAGAACCGGTGTCTCTTGCCAGCCAACTATAAGCGGTGGGAACAACATAAAGTGTCATGAAGGCAGAAACGAGAACACCAGAGAAAATGACCATGCCTATAACCATTCTGCTTTCTGCTCCTGGTCCAGACGCGAGTACAAGTGGTAAGGAGCTAAATACCGTAGTGAAGCCCGTCATTACGATAGGACGTAGGCGCTGCGCGGCTGCGCGTTTAAGCGCATATTCAAACTCCATACCGGCATCCCGTAGTTGGTTTGCAAACTCGACAATAAGAATACCGTTTTTTGCGGCAAGTCCAATTAGCATAACCAAACCAATTTGACTGTATATATTGATCGTCATATCGCTAAAGAATAGCCCGATATAGGCTCCAACAAGCGCCAACGGCACGGTCAGCATGATGACTAACGGGTGCACCCAGCTTTCAAATTGCGCAGCCAATATTAAGTAAGTGACAGCGAGTGCCAGCATAAATACATATACAAATGAATTACCCGCTTCCTGATACAGCTGTGACTCGCCTTTGTAATCTATTGATACATTGTCAGGCAGCTCTGTACTTACAATGTTTTCTAAATATTCAAGTGCCTGCCCTAGCGTATAACCGTCCGCCAAGTTGGCAGAAATAGTGACAGCACGCATTCTGTTGTAGCGGTTTAACTGTGCTGACGTGGCTTGCTCTTCAAACGTGAGTAAATTGTCCATGGGAATGAGCTCGCCAGTGCGAGATGAGCGCACGTACAAATTTTCTATGCTGTTAGGGCTTCGAAAATCTTCCTCTATACCTTCCATGATGACATCGTATTCTTCGCCCCTATCAAGGAATGTTGACACCCTACGCTGACCCAGCATCACTTCCAGTGTGCCGCCAATATCACTAATTGATACCCCAAGATCAGCGGCCCTGTCGCGGTTAATATTCACCAATAGCTGTGGTGAGGTTTCTTTATAATCGGAGTCTAGTCGAATGAGCCTTGGGTTCTGCGCTGCCTTTTGTAGAACAATGTCTCGCCATTCAACCAGATTTTCGTAGGTATCGCCTTGTAAGACGAACTGAACAGGACGGCCGAGGCCTCCTCCAGAAATCCCGCTGCGCATGATGGCAAAAGCACGAACGTCAGGCACGCTGTTAAGTTTGGCGCTGATTTCATCCATGAGCGAAAATGTACTGAAATCTCGCTCATCCCAGTCTGCAGACCCCACAATTGCGATACCCGCATTACCGCCGAAACCAGGTGTTCTAACCAAAAGGCGATTGATTTTCCCACTCTCGCGGTAAGGCATTAAGATACTTTCAATCTTTTCGAGATTCTTTGCGTTACTTTCGAAACTAGCCCCTTCCTGCGCGTTCATCAAAATGAAGAAATTGCCTCTGTCTTCTTTGGGAACGAACTCGCTAGGCACTTTTTCAGAAAGCTGTACCAATGCAACGATAGCAATAGCAAGCATAAGCAGCATCAGAATGGGCTGATGCAACGTTTTACTTAGCGTATTGAAGTAGCCGTTCTCAAGTTTAGAGAACTGCTTGTCCATCCAACTTCCAAAGCCAGACGACCGCGTTCTTTTTTTAAGAATTTTCGACGCCATCATGGGCGACAACGTAAGTGCGGTAAAGCTTGAAAACGCTACCGCAGCAGCTATGGCCAATGCGAACTCCGTAAATAGCCTTCCAATGTTGCCCTCAAGGAAAACCAACGGTACAAACACAGAGATAAGCACCAGCGTTGTTGCAATTACCGCAAACCCAACTTCTTTAGCGCCGCGGTAGGCGGCCAAAATAGGTGGTTCGCCCATTTCTATGCGTCGGTAGATGTTCTCAAGCACAACTATGGCGTCATCCACCACCAAACCGATGGCTAGCACCATAGCAAGCAGGGTAAGAAGGTTGATCGAAAACCCCAGTGCATACATCACGATAAAAGCGGCAATAATAGAAACGGGTACGGTAACTGCCGGAATCAATGTGGCGCGAATATTACCTAGGAAAAGGTAAATAACGATCACCACCATTAGCATCGCTATACCTAAAGTCTCATATACTTCATCAATCGACGCCTCAATAAATACCGAAGAATCATAGCTGGGTACAATAAAAATATTATCAGGAAGGGTGGCTTCTATTCTTTCAATTTGCGCTTTCGCTGCACGGGCAACGTCTAAGGTGTTGGCTTTGGACTGCTTAATAATACCGAGTCCAATCATATTGACGCCATCACCACGAAACTCGGTTTCGTCATCTTCTGCGGTTAATTCAACATGGGCTATTTCGCCAAGCCGCACAAGATAGCCGTTGTCGCCTATCGCAACTGTCAGCGCGGCAAAGTCGTCAGGCGTAAGAAAGGTTCGCGCAACCCGTACTTCAAAGTTACGGTCAGTACTTTCCACTTCCCCTGCCGGCAATTCCACATTCTCGGCGCGAATGACTTGCTCTACATCGTTTACCGTAATACCTCTTGCCGCCATTGCATTGCGGTCTAAGAACACTTTCATGGCATAGCGCCTGCCTCCCCCAATTTGAACTCGGGCGACACCATCGACAATTGAAAGCCTATCCACTAATACGCGCTCGGCGTAGTCAGTTAGCTCCATGGTATTTAGGTTTGTGCTTCGCAAGTTGTACCATACCACGGCACTTTCATCGGAATTTGCTTTAGACACCTCTGGAGGATCAGCTTGGTCAGGCAAGTTATTGAGTGCGCGACTTACTCGCTCGCGCACGTCATTCGCGGCAGCATCAATGTCACGAGAGAGCTTAAATTCAATGGTAATGTCTGAACGACCATTACGAGAGGTCGAGGTAACGTTTTTTATCCCCTCAATACCCGATATTCTATCTTCCAATAGCTGGGTGATCCGAGTCTCAACAATATTAGCCGATGCCCCTGTATAGGTCGTACTCACCGAGACAATCGGTGGGTCGATATCAGGGTATTCACGCAAACTCAACATGGTAAAAGCGACAATACCGAAAATGATCAGCAGTAAATTGATAACCGTTGCGAAAACAGGGCGCTTTACAGAAACGTCTGACAATAACATGACGATATGCTCCCTTAGCGGTTTAATACATTAACCGGAGATTGGTCGCGTACCCGAAGCGTGCCTTCGGTAATGACCTCATCGCCTTCGTTTAACCCACTAACAATTTGCACCAGCCCGGGACGACGCTCACCAATTACCACTTCGGTTTGATGCGCAACGTTATCTTTAACGACATACACATACTGCTTGTCTTGAACGGGAACCAGCGCCTTTTCCGGCAATACCAAAGTATTCAGCACGCGCTTTTCAACAATTACGGTAAGCAGCATACCTGGGCGTAGACGATTATCTTGGTTGTCTATCGTCGCACGTACCCGAATAGAGCGGCTAATCGGGTCGAGTCGCGTGTCAATGTTAGAGATTTTCCCTGTAAACTCTTCTCCGGGGTAAGCCACCGAGGATGCACTTAATGCCTGCCCTTTAGCCACGCTTGCTAGATGGTTTTCAGCGATACTGAAATCGACCTTAATTAGACTGATGTCATCTAAAGTAGTGATAGTGTCACCAGGTTGCACCAAAGAGCCGATACTGATTTCGCGATTACCTAATAGTCCGCTAAATGGCGCGCGTATCTGCAAGTCATTTAGCTGAGCTAGCGCAATATCTAGCTGAGCTTGTAAGGCTTTAACCCGTGCTTGCTGCTCGTCAAGAAGTTGTTCAGAGGTAGCGTTTGACTGACGCAAGTCAGAAATTCGCGTGAACTGGCGTTTGGCCTCATCAATATTCGCCTTAAGTTCCTCTACCCTGGCGCGTTCTTCCGTATTGTTTAGCTGAACCAGTAACTCGCCTTCGGTGGCTTTATCGCCGTCTTCAAAATTAATCGTTTTTACGGTATCGGTGACTTGTGCGGTAATATTCACCGACTCGTTGGCGGTAGCAGTACCTAATGACTCAATAGTAATGGGGAATGCCTGTGATGATACTAAGGCTGTTTTTACCGGCGTCGCCCGCACGCTACTATTACTCGCGCTCTCTTCTTCGGGCATATTCAAATACACTACAACACCTGCAAGTAGTACTACGCCAAGCAACAAAGGCGATAAAGATAATCGTGAAGACATAACCTTTCCTATAGGTAAAAAAGTATCCCATCACGTATTTTTCAAAACGTTTAGGATACTCAAGTACACAAAATCCACTTACGATTCTTCGCAAGCGCCGCTATACGTTAAGATTGTGTACTGCGTTATTATTGTTAGTTGTGTTATTTTTGCGTAGAGTCTGTCTTTTAATATTGATTATTTTTAAAACAATCACAAACAGCTTCTAGAGTATTTTACCCAAATCGATGGTCATCTTATTTCGCTTATCAGCTATATTCGCTGTTTTAACGCTTTTCGCATGTTCACAGTCTTCACCCAACGCGCCGGTTTGTCGCGTTTCCGATAGGCTTTTATCTCAACAAAACCAAGTTGGAGAAAACAGTCCAGCCCCTTTGATTGCTGCCGCGTGCCTAGTCAAAACAAATAATAAGGTACTGTTAGTAGAACACCGTCTTTCAGGTAAATTGGATTTTCCTGGTGGAGGGGTGCTTGAAAATGAATCGGTCGCCTGTACTGCACACAGAGAAACGTGGGAAGAAACTGGGTTCAATGTTGAAGTTACCCAATATTTATCCACCACATCTAATGGACTGGCTATATTTGGTTGTGATTTAGATGCTGGTATTGAGACCCTTCCAGACGCCTTCGATGCGCCTCCTTGGGCCAAATTAGAGATAAAAAAACTCGTAAAAGCCGACCCCTTTACCCTTGACCACGACGCAATGCGTTTCGCTGACGATCTTATTCCCTTGCGCGATGGCTACACCCAATTCGATATAACGCAGCACTGACAAAGCATTGTTCATTGTTGCGGGTATTGGTAAATTGTCACCATGAAAAGAATAGGAGAAGTGGCTTGTTTTCACTGCCAACCTTAAGCCTTAAAGGCAAAGTATCTGAACAAGAATGGCAAACTCGTGTCGATTTAGCAGCATGTTATCGGTTAGTGGCAGATATGCGATGGGGCGACCTTATTTACACGCATATCTCAGCTAAGGTACCGGGCACTGATCATTACTTGGTTAACGCCTTTGGCCTGACGTTTGACGAGGTTACCGCCTCTAACCTGGTTAAGGTCGATTTAGAGGGTAACATCCTTGACGATACACCTTACGGCATAAACCCCGCTGGCTTCACCATTCACAGTGCTATCCACGAAGTGCGCCACGATGCCCAATGCGTTATTCACCTGCATACACTAGCCACAATCTCAGTCGCATCTGTCAAAGGCGGGCTCAAGCCCTGGAGCCAGTATTCAATGTTTTCGCTACCTTCACTTTCTTATCACAGCTACGAAGGTTTAGCCGTTGATGATAGTGAAAAGAAACGTTTGCAGGACGATCTTGGCGACACTAATCACATGCTTTTGCCTAATCACGGCGGTCTAACCCTTGGCCCCACCGTTGGTGACGCCTTTATGCGCTTTTATGATTTGCAGCGTGCGTGCGAAATTCAGCTTGCCCTGATGCAGTCTAATGAAGAGGTTATCGAGATACCGCAAAGCATTATTGATGGCATATACGCACAGGCTAATGTGGTTCACAGCGGCGAAACAGGCGGCCAAAAAGCATGGCCTGCCATGCTTCGCAAAGCTTACAAACTAGACCCGGGCTTCTGCGAATAATTTAGCTTAGCCAGCTAAACGCCAACTTATTTCAAACAGGAATTGTTTATACATTATGAAAGTCACCAAAGTAGAAATTTTTGATATCGAATGCCCTAAGCGCCCTCAGTGGAACCCGGTTTTCGTTCGCGTTTACACCGACGAAGGTATTACCGGTGTGGGCGAAGCAGGACTGGCTTATGATTGGGGTCACAGCGCCGCTGCACACATGATTAAAGAAATTGCCGAAGCCATGCTGATTGGCTTTAATCCTTTTCACACTGAACTGCTGTGGTCGAGAATGCTGCGCGAAGGCTTTTGGGGATTAGGCGGCGGCCCGGTTATTTATGCTGCGATGAGCGCTATTGATACTGCACTTTGGGACATTAAAGGCAAAGCGCTTGGCTTGCCGGTTTACGAATTACTGGGTGGCAAAACTAATGGCAAGCTCCGTAGCTACGCCAGCCAGCTACAGTTTGATTGGGACAAAGAAGTAACCAAGCTTAACGACCCCGCTGACTATGCTCGCGCCACTGAAAAAGCACTTAAAGATGGTTACGATGCGGTTAAAGTTGACCCCATCGTTTACGATAAAGACGGCAACACCCATTTCGACAGGACCAAACTATTTACTAAGCCCGAGCTCAAACTTTTCAAAGCCCGTCTTCAGGCGATTAGAGACACAATGGGCGAAGATGGCGACATCATCTTTGAATGTCACAGCTTATTAGGTGCATCAACGGCTATCCAGCTGGGTGACATCGTTGAAGAAATTGGCTGTCTATATTACGAAGAGCCAGTGAATTACCTTAACTCGAAGCTTCACGACAAAGTAGCGAAGAACGTGAATGTGCCTATTGCGGGCGGTGAACGCTTGTACCACCGCTGGGATGTACGCCCTTACCTTGAAGACCAATCTATTGATGTACTTCAGCCTGACGTTGGCCTTTGTGGTGGTTTCACCGAAGCGAAAAAGGTGTGTGACTATGCCGACATTTACGATGTACGTATTCAGGCTCACGTTTGCGGAGGCCCTGTAGCGACAGCGGCAAGCCTGCATCTAGAAACGGCCATTCCAAACTTCTTAATTCACGAGCACCATACCTACGCTATTAAAGACTGGAACCGTGAACTTTGCATTCAAGATCCTCAGCCAGTAAACGGCTTCATTGAAGCGCCTGACACACCGGGAATTGGTATCGATCTAAACGATGAGGTGGTTTATCGCTCGCCGCACATGACGGTAACTGCGCTTAAATAAAGCTGAAATCCAACGGGTTTATTGAAGGCAATAAACCCTAGGCTAGTTCAGCAGCTTAAGTAAGCTAGCTTTATGCGATGTCGTACCATCGCTTCGCATTTTCGTACAGCAGCGCCGCTTTTTGAGTTACAGAAAGCGGCGTTGTCATATCAATGAACCCATGCCAAAGCGCGGCATACGGCATTCGCCACTGACACAGCGGGAAGTTGCTGGCAAACATCATGTGATCTGTGCCAACGGTGTCCAGCAAGGCTTCAAAAATATAAGACGCACGCTGCCACAGCCAACGGCGATCTTGCATTTCTAATCCTGAGAACTTAAACACAACTTGCTGCGTTTCATTCAAGTCGCGAATACTCTGCCGCCATGTTTTAAACGCAAAGCTATTTACATCAATCGGCGCTATTGCGGCATGATTTATAGCCACTTTTAGCGAGGGTGTTTGTTCTAGTACCGTTAGCAGCGCATGCACAGCATTGCTATCTGCAAGATTTAACTGCGCTTCAAAAGACAAGCCTTGCGACGCCATATGATGAAGTCCCCATTTAACCTTAGGGGTGCGTAAAAGTGCTTTAGCATCGTCATCTAATATGTGACGAAGCCCACGTATTGAGTGGTATCGCTTTAGCTTATCGATATGACTACCGACATTATTTCCTGTTAAATCGATACACCCAACCGAACGGAATGGCAGCGTACAATGACGCTCCAAGAACGCAATTTCACGCCAGGGTCTTTCGTTATCGTAACCCGCTTCAATGTGAACAAAACCGCCTAACTGCCCTAACGACGCGCAATAGAGCATGTGCTCTGTAGTATGTTTTGCAATCGCTTTTTTATCTGGCCAAAAGGGGGCATTGGCTGGTTTCAGCCAACCATAGTGCCCTTCGTTTAAGGCAAAGAAGTGAATATGAGGGTCTATCCAAGTGATTGAAGGCTTGCTCATCTTTGTTTATAAAACCTTGGTTTATGCTATTGCTGATAAGGCATTTCGCGTTGCTTTTCTGTTCAGCCCTATCTATTGTGCTCTTTCTATTGTGCTGTGTAGCCCCCATCCACCGCATACAAGCTACCCGTGATGAACGACGCTTTGTTGCTGCATAGGAAATAAGTCAATTCAGCTACGTCTTCGGGCTGGCCCAAACGTCCAATAGGTTGTGCAGCGGCTTCTTCAGCTACCACTTCATTTTTATCTGCCCCAGAACGTGCCACATAATTATCAATGGCGTTATGAAATAGAGGGGTTTCGATGGTACCCGGGCATACCGCGTTAACGCGGATATTATAGGGTGCGTAGTCAAGCGCGGTGGTTTTCGCCATAGACGCCAACGCACCTTTGCTGACACCGTAGGCGAACGAATTGCGCTTTCCAATAAAGGACTGATCTGAACCCATCACCACAATCGCGCCGCTGCCCTGCTCCTTCATGGTTGGCAGGCAAGACTTAATCGCGCCATACGCCCCTTTTACGTTCAAGTTTAGTACCTTATCAAGCAGCGCTTCATCAGTGTCTTCAATGGTTGCTGAAACATGTATACCGGCATTACATACCAATGCGTCTATGCGTTGATAAGAACTAATAACCTCATTCACCGAGGCTTCAATATTACGCACAACACTTACATCACACGGCTTCCAGATAGCATTAGGTAACGCTTGCTCAAAGTCTCTGATATCTAAATTAATGACTTGATAACCGTTTTGACTAAACAGCTTGCATACCGCAAAACCGATACCCAAGCTTCCCCCCGTTACAATGCAAACTGGGATCTGCGCATCATCACTGCTATGTTTAAGGTTTTTCTTCGCGCTTTCTGGATTCATGTTTTTATGTACCGTGTTGCTTGTGCGTATGTGAACGGGTTATTTCAATGTAGGCTAAGCATGCCAGTGAGAATTTGAATTGCAAGCGAGCTTACCACTTGAGTTCACTTTTCTATATTAACATCAATGCGTCAGTCATCATCATCAGAGCCCGTGTGACCTTTACTGCACATTTAAAGTCCACGAGTCTTGGTAAACCTATGTGTTTCTCTCATATCAGTCCGCATAGATCATTACCCACATCATCCAAATTTATTATTAACTTTCCTTTAACGGACTATTCGGACTACGCTTTTTGTGACTATAATAGACAAAATTAAAACACTTGTTTGAAAAAGGAGTCATCCATGCCTCTGTACCACGCCCCTACGACTGATTTTCAGTTCTTGTTAAAAGACTGGCTTGGACTTGATGCTCACTACGAAAAGCTCGGTATCAGCGACTTTGATAGCGAACTTGCCAACGAAATTATTGCACAGGGTGCAAAGTTTGCTTTGGATGTGGTTGCCCCTCTTAACCGTGAAGGCGATGAAGAAGGCTGTACGCTAAAAGACGGCAGCATTACCACGCCTAAAGGCTTCGCTGATGCCTATCAGGAATATGTTGCTAACGGCTGGAATGCAATGCTAGGTACTGCCGAGTACGACGGGCAAGACTTGCCGTACACCATGGCTGTGCCTGTTCACGAAATGCTAAACGCGGCGAACTTAAGCTGGCGTTTAACCACCATGCTTACTGAAAGTGCAACACTTGCGGTTACTAAACACGCCAGTAGAGAATTAAAAGATATCTACCTTGCTAAGCTAATCAGCGGTGAGTGGACAGGTACCATGAACCTGACCGAACCTCATGCAGGAACAGATTTGAGCTTACTTAGTACCAAAGCAGAGCCACAAGGCGACGGCAGCTATAAAGTCACCGGTAATAAGATTTTTATTACCGCAGGTGATCACGATTGGAGTTCGAACGTTATTCACCTTGTTCTAGCTCGTCTACCTGACGCCCCTAAAGGCGTTAAAGGCATCAGCTTATTCTTAGTGCCTAAGTTCCTTCCAGATGCCAGCAATGAGCCTGGCGAGGCGAACAGCTTGTCAGTAGGAAGCATCGAACACAAAATGGGGATCAAAGCGAGCCCGACTTGCGTGATGAATTTTGACGGTGCAACGGGGTACCTTGTAGGTGAAGAAAACCAAGGCCTAGCATGTATGTTCACCATGATGAACGATGCACGCTTCCAAGTAGGTCTGCAAGGTTTAGGGGCGGCAGAAGCCTCTTACCAAGGCGCGCTGACCTATGCCCGCGAACGCGTTCAGTCTCGCGCACCTCAGGGAATTCAAAATCCAGAAGGCAAAGCAGACCCGATCGTCTTTCAACCTGACGTAGCGCGTATGTTACTTACGCAGAAATCACTGATTGAAGGCTGCCGTGCACTTTCACTTTTCTATGCCAAGTTTATGGACGTTGAGAAGCTTGGTGAAGGTCAAGAAAAAGAAGATGCCGACAAGATACTTCAGTTTTTAACTCCAATCTGCAAAACTTTTATGACGGATATGGGCCTTGAGACCACCAGCCTAGGTGTACAAGTATTTGGTGGTCACGGCTTTATTCGTGAATGGGGTATGGAACAACTTATGCGCGACGTGCGCATTGCTATGTTATATGAAGGCACCAACGGTATTCAGGCGCTAGACCTTATTGGTCGTAAGCTTACCCGAGATGGCGGTCAAATGATGGAAGCGACCTATAATGCGTTTAACGCTTTAGTTAGCGACATTCAAGACAGTGAGGCGAAGGGTCTGGCTCAAGGAATTCTTGATGACTGGCGTGCATCTTCAGCCGATTGCTTAGGTATGGATGCCACCACCGCTGCAGCTGCTGCTTGTGATTACTTGGCATACAGCGCCTATTCATTGATTGGTGTACTGTGGTACAGCATGGCCGACAAAGCGCAGGCATCAGGTAATGCGGTACTTGCAGCGTCTAAGATGAAGACACGTGACTTCTACATGGAACGTATCTTAGTACGTCGCGATGCGCACAAAGCCGCTTATAAAGCTGGCCCTGAAAGCACCCTTGCAATATCAGGTAATGAGTTTGATTATCTGTAGGCAGCTTATTCTGCTATAGCCCGTGAAATATGGGCTATGAACGCAAAAAAGGTCACTATATGTGACCTTCTTTATTATGATTTGAACGAAACTATTAGTCGTTCGCTGCTACTTGGGTTGAAAACGTATCTGAAAACCAATCGTTAAGCATCGCTTTTTCATAAGAAAGCGATTCCGTGCGATTGCGACGAATATTCGACTCCATAAAATCCATATCTTTAAGTTTCACATCTTCACCACTTAAAATGACCTGACCGTCGGCATTAGCCAACGAGTAGCTAAATGTCATTCTAGGAATATCAACGCGCTTAATGATACGGACGTCGCTACCGGCGCCGTTACCGAAGCCGACAAACTGGCTTGGCCAAACTTGGCCAGCTAAATCAACATTTGTTACTGTCATTGACAGCACTTGCGACTCAGGTAAATCACTGGCCAAATCTACAATGTGTTCTTCAAGCTCTTGTAGCGTTCGTTCGCGGAACCGTTTACGAGATTCATTGGTTGGTCTTACATCGCTATAAGACTCAGGTTCTTCCCACGTTATCTTCACCTCAGCGGCTTGAGTGGGAGCAAAAACGGTAAGGAGTCCCACCGCTGTGGCGCAGCTTAAACAAGAAAAAGTACGTAATTTATTCACTTTTATGCTCCTAAATTCAGTCGTTTAAACTATGAGTTAGCAAGACATTTAGAGAAAGCTTAGCATGCAGCAATTGTCGGCTTTTATATCAGCTTTATATTTAACCAACCTTGTTAAAATTGGCTAATCTCGCTTTGCTACTTGCATAACTGACGACTGTTTAATGATTAGGCATAGTTGAACGCGTTTAGTTCCCGTAAAGTTGGGGTTTATATCGTCCTTTTCACAATAGGTGTGATAAAAACGTTTAACGCTTGCGCTATCAGCGGTGATTTGCTGAACATATGTTTGCTGGTAAGGCTTTAAGGGACTCAGCTGGATATTAATTTTATCTTGTAAACTACGCAGTTCCTCTCGCTCCGGTAAGGTGGCAATTGAAACTAGCCATTCAGAAAGCGAGTTCTGGATATCTTCAAAGAGATACTGAACAAAAGGAGACCGCAGCACAATTACCAAAACAATAATTTCAGCAGCGATGATAAAGAACCTTAACATGACTTCTCAGCTAACTTTGACAGACGTTTACTACAAATAGCGCCAAATTTTTAGCACCTTTCTCACTATGTGCTCAACTACACTTTGCCAATTTACATTTTCACAATGCTCACTGTACACGATTCAAACGGTAATTGACCACATTATTATCGACGATAATAGGGTCATATCGGTTTACCTGTAAATACAGCAAACTATACTCATGTATAGTAGGTAAAGCCTAATCGTCGATGTTGGGCATCAAATGGCATCTGGCCGTTATATTAATCCTCATTATTCACGTAGCTGTATTTAACTATTTACAAAGTTACATAGACTGAGGAAATCAAAACAAAAAACGACTTAAGTTCTGAAGTTTCAGTATTGACTGAAACTTTAAAAAGATACACCATACGCCGCATTATTGATCTACATTAAATATGACGTTTTGAACGCAGTTATACTGCACAGGCAGTTCGTTACGTCACATAAGGTTAAGCTATGAATGAACAAATACCGGTAAAGACCGTTACACCGGTAAAAGTACATAAACCCAAAGGTGGACCTGAGGGTAAACGCCACGACTCTCGTAGCCGTATTTATGTGCGGGCTGTACAAGGCCCTCTGGAGACGTTTAGACGCATGTTTGGCCTTTTCTTTTTGGGCCTCTTTGCCATCATTCCATGGATTCAGTACAACGGGCATCAAGCCGTGCTACTCGACATCGGCGAGCAGCGATTTACTATATTCTCTCTAACCTTATGGCCTCAAGATCTCACTTTACTGGCCTATATATTTATTGTTTCCGCCTTTGCACTGTTCTTCGTCACCACTTTCGCTGGTCGAGTGTGGTGTGGATTTATGTGTCCTCAAACAACGTGGGTATACATTTATACGTGGTTCGAAGAGAAATTCGAAGGCCCGCGCAACAAGCGTATAGCGCTAGATGCACGCAAAATGGATGCAGATAAATTTTTGCGTAAAACAGCTAAGCACACCGCTTGGGTATTGGTAGCGCTGTTAACGGCTTTAACCTTCGTTGGCTACTTTACGCCAATTGATGAACTGTTTATCGATTTTGTAACATTTAACACCAGCTTCTGGGCAGGTTTATCGGTTATTTTCTTTGCCGTGTGTACGTACGGAAACGCTGGCTACATGCGCGAAATCATGTGCACGCACATTTGCCCGTATGCGCGTTTTCAGTCTGCTATGTTCGACAAAGACACGTTTACTGTATCGTACGATGCAAAGCGTGGAGAGCAACGCGGCCCGCGATCACGCAAACTTAGTCACGAGCAAGTAAAGGAAAAAGGGTTAGGCGACTGTATAGACTGCAACCTGTGTGTTCAGGTATGCCCAACCGGTATCGATATTCGAAATGGCTTACAATACGAATGCATCAACTGCGGCGCCTGTGTTGATGCGTGTAACGGTGTTATGGATAAAATGGGTTATCCTAAAGGCCTGATAAGCTTTACCTCTGAAGAAGAACTAGCTGGCGGTAAGACTCATATTTTACGTCCAAAGTTAATTGGTTATTTTGTAGTTTTAGTGGTGATGATAGGCTTGCTGTTTGCCAATATTTGGATGCGCAGCCCCACCGAAGTTGACATTATCCGCGACAGAAACTCGCTATACCGCGAAACGAATGAAGGGCTAATTGAGAACGTTTATACAATAAAAGTACTTAACAAAACTCAGCAAACCCAAACCTACTCTATTGCTGTAAAAGGTTTGCCTGACTACAAGTACATTGGTGAGCAAACTGTAACAGTTGAAGGCGGTGCGGTGTATAGCACGCCAATTTCAGTTGCAACTGACGCCTATAATCTGGAAGATACGGTTACCGATATTTTTATCAGTGTAACCACCACTATTGATGGGGAAACGGTTACCGTTGATGAGCCAACTAAGTTCCTTTATCGATGACAGATTTTTCATTCTCTGGGCTTAGCCCAGACACCATATTAGATGCCCTGGAAAGTCAGGGCATTTTTCTTCAAAGCGGTTTGCTAGCACTAAATAGTTATGAAAACCGCGTCTATCAGTTTTTGGCTGAAGACGGTCAGCGCTATGTAGCAAAATTCTATCGCCCAGGTCGATGGACCGACGCTCAAATTCTTGAAGAACACGCTTTTGCTGCAGAGCTAATCGATAACGAAATTCCATTGGCTGCGCCCATTTCTCTCAATGGCAGCACGCTGCATCACCACACCGTGGCCGAAACTGACTATCGATTTGCGTTATTTCCTTCGGTGGGCGGTAGACAATTCGAAAATGACAACCTTGATCAACTCGAATGGATGGGGCGTTTCATTGGCCGTATTCACCGCGTGGCCCATGCTAAAGGGTTTGCACATCGTCCCTCGATTGATATTGAAAGTTACCTCGATGAACCGAAGCAGGTGCTTATGCAAAGCACACTGCTGCCAGAGCATCTAAAGACAGCATTTTTTGCCATACTTAACCCCGTTATTGATGCCACGGAAAAAGCGTATAAGCCAACATCGAGTATTCGGCTTCACGGTGACTGCCACCCAGGCAATATACTGTGGCGCGATGGCCCTACCTTCGTTGATCTAGATGATTGCCGCATGGGCCCTGCTATCCAAGATTTGTGGATGATGCTAAGCGGCGACCGCCAACAACAACTATTGCAGCTCGATACTTTGGTTGAAGCATACGAGGAGTTTCACCCGTTTGACACTGCACAGTTGCCACTTATTGAGCCCCTGCGCGCTATGCGAATGGTGCATTACATGGCATGGCTTTCACGACGCTGGGAAGACCCTGCTTTTCCGCGGGCATTTCCCTGGTTTGCTGAAGACAAATACTGGGAAGGCCAAATACTTGCTCTGAAAGAACAGCTATCGGCCCTTCAAGAGCCTCCACTGAAATTAGGATATTGAGCCAGCCCCTTTACTGCTGAAAAAACGCTTTTTCGATGACCGTTGCCGATAATCTTATGGCGGTTACGAAAAAGCGTAAGGTATAAGAAACCGTATTCGCTATCACTTTTTAACTTAGATATAATCGACAGTGTGTAGGTGCTCTTGTCTAGCTCCGTATTATACCAGTCCGCATAGATAATTACCCACTCAGCGAGAGTTAAAATGTTCGTAATCGCGGCGTGTTACCGTAGGTATAGTGGTTCTACATCAAGGTAACACAACAAAGAGTACGAACATTTTAAACTCGCCCTTCGGGAAGGTCTGGCAAGCTTCCTAGCTGCATTCTGGGAATTTGAAAGGGAACAGCCATTCCTGCATTCCCACGCTTTGCTATGAAGCTTGCCAGCGCCTTCTGAGTGGGCAATGATCTATGCGGATTGGTATTAACTACGGCGACAAGGGTTAAACGGGAAATCAGTGAAAAACTGATGCTGCCCCCGCAACGGTAAACTCAACGCGTTGTCGTTTTCTTTTCATACGCCACTGTCTTTTATGCGTTACGTATTAAACGCCATTAGATGGGAAGGCAAAAGAGCTATTACATTTTTAGTAATGGTGAGTAAGCCCGGATACCGGCCTGTACTTCATGGTGTCGTTTGCTTGCTCACATCCATAATTAAGCAAAAACGTGCACTTTCCCTAATCATGTGCTCGGGTGGAGCGCATCAAAGACAACATAAAAACCATGCGTACACATTTTACTAAAGCAGCCCTTAGCGCTGCAGTTATTTCGTGCTTAAGCACACCTGCCTTTGCTCAAACTTCTGACCAAGATATTGAAACTTTAACAGTAACAGGCACGCGTTTGCCTATTTCGTTAACCAAACTTCCTGGTTCAGTATCGGTGCTAACTGAAAGCGACATTAAAGCTTCGGGCGCACTTCAACTTACCGATCTAATTCGCGGCCTACCTGGCGTTAGCTTGTCTCAGTCAGGCAGTCCTGGTGGCTTAACAGAGCTGCGCGTGCGCGGCGGTGAAACCAACCATCTACTTGTTTTAATTGATGGCGTTGTTGCCAACGACGTAGGCCAAGGAAGCCTAGTCGACCTTGCTCACTTAACTAGCGCAAACGTGGTGCGCATAGAACTTCTTCGAGGCCCGCAGAGCGCAAGATGGGGCAGCGGCGCTATCGGTGGTGTATTGAGCATTACTACGAAATCAGGCCAGTTTGCCGATAATGCGTCACACGTAGACTTCTCTGCTGGCGTTGGCACACAAGGTACGTTGCAGGGCAGCATGAACGCGCGCTCGCAAAGCGATAACGTAGGTATTTCTGCATACGCCAGCTACATACGTACCGACGGTGACAACGTATCTCGTGTTGGTAACGAAGATGATGGCTACGACAACATGACCGCTGGCATTAATATTAATTATGCCGCAACGTCGGAGCATACGTTAATAGCTAACCTTCGCACGGTTCAGTACGAGAACGATTACGACGGCACTGATTTTGTGACGACAGGCCTTCCTGCTGACTCAGATAACGTGACGGATGGTTCACAAATTAGCGCGAAATTAAGATGGGAATTTGCTCCGGAAAATACAGGTTATCGCTCAGCGCTTAGTGCGCATTATCGCAAAGACGATAACGATAACACTGAGTCAGGTGCAGACACTGGCGGTACCACTGGTGAGCGCATAGAGTTAAACTGGACAGGTTTCTATACCATGGATAACTGGGATTTTGCTGGCGGTGTTGAATACCTACAGCGCCTTTTTACCCAGCGCGGCCCAATTGCATTTGGCGATCCGAACCAGAAGCAGCATGACAATACTTATAGCGTATTTGCCGAGACAAATGGTCAGCTAACCGAGTCGCTAACCGCAACACTAAGCGCACGATTCGACAACAACAGTGAGTTCGACAATGCCGTAAGTTATCGCGGTGGCCTTACCTGGC
This sequence comes from Alteromonas sp. Cnat2-8, assembly GCF_022348355.1. NCBI lineage: Bacteria > Pseudomonadati > Pseudomonadota > Gammaproteobacteria > Alteromonadales > Alteromonadaceae > Alteromonas > Alteromonas sp. Cnat2-8. Next base: position 651,165 of record NZ_JAKREX010000001.1, read on the forward strand.
AGCTTAACGATTACTACGCTGTTTTTACCAGCTATGGTAAAGCTGTTAAAACACCCACCTTCACCGAGCGCTTTGGCTACTTCCCTGCAAGCTTCATCGGCAACCCAAACTTAAAACCAGAAACCAGTGAAGAATGGGAAATAGGCGTTAAGGCAAACTGGAAATCACTGTCTGCACAAATCAGCGCATACACTACCGACCTTGAAGATGAAATCAATGGCTTCGTATTTGTGTCAGATTTGGGCGCATATAGTGCCGATAATATCGACGGTGAAAGCTCACGAGAAGGTATTGATCTAGAACTTAACTGGGACAGTGGCTATGGTGATTTTACCGCAGCGTATAGTTATCTAGATGCGGAACAAACCGACAATGGTATAACAACCACTGAACTGCGTCGTGCCCGTCACCAAGGCTCATTAACCTACAACACTGACTTTGGAACGGAGAAGTTCAGCTTCTACACCAAGCTAGCTTACACAGGGAGTCATTACGACACCTTCTTCCCTCCTTTCCCTGAACCGTCTCAGACTCTGGCGCTGTCAGCCTATACGCTTGCAACCGTTAATTTAGGCTATCAGATAGATAAGCAGTGGCAAGTCTCGTTGAAGGTCGACAATGTATTTGATACTGATTATGAAGACATTGTAGGTTATGCAGGCCAAGAGCGTCGCGCTCTACTTTCAGTTAACTACAGCATGTAAGTGATGTAACGTTAATGAACCTTCTGTTGAGCGTTGCTTAAAGGCAAAACTCAACGTGAAATCAACAAACAATAAAGGGCTATACATGGTTATAGCCCTTTTTCTTTGAGTTTCTGTTAGGGCCTGATGATTCAGACTCTGTTCATCATGCGTATATAAAATACTGCATTTACCTAAACCTTGAATCGCGTTTTTTAGTGAGCTTGTCGCGTAGTAAGGCATTGAAGTAGAACAGGTCCTAGTTAAGCGAACAAGCCTGTGATAATCTCGGTATCGATAATAGTTTTTTGAACATAGGATTATATTCCATGAAAAAGTTTGCAGTAATGTTTGTCATGGCAATGCTTTTGCCACTAACAGCATGCGCTCAAGAGCCAGCGTCTAAATGGAAAGAAGGTACCCACTATACTGTGCTTGATAAAGAAGCCACGGATAAGCCTGTTATTACTGAGTACTTCTCATTTTGGTGCCCTCACTGCTTCCAGTTCGAACCAATCGTTGCGCAAATTAAAGAAAAGAAAAGCGACGGCACGAAATTCAATAAGGTGCACGTAAACTTTATGCGTTTTACTGGACCTGAAGTTCAAGATGATGCAACTAAAGCCATGCTTATTGCGCGCGCTATGAAGCAAGAAGACGCGATGAACGGCGCTATTTTTAACTATATCCACAAGCAACGTGCATCTATCACTGGCTTGAAAGACCTTCGCAATATCTTCGTTGTGAACGGTGTAGACGGTGAAGAGTTTGACAAAATGGCTAAAAGCTTCGGCGTAAATAGCATGGTGCGCAAGAATCAACAGCAAATTGACGAGTATCGTGAGCACCTAACTGGTGTGCCAAGCTTTATTATCAACGGTAAATATCAGCCTACATTCACTGCTGACATGACCTTCGACGACATCGCTGACCTAATCGTGTGGCTATCTGAGCAAAAATAATTTGGTTAATAACCAATACTCTCGTTAGACCTTGAATAATTAAATGGGCGCTCAGGCGCCCATTTTTACGCCTTGGAGCATCCCAATGTATGCAGTAAGTGACTTTGCTGACTTTATCTGTGAACTTGACCAGCTAAAAGCAGTTAAGCGCCAGATCACCCTACCCTGTGATAACTATCGACAGGAAAACTCCGCAGAGCACAGCTGGCATGTTGCATTAATGGCAAATATGCTAAGCGAATATGCGGCTAAACCTATAGATGTGACCCGCGTTATTCGCATGATCCTTATTCACGATATTGTGGAAATTGATGCTGGCGACATGTTTGCTTTCAATCATCAAACAGATCACGACGCACAAGCCGAGAAAGAAGTAGCTGCCGCTAAGCGCATTTTTGGTTTATTGCCGAGTCCACTTAGTAGTGAAATGCTCGATTTATGGCTTGAGTTTGAAGCAGCGGAAACCGCCGATGCAGAATTTGCAAAATCAATGGACCGCGTACTTCCCGTATTTCAAAATATGAAAGACAACGGAGGAAGCTGGAAGCGTCACGGTATTGCAAGGGAGAAAATTGAGAAGCGTAATGCTCACCTTAAATCTTGCGCACCGGCTTTATGGGACTACGTTATGCAGCAGCTTGATGTGGCCGTTGAAAAAGGATGGCTAAGTCAGTAACGACTCAGCCAGACCTGTAGTATTAATTACAACATAACGTTGTAATAGTGTATTGCAATTAGAAGCGTGTACCAATCCACATCCAGAAGCGATTGGTATCTACCTTTATATCTCCCGCATCGTAAGTACCGTACTTAATGCCAAAATTGTACTTACCTGCAAACTTCTTCGTATACTGTACATTAATTTCGCTGCCTAAGTCGTCAGCACCGTTACTGCTGTCGTCAGCGCTGAAATCGTGGTAAGCCAAAAGCCATTTACCACCGGCTAGCCCACCTGATAGAGATAACTTAAGATCTTTTAAGCCCTGTGCTGGCGTGCCCAAGAACTGATCAGTCCAACCGTTGAATTTGTGCAGCGTAGCTAGCGGCGTTGCAAACCCGTACAACCCATCGTCAGAACCTAGTATTTCGTAATCGACCTTAGCCGTCACGCCAGAAAACGTGGCTGCGACATACGCATTTAAATAAGAGGCGTCAAAGTCGGTGGCCGTTTCGCCCGCGCCAGCTTCGCTTGATTGCGTGGCAAACTCACCACCGTAAGCCCAACTCACGCTCTCACCTTTCATCTTTCCATCGTAGCTCACGCCATACGTGTCCAACGCGTTATCCGTGTCGTTGTCCACTTCTAAAAGGTAAGCGTAGGCCACAAACTTGCCAATTTTAGATGTATAAGTAGCATGAAGAATATGATCTTTAGAATCTAAATCTGCCGCCTCAGCAAAAATGCGGTTGCGTTTGTAAAGATAGCTATAGAATAGTTCTAGATTGTCTGTTGCCGCATATTTAGCGCTTACGGCATCAAAGGTCTGGCGGTCTTGTCGCCAGCCAACGTGGCCAACAAATCGATGGTCATCCAACGTAATTACTTGTCGCCCTACTCTGGCGGTAAAGTTATCTGCCTTATACTGAATAAAAGCTTGATCAACTTCGGTAGTTTCAGGGTCGGCAATGACCGAATACTCACCTACGTTAAAGCCAGTAGGCCCCACAGTAAACTCATCTTGCCCAAGTACAATACGACTGTCTTCAACCTCAGCGGTAAATGAGAAACCATTAACGCTACCCGAACTAAACCCTAGACGCGTACGCAAAGTCAGTGCACTTGCGTCTTCTAACGCATTGTCTTGATCAACAGCTTCGTAGCGTAAATTCAGATCCGCCCATGCCTTTGAATCGCTTAATGCGCTGTGAATGTCAGCGGCCATTACGCTTCCACCCAATACTGTCAAAACAGATGCTGTTAGCATCTTAATGCCAAAGTTTTTTAACGTGTTCATGTGTATTCCCTATCGGTATCGATTTTTATTAGTCAACACTTACCCAGCCAGCAGTAGAATGCTGGTTAAAAGTGATGGTTTTGGTTAGTTGGCGGAAAAGGCTTCCGCCCTAGTCAGGTGCCGATAAAGCTAGGCGGCATCTGACTTCTTAGCGTCTTTTTTTTCAGATGACACCCCGCTGGGTTTTGCTAGCTGTTGTGAATGTTTGTTAGTTGTAGGCGCTTGGTTGGCGCGTGACGAAACGGTTTCAACCTTCTTTTGTTTGTCGTAAAGGAAAGTTAAGACTTCATGTCTGTAGTGGTTGTACTGCTTGTTATCTGCAAGTGCTAATCTATCTCGCGGACGCGGCAACTCAATATCCAGAATTTCGCCAATGGTGGCTGCCGGGCCGTTATTCATCATAACAATGCGGTCTGATAGCAATACCGCTTCATCCACATCGTGAGTAATCATAATAACCGTGTTACCCAAATCAGCATGAATTTCCATTAGCGAGTCTTGAAGGTGAGCGCGAGTTAGGGCGTCTAGCGCACCGAACGGTTCATCCATTAGCAGCACTTTTGGCTCCATTGCCAACGCTCGTGCAATGCCCACTCGCTGTTTCATACCACCTGATATTTCACTGGGTAATTTATCAAGGGCGTGGGTCATGTGCACAAGCTCTAGGTTGTGCATGATCCAGTCACGCATCTCGTTTTTACTCTTGCCTCGCATGGTCGATTTTACGGCCAGCTCAACATTCTTGTATACCGTAAGCCAAGGTAATAAAGAATGGTTTTGAAAGACTACTGCGCGTTCAGGTCCAGGCTGCTTCACTTCTGCGCCATCTAAAATTACGCCGCCGGTAGTAGCTTGGTGCAAACCTGCGACGATATTCAGCACCGTTGATTTACCGCAGCCCGAATGGCCAATTAACGACACAAATTCACCTTTGCTGATTTTAAGATTTACATCTTGAAGCGCAGTAAATGGCCCCTTCGGTGTGGGGAAGTCGATACCCACCTGCTCTAACTCTAAGTGTTTAGTGTGCATAAAATTCTCCTCAAAATTAGCGTAGTACGCTCGACTTGTCCCAGCTTACAGCGCGCTGAATCGATAACATTAGGCGGTCTAGTACAAAGCCAATAGCGCCAATGGTGAGCACTGCGACCATGATCCTCGCTAGCGACTCCGAACTTCCGTTTTGGAATTCATCCCACACAAACTTTCCTAGACCTGGGTTTTGGGCAAGCATTTCTGCCGCAATCAGTACCATCCAGCCAATACCAAGCGACAATCTAAGTCCTGTAAAAATCATGGGGATAGAAGATGGAAGTACTATTTTGGTGAGATGAGCAAACGGCGTAAGGCGCAATACCTTGCTTACGTTGATTAGGTCCTTATCAATATTTGATACGCCTACTGCGGTATTAATAAGGGTTGGCCATAAACAACAAAGCGAAACCGTAAAGGCAGAGGTCACGAATGATTTAGAAAAGGCCGGATCATCGCTGACATAGAGGGCACTTACCACCATAGTCACGAGCGGCAGCCATGCCAATGGAGACACTGGCTTAAATAACTGGATAAGTGGATTTATTGCGGTGTAAGCAGATTTACTTAGACCACATAGTATACCCACGGGAACCGCCACGACTGATGCAATTAAGAATCCAACCATGACGGTGTAAAGGCTTGTCCATATCTGATCAAAAAACGTTGGCGCACCGGTGAATTCTCTAATTTTTGGCTGATAAGTAGGGTCCTGCGCTATACGCGCTGCATTTCTTGCTTCTTGACGTTGATAGAAAGCGTCCGCTTTTTCACGCTGTGCAATATGTTCGTCAATTAACGCACCGGCTTGCTCAAAAACTTGTGCAGGCCCTGGGAACTGCCCCAGCGACGTGTCGATACTTTTTGCTACACCATTCCAAATGGCCAAAAACATCAGCAAGCCGATAACAGGCAGCAGCAACGCAGGCGTGGATTGATATAAACGGCTCAACAAAGAGTTGGCGTTTGACGGCGACGATGGAAGGCGAAGAATGGTTGTCATCTTGCTCATTGCTTGCTCCTGACACTTGATGTGCGCTTTTGCGCTGTTTATGCCCCGCCCTAGTTAGAACTGAAGGCAGGGCTATTAAATCAGACACTTACAGTACAGTGTCGCCCTTCAGACCAATCTTAAATTGCTCTAAGTAAGCGTTAGGCTTGCTTCCGTCAAACGTCACGCCATCAATGAATTCGCTCTGAGGCGGCTTGTAGCCCGTTTCCGTCCCAAACTCTGGAAAGTCAGACGCCTTAGCTTTACCTTCGACAATCAGTGCTTTAGCAGCCTGAGCATAAACCTCTGGTTTATAAACTTTTTTGGCTGTCTCTTTATACCAATCGTCAGACTTAGCCTCTGAAATTTGACCCCAGCGGCGCATTTGTGTGAGGTACCAAATAGCATCACTGTAGTATGGGTAAGTGGCGTTGTAGCGGAAGAACACATTAAAATCAGGCACGTCGCGCTTGTCACCTTTCTCGTATTCGAAAGTGCCTGTCATGCTGTTAGCCAGTACGTCTTCATCTGCACCTACGTAGTTACTTTTAGCAAGAATCTTTACCGCTTCAGGACGGTTAGCATTGTCGTTTTCATCCAGCCACATTGCCGCTCGAATTAGGGCTTTAACCACGCGAATGTGCGTATTTGGGTATTTGTCAGCCCAGCCTTGGCTTACGCCGAACACTTTTTCAGGGTTATTTTTCCAAATTTCGTAGTCGGTGATCACAGGTACACCAATACCTTTAAACACAGCCTGTTGATTCCATGGCTCGCCTACGCAGTAGCCATAGATGGTGCCGGCTTCCATCGTCGCTGGCATTTGCGGTGGGGGGGTGACTGACAACAGTGCCTGAGCGTCAATTTGGCCCGCGGTATCGCCTTTATGCGGCGCATAATATCCAGGGTGAATTCCACCTGCCGCAAGCCAATAGCGTAACTCGTAGTTGTGTGTAGAAACTGGAAATACCATTCCCATGTTGAACGGCTTTCCAGCGTTGCGGTATTCATCAACCACTGGCTTTAAATAATCAGCTTTAATAGGATGAACTGGCTTGCCATTTTCCTGTGGAATATGGGCCTTCATTTTGTCCCAAATTTCATTAGAAACGGTAATTCCATTACCATTGAGGTCCATACTGAACGCTGTTACCACATGCGATTCCGTGCCGAAGCCAATGGTTGCACCAAGGGGCTGGCCAGCCAGCATATGAGCGCCATCTAATTGGCCGTCGATTACGCGATCAAGCAGCACTTTCCAGTTAGCTTGTGCTTCCAATGTAACGTAGAGGCCCTCATCTTCAAAAAAGCCTTTTTCGTACGCCACAGCAAGCGGTGCCATATCAGTGAGCTTGATAAAACCAAACTTAAGTTCTTCCTTCTCAGGCCAGCCTACCGCTGGCGCTTGTGCTGCCACACTCGCAGAAAAACTTGCTACAGAGACGGCAAGTGCTGCACATACTCCAGCACTCGCCGTTCGAAAGCGTTTTAGCAGTGATGTTGTCTTTAACCCAGTCATACGTGTTCCTCGTAGCCAAAAAAAAACCCACCAGCGTACGACGTTTAACCGTCGAGCATGGTGGGCTTCGTTGCCGTGTTTGTAATATCGGAGTTCTTACAAACGCATCAAGTTGTTAATGGTAAGTCAGGAATTCCCGCTCACACACCTCATCTTTAAGGGAGGTTTATTAAAAGCTTTAGCTTATAAAACCATCTTTATTTTTTATTATTATGCACTTGCCATAAATGCCGGAGATGATGATGCTTCCTTACCGTTCTCCGCTGAATCCTATTTGTTTACCCTATGGTAAGTGTTGTGCACTCCACTCTGCCATCGCATTTGTGTTTGCACCCGTTGCTTTGTACAGCAACGTTGTTGTTGCACGGATTAATTAGCACCCATCGTGCCAGAAATGTAAGCCATTAAAATTTATGAACATTTACACTATTGAGGTAAGAGAAAAGTGAGAATGAATTCGTTTTGGTGCACCAAAACAGGGGGGGTGTTCAACCTTGGTGCGCGAAGGCAGGTACCAAGGTTGAACAAATATGGCCAATGACTAAAGCTGTCTGATTGTGTCGCTAATTTTCTAGAGGCGTTTAGTAAATTGCCCGATAGCGTTTACCACTTCATTGGCACCGCTTTGGATTTCGCTCATTGCTTTGCCTGACTGCGTTGAATACTCTAAGGCTTCGCGCGCTTTTTCCTGACCCGCTTCAATTAACTGAACTGCATTTTCTGTTAACTTTCTGTTTTCTACGACAACGTTTACGATTTCTTCAGTTGCGCTACTGGTTCGCGACGCTAGCTGCCTGACTTCATCGGCTACTACCGCGAAACCACGCCCTTGATCGCCTGCACGTGCAGCTTCAATAGCAGCGTTAAGCGCCAATAAATTAGTTTGGTCGGCAATTCCGCTAATACTTTTAACCAAGTCCGCAACTTTTTGGGATTGCTCATCAAGGTCCTTAATACCTTCACTCGCATTACCCATCTGTTTCGTTAATTCGTTCATCGCCTTAACCGTAGAATCGAGCACTTGGTTTCCCTTACGTGCTTGCTCTCCAGTTTCTTGCGAAATATTGAATGCAACGTTGGCGGCTTCAGAAATGGCGAACTCCCGCTTCATTTGCTCTGTAATTACCGTTGCAAATTTCACTACTTTATAAAGCTGACCATCTTCGTTTCTGATGGGGTTATATGACGCTTCTAGCCACACTTCATTCCCTCGGCTATCAATGCGTTTGTAGCGTCCAGATTCTAACTGTCCTTGCGCTAGCCCACGCCAAAACTGTTTGTATTCTTCCGAGTTCACCTCTTGCTCTGTGCAAAAGATCCTATGATGCTTTCCAACTATTTGCTCCAGCTTGTAGCCCGTGCCTTTCAAAAAGTTTTCGTTGGCTTTTATGATGGTGCCATCAAGGTTGAACTCAATAACAGCAGAAGAGCGATGAAGCGCGGCAATCATATCTCTAAGCTCATTACTGTAAGAAATATTGCGCGTTTGCTCTGCCATATAGAAAGAAATACACTTCACATTTCCATAGGCGTCATCTATGGGCTGTATGATTCCTCTTACCCAAATCTCATGGCCTTTTGCATTATTGAAGCTAACTGCGCCATGCCAATGACGATGATTTTTAACAGCGCCTAGCATATCTTGAACGTCCGATTTCTTAAGCGATTTCGGGTCCATTAGGCTTTCAAGGGACTTCCCTTCTAGCTCTGAAATCTTAAATCCTGTTGCTTGAGTACATAGATCATTAATTGCACGTATACGTCCATCTGCATTCAACTCAATGTACAACATTTCTTCACGAAGCTCTTCCTTAACCGTTTGATATGCCGCCAGTTCCTTTTCCAAACGTTGGTTTTCGGCTATCAACTCTTTATTTTTGAAAAACATCCTGCGCTCCTAATGAACTTCGTTTCACGCATTATTTATCAGCCGACTTAGCTCATAACGAAGCCCCCCTGACAAAATAGGCACTGGCGTATCACACTGAAATACGGTTAGTTGTCTGAAACGATAAGCTAGTTTTTGTTGGTTTTGATTAAAGATAGCAGAGGAAATGAAGTTTATTGATGTTTCACACAAATAAAACTGAAGTTTTTTTGTCCAATAAAGATTAAAGATAGCCCAGTTTGGGGATTGACATAAACCCGCCTCTTTTTACTATACAAAAATACTCATGGCAGCGATGAAAACACGCAGCGATTCCGGCCGCCCGTTTTGGCGTCGTACAAAGCTTTATCAGCGGTATTAAGGATCGAAGTTAACGTCCAGTTGTGGTGATTAACGAAATTGACCGTTGCAACGCCCAAACTTGCGGTAATTACGGGTGAAACTGTGCTCTTGCTGTGCTCTATCCCTAATGATTCTATCGCATCTCGAATCTCTTCAGCTTTCACCTTCGCGCCTTTCTCATCGGTATTGGGCAAAATCGCTACGAACTCCTCACCACCGTATCGAGCACAAAAATCAGTGTTACGGGTAATGACTTCATTAAGCCCAATAGCGACGGCTTTCAGGCATTCATCCCCTTTAGGGTGACCATAATTGTCATTGTAAAGTTTGAAACTATCGACATCCAAGATAACTACCGTCAACGGCCAGTCATACCGTTTTGACATCGCTATTACCTTTTCCATTTCCATTTCAAATGCCCGTCGGTTTGGGATGTTAGTCAGCGGATCGCTAAGTGACAAGCGAATCAATTCGGTTTCTTGGCTCTTTACTCTCTCAAAATACAGTGCGAAGGTTTTAGCCAGGCGAGATATCTCGTCACTGCCTTCGAAGCTTGCTACTTCTTCACTATTTTTTTCAACCAAGTTGGTTAAAGCAATTAAACGCAGAATAATACGTTTGTAGATATAGAAGATGATGGCGCAACAAATAATCATCACAATTAATGAAAGTGCCAATGACAGGGTTATTTGTTTGGACACAGCTTGGTTGGCAGACAATGCGTAAAAAGAGGTGTCTTTTGTGATTGAAGATGCTCTAAACTCAATATTTGACGCGACTTCTTCAGCCAAGTGCTCAACAAAACTGCCTCGCCCTCTTGAACGTCCACGAATGCGCATGACATTAGCTTGTTTATCAATCATGCCCCATTTACCTAATACCCCCTCCTCTAGCGCACTTACCAGTTCGCTGCTGCGCTTGTCTAGCGTTGTCGCCTCACGCAAGGAAGCGATACTTTCTTCAATATTGTCCTCTAACTTGCGTAACTCATGCAGTTGGAACTGCTGATTTATTTGGGCAATTTGTAATATCAGAGGAACCAGCGTTTGAGAGGATTGAATACCCACATACTGCGATTTATTGTCTTCAAAAATATTGTTCAAGTAAGTAAATAGTACTTCCCTTTCCACCCGCACTTCTTTTTCGACATCAATCCGCTGACGCACTAATGCGTTTAGTTCTTCTATTTCTAATGTAAGTACATTCAGCTGCGTCGCTAAGTACTTGTCTCCTTGCTCAAGCTTCAAATTGGAGGAATCCAGGCGCTCTATCGTTTCATCCAACTGGGTTTTGACGATACGCCGAGACGATTGGCTTTCAGACGATGTTAATCGCGCAGTAAGTGAAATTAAGTGCTGAACTTCACGCGTAATTTCAGTAGCTTGGCTAAGAGTGGGGATAGAAGACGAGGTGATATCGTCAAGTACTTTTCGCACGTCATTTAAACGCAGCAGCGACAAAACCAGTATCAAAAGAAAAAATCCCATCACACTGCATTGTGCAATGATAAACAGATACAAGGTCTTTTTCTTATGCTGCATCTGATCAACCGCCTTTTGCCATATTTATTATGCGGTTATCAGTTTTAGGCTTTATATCGTATTGATTGACGATGGCCTGCATCACAAGGTCAGATATTTGAGGGGGACGTGTACTCAAGGCCGGACGCTTTTCGGTATTCTTTAACGCATAGAAACCGTCTCCGCCATTAGCCAGAAAGTTACTTGTAGCCAGCGAATAGGTTTTCGACTTATCTATTCGCTTTCCATTAATCGTGACATTTTTTACTCGTTGAAGCACTTTCGCTGACGGGTCGAAACTATAAGACATACCCGATACATGAGGAAAACCGCCTTTTAAATTTTGATATTGCGAAAGCCCCTCTTCCAGAGCTTGAATTAACTGAGCGCCAGTTATATCCAAAGCCACAACATGCGCACGAAACGGCATTTCGGTGACAATATCTTGCCGAGTAATTGGTGTACCTGCCGTATATTGTTTGTTGCCTCGGATACTGCCTCCGTTTATCAAGGCAATTTCAGTATTGGCATAGCGTTTAATGGTATCCGCGACAAAGTTTACAAAAGGATTCTCTTCACTTCTCACTTCTTTGCGCGCAGTCGAAACGGCAATCTTCCATTCGCCAATTTGGATATTTAACAACCGTTTTAGGCGCGCTTCATACTCAATGAGTTGCTCGTTTAACTCAGCATCAGCCTCTATATCTTCTAACGGCTGTTCTATATACGACGTTGCTTGCCACCCAGCATTTTTCACAAAACTAGCAACGACAGCGGTTCCCTGCTGTGTCAGTACCATACTATTAGGATGACGCGTAGTTTCGAGCATATTTTTCTCGTCCAAGCGACTGTCTGTTATAAAAGCGACATCAATAATACGTTTGTTCAGCATGGTATTAATAAAAGGGAACGGGTAGGAATAGTGCAGCAAAATAATATCTGCGCCTTGCTGTCGCAATCTTTTAGACTCCTCCATGATGGCTTTTTGAGGAGGCGTTATAGCAATATCAGATAATTGGTACTCTTCTATCACTCTCTCATGTAGAACTGATATAACACCAAGAGTTAATTCTTCTTTTTCTACAATCACAGAAGTGTGCAGGCCATCAGGGGAACGCCCCACTCGGTTGTCTATTACGTTGCTGGCTACCAATGGAAAGGCTGCTTCATAAGAACGAAGAGATAATTCATCCTCATAGAAACTAAATTCTCTCTTTGTGATCCCCATCACATCTGGCTCAAGAGAATTGAGAATATCAATAATGTGGGAGCCACGGTCAAACGAGGATAGCGCGCTCGGCCCAATCGAGCCGCCGCCGAAAATGAAGAAGACGGTTTCACTAATTTGCCGCTGTTGTTTTACGAGGGTTTGAAGATTAGCGTAACGCCCTGTGCGTGCGTCGCTAATATTAGGCATATCTGCGGTTAGTACGAAAGTTACGCTAGAGGTTGTGACCTGTTCTCGAATTTCAGATACAGCATAACCTGCTCGAAATAAGAGCGACAGGCTAGCTAAAAATACGAGCCATTGCGTGATTCGCATAACACCACTTAAGGAAAACTTGTTAATACTATTAACAAGTATAGCAACGATTAAGTCAATGCGACGATTGGCTATTTTTCCTTAAAAAGAAGGGCTTTATATCAAGCAACATAGATATTTGCCCGCTCAGAAAACGCAGGTGACCTTAAAATGGCCTTGCGCTTTTATCGCGCTGTGCCCAAAGCTGCCTTGCCTGCGACAAGGCATCTGCGACATCACACTTTTGTAGCAGCACTAAATAGCTGGCAAGTGTACTCAAAACGGCTTGTTCACCGTAAAGGCTACTCGCGTTACCCGCCCACACATCAAGCATGTTGTTAACGTTCATGTCTTTATCTTTAAGCGCCCATTTGTCAGCAACCACCGGCATTATTACTTCTTCGGTCTCACCATTTCGGGTAATAAATAGCTCAGTTTCCCGTTCACCATTAACTTCAGGATCTCCGCCATCACCACGAAAGCAAAGCGCATCTATAGATGGATAATTTTCATTAACGCGGCAGTGTTTGTGGTCAAGATGCATATGGTAAACGCCCTGTACGCAAAATTGTGCAGCGGTGGGATTCAACAACCTTGCGAGGGTGTTAGCGCATGAACGTAGGCCAAATACCTCACGAAGCTTAATAATTGTGTCGAGCGCAGGCAGCAAATAAGACAAATCAAGGTAAGTCACCCCTTTATCCGTTAACTGCTGTTTGGCGTCTGCAATACTGCTAACTTCAGACAGGCCCAATTGGGGTAACGCTATACTTGCATAAAGGCGCCCCGAACCCGGTTCATGCGCACCGTGAAGCATAACCGAGTAACCATTATTGGCTAGAACCGCTACGGCCAATAAGTACCACGGTAACTGGCGACGCTTTCCCGCGTAGCAGCCAATATCTAACGTGGGGGTGAGGGTTTTAACTTCTGGCTCTATCAGCTCTCTGCATGCATCGACAAAGCCAATAACTTCTTCTGGTGTTTCTTCACGGGTACGCAGCAACATAAGAAATGCGCCGCGTTGTTCGCCTGTCACTTCATTGGCCAATACCATTTTCATGGCATGATAAGCCTCATCACGGGTAAGGCTACGCCCCCCTTTTTGACCTTTGCCAATAATTTTTATGTATTCACTAAATGGTTGCTGCATGCTTGGATGAATGTAATAGAAGAGTATTTACCTGTTGACGAGACTCTACCACCTTTCCAAATATAAGTAACGTAGGCCCCGTTAAATTTGCTGCTTCTACCTTGCTATGAATATCGGCAAGCACGCCAGTAATCACGCGCTGTTCGGGCGAAGTGGCATTTTCAATTGCCGCTACTGGCCATGTGGTTGGCACGTTGTGATGAATCAAGCCTTTGCATAGCCCTTCAAGTCGGCTTAGCCCCATATAAACCACCATGGTTTGCTTCAATACATTTTGCGCCATGGGTGCCATTTCTGGCCATTGATCCACGTCCTTAAAATGTGCGGTCATAAAACTCACCGACTGAGCACAACGCCTGTCGGTTAAAGGGATCCCCGTATAGGCTGACACACCCGATGCTGCCGTAATACCAGGAACAATAGCAAAAGGAATGTTGGCTTTTGTGAGTGCATCGGTTTCTTCGCAGGTTCTTGCAAATAGGGCTGGGTCACCGCCTTTTAACCGCACGACAGTGTGACCGTTGCTTGCCAATTCAACCACTCGCTTGCATATAGCGTCTTGAGTAAAGCTATGCTTTTTGCAGCGCTTCCCTACATATTCTTTCACCACTTTAGAGGGAATTAGCGCGAGAATATCTTCGCTAACTAAGGCATCGAACAGCACGACATCAGCTTGTTGTAATAGACGAAGCGCTTTCAGGGTAAGTAACTCGGCATCGCCAGGGCCAGCACCGACGATGAACACCTGCCCTTGTTTATGACCTTCATTTTGCCTGTTTGCTAACTTCAACCACTTGCCAAAGTATGAATGCTTAGCTGGAGCTTTTGGATTATCGGAGCGCTGGCGTGTCGTCGATGTCGTTGTAAAAATAGCATCGCGATAAAAGAGGTTTAACAAAGGTTTCTGCGGTTTAAATAAGGTGCGCAAAAACGGTAACGACCAACTAGTTGCAATTGACATGATTTAACGCTCCTAAACAGATTGAGTTTCAATGACTAAATGCTTGTCTATCAGCTGAGACAAGGCGGGCTTACACGAGCCACAATTCGTACCACACTTTAATGCTTCACCAAGCTCTGCCACCGAACTACAGCCTTCTTCGATGGCATGTGTAATGGTTTTTTCGCGCACTTCAAAACAGCTACAAACTACATCACCATTTAAAAATGCGTCGTCTACTTGGCCACGTATTAAATTGCGCTGTATGTCTGTAGAAATAGATGTGTTGAGAAGGCTGGCAAGCCATTCGTTAGGTACTGACCATGTGCTTTTTGAATGTGGCGCTGCCTGCGCTGTTGTATGTGCAGTTGCTGGTGCCCTTTCACCCTTTTCTGGCTCATCGCCTAAAAACGCCGCGAAACAAAGAGTATCATCGACAAGCGCAAGGCATACTGAGTATGTATGATGATGAAACTGCAATAGCACCGCGTTTTGCGGCAGCAGAGGTATCAACCCTTGTGTAAAATCTCGACGACCTTTGTTCGAAGCAACATTCAATACTGATAATGCTGCATCCGAGTTATTTAAAGGTGAAGACGCCTCTGTGCTTTCAAGCGGTGTCGTATTCCAGTAATCACACGCATGCTTTAGCGCGTCTTCACTAAAGGGATTAAGTTTTGAATTATGTGCTGATTGGTTTACTGATGAAACAAAGAGCTTGCCGTAGGTAGCGAAATGAGCAGGCGCGATAGCAACCGCCGCGTGTTTTAACTCTGGTTGCCCTGAAATAGGGTCTACCGCGCTGGCATAAAGTGCGCCTAGTTTACTGTGAGACCCCCATTGCGCCGACCAGTGAATGGGAATAAATACTTCCCCTTTGCGCATATCCGTATCCGCTTTAACCGGATAAATAACAGGGGCGTCTTTACATACTGCACTTGAAAGAGAAACAAGATCTCCGCTTTCAACGCCCAATTCAGCAGCGTCTTTAGGGTTGATATGCACGCAAGCACTTGGCATATGAGCCAGTAACTTTGCCGCTTTACCCGTGCGCGTCATGGTATGCCACTGATCTCGCGCTCGGCCGCTGTTCACAACAAAAGGATAAGCGTCTGATGTTACCTGCAGTGGCGCTTTGTAAGTTACGGGAATAAGTTTAGCTTTGCCACTAGGGGTTGAAAACCGTTTGTCTTCAAAAGGACGTTTACTGGTAAGGCTAGGTTGAGAATTAGAACTGGCCGTATTCTCAGCTTTTTTAACGGCTTGAAAGGGCCACTGCAAAGGCGATAGCCCATTGTACTGAGCTTCACTTAACGCTTGTAAAGGTGACAGGTCTAGCTGCCGCTTACCGTTATTTTGATAGCCGGTTAGCCCAGCGTATTCGCAGAATATTTGTGACGGATGGGTAAAATTAAATGCCTCGCCAAAGCCCATTTTACCCGCCACTTCACACAGTATTTGCCAGTCGTGTTTTGCACTACCTGGTGGAGGCAATATACCGCGCTGACGTGATATACGGCGCTCTGAGTTTGTTACCGTGCCGTCTTTTTCCGACCACCCCGTTGCAGGAAGGGCAATGTGCGCGTAGTTAAGCGTATCGTTAGATTCAACAATATCAGACACCACCACCATGTCACATTTAGAAAGTGCGCGTTCAACTTGACCGCGATTTGGCATACTGACAACGGGGTTCGTCCCCATTATCCAAACGAATTTTACCTTTCCACTCTCAACTGCATTAAACAAATCAACAGCTTTAAGCCCCTGCCCTTTGGGCATAACAGGGGCATTCCAATAGGTTTTAACAGCGCTGATATGCTCAGGGTTTTCAAGGTCCATATGTGCAGCTAGCATATTGGCTAACCCACCGACTTCACGCCCTCCCATGGCATTGGGCTGGCCAGTAATTGAAAACGGGCCACAACCGTCTTTAGCAATTAAATCCATTGCTAAATGACAGTTGATAATGGCTTGGGCTTTATCCACACCAGCAGAAGACTGGTTTACGCCCATAGAATAAAAAGTAATTGCGCTAGAGGCTTCGCAAAAGGCATCAAAGAAGGCCTTAATGCTGTTAACGTCCAGGTCGCATACTTTAGCAACGTCATCTAACGTTAAGGCATTTGCACTTTTAAGCGTTTCATCAAGCCCCTCGGCATAGCTCTCAACAATGGATTTGTTTATACGACCTTGTGCGTTTGCATAGCTGAGTAAACCGTTAAATAGCGCTACATCGCTACCTGGCTTTAATGGAAGGTGTAAATCGGCAATGGTACAGGTTTCGGTTTTGCGTGGGTCAACAACAATGACCTTCATATTCGGATTTTTCAGCTTTGCTCGCTGAATGCGTTGAAAAAGCACTGGGTGCGCCCACGCCGTATTACTCCCGGTGATCACCAGTAAATCTGTACATTCTAAGTCGGTGTAATCGCAAGGCACTACATCTTCACCGAACGCACGCTTGTACGCGGCAACGGCTGATGACATACATAGGCGTGAATTCGTATCGATATTGGCACTGCCGATGTAACCTTTCATAAGCTTATTGGCAATGTAATAGTCTTCGGTGAGAAGCTGACCTGATACATAAAAAGCAACGGCATCCGCGCCATACTGCGCAATGGTAGAGGTGATCTTATCCGCAATCACATCGGTGACCGTGTCCCAATCCACCGATTGACCTGCCATGGTTGGGTGAAGCAAACGTCCGTTTACGTCGTTTGTTTCAAGCAGGTTTGTTCCTTTAACACACAATCTTCCATAATTGGCGGGATGCTCTGGCGTGCCTTTAACAGTGTCCAGGGTTATGGCACGCGGGCTTACGTTGCAACTGATATCTACACCACACCCTACGCCGCAGTATGGGCATGTTGTTTGTCTTAATTGTTCAGACATCATGTCGGGTTGTCGTGTAGGCATATTCATTTCATTACCTTTTTCGATTTCAAAGCTTTTGAATGCATTTGGCTAGAAGGCTTTTTTCATGTGGGCGTTCAAATAAAGGCAGTTTGCTTAAACGCCGACAAAAACCTTTTCGCCCTCTACCTTCACAGCGTAAGCTGTGACGGAAACATCGTCGTGTTCTTTACACAGCCCGGTTTCTAAAAAGTAATGCTCTTTGTATAGAGGCGAAGCAACAACAGGCGCACCGCCTATCGACCCTAGAAGCCCGCGATAGAGTACGTTTGCTTTACCAATAGGGTCGTAGTTACTAATGGCGAAAACCTGGGTTTCGCCGTTTATCTTCAAACTGAAAATTGCCACTTGCTGTGAGTCGACAAGGGCGCAAACCCCACTGTTTGTCACTAAGTCGTTCGTCTCACAAACATAGTGCCATTGCACTTGCTGTGGTTCTGACGCCATTACATTTTGCGCTGCTGACATAATTTGATTCTCCTAACAGGGTTGATAAGCCAGTGGCTATACCATAGAGACAGGAATGAACTGATCTTTACCTGCTACTTTTTCAGCTTCAGTAGCTGGGCGAACCTGGCCTCGCTCTGAAACAAACTGAATATTGGTGTCGCTAGCATTGCTGTTTACGAATTGACGGAAACGCTTGCGCGACTCAGGGTTTTCAATGGTGGTTTTCCATTCGCACTGATAAGCATCAACCACAGCATCCATCTGTGCTTCAAGCTCACTATTAATGCCAAGAGCATCGTTTATCACAACGTCTTGCAAGTAAGCTAACCCACCTTCTAAGTTGTCCATCCACACCGATGTGCGCTGTAGGCGATCAGCCGTTTTCACGTAAAACATCAGCACGCGGTCGATGTACTTAATAAGGGTTTCGGTATCTAGGTCGGTGGCAAACAGGTCTGCATGTCGAGGCTTCATGCCGCCATTCCCGCAAACATACAGGTTCCAGCCTTGCTCGGTAGCAATAACGCCAATGTCTTTGCTTTGGGCTTCTGCGCACTCACGGGTACACCCCGAGACGGCAAATTTAATTTTGTGCGGCGCACGTAAGCCTTTATAACGATTCTCTAAGTCAATGGCAGTGCCAACAGAATCCTGTACACCGTAGCGGCACCATGTGCTGCCCACACACGATTTCACAGTACGCAGTGCCTTCGCGTAAGCGTGGCCGGTTTCAAAACCGCCAGCGACCAGTTTTTCCCAGATATCAGGTAAGTGCTCTACGCGCGCTCCAAATAAATCAATGCGCTGACCACCTGTGATCTTGGTGTACAAGTTGTACTCTTTTGCCACTTCACCTAGCAGAATCAACTTCTCAGGCGTTATTTCACCACCAGGTACACGCGGTACAACGGAATACGTGCCATCTTTTTGCATGTTGCCAAGGTAGATATCGTTGGTGTCTTGCAGAGGAAGATGTGAAGCCTTAAGAATGTAGTCGTTATACACCGAGGCTAAAATTGAGCCGACAGCGGGCTTACAAATTTCACACCCTAGACCTTCACCATGCTGTTCTAGTAGCTCGTCAAAGGTGCGAATGCCGTTTACCTTAACAATATGAAATAGCTCTTGTCGGGTATGGTTGAAGTGCTCACAAATGGCTTTTGATACTTCCACACCGCGCTTTTCAAGTTCGCTATCCACAACATTTTTAAGTAAGGCAGCACAACCTCCACACCCTGTGCTGGCTTTGGTTTCGCCTTTTACATCGCCAACGCTACAACAGCCGCCTTCAATGGCTGAAACAATATCGCCCTTTGTCACATTTAGGCATGAACAAATAGACGCGGTGTCTGGTAGTGCATCGGCACCTAGTGCTGGTGCCGCATCGGATGAGGGCAGAATTAGGCTTTCTGGGTGTTCAGGTAATTCAATATTATTAAGTGCATACTGTAAGAGCGTGTCGTAGTCGCTGGTATCGCCAACGAGTACAGCACCAAGCACGTACTTTTGCTCGCTATCTACCACCAGCTTTTTGTACACGCCCTCGGGCTGATTTAAATAGGTGTAGCTAAGCGCACCGGCTGTGCGTTCATGAGCATCGCCAATTGAGCCCACTTCCACACCCATTAGCTTGAGTTTGGTACTCATATCTGCGCCAGCGAACTCGGCATCGCCGCCGGTTATATGACTTACAGCCGTGCGCGCCATGGTATAGCCAGGTGCTACCAGGCCAAAGATTTTGTTATCCCACAGCGCACATTCACCCACAGCGTAAATGTTTGGGTCAGACGTCACGCAGTGGTTATCAATGACAATACCGCCGCGCTCACCCAGTGTTAGCGCTGACTTTCTGCCGAGCTGGTCGGAAGGTCGAATACCGGCAGAGAATAAAATCATGTCAGTTTCTAGTGCAGTGCCGTCAGCAAACACCATTTTATAGCGGCAGGTATCACCGGCCTCAATAGTTTGCGTTGCCTTTTGGGTGTGAACCGTAACGCCCAATGCTTCAATTTTGTCCTTAAGAACGTTACCACCTGCTTGGTCTAGCTGAACCGCCATAAGCTGCGGGGCAAACTCAACCACGTGGGTGTCGAGACCGGCTTGCTTTAATGCGTTAGCGGCTTCTAAACCCAACAGCCCACCACCAACAACAACCCCTACTTTGCTCACTGCTGCTGAAGCTTCAATAGCGAGTAGATCGTCTATAGTACGGTACACCAAGCAATGCTCTTGATCGTTGCCAGGGATGGGTGGCACAAATGGGTATGAGCCCGTAGCTAACACAAGCTTATCGTAGCTAAACACCTGCCCTTCAGAAGTCGTCACTTTATTATTGTCACGGTCTATATCGGTAACCAAGGCATTGGTAACTACGTTTACGCCCCACTCGGCGTACTGAGCGGGTGTAGTGAGCGCTAAGTCATCAGCACTCGCGCCGCTAAAAAAAGACGACAGATAAACGCGGTCGTACGCAAGGCGTGACTCGCCGCATAAAACGGTTATTTCTACATTGGCATCGCTTTGGTGAAGCTGCTCAACAAAATGATGCCCCACCATGCCGTTGCCTACGACGACAATTTGCGTTTTTGAGTCCAATGAAGTCATGGTATTCCCCTTTTTTCGGGACAAAAAAAAGCCCGCTTCAACTTTCGTTGATGCGGGCTTCGTTGCCTATTTTGCCAACGGTTTAGGTCGGCTAACACATTTTACGGAGTGTTATAAATCACACAATTTTCAGCGATTGACACAAATCACCAAAACACACTTTACGTTTATAGCTATCCAAGTTCAGTGCCAAAACCGTAAACAATTGTTTTTATTTGATTTACTACAAAATAAGTATTATTCAGACTTCACAACTGCACCAAACAAACGCAAAACTGTGTTTACTTGGTGCATTAAGGCTTTCAAATAACTTAGGCCAGCTTATCCGTCGCTACGCGGTAGCGAGGATCTTCAACCACATTAATTTCAACAAACTTATCGGCCTTGCGAAGCAGTGAGCGACACTCATCACTGATATGGCGAATGTGTAGCTTTTTACCCTGCTCTTCGTATTTGTCAGCAAGGGTATCTAGCGCATCGATACCTGATGAATCCCAAATGCGAGAGTCTTTAAAGTCAATAACTACATCATTAGGGTCGTTGGCGATATCAAACAGGTCTTTGAAATGCGATACCGAGCCAAAGAACAGCGGGCCGTCTAGCTCATAGACTTTCCAACCGTCGTTATCGATATGGGATCTCGCTTCAATATGACGAGCGTGTTTCCATGCAAACACCAGTGCTGAAACGATAACACCCACCACAACCGCAATAGCCAGGTCAGCGATAACGGTAACGCCTGTTACTAGGAAAAGTACGAACGCATCTTCTTTGTTTACGCCGCGAATAATTCTGAATGACGCCCACTCAAATGTAGCGATAACCACCACGAACATAACGCCAACAAGGGCAGCGAGAGGAATCATTTCAATTAGCGGAGCTGCAAATAGAATAAAGCCCAATAATACAACCGCCGCGGTGATACCAGACAAGCGGCCACGGCCACCAGAGTTAATATTAATCATACTTTGGCCAATCATAGCGCAACCGCCCATACCGCCAAAGAAACCGTTTACGGTATTTGCAACGCCTTGGCCAACGCACTCTTTGTTGCCGCGTCCGCGGGTGTCCGTCATTTCATCAATTAATGAAAGGGTAAGAAGCGATTCAATAAGACCAACCAAGCAAAGAATGACTGAGGTAGGCAGAATGATCATGAAGGTTTCCCAGGTGAACGGCACCATAGGAATAGCAAAGCTAGGAAGTTCACCCGCTAGCGTTGCGGTATCGCGCTGGTCAGCTGGTAGCAAGTCACGAACAAAGTCGATTACAGTACGCGCTTCAAGGTCAAGACCATGTACTAACAAGGTCACCGTAACAATCGCTACAAGCGACGCCGGTACAGCTTTGGTTAGCTTTGGTAGTAAATAGATAATGGCCATGGTTAGCGCCACAAGCCCTAGCATCCAATATAACAGCGTACCTTCCATCCACTGTAATTCACCGGCTGCGTTGGTCACTTTGAACTGGCCTAATTGCGCCAAGAAAATAACAATTGCCAAACCATTTACGAAACCTAGCATTACCGGATATGGGACCAGTCGTATAAACTTTCCGAGCTTGAAAATACCGCACATTATTTGCAGTAAACCAGCCAAAATAACCGCGGCAAATAAATACTGCACGCCGTGTTGGGCAACCAGTGCCACCATTACAACGGCCATGGCGCCGGTAGCACCAGAAATCATTCCTGGTCGGCCACCAATAGCGGAAGTGATTAAGCCCATCATGAAAGCCGCATAAAGACCAATCATTGGTTCTACGCCGGCCACAAATGCGAATGCAACGGCTTCAGGGACCAAGGCAAGCGCCACGGTAATACCTGATAGCACGTCGTTTTTAACGTTGCTGTCTTTACTGGTAATTAAATCGAACATGTTCTCTCAGAAGCTAAGATGTTAAACACAACAACCCACCATGGCGTACACCGCGTTAAAGCAGAACACCAAGCAGGTAGGAGATTTTTTCGGCGATTCTATCACCATTGTAGCGCAAAATCTTTTAATAGATTGTTACTAGGGCCTGTTGAACGTTGATGTACAGCAAAGATCAACAGACCCCAGTCCGAACTACTTGGCGCTTACGTGATAAGCGCAGGGCTCTTTGCCCCTTTCCTAATGCTGTGAGCTTGTCAATTTTTCATGTACGGTCTCAGGGCTTAATTTAATAGCGAATGCTGACAAATTGCATCGTACATGGCATCGTATAATGGTTTTTATTAACCGCGTCGTTCAATGCGCTTCGATTTCTAATACGGGGCTACGATAAGACGTCGCAATAAGGCACAAGTCTTATTCAACGAGGAGTTAAAGTGGTACCTTATATTCTTACAATTTTGTGCGTGCTAGTGGCAGGCGCTATTCATTGGATGTCGCCAAAGGCTTATTGGAAAGCCACTATCATGTCGACCGCCGTTATTTTACTATTTTCTGTAGCAGCATTGTTTATCTTTAAAGCATCAGGAATGCTGGTTAGCGAGCACACTGGCGAGAATGCTGATTTTTCTGGACAAATGCTAACCATCACCACAATGATTGCCTTCTTTGGTTTCTTAATTTCACTGTTCGTAGGTTGGTTTCTCCGCGTAGTCAGAAACTAATCTGGAAAGCAAAACCACAGATTTTGCGAGGCTGCACCATTTTGGCGCAGCTTCTTCCCTATCAACTTCCCTCTTGACGCCGCTAACCTTTCCGTCCCCCCTTATAAAGTCACCTTAAATAAAAGTTCCAGCCGAACCACATGCCGCGAAATGTCAGCACTCCGGGCGTTTTTGTTCACTCTAACGCTTATCTTCATTAATTCTAATAAACAGGGCATAAGTGTTGCTTGGTACACGTATTGCTCTGCTCAGTGCTAAGAGCAATGAGTTTCAAAAAACGTTTCGCCAATAGATGCACTCATCAAGAAAAAATTCGAAACGTGTGTACCGAAGATTAGCAGGCCTTAACATGCTTCATGAACCAGAACAGACCATTGCGCTTTGTAGCGACGCCACTAAGCGCTTTTTGCTAGCGGCCAAGCACGCCGAAATAACCGTGCTTGAGCAACTATCTAGTAATTGTCGAATTGTAATTGCCGTTCGAGAACTTATTCATGAACTGCAAAAAGAGCGTGGGGCCAGCAATATCTTTCTTGCTTCAAAAGGCGAGCGTTATGCCGCTGAGCGAATGCAGTACGTCAGTGCTAGCGAGCAAGCGGAGTCAATGTTGAAAAGCCACTTGAAATCGCTCTACCTGACAGATGAGATCACCACGGGTAACCCGCGGTTGTTGAGCAGCATTACACTTGCTATGCAGGCGACAGACTACCTGCCCAGACTGAGAGAACAGGTAAGCAAGCAGCTGCTGACACCACTGGAATCCACACGAGCATATAGTCGTCTAGTTGCCAGTTTACTTACGGTTATTTTTGAAGCGGCAGATATTGCAAGCGACCCAACAATCACTCGCTTATTGGTTGCACTGTTCAATTTTATGCAGGCAAAAGAATACGCTGGGCAGGAGCGGGCGTGGGGCGCTATTGGTTTCGCAGAAACTCATTTCGATGTTCGCCTTTGTGAAAAGCTGGCCGCGCTTCAGCATGCCCAAGAACATCACTTCAGTATATTCTGTGAGTTTAGCTGTAAGCCGCATAAAGATGCATTAGACGCGTTGAACAAAAGCCCTGCTGCAATCGATATTACACAGCTTAGAAATATGATTGCACAGCTTGGTGACGGCAGTCCGATTGCCGGAGAAATATCGGAAGTTTGGTTTGATGTAGCAACGCGTCGAATGGATGCAATGCAGACTATCGAAGTGGCGCTCACTGAGGCCCTTACTCAGCAAGCTAACAGTAAAGTCGCCGATGCAAAAAATGAGATGGCCAATCATCAGCAGTTGCTTACGCGCTTCAATGATGAACACGCTACTGATGGCTCACCGCTCACCTTATTGTTCGATCCAAGTATGCCTGGACTCGCGGAAGACACCAAAGAAGACGAAATCAAAACGCTATCACTTAACGAGCAAACGAAGACTTTATCTGCTCACCGCTCTTTTTATGATTTACTGCGTTCACAGGCCCAACACATAGAAGATATGGGTCGGGAGCTCGAAGAGGCCAAGCGTGCAATACAGGAACAAAAACTGATTGGGCGAGCAAAACTGGTAGTAATGGAGCAATTCGGATTAAGCGAAAATAACGCGTATCGTCGACTGCAAAAACAAGCTATGAGCGAAAATACGACCATAGCGGCTATTGCCGCTAAGATAGTAAATATTACAACAAAGACTACTGCTCAAAGGTAGCTACTCTCAATTGAGTCACTTCTAGTTTAATTAAGCGCGTTCTAGCTCTTAAGGAGAAACTAAAGTCAACAAAGGCCAAACAGTAAGCCAATTCTTAGAAGCAAGTCGCTGTTTAAAAACTTCGGGTCTTGGATATTTTGGGTTAATACTTATGGTGCCGGCGAAGTTTGCTTCCAAACCAAATGGCGCGAGTATGTCTAAATCATCATTGGCTAAAAGACGAACCGCAACACAGGTTTCTCGTTCTATCCAATAAGAAATAGCGTCGTGGCAATTTTGATAGGGAGCGTGCTCGTGAGCTACGTGCATACGCGCTTGGTTTTTAACTTGCCAATTAGCTTGAGGAACCATACGCGCTAGCTCGCGTTCTATGGCTTGTTCTTGTGCTTTCAGCCCTGGTTTGACGGCGACAGAATTTGGTGAGTAAGCTTGCGGTTGAGGTACTGATTCCAGTGTATTATCGGCACTCGCAACACTTTGCGGCGGATTAATTTCACCACTAAAGTAAATCACATCAATATCGTTAAGCGGAGTTGGTGTCGCTCTTGCGTGTAACTCATCCCAAATGGCATTTCGAACAAATCCAGCACCAATGTACCCTTGCGGTAAATCGAGCGCTCTCAAAGCGCGCAGGCAACGCATGCGAAAAGGATCCCGCTTAATAATGTCGCCTAGCCGTTTGAGATCTTGCACGTTTAACCTTCGCTTTTTATACGCAGTTTGCGTTTCCACTTGATGATATAAAAGCAAAAGGCAGCCATACTGCCACCAGCAAACCACCCTGCAATAATGTCGCTAGGCCAATGCACGCCCAATAAAATGCGGCTTAAGCCAATACAAAATACAAGAAAGGTGGCTGCCATGTAGATCCACACTTTTACTGAAGCGTTTTGCGTGAAGTACGTTAACAAATAGGCGATATAGAAATAAACAAGCGTAGATAAGGTAGCATGTGCAGAGGGGAAGCTTTGTGTATACACACTTACATCCTGCATGGGCAGCGGAGGACGAGGCCTGTCGATGCCAGCTTTGAGTAAGAAAGTCGTTGCGATCCCCACGGCAACAGCAATCAAAAAAGTCAGTGCCTTTTTCTTTTCACCGGCCATCGCCAAGGCTCCGGCAACTGAAATCGTGACAAAGATAAGTGCCGTATTACTGCCTAACGCGGTGATATCGCGAAGCGCGTCTTCTTTCCAACCCGATACATTGCCTGCTTCGCTAATTACATTGAATAACGCATTGTCAAACGTAGTCAGCACGCCCATGTAGACAAACAACATCATAAGCAAAAAACCGGTGCCAAGTAGTAACACCTGAATAGAGGGTGTTTTAATGATGTCTAAGTAAGAGGCTAGCGCGCCGCTGTTTTTTGTTTCACTGCTTGTCATAAATCTACTTCCATTTAGTACAAAAAGAGCGTTATTGGTCGTGCTTGCTACCACCTAGGCAGTTTGGCGATACCATAGATTGCCCACCTCGAGCTTCCCACTCTGTAGGCGTATACGTGTGAAGTGCCAACGCATGAACAGGCCCCTGCAGCGCTTCAGCCGCAAGACCGTTAATTTCTCTGTGTCTCGCTATTAAGCGCTTACCCTCAAAGGCATCACTCACTACCGTTACTTTGAAATGACTTTGAGCCCCTTCTGGAACATTGTGCATAAAACTCTCATCTACAACCTCGAGAAAACTCGGATTAAGTGCAGCTTCAATCGTAGTTTCCAGAAACGCTTTTACTTGCATTTGGCTTACCTTGTTCTGTGAATAAGATGTCGGAATGTAAGATTAATTCTACCACCGATAGGCTTAGCCGTCTTCGCAATACCGTGCACATAATGACTTTGTGTTGTTCCTGCCATAATTAATACACTGCCGTGCTCAAGCACCTGCGTATACTTTTCCTTTGTTTCTTTGTGCTTAAAAACAAAGGGCCTTGCTTCACCTAAGGTGACGGATGCAATAACCGGGTTTATACCCAACTCAGGCTCATCATCTGAATGAAAGCTCATGCTATCTTGTCCGTCACGATACCAATTCGCTAACACACTGTTGAACTTTGTGTTTTGGGTTGGAGCACATAGCGCTTCACAACAATCTTTAATACTTAAAAGGCTGTTCGTCCACGGATTTGGCGACATGGTTAAATTCGAATAGGTATAGGTGCAATCGTCATCGCCGTGCCAGCTCTGAAGGCGGGGAATTTTTACCGGCTTGCCAAACAATCTGATCGAGTCCTGACGCCAGGGTAACTCGGCCTTCAGTAACTCAAAAAAAGTATCTGCATCATTTTTTGATAGCGCCTGAGGAAAATAAGTGACATCGCCCTCTGACAGCGGGAGCTTATGAGATGAGCTATTGTTTTCTGGGGTCTCGAAAAGAGAAAACTGCATGCGTAACTATGATATTTCCGGTGATTTTTAATTTTGGCTATGGGCACTTGATCTCAAAAGTGCTTAAACACACCTTTGAAGCTCCCCCAATTGCACCTTAATTACGCATGCATTGCTAATGTAGATTGATGTTAACTTCTATAAGCGTGATTTTTCTTTGAAGTCGTCATCTGCAGGTGTGGCACTGTATGCACCGCTGTCTTGAATAACGCCTTTATTCTTGTTCATCCACGTTTTGATTACGGTACTGCTCGCCGATGCGCTCGGTACTTGGGTATTGCTTCCGTCAAGTGTCAACGGGCTGAAAGCTCGTGACCAAAAATAGTGAGTCACTGCAGCACCATGCTTCTCAGCCACTTGCCACCAAGCAAAATTCCATGGTTTTAGCTCTGAAAGTGCAATGCTATTCATTAGGCTAGCGTTATTGTCACCAGCAAGGAATGTGCTGGTAACCGGCGAGCTACGATACGCTTCAATGGCAATTCCCTTAGCTTTTAGTGCATCAACAATGCTTTTACTTCTCTCACCAGTCCAATCGTTATTCAGATAAGATTTTTCGCCTATGGAATAGAAAGGGTCGAGCAATGCGATACGATTTGGCCGATATGATGATGTCAGAACACCTCTATTTACCGCATCGTCTAATTTCTCTGAAATAGTAAGCGCTAGTTGATTCCCCAAAGAGTGACCCGCTATGCGGAGCTCGCTACCATTAAAGTTAGGCATTCCATTCGTGAGTGAGTTGTAAAGTAACTGTGTTACCGAAGAGCTTGGTCCCGAGCTGTAGCTGCCATTTGACGACTTCCAGCGCATATTTCGAGGACCAGAAGCCGAATGAATCTTGGCTTCTGCATCTTTAACTTCAGACTCATCTGCAAACTGGTTCCAATACAAAATCCCTACATTATACCCTCTATCTAACCAATACCATGCGAGGTCTTCGTTAGGTCCTCCCGAGTTTGAACGATTCAACGTCTCGCGACGACGCTCCGTTACCGAGCCGTTTTGCCATCCGTGAATGTAGATGACCGTTTTATTATTGGCGTTGTAGTATGGATTAGGCTCATTAACATTCGCTTTTTTCGCGTCGTTGTAGTCAAACCAATACAAACCGTAATCTAAATTACTAAAGGCGGCATCAGGGAAAGTTACTTCAGCTTTAACATTTAGAGAGAGCGTTTAAAAGGCAATGGACAGTAGAATTATCAGTCGTTTTTTCATAGTTTTCTCAGTTAATTATCAAGTGGTCAGACGAGATTTAATTAACAATATTTTCACACAAATAAAACAAAGTAAACGTTTTACCTTTTATTTTCATCGAAACATTCGCGTTTTGAGTCTTCTTGGCTGTTAGAGCCGCGTGGCTGATATGATAAGATAGGCAGCGCGTACATAAACCAAATAGGCATTCCCAAAAGTATGTGAGTGCTTTGAGCCTTCTCTGAAAACAGACTCCAATGAATACAGAATTTATTTTTGCCGACCGACAATTCTCGCTTATTCGCTACCCTGAAAAGCACCAGCACATAAGCCTTCAAGCATGGGATAGCGCTGATGAACTCGTTATTGAGCACATTGAGAGCTTATTAAGTGAAGCGTCGCTTTCAATTGGCAGTGGTGACAATGATGGCTCAATGATGATTTTTAACGACGATTTCGGCGCGTTAGGTTGTTGGTTTTCGCACTTAGCACCTTACTGGGTATCTGACTCCTACATATCTTTGCGATCACTCTCTGAGAATTTAAAAGCCAATCATTTACTGGGTAATGCAGAAACGAGCAATAAAAACGGCCTGCTAACCGCGCCGCTGAAAACCTTGACTAGCGTGCAAAGCTTAACGTTTAAGCCAGAAAAGGCGCCGAGTCTTGTTGTGCTGAAGGTCCCCCGCGCCCTTGCACTTCTTGAACAGCAGCTTATTGATTTACAAAAATATATAACACCTGACACGCGTGTTATCGCAACCGGTAAAGTGAAGACCATCACAAAATCCGTACTCAACCTATTTGAACGATATATTGGCCCCACCACCACGTCCCTTGCCAAGAAGAAATCGCGGCTTGTGTTCGCTTCGCCTCGTGAGTCAATAAAACTATCTGACTCGCCCTATCCGACGCGTTGGCAGTGTAAAAGTACGATGGGAACGGCGTTAACTATAGACAATCTGGCGAATACGTTTTCCCGACAGTCATTAGATATAGGCGCTCGCATTATGCTTGAACATATGACGGTGAGCGCTAATGATGTGGTGGTAGATTTAGGCTGCGGCAACGGAGTACTGGGGGTTAATGCCCTCTCTCTTGCCCCTGATGCCAAAGTAATATTTGTGGATGAGTCCTATATGGCATTAGAAAGTGCCAGACTCAATGTGCTCAACAACTTCCCGGATAAAATTGATCAATGTGAGTTTGTTGCAAGTAATTGCCTTGAAACATTAATCAATAGAGAGAATAAACCTGCTGTTACCAAAATTCTGTGTAACCCACCGTTTCATCAACAAAACGCAATCACTGACCATATTGCATGGCAAATGTTCACTGATTCCCGGGACGTACTTATTAAAAGCGGTCACTTAGTGGTAGTTGGTAACCGACACCTCGACTATCACATTAAACTTAAAAAGTTGTTTGGTGGCGCTAAGGTACTTGCGAGTGACAAAAAGTTCGTTATCTTAGGCACTGCAAAACGATAAGCGATCAAAAAACATGCGCGAATTAAGGAAAACATTTAAAGGCATTTTTATGAAGAAAATACTTTTATCACTGCTGACCGCCATCATGCTAATAGGCAGCAGTTCACCCGTTATGGCCAAGAAAGACGATGGGTCTCAGGTTCAGCCAGATAACTATTACCCTCGGGTGAAAATAGAAACCACCATGGGCGATATTGTGGTTGAACTGGACAGAAGACGTGCGCCAATTACCGTAAATAACTTTCTTCGTTATGTTGATAAGCGCGCCTACGAAGACACCATTTTTCACCGCATCGTGCCTGGTTTTGTTGTGCAAGGTGGTGGTTATACGGCTGACTTCAACGGCAAGTCGAACTTTCCAGATATCTTCAATGAGTCTGGTAACGGTTTGACTAACGATCTGCACACTATTGCAATGGCAAGACAAGGTGACCCGCATACCGCAAACCGACAATTTTTCTTCAACGTGAATGACAACAGCAGCTTAAACCCCGGAAGAGACTGGGGCTACGCGGTTTTTGGCGTAATTGTTGAAGGCGAAGATATTGTTGATGCCATGTCGGAAGTAGAAACTGAATATTCGATTCGCCTTAACGCGAATAACGTACCCATTGAGCCGATCATTATTAAAAAGATGACCGTGTTACCGCCCTTATAGCGATTAACAGATACAAACAGCCATAAAGAGCAATGCTTTATGGCTGTAATTCCAACCTGAACAAATGCTGTTTTGGGAACGTTTTGTCGAAGTAAAAGCCCTGCTTGTTAAATCCTAAGCGCTGTAAAAGCTTCTGCGACGCCATATTTTCTGGGTGCGTCATGGCTGTTAAAAAACGATAGCCCTTAGAGGCAGACCACGCTATAACACACTGACATGCCTCATAACATATACCCTTGCCTCTTGCTTCAGGCAGCATGGCAAAGCCTAAATCTGGACATTCAAATGCAAAGCGATTGAAGAGACCACAAACCCCTAACGGTTGTTTGGTTTCGGTTAATTCGACAGCCAGCAGGCCATACCCCCACTCTTCGCGCTGCGCATTTGTTTTGCCAATGTAGTCACACGCATCGTCTACTGTATCGACATTTTTACTTCCAATGTATCTAAGCCATAGCGGGTCCTGCTGCAGCGCAAGTACCCAGTGTTTATCATCAAAAGTAAGCGGCCGTAGCGTTATTTTATCGTTTGTAAAAATAGCGGTGTTTGTGTTCACACTAATCCTTTTAGCAAAGTTTTTATGACGCGCATGTAGTACTCGCTTTTGTACCTCTACATTTGAACGTATAACTAGAAGTAAGACCTAAGGCAAACACTATCTCTTTGATAGAAGCCTGTCTATGTGCTCAAAGTGGTCTGGGTTGACCACTGCCGCGCGGGGGTACTTCGGGTTCGCTCTGTCGTTTACTCTTGGGTGCTCCCACAACGATGTATGGACGATAAATCGCTCGGCTTCCTCTATACCACCGTGCTCTAAGCATCCACTCAAGCATGTATCTACGTACGTTTGATGTACGGGATAGGCGTCATTTGCCTGTGTACAGTCGAGTGTTTCGCAAATCCAAAAGGTAAATTGTGCAAGCACATCGTCTAGAGACGCAGAACCCTTGTGTTGATGAAAGTTGAGTGCTTTAGCGCTTACTTCGACAAACCGATAGTCTTTTTCTCTCTCCTGTAAGGCAGGGTTAATTTGTGTTGGGATAAGCTGGGCGTTTAATTTGCTATGCGCATTGGCCACGGCGCCAACGTAAGTCTGCTTTTCATGAAGACTTCGCGTCACCCATGCCCTTTCGAAGCCAGAAACCGTCACAGGGACCCCTGGTGTAAAAATGTTGGAGTAGCGCTCTCGGCTGTCTTTGCTAAGTAAGCTTCCATAACCTAACACCATGTGTTTTTCGGTTTGCGTACTTAACCAATTCGCTATTTCATTCATTTTCACCTCTACTTCACAACCGCTCGACGTTTACCAACTTAAGCATGTTTATCTTTGCAGTTTATTCAACTAGAAAAAATCGTACTGACCACTTTCCCCCTAGTATAAAAAAAGGCGATGTACTGAGAGCCCCAATACATCGCCTTGTATACCGCAGTGGAGTTGTTTAATTAAAACAACGCTCTCACACCCATAGTAAAGTTTCTACCTGGAAGCGGTGCTTGGTCTTTTAAGAAAGATGTATGAACACGGGCTTCCTCGTCAGTTAGGTTTTCACCGCGCGCAAACACTACCCAGTCAATGCCCTGCGTGCCAAACTCATATTGCACGCTTGCGTTAACCAAGGTGTAGCCGTCGGTTGCAGTCTCAAATGACGCAACTTCATTTTGGTCGTCGTACCACGTAAAGCCCACGTCAGCACTTAAACCATCGTTCACGTAGCTTAATTCACTACCAAAGCGCATAGGCGGCGTGCGCGGAAGGTTGTCGTCTTCTATTTCTGCGCGGATATAGTCACCAAATACGGTTAAACGTAGCGTGTCTGATAAATCAACGTAAGTTTCTGCTTCGAAGCCCCAAATGTCAGCGTCAGCTTGTTGGAAGTAATAGATAGGCAAGCCTTCTTCATCGCCGTGTTCATCATGTCCATGTTCTTCGTGCTCGCTTTCTAATCCTTCCTCTTCGTGCTCATCGTGTTCTTCGTGCTCGCTGAGCGCAATTAAGCCTGTGCTTGTTTGGAAGATATAGTCATCTGCCTGATTGTAGAAGAAAGACGCACTATAGCCCCAGCTACCGGTAAACTTACGGAAAGTAATATCTAGGTTGGTACTAACTTCTTCTTTTACGCCTTTAAGTGTTTCTTCGATATGGCCTTCTTCATCCATATCAAATACTAAACCCACTTCGTAGCTTTGGGTTGCTAAATGCTGGCCAGCAGAGAAAAGTTCTTGCTGACTAGGCGCACGCTCACTGCGTGACAACGTAACGGCAACCGAGTGACCTTCCTGGTATTCCCAGTTAGCGCCCGCTGAAAGCGATAGGCTGGTAAAGTCGTAGTCAGGGAAGTTGAAAGCAACAGCATGCTCCTCGCCTTCATGCTCATCATGCAATACGTCAAGTTCCACTTCGCTGGCATCAGCATCTAATGTCGTTCGCTCTAGTCGGCCACCAAGCTCAAAGGTTACATTACCTACTTTCTTTTGTTCTATAAGATAAAGTGCGTAGCTCGATGTAGTATTAGCTGGGGTAAAGGCTTCTTCGCCCACGGCATTGTAATCGCTATGATTAAACTGTAGCCCGAATACGCCGTGCCAGCCGTTCACTTCTTCGTGATAAGCAGACAGGCGAATGTCGCTCGATTCATTTGTGAATACCGTGCCTGGCTCACCGTCTTCAATCTCAGCATGTTCGTAATCGGTGTAAGCTGCGGCAAATTTAAGGTTAGTTATTCCTTCAAAGGGTGAATGCCACTCACCGGCTGCTTGATAACGGGTCATATCTACATCAAGTAACACGCCTTCTTCAGCGTGTTCTTCATGATCATGTTCTTCAAGATCGTGGTCTTCGCCCTCATGCTCTTCCTCACCATGAGCATGGCTATAGCCAGGTACGCCATATTTGTTGTCGAGTTGTTCCACAGCGAAACCGAAGTAGCCTTCTTCGGCCACGTAAGATAAACCTGCAACGACGTTACGCGTCTCCATTGCGCTGCTTTCTAGCACACCGTTTGGTTCATCCTCATCGGGATCGATAGACGCAAAGCCCGGAATATCCGCGTTATCTGTATCGCGATAAAATCCGTCGACATGCCATGCAATATTGCCACTGCCACCCGTTACATCTGCACGGGTATACGAGCCGTTATTCACTGTGCTATAGCTAGTTTCAGCTTCGCCTTCTACGCCGTCTATCTGATACTGAGGAATACGTTTGTCAACCACGTTCACCACACCACCAATAGCGCCACTACCGTATTGAAGCGTTGCAGGACCGCGAAGTACTTCCACCTGCGTTGCACTTGAAAGTGTGGTGGCGACATTGTGATCTGGACTTACTCGAGATACATCAGATACATCCAAACCGTTTTGAACAATCTTTACGCGCGGGCCATCGTTACCGCGAATAACTGGGCTGCTTGAAACTGGGCCAAAATAAGTGCTGTGCACACCAGGCGCGTTTTTGAGGGTTTCGCCTAAAGTTGGCGCTTCTATCTTACGTAATTTTTCCGCACCAATTACGGTAACTGGCGTAACAGATTCCAGTACTGATGATTGAAGCGCATTGGCGGTAACTACGATATTTTCGACGGATGCAGGCTTTAAAACGAAGTCTACATTTTGATCCGTATTTACGTCGCCTAAGTCGTTATCACCATGAATGTAGTTTGAAGAATAAACATGTAAATGAATATGTGGCTGCTTTACATCATCAAATCGATAAATACCATTTGCATCGGTGTATGCTACACGGCGACTGCCTTCGATTTTTACTTCAGCCCCTGCAACAGGTTGGCCTGCCGTGTCGGTGACTTTTCCCGTTACTGTGGTGGCATACACAGGCGCACTTAACAGCCCCGCTATGGACAAACTTAGCAGCGAACGCATTTTCATGGGTATCCCTCTGTGGATGTTATAACATTATTTAGTGATGTTATAACATTTTATCCATTGCCCATTGCTTGTCAACCGCTGCTTTACTCACTTAATCTTATGTTTTTGCAATTCAATCGGACGCGCCTACTGAAACCCAAGGTTTAAGCAATTCATAGCTAATTGGGCACGAAGGTACTAAGCCCTACTCACTGTGAAATTGATCACTCCTTGAATATGCTTCGCGTTGGTTTTAAGCATAAGCAAACGATCGATGCCCAGCGCCACACCCGCACACGGTGGCAAACCTGCGTCAAGCGCACTTAGAAAGTTTTCATCAATGGGCTTAGTGGGAAGGCCATGTTCTCTGCGTTTCTCGTTATCAGTTTCAAAACGCAGTCGCTGCTCTTTTGCTGCACTTAACTCATGAAAACCGTTAGCAAGTTCAGCGCCTTGGTAATACACCTCAAAGCGTTCGGCAACCCGTTCATCAACTGGGCTTAGTTTGGCAAGCGCCGCCTGAGAAGCAGGGAAATCGTAGATGAAGCACGGTTTTTCGTTACCGATTTCAGGTTCGATTACATAGCTGAACAACAGTTGTAACTTGCTGTCATAGCTTAGATTTTGCGGCGCGTGAATATCTATGTTCTGCTCTTCCATTGCCTTTAGCAAAACGTCGCCATCAGCACTTAACGGGTCAATATTTAAATAGGTTTGAAAAGCTTGCTGATACGTCATCTTATCAGCCGAAGCTGTGTTTAAGGTTTCTTGCAGCAAGGCGTCAACCTCGTCCATTAGCGCAAAATGGTCAAAATCTAAGCGGTACCACTCTAGCATGGTGAACTCTGGGTTGTGCCAGCGCCCTTCACCTTCATGGCGAAACGCTTTACACACCTGAAAAATACTACCGCTGTCAGCGCACAGTAACCGCTTCATGGCATATTCAGGGGAAGTTTGAAGATACAGCGTCGTTGGCTTACCGGATGAGGCAAAATTGAATTGGGTATCAAACGCATCTAAATGCTCATCGGTAACCGTACCGTTTGAAAGTAAAGGCGTATCGACCTCTAACACGTTTCTTGCGTAAAAAAACTCACGGATTGTTCTGAGTAATTCTGCTCGCGCAACACGGGCTTCATGAGTGGTAGTAGGCTGCCAAGATTGCATGTATTCAAACCTAAAAAGAATAGCTAAAACAAAAAACCGGTACACAAAGGCACCGGCTTTACACATAAACAGAATGCGCGATATGCGCTTAATACCAATCCGCATAGATCATTGCCCACTCAGAAGGCGCTGGCAAGCTTCATAGCGAAGCGTGGGAATGCAGGAATGTGTTCCCTTTCAAATTCCCAGAATGAAGCTAGGAAGCTTGCCAGACCTTCCCGAAGGGCGAGTTTAAAATGTCCGTACTCTTTGTTGTGTCACCTTGATGTAGAACCACTATACCTGCGGCAACACGCCGCGATTACGAACATTTTAACTCTCGCTGAGTGGGTAATTATCTATGCGGACTGGTATAAGATATTATTTTTGTGCGCGAGACACGTATTCGCCAGAGCGCGTATCTACACGGATAACTTCGCCGGTTTGAACGAATAGAGGAACGCGAACAACTGCACCAGTGCTCAGCGTTGCTGGCTTACCGCCTGTACCCGCTGTATCACCTTTAAGACCAGGATCAGTTTCAGTGATCTCTAGCTCAACAAAGTTTGGTGGCGTAACCGTGATAGGTGAACCGTTCCACAATGTAATGGTACAAACGTCGTTCTCTACCAACCACTTTTTATTCTCACCCACTGCTTTTTCGTCTGCAGCGATTTGTTCGAATGTATCGTTGTTCATAAAGTGGTAGAATTCGCCGTCGGTGTACAAGTAGGCAAGCTCCGTATCCATTACGTCAGCGCCTTCTACTGATTCACCTGAGCGGAAAGTTTTCTCTAAAACTTTACCTGAAATAAGCTTGCGGATTTTTACGCGGTTAAACGCTTGGCCCTTACCCGGCTTTACGTATTCGTTTTCTAGAATGTTGCAAGGTTCGCCGTCCAGCATGATTTTCAGGCCGCCTTTGAACTCGTTAGTGCTGTAATTAGCCATAATTCCTCTGTCTAAACATAAGGTACAAAAAGTTTCGTGGAACAAATAATACCTAAAAAACCGATTTCTGTAGAGCATAACTGGCAAAAAGAATTAGCAAGTAGCTTTACCGATCCTGCAAAGCTGTTGCAACACTTAGGTTTAGACCAAGAAAAATACGCCCAACATATTAAAGCGCGCCGATTTTTTCCTATGCGTGTTCCACGACATTTTGTGGAACTGATGGAGAAAGGCAATCCACACGACCCGCTTTTTTTACAAGTTATGCCGCTCAGCGACGAATTTCTAACATCACCAGGCTATAGCGAAGATCCGTTAGACGAGCACGATACAGCAGGCAAAGGCATATTGCACAAATACGATTCTCGCGTGTTGCTGATGGTTCGCACCGGCTGTGCGGTAAACTGCCGGTACTGTTTTCGCCGCCATTTTCCTTACGCCGATAATGCGGTAAGCAAACACCAATGGCTTGATGTGCTTGATTACCTTCGTAATAACAGCCAAATAAATGAGGTGATTTTCTCAGGCGGCGACCCACTGATGGCAAAAGACGATCATCTGTCGTGGCTAGCCAACGAAATTGCCGCTATTGCCCACATAAAACGCCTGCGTATTCATAGCCGTCTGCCGGTAGTGCTACCAGAACGAATTAGCCATGACTTTGTTGAATGGTTTAGCGCATTGCCGCTTCAAAAAGTATTAGTGCTGCATGCAAACCACGCCAATGAGATGTCAGAAACGTTGAAAGTGCGTTTAAATATATTGCGAGAAAAAGGCGTCACCTTGCTCAATCAATCGGTATTGCTAAAAGGAATAAATGACTCTGCCGATGCAATTAGTGATTTAAGCGAAACGCTGTTTGAAGCCGGAGTGTTACCCTATTATTTGCACGTTTTAGATAAAGTACAGGGTGCGAGCCACTTTTATGTGAGTGACGATAAAGGCCGAGCAATTATGGAAGAAGCGATAAAGCGCCTGCCGGGCTTTTTGGTGCCAAAACTGGTGAGAGAAATTGGCGGTCAACCCGGCAAAACGCCTATCGACTTAAAGTTGCATCCCTAACTTACGCGAAGGTATCGACGTTGGCGCCTAACGCGGGGTTTGAAGATGACGATTTTGGTACGTCAGAAGCTGATTCCAGCAACTGAAGCGACGCTTGTCCCTCTTGCTCTTGTTGGCTTTTAGCCAACTTAAGAGAGGCCAACTCAAGTGACGCACCGGACGTTCCAGAGGCACTAGTACCTTGTAGATCCATACCATTTTCCTTTGTTGCTTGTAGCAAAGTAAAAAAATGGGCAGAATTGCCCACCTTTACGGCGTGTTGTCCATTACATAAATAGCAAGCGGCTCAATTACCCGCAGACTTCGTAATTTACAACTGACTTCAGGTTATCGGCCTTGAAAGGCGAAACTTTAATCATTATTTACCGTGATACATTCGGCGTAGCATATAATGATAGCTGCGCAATATATATGAACATTAAGTGTGCGGCTAACGCGTGCACCGGATTACATTAGAAACAAAAGGCGTGACCATGCAACAGAGCCAAGAGATGCAAGCTGTCCATCAACAACTTCAAGAAACACTTCAAACGCTGCACCGCAAAGCTGTTGATGCCGACCAAATACTAGATAGTTTACAGCGCGATCAAAAAGGGAAGTTTGCAGCCGTTTTCGCAGATGACAGTGGGTTTAGCACATCAGCAAAACGCTTTGGTCCATATGTTCAAGAGATTGCAAATGACTGGCAATCGCTAAAGGAACTGGATGATGATGCGGCCAAACAAGCCCTAGCGCCATTAGTTAAAAAAATAGAGTTGGCGCTGGTGACCATTGCGCAATTTCAGCAGTCTCTATCCCAAAAGTAGTGTAGAACTGCAAATGAATAAAACAAAGCCCGCTTTCATAGCGGGCTTTTTATAGGTTGGCTTCTTACTTTCGGCGCACTCTCACGCGCCTTACCACTTATTTTTGGTAAAGCGGCAGCAAGGCAATTCTCCGATTAATTTCCTGCACTTCTTTTAAGTACGCTTTGCTGTCTACCCGCTGATATTGCTCAGTAAACGCTTGCTTACTTAAGCCTTCGGGCAGGCCTTCAATAGGCGGGATGATTTCAAGTTCACTTTGAATGCGCGCAATCGCATTTTGCACTTCCATCGCAGTATTTGGATGGGTAGCAACCTTTGCAAACTCAGTACCCGACATGTCTGCCGCTAAGTCTACAAAGCTATAGCCCGAACCACCGTTGCCCCGGTCCATTAGCTCTTTAAACTCACCAATTGCTAGGGACATACCTTGTTCTGCCATTAACTCTAATGCAGCAGAAATGATAAAGTGACGAGCCAAATCGTTGCGCTTGTGCAGCACAGCACCTCTGCGAGGCTTTAGCGCTTTTTCGGAATCTGGTTGTATGTCGCCCACCAGAGTCCCAACACGATGATGCCCAACGTAAACCGCTAAAGCGAGGATTACCGCATTATTATGCAGTACTGCTTCTTCAGGGGTTTGGCTTTGCTCTCTCGCCCGCGCCATCCCTTCGCGCAAGTATTCAATAAGGGATACCGGTTTATTTGATAAGGCTATTTCTCTACCAGACAAATAACGTAAATAGTACGCAGATAACTGCTGAAGCTCGGTCTGTTCGCTTACCGACATGTTCGACGCCACCACGTTTAACTCGCTTAGCAGCTCATCTAAACGCCCAACATCAAGGGTAAGCTCACCGCTTCTCATGATCACACGTTCAACCCGCGATAACGCAATGGTGGCTATTTCTGATTGCGTATAAGAGTTCACCGTACGCTCTAAAAACCCAAGTAAAAAACGACCCGGAATGGTTAAGTCGCCAACTTGGACTTGCTCTATACGCAAGCTATCTCCAGGCAGTACTAGCGCTGACGCATTTACATAATACCCCGTATTGTTGATAGCGTAAGTGACGTTAATGGTTCCCGCCAACGGCGTGATATTCACTACGCCCTTAAAGTCAGGTAATGCACGCTGTAACACACCCACTAAGCTTTCGACTTGGGTTTCGGTGAGCGTAACTTGATGCCCCTCTTCTCGGCGGGAAAACGCCTGTTGCAGCTGACCGAGGAGTTCGTTAACGCTATCAGCACCATCTAGCTGTGTGGGCGCTGTCGATGCGACTAATGGCGCTTTTTGCACAGCCATAACCGTAATCGTAGCAACGCTTACTACAAGCAGAACAACAATGATGGCAAAAGTAATCAAAAGCCATTTTACGCTACGCAAAATCATGAGAAATCAGCTGTACCTGTCATAACAATGAATAAAAAATAAGTTAGCGCCTCTGGCGTTCTTTGCTGTAAAACAAAGAAAGTTACGCCCTAACGTGCTGGTTATACTACGTTATCTATTTTCGCGCCACCAGTGACAAGTGGCACGACAAGTCGGCTATTAGCCTCCACCGCATTCGCTAAAAAACGAGTTCGCAGTCCACCCAGTCTTTCAAGCTTGTATACCGCGCTGTGGCACCAGACAAATTATGATGTTTCGACAATTCCGTGGGTATCACAACGCAGGCTAGGTTTGCAGCAAGTGCCGCTGTCATCCCGGTTTGCGTATCTTCAATTGCCACACATTCACCGGGTATTTTTCCTAGCTTGTCCATTGCAAGCGCGTAACAATCAGGTGCTGGTTTGCTGTTTTCGACATCTTCCACGGCAACCACACAAGAAATATAAGCACTTAAACCATACTGAGATAAGGTTTTTTCCACCGACTTTTTACTTCCCCCAGTCACAATGCCAATGGTGTAACCTTTGTTTGCACATTGTTCAATGGTTTCTTTAGCAAACGGCATTAAGGGAAAAGCTTGCTTATCTAAGTAGTCGCTAATGCTTTTGTGTTTTTGCTCTGCTAGCTGCTGCGGCGCTATATCAATATTAAAATGTTCGACGAGATCGACAGCATTTTGCTTTACTGGAATACCCGCCATCACTTCACAATAAAAATCCTCGCTTAATTCAACATCGTACCCCAGCAAAATGTCTTTCCACAGGTCAAAATGTACGGATTCTGAGTCAATAAGGGTACCGTCGTGATCAAATAACAGCGTTGTGGTTTTATCGCTTACCGCTAACTGGCGGGTTGATGAAGAAAATGAGTGCAATGCCAAAATAAACCTCCTTGCTAGTTCAATACCGGTTGTGAAAATATATTGGGTGTCATCGATACCGAAAAAACGATAACACCTTTAGATCCTGGTGCAGTGCTTTGTTAATGGTGATTGTTTTCATGCCATATGTCAGAACATGCCAGAACAGTGCCAGTGCTGTGGTACACTGTGGCTTTCACGAGCTAGGACATTTTCAACGTGGAGCAAATTGGGTGCTTTACCACATTTTAGGCTTTGCCAGTGCCGCGCTGTTTTTACTGACATGGTTAGGATTATGGTCACAAATTAAGGCCATGACGCGCTTTCAAGTGCCCGTTTCTAGCGAAAGTGACGATGCTAACCACAGTCTGTCACTTAACCAGTTTGGCTCTAGCTATTTTGCCTTTTTCTCAATTTTCCTCTTTGGCATTTCGGTAGAGCCTTTCAACCATTACTTGGTGTGGACACGATTTGGCGCGCTCGTACTTACGCTCATTATCATTTGGAAAATATGGCAGCACAGGCGCACTTCAATTTCAGGCTATGTTGCCGCTATTGCCTTGCTAGCCCTTATTGGTGGCACACTTTCCATTGCTTTTCGGCCATTCCCAACGCTTGCACAGCTTGGCGCAAATACCTTAATGCTGGTCGTTACCGTTATCTTATTTCAAGGTTCACTGCACCAGTGGTTTGTACTGCAGCGCAGACAAAAAGTGGGATCGCTGTCATTTGCGCTGTTTCGCAATATATTGATAAAAGACGTTAGCACTTTATTGTTTGGCCTAACAATGCCATTAAGCCAAAGCTGGCCGCTACTTATCCTAAACGGCACCAGCGTAATTATGCGTGGCAGTATTTTATTGCAGATGCACAAACTAAAACGCCGAGAAATTTCCGTATCAGGATAGTTTCTCGGCGTTTCTACGTTGTTTAGTGTAGCGTTAAGGTTGCTTGTCTAGCGGTCGCTTGTTTGAACAGCGTTATCGATACAAGCTTCTATAAATAAGCACAAAAGCGGCGCGTTTCTGCAATCTACAACGCCACTTCGGCCATATTACCTTTGCTTTCAAGCCATGTTTTACGGTCGCCAGAACGCTTCTTAGCAAGTAGCATGTCCATCAACTCCATCATTTCTTCCGCGTCTTCAATGGTCAACTGAACAAGGCGACGGGTGTTCGGGTCCATGGTTGTTTCGCGAAGCTGTAGCGGGTTCATTTCACCCAAGCCTTTAAAGCGCTGTACGTTGACTTTACCGCGTTTCTTTTCCGCTTCAATTCGGTCAAGAATGCCCTGCTTCTCGCCTTCATCTAGCGCGTAATACACCTCTTTGCCTACATCTATTCTAAAAAGCGGCGGCATAGCGACATACACATGACCTTGTTCTACCAAGGTTCTGAAGTGACGAACAAAGAGCGCACATAGCAACGTTGCAATGTGTAGCCCATCGGAGTCAGCATCGGCAAGAATA
This sequence comes from Alteromonas sp. Cnat2-8, assembly GCF_022348355.1. Lineage (NCBI taxonomy): Bacteria > Pseudomonadati > Pseudomonadota > Gammaproteobacteria > Alteromonadales > Alteromonadaceae > Alteromonas > Alteromonas sp. Cnat2-8. Next base: position 693,212 of record NZ_JAKREX010000001.1, read on the forward strand.
CATATTTTACCGTAGCGCAAACCAGATAGGTCCGTCGAGTCTGGGTCGATACCCAGCGCAACTGAAATATCGTGAATCTCCTGGGATGCCAGTACCTGAGAAGAGTCAACTTCCCAGCTATTTAAGATTTTACCGCGCAGCGGCATAATTGCCTGAAACTCTCGGTCTCGCGCTTGCTTGGCCGAGCCCCCCGCCGAGTCACCCTCTACTAAAAACAGTTCAGAGTAAGAAATATCTTGTGATGAGCAGTCGGTCAGTTTACCTGGTAGTGCCGGCCCTTGAGTGACCTTTTTACGCGCAACCTTTTTGGTTTGACGAAGGCGGCGCTGTGCATTGTTGATACACATTTCAGCAAGCGCTTCAGCAATTTCCGTATGCTGATTTAACCAAAGGCTGAATGCGTCTTTCACCACGCCTGACACAAACGCGCTGGCCTGACGTGAAGACAGGCGCTCTTTAGTCTGCCCGGCAAACTGTGGGTCCTGCATCTTAGTCGACAGGATATAAGCACAGCGGTCCCAAATATCATCAGGCGATAACTTAACGCCACGGGGCATTAAGTTTCTAAATTCGCAGAATTCGCGCATTGACTCCAGTAAGCCTTGGCGCAACCCATTGACGTGTGTACCGCCTTGCGCTGTAGGAATAAGGTTAACGTAGCTTTCCGTTACCAAATCTCCACCTTCAGGCAACCACATTACAGCCCAATCGGCGGCTTCTGTATTGCCGCTGAATGTACCCACAAACGGCGTGTCAGACGGTAAGGTTTCAAACTCTTCTACCGCTTGGTAGAGGTAGTCTTTAAGGCCATCTTCGTAATACCACTCTTGGCTTTCTTTGGTAATCTTGTTGTCGAAACGAATGCGCAGACCCGGGCTTAACACCGCTTTAGCGCGCAAGTTGTGCACAAGTCGGCTGGCTGAGAATTTTGCCGAGTCGAAATATTGCGGGTCAGGCCAGAAGTGAACACGGGTGCCTGTATTGCGTTTACCGCAGGTATCGATTACTTGTAAGTCTTCGACTTTGTCGCCGTTTTCAAAGGCAATTTGGTATACGTTACTGTCTCGTCGAATAGTCACTTCTACGCGGGTTGAAAGCGCGTTAACTACCGAGATCCCTACCCCGTGAAGACCACCAGAAAAGGCATAGTTTTTGTTTGAAAACTTACCACCTGCGTGAAGTTTACATAGAATAAGCTCTACGCCTGATATTCCCTCTTCAGGGTGAATATCTACCGGCATACCACGACCATCGTCGATAACTTCTAACGATTGGTCTTCATGCAAAATTACTTTGATATTAGAGGCATGCCCAGCAAGCGCTTCATCCACACTGTTATCGATGACTTCCTGACCCAAATGATTCGGGCGGGTAGTGTCGGTATACATACCAGGGCGGCGTTTTACGGGGTCGAGGCCGTTTAAAACCTCGATAGCATCTGAATTGTATTGATTTGACATAGTTATGGTTGTTATTTAAGCCAGCGACAAAGAAAGAAATACGCAGCACTAAGGTTAGCTATATAGTATAGCGCCGCACAGCAATATGTTTGATGTTAGCAGGGCTAGTAAAGACTGGCAATGCGCTTATTTCAGCAAAAACTCGGCAATAGCAGGCAAGTGATTTTCGTAGCCTACAAAGCTGTGATCGCCACCCTCTTCAATAACCAGGTGACTTTGCGCGTACTTTTCTTCAGCCAAACGGTAATCCAACGTTTCATCTTCTGTCTGAAGCAACACTTTGTAACTGTTTGGTTCTTTGATTGACGCTGCCTCTAACGCTTGAATTACCCCTATATCGCTTTCAACTATTTCAAACTTTTCCTTGCTGTAAGGATTTTCATGAGTGCCGATAAAGCCTTGCAACAGCTCGTAGGGGCGAACTGCAGGGTTAATTAACACCGCTTTGCCTCCAAATTTTTCAAGCAAAAACGTAGAGAGATAGCCCCCCATTGAACTACCTATAAGCTTCAGCCCGTTTTCAAGCAGAGCTGGAGTGTTCTCAATAAGTGAAATTAGCTGGCCTTCTACTTTACTGGGGAAATTAGACAGCTCTGGAATATGTAGGGTAACGTTTGCGTGATGCTGCTCAAAATACGCTTTTGTGGCTTGCGCCTTAATGGATTTCGGCGAACTTAAAAAGCCGTGAAGATATAAAATGTGCTGCATGTTTTTCTCTATTCTGTGTTCTCTGTTTCTATATTTAATATGGACTCGATGAGAGTTCAAAACTGTTCTTAACGCCAAATACTTCCAAAACAGCCACGCTTAAGCAAAGAGCGCGAAAGCTAAACCCGAACAACCTTAACGCCCACCGAGCCACCATCCATTAAGCTCATCACCTGATACCCTGGCGCTTCATTGCTAACACCGAATTCGGGACGCATTTCCCATTGCCAACAGGTAGATGGGCTTGCGTAAGAAAGCGTTTTGTTCACTCCTATTTGCTGGCGCAATGGCGAATGCACATGGCCGTGAATGACAGCTTTCACTTGTGGATGTTCGTCTATTAACGCGGCTATCTGTTGCCCGTTAGCTAACGAGTGCTTATCCATCCAACTGTTTGAAGGCAATATGTGGTGATGAAGTGCAACGAGATGATTGGCCTGTGGTGACCTAATTAGCGCTTGTTCTAGCGCCTGTATATCGCTTTCTTTTACTTCCCCGGCTGCCGTTTGCTTATTGGTTATAGCGCGGGTATCCAGGCCGTGTATTTGCCAATTGGGAAAGCTTATCGGGTCATTGCTCTTTAAATGACGGCTGCTAAGATATTTTTCAAAGTACGGATTATTATCGTGGTTACCCGCCAGCACAAACCATTCTATATTTGCTGGCTCAATATATTGCTCCATCAATGCGATAAAATGCTCGTAGCTCTCAGGTGAATTATCGCCACTAATATCCCCAGTCACTAGCACAATTACTTGGTGCTTTGCTCTCTGTTCTGGCTCGCTGGCAGCTTTTTGAGCAACGTAATTTTTAATATCAACGCTATCAACAACATATTCTCGAACGCTACTGAGCACGCGTGCTAGTGAATCATAGGGCGCTATACCCGCATATCCCGTTTTATTTTTATCTTTCAGTAAGTGGCAATCACTGAGTTGTATAAGTGTAATCACGCTTCAGAGGTAACATTTGAGGAGTGTTGCAAACAGAAGTTTAGCCACTCAGCTAAAAAGATGTTCACCATATGCTTTTCGTTGCGCTGGCGCATCTTTAAGTTCGGATACTCGTAAGAGGGTTCGAGCGCTCCCGTATTTTGGCTATTGATAACCTCCGCCATGCGAGCGTCGTGATATAGGCGCACCGTCATACTAGGCGTTAAGTAAGACGGCATGTCTTTAGTGGTTTGCTTAATACTTAATGTACTGGTGTAGCGAGCAGACTCCACAATGCGTATTTCATAAGACAGGCCCACTCCTACCGAAAATTCATAGCTCAAATCTTCCGTATCGCAATCAGGCAAAATTCTTAGAACATGGGAGTAGTTCAGTTCGCAAAGCGCCTGCATGGAAGGAAGATGAGGTACATATTTTCGTTGGTTGCGTTGAGTCACGATGTCTGCCACTGCTCCAGAAGTTGTGTTTTGTGCATAAAGAACCATTGTAGCGCAATTACCGCTGCGGCGTTGTCAATATGGCCATTCTCCAACCATTCAAGGGCTGTGTTCTCTTTAATGCGATGCACTTTAATATCTTCAGACTCACTTTCCAGGCCGTGCACACCATGCGCTTGGCTAGCGTCGGTCTTTGCAATAAAAATATGTAATCTTTCTGTGGTCCCGCCCGGACTAGACAAATAGCTCAATGCTTTCGTTAATTTATCTAACGTGATACCCGCCTCTTCCATAGACTCTCTATGGCATACCGCTTCAGGTGTTTCACCTTCATCAATCATGCCAGCAATAATTTCTATCAACCAAGGGCTTGAAGATGTGGCTAATGCCCCAATTCTTACTTGCTCGATTAGCACAAACTCTTGAAGAACTGGATCGTAAGGCAAAACGCCTACTGCATGACCGCGTTCAAATATTTCTCGCGTGACGGTATCACTCCACTCTCCATTAAAACACTTGTGCTTAAATTGATACTGATTCATGGTAAAGAAACCACGATACACTGGCTTAATGTCAGTGATTTCGACGTCATTTGAGGTAAATGAAAGGAATTCCTTGCTCATTTGCTGACACTTATGGTTCAAATAGATTTATCATACATAGTACATTTACACACCAACCATGTATATGCGTTAAAAATGCATAACGGGGTGTGAGCGAATAACAGAAAATCATATTACAAGTCGTCTATTACTATAATAATTGCGTGGGTAGATCACATATTCTGTTACAGTTAATCAAATACTGTTACGAGTTTGGACTTTCGGTTTGTGGTTGAATTTTCATACACTTGGTTTTATTAAGTCGTCCCTTAGAGCGAATGACGACGCAACTTGAACACAACAGGAAGACGTAAGCATGAAACGAACACTTCTGTCGCTGGTTATCGGAGTTTCGATGACAACGGGTGCGCTGGCCGATGACCTTATGCAGGTATATCAACAAGCACTGGCGAACGACCCATTGGTAAACCAAGCGAAAGCGCAACGTGATGCAGCGTTTGAAGGGATTAGTATTAGCCGCGCAAACCTTCTACCACAGATATCTGGCTCGGTAGGCTATACAACTTCTACAGCTGAACGTGCACAAACGTTAGGTGCTAATGCTGATGACCTTCAAATTGTGGTATTTGAAACAGACGTAGACACTATCGATTATGGTTTGCAGGTACAAATGTCACTTTACGACCACGCAAACTGGCTAGGGCTGGATCGCGCTGAAAAAGTGGCCGAGCAAAGCGACGCCCAGCTTGCCGCTAGCATGCAAGACGTTATTGTGCGTACGGTTACTGCTTATTTTGACGTACTACGTGCACGTGACAATGTTGAATTTGTGGGCGCTGAAAAACGTGCCATTGAGCGCCAGTTAGAACAAACTCGCCAGCGTTTTGAAGTGGGTTTAACGGCTATTACTGACGTACACGAAGCTCAGGCCAATTACGACAGCACGGTGGCGCAGGAAATCCAAGCAAAGAACCAGCTTGAATTTGCTCTTGAAGCGCTTCGCGTAATTACAGGTAAATATCACGATCGTTTGTTTGGGCTAAACACAGAGAATTTTGCCGCAACTATGCCTGTGCCAGCGGCTGTCGATGAGTGGCTAGAAACTGCGCAGGATAAAAACTTAGCACTTCTGGTTGACAGACTTGCTATGGATATCGCGAAAGAAGATATTTCAATTGCGCGCTCGGGTCACTTACCTACCCTTGGTTTAACAGCTAACGCATCGCGAAGCAAAGACGATATTTCAAACCCGTTCTTACAGTTTGAAACACCTTATCTTGATAGTCAGTCAGTTGCGGTTCAATTGAATGTGCCTATCTATCAAGGCTCTCGCGTTTCATCGCAAACCGACCAAGCTAAGTTTAACTATGTTGCAGCAAGCCAAGCAGCTGAACAGACTTATCGTCAAACTGTGCAGTCTATTCGCAGCTCGTTTAACAATGTAAAAGCGTCAATCTCAACGATTCGTGCTTTAGAGCAGTCAGTGGTCTCAGCAGACAGCGCCCTTAAAGCAACAGAAGCAGGTTTTGATGTAGGTACACGTACCATTGTTGACGTGCTAGACAGCACACGTAACCTGTTCGATGCACGTCGTAACCTTGCGGGCGCACGCTATGACTTTATTCAGTCAGTGGTTACGCTTAAGCAAGCGGCAGGTACATTGACAGGTGAAGATGTGGCTATGATCAACCGTGGTCTTAAGCCAGCAGAAACCAACACCAATGATTAGCATTGGATAGTTGAGCGTTTAGTACATGCTCAATAGTGAAAGAAAGGGTAGCCAGTGCTGCCCTTTTTTATGCCTGAGATAATATGACACCTGAAGAAATGCGATGCTGAGTCGCGAAAAAGGGCTATGTTAATGATGATTAAGTTGGCGATGTAGGTGTATATTTCTTAAGTGCGCTTAGCAGTTGGCGATATTCCATACGCAAGGCTTCTGCATTTTGCTTTGTGGGCGCGAAGTTAGACAAGCGTTCCGCTACACGATGCAATTTCTCTTGCAACAACCGTAATTCATCATCCATGATTATGCCCTTTATTTTTAAGCCTGTGTATTCGGCTTGATAAACGTTTAGGTAACGTGCGACGAGACAGGTTTAAAACGCCCGTTGTGCCCCTACATTTGTATGCAATAAGTGCGCGTACGCTGCACTTCTGATTATTTAGTATACAGCCAATGGCGCTTACCACAAGCCCTTTGGCTATTCGGTTTTTCTTTGAGTGATAAATAGAAATGCAAGCCTCTGAACTTCAAAATAAATTTGAGCGCATTCGAGCCAATAAATGGTTCGAAGCCTTTGTAATAAGCGTTATTGTTATTTCAGCGCTACTCGTAGGTGCCAAGACCTATGAACTGCCAGCTGGCATGTCGTCAGTAACACTATTTTTAGATTGGTTTATCAGTGCCTTCTTTCTAACAGAAATCACCATTCGTTTTTTGGCTGAAAAACGTAAACGCTACTTTTTCAAGAGCTTTTGGAACTGGTTTGACACACTGATTGTGGTTATTAGTCTCATTCCGGCAGACGATACCGAACTGGCACTTATCGCCCGTTTGGTGCGTGTGTTCCGCGTATTGCGTATGATTTCGATCATTCCCGAGCTCAGGATCTTATTAGTTTCTTTGGTTAAAGCACTGCCCCAATTAGCGTACGTAATGCTGTTAATGTTTATCATCTTCTACATATATGCCGCTGTGGGCAGTACCTTATTTGAAACCATCAACCCTGTACTGTGGGGCGATATCACTATCTCGATGCTGACGCTCTTTAGAATTATGACATTCGAAGATTGGACCGATGTAATGTACGAGACTCAGGAGGTTTACTCGCTAAGCTGGATTTTCTACCTTACCTTTATTTTCTTTACAGCGTTCGCGTTCTTGAACATGGTGATTGGGATCGTGGTGAACGTGATGGAAAGAGAAAACGAAAAAGCACGAGCAGAAAAAGAAGCCGCCTTACTTGAAGAGCAAATTGCCCAAGGGAACGTAGAGCCAACCCTTCAAGATGTAATGAAAGAACTACGAGAGCTGAAGGCACAGCTTGCCGCTAATAATCAAAATAGCACGGTAAACAAAACCAGCTAAGTGCGTTCTGTCCGAATAGCGCAATTGAAAAAGGCCACAGTGATGTGGCCTTTTTAGTTTCTCAAAAATGGTGATGCCTAGATTTAGGCTAAAGCAAGATACGCCCGGGCGAGTCTAAAGCCCGTATTGCTGCTTAAGTGACTCCGCTCTTTGCTTGGCTGCCTCTGACTTAAACTCTCGGCTTGCCAGCTTGCGCGAGGCGAGCGCCTTTTTATCGAGTTCAAGTAATACACTCACATAATTTAAATATACGTCGTCGTTCGCAATAGGACGTGCAGCGACTTCCTCGTACAGTTTAAGCGCTGCGGCTTTATCACCTTTAGCAATGTATATTTGCGCTAGCGTGTCCGCGGCGTCTGCGTTCTCACGCTGCAGTGATACGGCCTTTTTAGCGAGTTCTTCAGCTCGAGTAAGGTTTTTGTCTTCAAACGTCAAATACGCTAAGTTGTTTAAGACAACAAAGTTATCCGGTGTTTTAGCTAGCACCTGTTCATAAGTTTTAATGGCTGCTGCTCGGTCTTTGCCAATTTGACGCTCGGCTAACAGCATTGCACTTGGGATGTCGTTGCTGTGCATCTGAACGTGTTTTTCAAGGAACGTATGGGCCTGAGCTTTTTTATCCGACATCTCCAACGCTGCCGTTAATAACAAAGCATTGTCAGAGTTTGGCGTGGCGTCATAAGCAGCTTTTGCATGCTCTACCGCTTGCTCTGGCGCTTTATCAATAAGATACAAACGCGCAATCACACCTCTTACAAACGGCAGCGCTCTCACCTCTTCAGCGGTACTATTTATTATGTCCCACGCAGGTTTAGCCTGACCCAGACGGCTGTGGAAGTATGCTTTCAATAAAGTTAGCTGTGCGTCAGGACGTTTAGCTAATACCTTATTTATTAATGTTAGCCCCTGTTCAAATTGCTTTTGCGAATCAACAATTAACAATTTCCCCAATACCGCGTTTTTATCTTGAGGGTAAAACGATAGCCAGCGATCAAAGAATGCTGTCGCATCTTTCAAATTGTTAGTTGCGATGAGCGCTTGGCCTTTTAGATTCCAAAACGCTTGCGGTGACGCTTCATTCCCTTCTACATCAGCTAAAAGCGAAACCGTTTTATCAAGCTGATTATTAAGCGAATACATTCTTGCAAGTAAAAGCCTTAAATTCAGGTCGCCTTTTTTAGCGTTAAACTGTTGTTGGGTATGTTTAATTACTTGCTCTGCGTTACCTTTTTCAGTGGCTAACGCAAACCACAACGCCAGCGCAGGCACATCGGCAGGGTTCTTATCAATGAACGCGCGAAGAGAGGAAATCGCGTCGTCTTTTTTGCCTTCTGCTACCAGTAGTTTTGCGCGAGAGTATACCACCTCATTTTCAGCACCTTTCAGTTTGCTTGCCTTATCAAGGTATTGGGCGGCTTCTTGATAAGCTCCTTCTGCGGTAGCGATATTGCCTAAGTAGATAAGCGGCGCGGCGGTGTCAGGCGATTGTTCGTGCCACTCTTTGGCAGCACTTTTTGCTTTTTCCAACTGGTTGGTAGCAATGTAAGCTCGTAGTAACGTGGCTTGTGACGTCACTGATTCTGGCGACTGTTCAACGGCCTGTTCAAGATTCACAAGGCCATCGACATCGTTTAACGACAATTGCAGCACACCCAAACGAGAGAGATCCTCTGCCGTGGTACTCACCGCTTCAGATTTTTCCACCATTTGCTTAGCGCCAACCACATTGCCGTCTTTTAACAGCTGGTAACTAGCTTTTGAGAATAACGCAGCATCAACACCTTCTTCACCTTTCACTCTGGCTAACACTTTTAGCGCTTCATCGTTCTCACCTAACTGCAACATACTGTCTGCCAGCATGCGAAGGCCTGGATGATTGTCGGGAAGGCTAGACGCAACCATTGTAAGGTGACGTTGCGCAGCTTCAAAATCTTGTATTTGGTAAGCGCTAAAGCCCGCAACCAAGCGCACCACTTGGTCACTTCTGCCGTTTTGAACGGCTATCTCTAGGTGTTTTAAGGCTTTTGCGTAATTTTCGTTGGCCGACTCAATAATTCCTTTAAAGGTGTTAAGCAGCGGATGATTTTCATTAAGAGCTAACAAGTCATCAACAATAGGCTCTGCTTTATCGAGTTCTCTTATCTCAATCAGTAGTGCTGCATAGGCAAATTTGCTGGTTACGTCGTCTGGATACTGACTCACATACACGCCGTAGACCTCGGCAGCTTTACTCGGCTCACCTTTTTGAAGATAAATTTTTGCTAGCTGTTGTAGCACGTCTTTATTGGTGGGGGCTTGTTCTCGCAGCTTCTCGGTGGCGGCTAGCGCTCCATCCATGTCGTTGTCTAAAACAAAGGCATAACTGTCAATAAGGCCTTTGTAGACTGAGCTCGTATCTAGGGTTGATAAATCAGCCAGTAGCGTTTGAGCTTCTTCGTTTTTACCTAGCTGCATTAAAGCCTGTAGCTTATAAAAACCCACTTCGGCTGATTCAACTGCTGACATCCCTTCTGCGCGATAATCTACTTCGGCCAGCGCATTTTCTGCCCCTGACTGTTGGTAAGCGACCGACAATAAAGGAATGACTTGGCTAACAGGATGCCCAAGTTCCATTGCCTTGTTGAGTTCTTTTTCAGCAGCTGAAAAATTACTTTGCTGCAAGTACAGCTTGCCAAGTTCGAAGCGCGGTGCTGCGGCATCGGGCGCTTTTTGAATGGCATTTTTATATTCAACAATGGCGGCGTCGATTTGTTGAGAAGAGGCGTAGTTCCTTGCATCTGCCAAATGGCTTTCCATTGATTTTTCACTACATCCAGATAAAAGCGCGCTGGTCAGCATTACCGCTAACGTTGTGCGTTTAAGTAATGTATTGGGTTTCATTTTTGTCATTGTAATTCCTTGCCCTACCTCAACTTTTTATTGTCACATCGCTACACATTGAAAATAGCGCATGGTGTACTGTCTATTATTTCATCTAAACTGTGCAATTTCGTGGCAACCTGTCCATTATTCGAATATAATATGGTTTTTTGCAACACTGCTGGCAAGCATATCGCGAAATACGCTACGAATACGCTTCATAAACTCGCCCGAAAGGCCAGTTCATCGCTGTATAGCGTCTTGCGATAATAAACCGAAAAAGTACGGTTTAATCGTATGCCGCACCCTCCTTACTTAATGCACCAGGACCCTTAATGACCACAACTGTCGACATGACATTTAAAGACCTCAATTTACCAGAACCTATCTTACAAGCCCTTGAAAAAGTTGGCTACGAGAAACCGTCTCCTATTCAAGCAGAGAGTATTCCTCTTTTACTTGAAGGGCACGATCTACTCGGTCAGGCACAGACAGGGACAGGAAAGACCGCTGCGTTTGCCCTGCCTATGTTGGCAAATATCGATCCTGAGCAACGTAAGCCGCAATTACTGGTATTGGCCCCAACCCGTGAACTAGCTATTCAGGTTGCAGAGGCGTTTCAGGTTTATGCGAGCTTTAGTCAAAAAATTAAAGTACTTCCAGTATACGGCGGTCAGTCGTACGACAACCAAATTCGCCAGCTTAAACGCGGCGTTCAAGTGGTTGTGGGTACACCAGGCCGTATCATCGACCACATTAAGCGCAAGACACTAGACTTAAGCGAGCTTAAGTTCCTAGTTCTAGACGAAGCTGATGAAATGCTTCGCATGGGCTTTATTGATGATGTTGAGCTTATTCTTAGCCACGCACCAGAAGAACGCCAAACGGCCTTATTCTCAGCAACTATGCCTGGCCCAATTAAGAAGATCACTCAACGTTACTTAAAAGATCCTAAGCACGTTAAAATTGCGTCTAAGGTAAGCACCGCGAGTACAATTCGCCAGCGTTACTGCCAAATCGCACCGCACCACAAACTTGAAGCGCTAACCCGCATCATGGAAGTGGAAGTGTTCGACGGTATGATCATATTCGTTCGTACTAAAACCGCTACGGTTGAACTAGCAGATAAACTATCTGCTCGTGGTTACGATGTAGAGCCGCTAAACGGTGATATTCCTCAGGCAGCCCGTGAGCGTACTGTTGAAAAACTTAAACAGGGTAAAATTGATATCCTTGTCGCTACCGACGTTGTAGCCCGTGGTCTTGACGTTGAGCGCGTAAGCCACGTTATCAACTACGACATCCCGTACGACAGCGAATCTTACGTACACCGTATTGGTCGTACTGGTCGCGCTGGACGTCAAGGTGATGCAATCTTGTTTATTTCTCACCGTGAAAAGCGCTTGTTGTTCTCGATTGAGAAAACCACTAAGCAACCTATTGAAGCGATGCCAATTCCTTCAATTAGCGAGATAAATGAAACCCGTTTGAGCCGCTTTAAGCAGTCAGTTGCCGAAGCAGCGCAAGACGATAGCATTGAGTCATTAATGCCAATCGTTGAGATGATTAAAGAAGAAAACGAAGCTTCTCCTGAAGTTTTAATGGCTGCGCTACTTAAAATTGCGCAAGGTGATGAGCCGTTAATTCTTAAAGAATCAGATCGCCCTGATATCAACAGCAAGCCTCCGCGTGATAGCCGCGACAGAAACTCTCGTGACGGTCGTGAGAGAAAGCCACGAGTACCTCGTGGAAACCGCAAACCTGAAGAAGGCATGCAGCGCTTCCGTATTGAAGTGGGTCATGTTCACGGCGCTAAGCCTGGTAATATCGTGGGCGCTATTGCGAACGAAGCGAATATTAATTCGAAGCACATTGGCGCTATCGAAATTTATGACAACTTCAGCACGGTAGACCTTCCTGAAGGCATGCCGAAGGAAACGCGCGATACGCTACAGGGCACCCGTGTTGCTGGTCAGCGTTTAAACATTCGCGAATGGTCAGACACGCCGCCGGCTAAAGGTCGTGGCGATCGTGGTAACCGTGGTGACAGAGCGCCTCGCGGCAATCGTGAAGACCGCCCTAATCGCGGAGACCGCGAAAACCGTAAGCGTAAGAACTAAATAGCAATACATTCAGCCTTTATATAACTAATTGCAATATAAAGGCTGTTTTCGTTGTTTTCTAATTAAAAAGAATTGGCGCAAAATAGTGTCAGTTCTTTTTTTGTATTTGAAGCTAAGAAAACCTTTATGGATTACTTTCCGTTATTCCTAGACGCCAGAAAACTCAATGTTCTAATTGTTGGGGCTGGTGAAGTTGCTGCCCGTAAGCTAGAGCTTATTATGAAGACACCTGCGACCATCACCGTGGTGGCGCCTTGGGTTTGCGATACGGTGAAGCAATTGGCGCAAAATGAGAAAGTGACACTTATTGAACGCGAGTTTGAAAATAGTGATCTCACCCATAAAGATATGGTCTTCATTGCCACAGATAAAGGCGATGTTAATCAACATATTCACGACTTAGCGCGCGCTAACAAAGTGTTGGTGAACGTGGTGGACAATACGCCGCTTTGCCAATTCATCACCCCCTCTATTGTTGACCGCTCTCCTATCGTTATTGCTATGAGTAGTGGTGGTGTAGCGCCTGTTTTGCTTCGTTATTTACGTCAAAAGTTAGAGACTGTACTGCCTGCTAACTTAAGTCGATTGGGCGCGTTTTCTGAAAAATTTCGCGACAAAGTAAAGCAAACGCTTAATGGCGTTACCGCTCGTCGATACTTTTGGGAAGACGTGCTCGATGGTGACATTGCTGAAATGGTAGAAAAGGGCCAAGACAAAAAAGCCGATGATGCATTTGAATTAGCACTGCAAGCCGCCGCTCAAGACAAAAAAGTAGAAGGGCAAGTGTATTTAGTAGGAGCAGGCCCTGGCGACCCCGACCTTCTCACCTTTCGCGCATTGCGCTTAATGCAAAAGGCCGACGTGGTAGTCTATGACCGCTTGGTATCGCCGCAAATTCTTGAGCTTGTACGCCGTGACGCTGAGAAAATCTATGTTGGGAAAGCTAAAAGCAATCACACGCTTCCCCAAGACGACATTAACCAATTAATGGTTGATGAGGCTAAAAAAGGCAATCGTGTGGTGCGTTTAAAAGGCGGCGACCCATTCATATTTGGACGTGGTGGAGAAGAAATTCAAACACTTATTCAGCACGGCATCGACTTTCAGGTAGTTCCCGGCATAACCGCCGCAAGCGGGGCGTCTAGCTATGCTGGCATTCCACTTACTCATCGCGATCACGCACAGTCTGTGGTATTTGCCACCGGTCACCTAAAAAATGGCACTATCGACCTCAACTGGCCTGCCCTTGCACAGAAAAATCAAACCGCTGTGTTTTATATGGGTTTGACAGGCTTGCCGATTATCTGCGAAAAGCTCATTGAACACGGTCTTGATGCCAATACGCCTATCGCTTTAGTTCAATCGGCGACTACCGAAAAGCAGGCGGTACTAACAGGCACGCTGAGCAATATTGTGGCTAAGCAAGAAGAGGCGCAATTACAGCCTCCTACACTTATTATCGTCGGTTCAGTTGTTAGTTTACGTGACGAACTAAACTGGTACCAATAATCCCTTCCTGCCCCTTTGTGTAAATAAAGGGGCTCTGTACCAGCTTTGCCGTTTATGAACGTCGGCTTCTACTTACCTCCTCTTCAACATTGCTCTGCCGCAATTTCCCAACCGACTACCAACATCTGCCCCAATAATTTCCCTCTGTATTATTGGCAGTAAACAATGCTGCCTGTACTCGTAGTTAATTGCGTTATTTCCTGACTACCGACTAATTATGTAAACGTTTCCACTTACATTTAAGCCCCATTTAATATACATTTAAGAAAAACCAAATCGTTAACATTTTGTTTTCATAAAGTAGGCTTTGGGAAAAATATGCATCAAGCGAATAGCCCCCTTCGTCGTATTGTTGTTGTAGGTGGTGGTGCCGCTGGCTGGTTAACCGCTTCAATCATCGCTGTAACGCACAAGCACGATGACAATATTAGTGTCACCTTAGTTGAGTCACCAGATGTCAGTATATTGGGTGTAGGCGAAGGGACGTGGCCTACTATGCGCAGTACGCTTCTTAAAATTGGTATCAGTGAAGAAACCTTTTTAGCTCAGTGCAATGCGTCTTTTAAGCAGGGTACCAGTTTTCACAATTGGCGCTCAGACACCATTGAACATCAGTACTACCACCCTTTCAGCCTGCCATTTAGGTACTTTGAAAGCGACGTAGCAGCATGGTGGCAAAGCTACGCAGCAGAGCAAGATTTTGCACATGCTGTATGTTCCCAGGCCGCGTTATGCGACCATCACCTCGCACCCAAGCAGCGTCAAACGCCTGCGTATGCTGGCATTGCAAACTATGGTTATCACCTTGACGCAAACAAGTTTGCAGCCCTACTTCAAAAGCACGCGACAACGGTTTTAGGTGTTCAACATATTGTGGATCATGTGGATGATGTGGTTGGCTCATCTTCAGAACCTATTGCTGCAATAGTGGGTCGTGAACACGGTAATATTACTGGTGATCTATTCATAGATTGTACAGGCTTTGCGGCAAGGTTAATTGGTCAGCACTATGGTGTCCCCTTAACATCTTGCTCCAACGTACTGGCCAACGACAGTGCTATCGCAATCCAAGCTCCCTACGTTGACAGCTCAGTTGATATTGCCTCTACCACACACTCAACAGCTCAAGACAGTGGCTGGATTTGGGACATTGGTTTGCCTTCGAGAAAAGGTGTGGGATACGTGTATAGCTCGGCGCATTGCAGTGAAGATGAAGCAAGAGCAACACTGGAGACCTACTTAAAGCACGACAAGAAAACCGCTGATGTGGATGTTAGCAAAGCGAGAAAGATCACATTCTCACCGGGCTACCGTAAAACGCTTTGGGTAGAGAATTGTGTCGCCATCGGCACATCTGCTGGCTTCCTAGAACCTTTGGAAGCGTCGGCGCTTGTCATGATTGAATTATCTGCCACCCACATAGCAAAACAACTGCCTAGAACATATAAAGAATGCCAAGCGGCTGGTCGACAGTTTAATCAGGCTTTCGAAAAAAAGTGGGAAAGAATAGTCGACTTCCTAAAGCTTCATTATGTGTTGAGTGAACGTGAAGCTTCTGCGTACTGGCGTGATATGCGGAACCAAGAGAGCTGCTCCACCCAGTTACAAGATTGGTTAACCCTGTGGAAAAGCCGCAGTCCTATTTCATCTGATTTTGAACTTCGTGAGGAATTGTTCCCCGCGGCCAGCTATTTGTTTGTTCTATACGGCATGGGATTCAGGTCGCAGTACAATGATGTCTATCAAGCTAATTTACACACCCCTGAACAGCGGCAGGCCTACGCAAAACATGTACAAAGTATTCAGCAACAACTCAGTGGTTTACCCACTAATCGACAGTTTTTGAATCAAGTAGCACAATCCCAAGGTCTCTCAATGCACTATTGACGACCTCTGCTAGGGTAATGGGCTGGCACGACCCAAAGCAAAGGCTTCAAAATAGCCTTTGCCTTGTTTTTTTCATTTTCACGCGCATACTCACAAAATGAGTGATCAATTATTGAGTTAACCCAACGATAACAATGAAGCTTCACACTAACTCGAAAAAAAAGAACATTTGGCGCTTTATTGGCAAGGTAACGAGATACCTTGGTCTCGCTACGACCCTTGTGGTTTTCCATGTTCAGCATGCGCTCTCTGAACAACTCGAGTTCAAAAGAAAGAAGACTGATACCGGCATGCAGTTCTATTACGAATGGATTGACGGTGCGAAGCAGCGACATAACCTCAAGTTTGAAATTCCCTTTGAGTCAATTGAAGACTTGCCGCTAAGGCAAACTAATTACAAGCCCAAAATAGCACAGCGACACGTGACTGTTGCGTTGACCAAAGCAGCAAAGGCTATCGACCCCAAGGACGCAAAAGTAACAATCAAGCCCTTGAGAGAAGCCATTAATATTAAAGTGTCGGGGACTGACGAAGAGAAAATAGAAGACGTTCAAGCGCATTTACGTGACGTACAGCAAAACGCTTACGATAGCTACTTGCATGAACATTACTTCACGCGCTTTACGACTTTATTTAACCAAAGTGCCATAAAGCCAGACCACCTGCGTTACATCTCTGAGTCAGTAAAACCTTTGGTGTCCGTTTCTCAAGCGTTTTACGAGAAAGTCGCGTCTGAGTCAGATTCAAGAGCCTATTTTTCTTTAATTCTCAGTTGGCTGCAAAGCATCCCTTACGACACGTTAGAAGATAGAGTAGTGAGTAATGGCTTTGGGTATGCGCCGCCCATTAGTGTGCTTATGCAGAACCTAGGGGACTGTGACAGTAAAGCAGTGTTAGCGTCTTCAATGGTAAGAGCTTTTTTACCTACTACAAAGATGATTGTGCTTTACCTGCCCAACCACGCTTTGCTTGGAATTGCATTAACCCCCATGGCAGATGACCGAACCATAGAGCACGATGGCGACGTTTACGTGCTCTATGATCCTACGGGTCCGGCACTCATTCCCTTCGGACAAGTATCAGAAGATACAGAGCGCTACATTGTGACCGGGCGCTACCAGGTAGAAGTAGTAGAGTAAGTTTCATCTACATTTGCCTGTTATTCCCTGAATAGAACATCACTTCATTGCCAATCACACTGTTGGTAGATTTATCGATAATAACAAAGCTAACAGATTGCATGGTATTAGCCATTGGCGACAATGCTTCAACTGAAAACGGCACATTTCGCTTTTCGCCTGGTGCTACGCTTATAGTCGGTACGTTAATAAGCTGCATATCTGATGGCGTTTCTATAGCAATTTCATAGGTTTTGGCCACGCGGGATTTATTTAAAACGGTTAACGTATAAGTGTTTTCAATGTGTCCCGCGTTGTTCTCTCTGTAAAGCGCGTTGCGGTCACGGCTAATTGAAGCTTCGAAGTCCTGCCTGTCGATAGCCCACTCGCCCATTGCGAGCAGTATGGCAATGATTGCGGCGCCGTAAAGATAGTTAGTGAATTTACGCCCAGAATTCCTGCCGGCTCGCGAAAAATTGATAAGTTTGAGCGGATAGCCAAATTTGGCCATGATCTTGTCGCATGCGTCAATACACAGGCCACAGTTAATGCACTCGTACTGAATTCCTTCACGAATATCTATGCCTGCTGGGCAGACTTGAACGCATAAATTACAATCGACACAATCGCCCAAGTCTTTGTGCTGTGAAAAACGCTTCCTTGGTCCGCGACTTTCTCTTCTCGTTTCGTTGTAAGTAACCAATGACGTACTGTTATCAAACATCGCAGCTTGAAAGCGAGAATAGGGGCACATGTGCGTGCACATTTTCTCTCGAAGCCAACCGGCATTGGCATAAGTGCAAACGGCAAAGAACATTGTCCAGCCTGAAATTAACGCAGGCGCAGAGAAAGTGAAAAACTCAGTATATAGACGAGATGCCGGATAGAAGTAAGACATAAAAACCAGCGCAGTAATAAGGCTTAATGCCAACCATGCACTGTGTTTTGCCCCCTTCACGACTACTTTTGTTAGTGAGCTAGGCTGCTTATCTAAAGCCTTGCTTTGATTGTGCGTACCTTCAATACGGCGCTCTACCCAATTGAAAGCGAGAGTCCATACGGTTTGAGGGCAAGTAAAGCCACACCATACTCGCCCGTAATGACGGGTTACTAAAAACAAAACAAAAGCCGCAAGAATAAACAGAAAGGCAAAAATCATGAGGTCTTGTGGATACAACACCCATGTAAAAAGCGTGAGGGTTTGACGCCCCACGTCAAACAAAATCGCCTGCTGTCCTTGGTATTGAATAAAGGGGAGCGCAACAAACAGCGTCACTAATACTACATTCAAGTATCGACGTATTTTTTGAAAGTGCCCGGTTTCCTCACGGATATAGATTTTTTTGCTTTCTACGGGTGTACAAGCAATGATGTCTTCTTGCCGAATTTTAACTGCCGTCATTAGCTTTCTCCGAAAATTTTGCGCTAATGGTAGGGATTTAAGGCCGTTAAAATAGAAACAGATTAGGGGTTTCTTTATAGATCAGTTGCTATAATTTTTGAGGTGTAGGCTTTGAAGTCGCAGATTTTTAAGGTGTATGTTTTTCTTGTTTCAAACCTGCGCCCTATGCAGAATGTGCAAAAACTACGGTTTGCGTTACGCAGAGTGATAACACGTTATTTATGAAAGACTTTTTATAAATAACGAAAGCTTAAGCAGTTGATTGCGCTTCGCTTCATTCAGAGCAAACGACGCGTTTAAACGAAAACAATGGTTAAACTCATTGGTTAAGCTAAACAGCTTTCCAGGCGCAATGGTGATGTGTAAACGCAACGCTTCTTTATAAATAGCCATTGCATCAACATGCCCCCGGCATTCCACCCACAAAAAATAGCCGCCGCTATGTGTATGAATAGTCGCAACGTCTGATAGAAGGTCGGCAAGCAGCGCCGTTTTCGTCTTCTTACGAGCGATGAGTTTTTTTCGCAGCTGCTTTAAATGAGACTCGTAATTTTTTGTGGATAAATAGTCTACAAGCGCAAGCTGTATCGGCGCACTGGTTGCCAATGTACTCATAAGCTGCTGTTTTTGTATTTCAAGGGCACGCTTACCTGCGGCGACCCACCCTATTCTGTACCCTGCCACTAAAGACTTGGAGAACGATGAACACAACATGCTATCTCCCTCTTTCATAAAATGCTTAATTGGCAGAGGTGGACGCTTATCAGCATAAAGCTCGGCATACACATCATCTTCAATAAGGGCAACATTATACTTATCGAGTAACACGGCCACCTGCTGTTTTTGACCGTCACTCAATGAGTATCCAACTGGATTTTGAAAGTTGCTCATAAGCCAGCAGGCTTTCACATTATGATTTTTAAATGCGCGCTCAAGTGCAGCTACATCCAATCCAGTGTTGGGTGATACCGTTACAGTAATCGCTTTTAGACCTAAACGTTGAAGCGCCTGAAGCGTTCCATAAAACACCGGCGACTCGACCACCACCCAGTCTCCTGGTGTGGTGCATGCCTGCAAACTCAAGTTCAGCGCCTCTAGCGCACCAGCGGTAATAATGATTTCATCAGGCGATATATTCACGCCTTTGGCGGCATAGCGCTTAGCGATGATTTTTCTAAGGTCCAGGTTACCTGGAGGCAAATTATCCATGGCGCTGGTCAAGGAAATTTGCTGGGCGGCAGCTGCAATAGACTTATTTAAATGTTGCCTTGGATAAAGGCTTGGGTCGGGGTAAGCAAATCCTAAACTGAACATGTGGGGGTCGCGAGAGGCCTGCAGCACTTCATATACAAAGTCGTTAATGCTGACGGCTTCTGTGGCCTGTACACGCTCTTTTGAGGCATTGCTCGCTTTAGCTGTTACCAGAAAGCCAGAACGTTCTTGGGAGCTGACTATGCCTTGGCTTTCTAACATCTGATAGGCGTGCAGCACTGTCATTAGGCTGAAGCCTGTTTGTGCTGCCTGTTTGCGAAGCGATGGGAGCTTTTCATTTTCTACCCACACGCCGCGCTCAATCTGCTCTTTAAGTTGGTGAGCTAAAACTTCGTATTTAGCCACGTTATACTCCGATAGTTCCCACCAGCGGAGTATAACAGTGAGGGCAGTATTCTGTTATAAAAACAATACTACCAATTTACGCGTTATCTTAGGTTAAAGATTTTCTTCAGCAAAACTCGCAAGACGACTTCTTACCACGCCGTCTAGGTTTATGGTGGCACTGCCCGAGAAGTCTTTAAACTTCTCAACCAAGTAAGTAAGCCCCGATGTCACTGCGCTCAGATAGTTACTGTCTATCTGCGCCAAGTTACCGCCCACTATCAGCTTCGTTCCTTCACCACAACGTGTGATGATGGTTTTAAGCTGTGACGCGGTTAAGTTCTGCGACTCATCCAAAATCACAATCGCATTTTGAATACTTCGGCCTCGCATAAAGTTTACCGACTTATACTGAATGTTGGCTTTTTCCATGATGTAATTCATAGAACCTTTGGTATTTTCGTCGTGCTTGTGGAGTACTTCCAAAGAATCGGTAATTGCTGCCAACCAAGGCAACATTTTTTCTTCTTCCGTCCCCGGTAAAAAACCAATCGACTCAGCAATTTCCGGCGTGCTTCGCGTGACAATGATTTTGTCATACATGTTACGCTCTACCACCATTTCAAGGGCTGCCGCTAACGCAAGTAACGTTTTACCACTACCGGCAGGGCCAGTGAGAATAACCATATCAATGTGTGGGTCTAGCAGCGCATGAAGCGCCATGGCCTGCCCTATATTTTTGGGTGTGATGCCCCAGGCATGACGACCCATCAAGCGTTCATAACCTAAATCCAACACCTCTAAATGATCGTCGGTGATCTCTTCTACTAAACCTGCAAACTGTTTAGTTTCGTCGAGCAAAAACTCGTTTACATACGCTTCTGGCAACATAGACTTGGGGATAGTGTGAATAGTGTCGCGCCCTTCGCTGCGGCTATCCACGCTTTTTACGCTATCCCAAAAATTACCTTCAAAGGTATGAAACCCGCGAGATAAATATTTGATGTCAGTAATTAGCTGGTCGGTGCGGTAGTCTTCAACATGAGCGAGGCCTGCCCCTTTCGCTTTAAGGCGCATGTTTAA
Organism: Alteromonas sp. Cnat2-8; assembly: GCF_022348355.1. Taxonomy (NCBI): domain Bacteria; kingdom Pseudomonadati; phylum Pseudomonadota; class Gammaproteobacteria; order Alteromonadales; family Alteromonadaceae; genus Alteromonas; species Alteromonas sp. Cnat2-8. Next base: position 714,001 of record NZ_JAKREX010000001.1, read on the forward strand.
GTCTTTGGTAACCAACACCACTTTTTGCGGCGCGAACGTCTTTTGTAAGTGCAGCGCTACGTTAATAATGCGGTTGTCATTCTCGTTGCTGGTAAACACTTGCTGAGCCTCAACCATGTTGAGGTCGGCGAATATAGATAGACTCCCTGTAGGTGCCGTTTGACCCGCGCCCAACCCGTCCATCGATACACCCGCTAGCATATCTTCTGGCGTTGCGTCGTGGAGCAAATCCTCCATAGCCCGAATGGATACCCGTGCATCACGCGCCACGTCTTTTTTGCTGTCTTTGATGTAGTCGAGCTCTTCCAATACGGTCATTGGAATAACAACGTCATGTTCTTTAAAGGAGAGAAAAGCGTGAGGTTCGTGCAGCAGAATATTGGTATCGAGGACGTAAATCTTAGTATCGGTAGAATTTTTTCTTGGCATCCTTCACTCCGGTAAATAAAGCCAGGTTAGACGTATTGTTCATTTATGAACGCACGCGCTAACAAGCTACAGTTACGGTTGTAGGAGAATGCCGCTCGAAACAGGACTTCTTCCCCTACTCGCGTCGACTGAGAAGCAGTACTACTCTTTCTGCCTCAAAGGTTCGTTTGTTAAATTAGCGAACCCTTAATTCCACCATAATCCAGTTTTTGAGATTTAGCACTGTTTTTTCTTTTTTATTTTTCGTTAGAGCAAGTGATAAGCGAAGAGCAGTCCCTTCACGTAATATGAGATAGCACAGCGCTCCCATTCTGCATTAACAAGAAACTGGCATACTTGGTTCGTAACAAATGCTCACACTTTAACTACAGTTAGCGCAGCTTTAGTTGCGTTTTTAATACCCAAATAGGCTAAGGTGTATTTGTTGAAGCGGTGAATTAAACACGGGTGCTAACCCAATGCCACAACACCTCAATAAAGTGGATGCGTTTAAATTAATAACACTCAGGGAAAGATCAGCTATGAATTGGCTTAACATCACAAAAATAAAAACGGCCATAAGCGTGACGTTGGCGCTACTGGCGTGCTTTAACGTTGAAATTGCATGGGCGAATAGCCAAGCGCTCAATGATTCTTCCCCTTCTACTATTCTAATCAAGGTTGAGAAAAGCACGGCTGATACGTCTGAAAAATGGGTAGTCACTTACACATTAACTACGCCAGCCAAAACGCTGGCTTTTGTTAGAAACCCAGATACATCAAGAACAACACGTTGGTTCGCGCAAGACAACGACATAGAAATCGTCTTTGATGACACCAAACACCAAGAACTTGTGCGCTCGAAGTCAGGCAAGTCCCTCTCTACCGTGTCATTTTTACTGACGCCCACCTATAAACATTTGGGTAAAGATTACGCACCATTTTCTCCTTTTTCTGATGGTGGAAATACCTTTCACTCTGGGCGACTGTTTGCTTGTGCTAATGCCTGTACTGAAGAAGATAATAAATGGCACCTGACACTCAATGTTCCCAGTGATGAACACATATTGTTGAATGGCAAAGTAATGAAAAGCAGCGTGTCGTGGACAGATAACAATGATGGAAGAGTCGTGTATGTGGGTAAGCAACAGCCAATTATTACCGATGATGTGGTTGCCCTAATTGATCCCGGGCTTCCTGAAAGCATTAAAGCTTCGCTAGAAGAAGATATACCCAACATGATGGCGTTTTTCTCCCATTCTCTTAATCCGCTTAAGGGCGAAAAGCCCATGTTATTTGCCTCTTACGCAAACGTAGACGATCACTCTACACAAGGTGGAACACTACCTAACCAGATATTTATGCATTGGAACAGACAAGACTTAAATGAGCAGGCCAATAACAGCAGCTTTGTTAACCAAACACTTTGGTTCTTTGCTCACGAAGTCGCCCATTTATATCAGCCCGGCAGTACTGAAGGTGTATCAGAAAACGAGGAGCAGTCTTGGCTGCACGAGGGCAACGCCGACTACTTTGCGGCAATCGCCATGAACTTCCTCTACGAAGACGCCAATAGCTACGTTGAAAGCCGAATGACCCGCGCTTTCGAGAGCTGTACTGAAGGGCTGGCGCAAACAACGCTGGCTCGTGCTTATAAAAACGGACACTTCAATCTTTATTATTCATGCGGGATGATAATGCACCGCGCCATTGATAGCGTGGTGCAACAAAAAACGTTAGGTGAGGAGTCGCTGTTCACCGTATGGAAGCGACTTCAAAAAGCAGTGAATAGTGGCATGCCACCTGGCACAGCGACGTTCCTAACCTTGTTAGAGCCCTACAATGCACCTGAACTTATCAAAGCCATCAACAATGCAACGAGCGATGATGCTTTCAAAGCCATTCAAGGAATTGAAACTTTGCACCAGTTACCTGAGTAGGCTACTTAATGAAGTAGCCTATTGCTTTATATTCGCCATCAACTTCCACCATAGAAAGGGTCTCTACTTTCATTGTGGTCTGGGAATCAAAGTCAGTGGTGAACGACAAAATTAGGTAGTTTCCTTTAGGCAATCCAGGCAGTGAAGTTGGCGCTTGTGCTAACGCGATTTCCCTCGACTTGGCCGCCCCCAATGGCTCCCTGACTAGCTGCATCGCCTCGGTCCATTTAGCTACTGAAATACCGCTTCTAAAAATAGCCCCACTCTCTTTCCAGCTTTGTTCATATTCACCGCTGTCGATAAGTTCCAGCCAACTTGTTGCATCTTCAAGGACTTCGCTACTGACATTAACTGGCTTGCCAGCTTCAATTACTTGGTTGCTACCATTGTTTGCATTGACCGTTTGCGCATAATAAATAGCAACGAACAAACTGATGGCGAGCGCTAGCGTGATCCAAAGAACATGTTGGGGATTCAACGACGCTGGCCGGTCACCCTGCAGCTTAATTGAATGATGAGCTGCGGCATTCTCGCCCGCAGTAGAAGTTTGCGAGGTTGGCAGCCCTTGAGGATGACTTGTGGTGGCGTGGGTTTCACCCATTAAAAGCGCATCGGGCGTCGTTTCGAAAACTGAAGCAAGTGCGCCTATTGAATCGTGTGATGCAGATTGTGTTTTCTCAATTCGCTGAATAGTACGCAAACTCAATCCAGACACATCTGCCAGATGCTGCTGACTCCATGCCCTAGCATTGCGAAGTTGTATAAGCTTTTGACTGTCTACTTTCATATCCATCTCGCGCTTCCTCCTGTTAGCTGCGATTCACATACGTTAAAAACGTAACGCGGTTAACAGTAAGAAATATCCATGGTCAGTGATACGACAGTTTTACGCCAACCCTGTGACAAAGCAAGCCTGATGGGCACGTCAACGTTCTTATTCTTTTGCTACCAGCATTCTCGTTGTGAAGCAAAGAAGGCCTACTAGTGCTAATCGTCTTGTTAACGCAAGGCATAGGTACTCAATCCCCCCACCTGCAACCGCAAATCAAATGAGCTAGTATTAATGACTTATCACAACGCAATGCGTACAATACCGCCCCCCGAAAAATAGGTTGGTGATTTATGAGTTCAGATAGTCAATTTTCAGTTGGTCAGCGTTGGTTAAGCAACACAGAAATAGAGCTGGGGTTAGGTGTCGTTATCGGTAGCGACTTCCGTTCTGTCGAAGTGTTGTATCCAGCAACAGGCGAAGCGCGAAAGTATACTAAGCAAGATGCGCCGCTTACGCGACTAATTTTTGAAATTGGCGAAACGGTCAAAAGCCAAGACGGCTGGGAAATGACCATTACTGAAAAAGAAGAAAGCCAAGATCTTTTCATCTATCACGGGCTTCGCGAAGACACCAAAGCGCAAGCGCGATTACCTGAAACCATGCTAGACAGCCACATTCGCTTGAACCAACCTGAAAAGCGCCTGTTCAGTCAGCAATTAGACAACCCTAAATGGTTCGATTTGCGCGAGCGTGCTTTAGATCATCAATACGATTACTTACGTTCAAACACCATTGGTCTTGCAGGTGCGCGCATATCGCTTATTCCGCACCAACTCCACATTGCGTCAGAGGTAGGCGGCAGACACGCACCGCGCGTATTACTTGCCGATGAAGTAGGACTTGGTAAAACCATTGAAGCCGCATTGATTATTCACCAGCAGCTTAAAACAGGCCGTGCAGAGCGCGTGCTTATTTTGGTTCCAGACTCGCTCATGCACCAATGGTTAGTTGAAATGCTTCGCCGCGTTAACCTTCCTTTTGCCATTTACGATGAAAGTCGCTGCGAAGCCATAGAAAAGAGCGAAGGCTTAGAAGATGACGAAACGTCTGACGCGAGCGCTGTGAATCCATTTGAAAACGACCAGCTGGTACTTTGCAGTATCGACTTCCTAAGCAAAAGCGAAAAACGCCAGCAGCAAATTCAAGCTGCAGGATGGGATTTAATGGTTGTCGATGAAGCCCATCACCTTGCGTGGTCAAGTGAGGCTCCCTCAGCCGAATACCTGTGTGTAGAAGCATTAGCCAACCAAACGCCTGGTGTATTACTGCTTACCGCAACGCCTGATCAACTTGGTCACGAAAGTCACTTTGCCCGCTTGCGCCTGCTCGACCCGGCTCGCTTCCATAGCTACGATGCATTCTTAGATGAAGAATCGAAATACAGCCAACTGGCCGATGCGGTAGCGCCATTACTTTCAGACGCCGAGCCTAACGACAAACAACGCAGCAAACTCGCAGAATTCGCGCCTGACGTAATGGAACATGCGGGTGATTTAAGCTCGCCGGAAAATCGCCATGCGCTGCTGCACCAACTTATCGATTGTCACGGCACAGGCCGTATGCTGTTTAGAAACCGCCGCGCCAATATCGAAGGCTTTCCGATGCGTAAATTAAGCGCTTACGAACTGGCTTTGCCTGAGGTTTATTCAGATGCAGTGAGCGGCGGCGACTTAACCTATTCACTGTATCCTGAACGTATGGCAAGCGTGGTTAACAGCTGGACCAAGCAAGACCCGCGCGTTGAATGGCTGCTTGATTTCATGCAAAGCGTTAAGCCAGAAAAGATTCTGCTTATTTGCGCAAGCGCCCGTACAGCGCAAGAGTTAGGTGAGGTTATTCGCACGCAAACCGGTATTCGCCACAGTGTATTCCACGAAGGCATGAGCATTGTGGAGCGCGACAAAGCGGCTCATTATTTTGCCGATGAGGAAGACGGCGCACAAATTCTACTGTGTAGTGAAATTGGTAGCGAAGGCCGTAACTTCCAGTTCGCTCACCATTTGGTGCTGTTCGATTTGCCTATTACGCCAGATCTGCTTGAACAACGTATTGGTCGTCTTGACCGTATTGGCCAAACCCAAACCGTACAAATTCACGTGCCGTATTTAGCGAAAACCGCGCAGCACGTATTACTAGATTGGTATCACGAAGGGCTGAATGCCTTCGAAAAGACCTGCCCCACGGGCTCTGGTGTATTCGACGACGTTAAGCCTCTGCTTATTGGTGCGTGCTTACACCCTGACGATATGAGCGCGCGTGACGAGCTAGTGAACATGAGTGTTACGCTTAATAGCCAGCTCGTAGCGCAACTAGAAGCCGGTCGCGATCGTCTTCTTGAGCTTAATGCCTCGGGTGAAGGCCGCGTAGAACAACTGCTTGAAGACATTATTACCCTTGATAGCGAACAAGATTTGTCGCGCTTTATGGGTCGCGTATTCGATGCTATTGGTGTTCAGCAGGACGAAAAAGGCAATGACTGCTTTATTCTTATGCCAACTGAATCGATGGTGAGCCAGCTTCCAGGTCTTGACCCAGAAGGCATGACGGTTACTTACAAGCGCCGTGTAGCCACAACGCTAGAAAACGTACAGTTTTTAAGTTGGGATCATCCACTTGTGCATACAGCCATGGACGTAGTACTCACCGACGTACACGGAAAGAGCAGCATGGGCTTCGTTGCCGAGCCGTCTTTGCCAAAAGGCGCTTATTGGGTTGAGGCGTTGTTTGTGCTGCAGGCGCAAGCGCCTAAAGCGCTTCAGTTGGGTCGCTTCTTACCTCAAACGCCCGTGCGAGTGTGTTTAGATGCGCAAGGAAACCCGTCTGAATTAAGCTTCGACGTTAAGCGTAAAATTGGACGTAAGATCTCGGCTCAGCTTCTAAAAGCCTTGCAACAGCCGCTTGAGCTTGCCATTGAAAAGGCGCGTAAGCTTGCCCATCAGCAAGCTAACCAAAAGCAACACGACGCACTTAACAGAATGCACAGCACGCTTAACGAAGAAATACAGCGCTTGCGCGATCTTCAAAAGCGTAACCCAGCAGTACGTGACAGCGAAATTGAGTTTATTGAAACGCAAATGAACGCCCTTGATAAAGTTATTCAGGATGCAGATGTTCAGCTGGACGCCATTCGTATTGTGGTAAATAACCCGTAACCTCGAAAGGTTAAACATTCAAGAGCGACTGTGAAGTAACGAGTACATAATGGCGAACCCAAGTTTTGTTTATAACCCACCGATGACACCTTATCTTGATATTTTGTATCAAGATGAGGACATGGTGGTTGCGCATAAACCTAGCGGGCTATTGAGCGTTCCGGGCAAAGCTTTAGAGCACCGCGACTCGCTGATTAGCCGGGTGAACCGTGTGTACCCCACCGCCACAGTAGTGCATCGCTTAGACATGGCGACTTCGGGTATTTTGGTGCTGGCGCTTAATAAAGATAGCCATCGCCATATCTCGAAACAGTTTGAGTTACGTCAAACTAAAAAGCGCTACTTCGCACGTGTTCATGGGCATGTAGAACAAGACAGCGGAGAGGTTAACCTTCCCCTTATTTGCGACTGGCCAAACAGGCCAAAGCAAATGGTAGACTTCGAGCGCGGTAAAAAAGCCGTAACGCACTTTGACGTCATTGAGCGCACACTGGATGAAAAAGAGCGACCCTATTCTCTCGTTGCCCTTTATCCCATTACCGGTCGCTCTCACCAACTGCGAGTACATATGCTTGCTTTGGGTCACCCTATTTTGGGAGATAGACTCTATGCGCATGAAGAAGCGTTATCCATGGCGCCTCGTTTACAGCTTCATGCTGAAAGCTTGAGTCTTTCGCACCCGACACTTGGGCATTGGCTGCACTTTAATGTCGCCATCCCTTTTAGTCCGTTTTGCCCAAAGCCGCTCTCAGAAAGTTTTGAGTAGCGTTTTAACGCTATTCAACTTTATCAATAGACTCCATTTTAGTTTTAACGCACCCTGCCGATAACCTTCGTATAACGCTTGATGTACGAATTAATTTGATGCTGTCCAAGCTGAATAGATCCAGATTAAGGTAAAGGCAAACCACATTTTATGAAAAGGCACGCTCTCCTTTTAACATTTGCTGTTATTGTTTCGCTATTGCCTATGACAGCTCACTGTGACTTTTTCACAGATGTTAGTCACGCCTATCTGCCTGGAGAAGTGAAACCTTTGATGATTGGAGAAGTTGAATCCCCAATTATTGAAATTGAAGCGCAAACACCATTACCTTTGGGTGTGGCTATCATACTCACAGAGCCTTTTCCCTCTAGCCTTACGCTCGCGCAGGGAAATAGCCTTGCCAACATGCTTGCTGAAAAAGGCTGGAATGTAGTGATAAGTCCGTTTAATTTGCCGGTCAATGTCACGTCCCAGCAGAACCTACCTGCTGAATCTACAAACACCGACATGTCAGACTCTGAAACTACGTCTATGTCAGCCCAAAATATCCACCCCAGAAGTAATCAACTTACGCAGTATCTCAATTTTGAATCAGCAACTTCAGCGCTGAGTTTACAACTCAATGCATTGAATAATTATTTACAAGACAATTCAGGCTACCGTATGGTCATTGCACAAGGCATGCTGGCCACAACTTACTTGTCCGTCGTAGAGCAACAGCCTCAACTTCATCCAGACACTTTCGTAGCCATTTCACCTTTTTGGCCAGAAGAATCAACGAACACATTAGTTATAGATAATATAGCGCAGTCCAGCTTTCCAATATTGGATCTGTCACTAAGTGGATTTAACGACTGGGCGAACAGTACCACGCAAAAGCGAAAAATTAGCGCAAAAAACGCACTAAAGATGCACTATCGACAAATAATTATTCCCAGCAATTTATTAGCCTTTAGTATAAAGGAGTTTCAGAAATCCCCTCATATTCAGATAGTTGCAAATAGCACTATTGGTTGGACTCGCCACCTAGGCTGGTAATTCGATAATTAACCGATTACGCTAAATTAGTATCCAAAACAATTACCTAAATTTAATGGTGTAAATAGCAAGCCTCTGTCCTAAGCAGTAAGATTGTTATGAACTATAATACTTTTAGCAAACATAAACGGTTGAGTTACTTGTGAGTGTTCAAGATTTCGTAGATAACAAAGCAAAGCAGCTGTGTTTCTATTTGAGAGCATTTTGGCAAGGAGAGCTTCCTATCGAGGAGATCGAGCTATTCTTTTGGGATAGTATGGAAGAATGGGGGCAAATTGATTACACCTTAACGCAGCCCTACACACAAAAAGAACGAGTTTTTTGGCATTTACTTCACCAAGTGCACTATTGGAATGAAGATAAGCTAATTAACGACCAGTTTCTTGTAGATGAACTAAATAACTGCGTGAATTTCCTTGAAGGTTTGGGTCATTGCCCACTCGACTGCGTAGGCATTCGTCCATAGTAAAACTTTCACTTCAACGCGTTATTGCTTCTCACTGTGGTTCATGGCTCAATATGCTTTTGTATTCTTGCCTAAGGCCGCAGTTTTGCTCAACGCTTTAAAAACGTTTAACGACAAACGATACCTCAGTATATTTCTTTTCGGCATTTCCAGTGGCTTCCCTTGGATCATGATTGGTTCAGTGCTATCTGCTTGGCTCAAAGATGAAGGTTTGTCTCGCTCGGCCATCGGCTTATTCGGCATTATTTTCGCGACATACTCTTTTAATTTTCTCTGGTCTCCGCTTGTCGACAAAATCAAGCCCCCACTATTAGGTCAACGACGAGGTTGGATTTTCGCTATGCAAGGCTGTGTAGTTTTGCTGTGTTTAGTGATGTCTCAACTCACTGCAGACCAAGATTTGTTTTATGTTGCATTAATCGGTTTGCTTATTGCTATTGCCTCAGCCACGCAAGATATCGCCATCGATGGTTTTCGCATTGACTGTATTGCCCAAGACGACAAAGACGGCATGTCAGCTGCGTCTTCAGTAGCCACCGCCGGCTGGTGGACAGGTTATGGCGGGCTTGGTGCTATCCCGTTCTTCTTGGCTGACATGACATCTTGGACTTGGCCAAACATTTATCTTTTACTCGGTGCTCTCATGGCTTTATTAATGTGCGCCACGTGTTTAGCGAACGAGCCACAAATTGACCGCGAAGCCTTGCTTGAAAAGATAACAGCCAAAGATACAAAGCAGTCTCCCGTTTTTCACTGGATACAAACTACTCTGGTCACGCCATTCGCCGAATTTTTCAATCGAAACGGCGTTAAATTAGCGGCGTCGTTTTTACTGTTTATCTTTCTATTTAAAATCGGTGAAGCCTTTCTAGGCCGCATGAGTATCGTGTTTTATAAAGAAATTGGCTTTTCTAATAGCGATATCGCTACTTACTCAAAATTACTCAACTGGTGGGTAACCATTGTGTTTTCACTGTTAGGTGGATTGGTTAACATTCGCTACGGTATTTACCGCGGATTAATGATTGCGGGTGTGGCCATGGCCGCGTCTAACTTACTATTTGCACTGATCGCGCAAACAGGCCCTTCCACATCTCTTTTAGCCATAACCGTTATTGTCGATGGCTTTACAGGGGCTTGGAGCACCGTTGCCATGGTCGCGTTTATCTCACTATTGTGTAATCGGGCGTTTAGTGCAACCCAATACGCACTCATGGCCTCCCTGAGTGTTGCGGGCAGAACCTTGGTCGCTTCTAGCAGCGGCTTTGTTGTAGATGGTCTTGAAGGCAATTGGAGCTTGTTCTTTATTCTCACAGCAGTCATGGTAATTCCCAGCCTTTGCTTTTTGTATTCAATTAGGCACCACATAAAGCGCGTTGAGTCACCGTAATTTTTTTCTACTTCCTTGCAAGTTAGCGTTAGTTGCCTACATTTAAGGTAGGTATCTCTACCGCATATTACTTGCAAGGATGAACGTGAGCTCAAACCAGGCTGGCCAGTCGCAGCGCAAATCATCATCAATTTCGCGGACATTCACTTTTTCAAAAGTGAGTGTTACAGCACTGTTGATCGCTATGGTTGTTATTGCGGTTTTAATCGCGCTGATGAGCAAGCAACAAGCACTCATAACAGCCTTAAAGCAGCAGAGTTATTTAGAGGATAATATTCTTGCCACTGAGTCTAGTATCAATCAATTTACGTTTCGGATGGAGAGCAGCGCGTTTTCTGGACCCGCGAATTACACTATTTTAAAGCGCGAGCTACAGGTCACCGTTCAAGGTATATCTGAATACCTTCGCAGTAGTGCAGGCCAAGCAATCTCGCCCACAGTCTTATCCGAAAGAGACTTTGCAGTAGCAAAAGAAGGATTGAATAGCGCGTCTGCACGGCAGGTCGCGCAAACCACACTAGATTTACTTCATACTCTTATTGAGTTGCCGATAGCCGACGCAACTCAACGTATTCAACAGCAATTTAGCCTGCTGCCTATGGTCAATGCCATGCAGGCGGAAGAAAACGCGTTGTTACTGCGTATTCAGGCGTTGCGCAATAAGATGCTTCTCACTACTATTTTGGGCGCAGTCGTCATTGTACTTTGGTATTTTATCGCATGGCTTTTTTACAAAAGTAACGCAAACAAGTCGCCTAAAAAGTTTGGTAAATCGAAGTTGAGACTTGCCATGGTGGATGACGATAGAGATTTGCAAAACAAAGAGTTTTTGCAGCTGATTAGCCATGAATTCAGAGCGCCAATAAGTGCAATTATCAGTGCTCTTGAACTTATTCCTAACATGGAAGAGCAGCGCACCAGACTAATTCAGCAGGCTGAACAATCCAGCTATCGACTTCTTAATCTTACCAACAACCTTACCGATGTATTAACCAATAACACTGAAGACGACCTGCACTTTTCAGATGTCGACCTAATCAGCTTGCTCGACGAATGTATCTCGCCGTTTTCTGTGCGCGTAAAAGACAAAAAAATCGAATTTAATATGCACTGTAGTCACAGTGTGCCCCATTACGCTGAAACGGATCCTGTCGCCCTTTCTAAAGTGGTAGTTAACATTCTTGATAACGCCGTTAAATTTACATCTAATGGACTTATCGACGTCACCGTTACAACCTTGGTGAAAAACCAAGGGATTTTTCTCGTTATTATAATTAGTGATACTGGAATAGGAATTGATGAGGCGACGCAAAAGCGCATGTTTGAACGCTTCTATCGCGGCGAACACTCAACTGGCCAACGCTTCCCAGGGGCAGGGATTGGCTTGTCTGTAGCTAAACGCAGCGTTGATAAGCTGGGCGGTGCACTACAGGTAACCAGTACAGTTGGAGTGGGTACAGAGTTTAAAATTTTACTGCCTCTGAAACCTATTGAGGATCTTCCCGCTACAAATTCAGCACCGTCTAATGCGACCTTCGCCGTAGTTGACGATTTAGAGATATCTAGGCTGCATTTACAATCAATTATTACCAAAGAGGGCTTTAGCGCACGCACGTTTTCATCTGGTGCGAACTTGCTCAATCTGCACGAAGAAATACTCCAGTTTTCAGGCATTATTGCCGATTTGTATATGCCGGGCATGAATGGTCTTGAACTAGTGAGGACGCTTAAGGCGATTTTTGGTGAACGGGTACCGCCCGTTATTGTGTTATCAGCAACACCAGATATTGCCAACATTATTGCAAACAGTGAACTGCCCATCTATCAAAGCTTTGTAAAACCCATCGATAGAAACCGGTTTGTAGATGCGCTCCATCACCTTACAGCAAGTAACGCAAGAGTTGTTGAAACAACGAAAAAGGCCAATGTATTGCTGGTAGAAGACGAGCCCATTAATGCAGAAATGGTGGAGTATATGCTTCAATGTATGGGCCACGAAGTTACTGTGAGTTACACCGGTGACGACGCTATTATTAGAGTGAGTGAAAATGCGTTTGACTGTGTGCTGTTGGATATCAACTTACCAGATATCAATGGTTTGGAAGTCGCTAAAATAATGAAAGAAGGTCACCCTGACCTTCCGATCATCGCCCTTACGGCCAATGCCCACAGAAGCGATAAAGAAGCGTCGCTGCAGGCAGGTATTCGATATCACTTAGTGAAGCCTGTCACCTTTCAAGAGCTCAAAAACACCCTACGCCTAGCACTATAACGCGCCAGGTGCTGCATAAATGCGATATTGATTTCGGCCGTTTTCTTTTGCTTCATAAAGCGCCTGATCGGCACACTCAAGCCATGCCATCGCTCCTTTAAAATCAGGAGAGAATTGTGCAAGGCCTAAACTTACAGTGAAACTTATTGACTCACCTTCGTGTTCTACCACTAAACGCTGTGCTAATTGTCGGATACGTTCAGCAACTATCTTGGCATCTTCAACCGAAGAGTCATTCAGAATAATGGCAAATTCCTCGCCGCCGTAGCGCCCTGCAAGGTCGGTTTCCCGCACACAGCGCTTAATCAGCGCTGCTAACATCTTAATCACCTTATCCCCAGCCTGATGACCATAAGTATCGTTAATGCGTTTGAAATGGTCGATATCGAGCATAAGCGCAGTACTTGGCTTTTCTCGGCGCACACAAAGTTTGTGCATCTCATCAAAGCGTTCCTGCCAGTAGCGACGATTATATAGCCCAGTTAGACCGTCCACGCGGCTCGCAGTTTTCAACTCTTCGTTAAGATGCTCCATTCCACGCTTACCGAGCGCCTGCTCAGTGACATCGTAAACAAGCATACAAAACCGCTCTACGTTGCCGCGCTTATCAACAATAGGGAACATGGTCACATTTTGGTACATGAACTCTGCAGCGCTGGTTACAGGGCGATTACAACCAAACTTAAATAAGTAAGGGCGCTGCTCCCAAATAATAAACACCGGGCTCTTCAAATTGAACACAGGGTCGACTTTGGTTCTCAGCCATTTTTCTTCTATTTCTGGGAAATGAGAAAAAAGACTGTCTCCAATGATTGCTTCCGCTTTCTTTGCACCATGGTTTTCAAGAAACTTGTTCCACACTTGAACGTTGAAGTTGCGGTCTAGCACTGCAATGCCCACTTCAATGGAATCGAGAAGCTCTGCGGGTACTTGAGAAGAATTAACTAAAGCACCGGTGGAAAGTGCGTCTGTAGATGCATTCATAGACTTTCCTTGTCTTGTGTCACAGCGTCATCATCGAGCAGCCGAGAATAGATATGGTTCATGGCATCACCAGGAAATAGCAACAGCAGGTCAAAGGAAATATCTCTGGCCTTAATGGCATAACCTATTTCGATAGCCATGAGCTTGCCCCAACGCTGCACGTTATCACTTAAAAGCGTTGATAGTCCTTGGTGCTGCCCCAGTAACACCGGATGCGTGTGGCTAAAGGCGACATTTAACTGCTCTGACAAACCGTTTAAACAGGCCCCGATAAGAATATTGGAAACATCCATTAGTGCTTCTAGCGCTAGTTTGTCGGAGGAAGCCGACGGCGGATACTTTAATAGTTCAACGATGTTTTGAGAGTTTGTGTCGTTAAAAATAACCAGCGCTTCGCCGCTTATACCTTCACTAATAAAGCCTTTTGAAACTGCCGACACGCTGTCGTTACGGTTAATTTCCGCAACCGCCATAGACAGTTCGTTGCTTTCAATTAAGTTGACGTTTGGGATAGGCAAATCAATAAACTCGCCTAGCAGTTGAGCAAGATTCTCACCCGCACGCCCCATGGCAATATTGACCATTTCACGGCATGCGTCTAATTGATCTTCTTTACTCATCTGGCGCTTGGCTAAAACGGCATTTGAGTCGCTATCGTCTTGCGCTTTTTGTAAGCTCGCGCCAGAAGAATGCGTCTCGCCACTGTAAATCCCGTAAGAGGCTAGGATGTGGCTGAGTTTTTCGTTATCAATTGGCTTTCTTATGAAATCCAGGGCACCAAGAGCGAGCATTTTTTCTCGCGCTTGCGCTTGTACATCACCGGAAACGACAACCACCAAGCAAGGAAGATCCTGTTGGCGAATGGCTTCCATGGTTTGATAACCGTCCATTACCGGCATGTTTAAGTCGAGAAACACCACATCGCCTTTGCCTTCGCGAACAAGCGCGAGGGCTTGCTCACCATTCTCGGCAAACGAAATATCCACGTCCCACCCATCAGGTAAACTGCGCGCCATCTGTCGCCTTGCGAAACCTGAGTCGTCGCAAATCAATATAGGAGTACTCATGGTAACTCCTTATATGGCAACAGGGGCTTTAATGTGTGGGTGTGACTGGTAATTTTTAAGCGTAAAGTCGTCGAAGGAAAAACCGAAGATATCTTTCACCTCAGGATTAATTTCCATCGTTGGGCGCTCGAAAGGCTCACGACTTAGCTGCAACTCTACCTGTTCAAGATGGTTTGAATACAGATGCGCATCGCCTAGCGTATGAATAAAATCACCGGGCTCTAAATCACACACTTGTGCCATCATCATGGTCAGTAAAGCATAACTTGCGATATTGAAAGGAACGCCCAAGAAAATATCGCCGCTTCGCTGGTAAAGTTGGCAGCTAAGCTTACCGTCTAATACATAAAATTGGAAAAGTGTATGGCAAGGTGGCAGTGCTTGCTTGCCCATCGCTGCATTTTCTTTAGGAGAATAATTGGTATCAGGGAGTACCGCAGGGTTCCAGCCGCTAACGATAAGTCGACGAGAATCTGGATTGTCTTTGATTTGCTCAACCACTTCGGCAATCTGGTCTACCGATGTGCCATCACCGCGATCCCAACTGCGCCACTGATGTCCATAAACCGGACCAAGCTCGCCTTCTTCGGTAGCCCACTCATCCCAAATACTCACACCGTGCTCTTTCAAATAAGCGATGTTCGTCTCGCCTTTAAGAAACCAAAGTAGTTCGTGAATAATGGATTTAAGGTGACACTTCTTTGTTGTCACCAAGGGGAAACCTTCCTGTAGATTAAAACGCATCTGATAGCCGAATACACTTAACGTACCTGTACCAGTTCGATCTTCCTTTTTCACACCCGTATCACGTACATGGCGCATTAGAGCGAGATATTCTTTCATCGTTATTCTTATATTTTTTGCTGTTCAACATGGTCTTTTCCGCGCATGTAAGCACGGACTATTAATCCTATTCCTAAAGCTATCATAGGTAAACAAAGAAGTTGCCCTTGGCTTAGTCCCATTTGATATAAGCCAATATGTGCGTCGGGCTCTCTGAAGTATTCGACGATAAACCGGAAGGTGCCGTAACCAAGTAAGAACAAGCCGCTGACCGCCCCTACTGGACGCTTTTTGGCAGAATATAGCCATAGGATAATAAAGAGTAGTACGCCTTCAAGCGCAAACTCGTAAAGCTGTGATGGGTGACGAGGGATATTACCCGCGTTAGGGAAAATGACCGCCCAAGGCACATCGGTGCTACGCCCCCAAAGTTCAGCGTTTAAGAAGTTACCTATGCGTCCGGCACCCAAGCCAATGGGTACTAACGGGGCAACAAAGTCCCCTAGTCGAAGGAAGGTCGTGTTCATACACTTGGCGCGCCAGAATAAGGCTGTTAGCACCCCTAAAAGCCCGCCGTGGAAGGACATTCCACCAGCCCAAATTTTGAATAAGTACAAGGGATCGTCGAGGAACATACCAAACTGGTAGAAAAGCACATAGCCTATTCGTCCGCCTAATATTACGCCTACGAAGCTCCAGAAAAGCAGATCGCTTAATTGCTCACGGCTCCAGTTGGTTTGTGAAAGACGCTTTTGTGCCAATAGGTAAGCGGCGATAAAGCCCACTAAATACATAAGGCCGTACCAGCGGACACTTAACGGACCGACACTGAAGATAACGGGGTCGATACTGGGAAATACCAGATAACTGCTCTGTTCCATTACTTTATTCAATTCCTAAAATCATTCTAATGCTCACCAACACGAGTAAGCACGCCAACATCGCTTTTAACACACGAACATTTACTCGCTGCCCAAGCTTTGCACCTATGTTTGCGGTAAACATAGAGGTGGCAACAATACCAGCTGTTGCCGGTAAATACACATAACCTAAACTATGTTCTGGTACATCTATCGCATTGTAACCGGCCACAATAAAACTCGTGGTACCAAAAACGGCAATAATAAGTCCGCAAAAGGCAGCACAGCCAATTGCCGCGCGTACATTAACACGAAACCATACCAGCGCAGGTACCAATAATGCACCGCCACCAATCCCCATAAGTGCACTTAGTAAGCCAGCTACACCACCAACAGTCGCAAGCGTACCTTTTGATGCGTCATTTTCTGAGGCTTTTTGCTTACCAAATATCATCTGCATCGCAATTAAAATAACCAGCACCGCAAACACATCTTTAAGCAGTTCACCAGAAATATGGCTTGCTACCTGAGCTCCGGCAAATGCGCCAAAAGCAATACCTAAGCCTGTGTAAAGCACAACATGCCTTTGAATATTACCCAGCTTGTAATGCGCGAAGGCCGACGACATTCCTGTGAAGATGATGGTAGATAATGAGGTAGCGATAGCGACAGGCATTACGGTTTCAGTGGTCATTCCCATGAAATGTATAAGCAAATACGACAACACAGGAACGATGATAAGCCCACCGCCAATGCCCAGCATACCCGCCAAAACACCTACCACAGAACCTAAAATAAGGCAGCTGAGAACTATTACAACTAATGGTTCCATTCCTTAAGCACCTGCTCGGATAAGGCCTCCCAGGCCCTTGGTTTCAAGATATTGATTCAAGTGCACAAAGACTTCTTCTTGGCTAACAGAGGTGAGTGCCAATGAAAGTAACTGCTTACATTCATCCAGCGTGACTTTTCTAATAAGCCAGTTTATTTTTCTTAAGTTAAAGCCGTTCATACTTAGGCGGCGATAACCCATTCCCATTAGCAGTAATGCTCCAGCTGGCTCACCTGCAATTTCACCGCAGATAGTCACGGGCACTTGATTTTGATTGGCTTTTTGAACCACGTCGTAAAGCGCCCCTAATACCGCAGGATGATAGCTATTGTAGAGCCCTGCCACCCGCGTATTGTTTCTATCCACCGCGAGCAGATATTGGGTCAGGTCGTTACTGCCTACCGAAAAGAAATCCACGTGCTTTGCTAATTGAGGTAGCTGATAAAGTACCGACGGGACTTCTAGCATAATACCTAACTTAGGCTTGGTTAACGTTTGTCCTGACTCTGCAATCTCATCACAAATTTCATAATATGCCTGATTAATTAGCCGCTTAGACTCCTGCACTTCAGATACGGTGGAGATCATAGGCAGCATAATTTGCAAATTGCTTAGGCCTACACTTGCACGCAGCATGGCGCGAACCTGAACCAAGAAAATTTCTGGATGATCAAGGGTTAGGCGGATGCCTCGCCACCCCAAAAATGGGTTTTCTTCATTAATTGGGAAGTACGGTAGTGGCTTATCGCCTCCTACGTCGAGAGTACGCATAGTGATAGGCAGTGAAGGCGCGGCCTCAAGCACTTGGCGGTACAGCTTTACTTGCTCTTGTTCTGAAGGAAAACGCTCGCGTAACATAAAGGGGATCTCGGTGCGATAAAGCCCTACACCCGCGCCAATTTGTTCAGCGTTTAGCTCGACTTCAGCTGAAAGGCCAGCGTTGATATAAAGAGACATTCTACAGCCATCAACGCTTTCGCAAGGTTTATCAGCCTCGGCGTCAATTTTCTCTGCGATGGCCGACTCTTCTTCAATGAGCTGTATAAATTCAGACTTGATGTTACGTTCAGGCGATACAATGACCTCGCCTGAATACCCATCAAGCAAAATCTCTTTGTCTTCGAGTAGTGCTGGCGTGACGTTTTGACAGCCCATCACTGCAGGCACGCCCATGGCTCTAGCCAATATTGCCGCGTGAGAGTTATTTGAACCGCGAATAGAAATAATGCCTTTTAGCTTACCTCTTGGAAATTCGGCAAGCATAGGCGCTGAGACTTCATCAGCTACGAGAATACTGGCTTCGGTTATCGTTTTTTCAGTAACCTTTTTGCCATTCGCTTCATACAAAATGTTGGCAAGAATACGGTCGGATAAATCGACAATATCAATGGCACGCTCTTGCATGTAAGGGTCGTCCATTGCTTGAAAGCGTGCGGCATAGCTTTCTACAACCATTTTTAATGAAGACGCCGCATCCCAACCTTGGCGAATTTTTTCTTCTACTTCCCGCCCAAGGCTGTTGGCATCTAGCAGATGATGATATAGCTGAAAAATGGATTTAACATCGTCGGGAATGCCGTCATCTAACCGCTTCGATAACGCATCGACATGACCTCGCGTAACTTCAACCCCTTTGCGATAGAGTTGAATTTGATCTTGAGGAGATTGCGTGCGCTTTACGACCCAGTTTTTAAGGTTAATAGATTTGTCTGGAGACACTCCCTTGCCAATAGCAAGGCCTGGAGAACCCGCAATACCACGCACATTTTTTTGCCGCGCAGTATTGTCGTTCGAATTTGACAGCGTCAAAGCCCCGCGAATATCAGCATTGGTTATTTCTAACGCGAGCTGCGCAGCAAGGGTGACTAAAAATGCTTCTTCGTCTTCACTGAAGCGGCGCATTTGTGATTGCTGAAGGGTAATAACACCAAGCACACGCCGTTGGTTGATAATAGGCGTACCTAAAAAGGCGTTATAGTTTTCTTCCTGAACTTCGGGGTAATGTTTGAATCGAGGATGGCTATGAGCATTAACGATATTAAGAGGCTCTTCCCGCTGACCTACCAGCCCGATAAGCCCTTCTGAGAAGCCAATGCGTACCTGCTCGACTGCATCGGGATGTAGTCCGTCAGTGGCTTTAAGGATAAATTCTTGGGTGTCGTAATCGGCAAGGTAAATAGAGCATGAATCGACATCTAGGGTCTGTTTAACCCGTGAGGCTAGCCTAAACAACGCCGTATCGAGAGCAGGAATTTGATTCATTTCCTGCACGATACGCTTTAACGTGGTTAACATTGTTCCTTGCTGGCTCTGAGGGCTCACCGGTTTTTCCTTTTTTACTCGCAGTTTACTCGCTGCTTACTCCGCACACCTCTGTCTTGCGTACCTGAACTTCGCATACGCTTATCCACGCCTGCGTTTCTTGCCACGTTTATGTGGCGCTGCGTTTTGGCGCTGTTGAGGCCGATGCTGCGCAGACATAACTACAGGCGAGAACTCTTTCATTACTCGTCTGTATACATCGCGCTTAAACGATACAACGTTTCTTATTGGATACCAGTAACTTACCCACCTCCAGTCATCGAATTCAGGATGACCTGTTTTAAGTACATTAACGTCTCGCTCGTTACAATCGAGCTGCAACAAGAACCATTTTTGTTTTTGCCCTATACAAACAGGGTTACTGCCTTGTCGAATTAATCGCTTCGGCAGCTTATATCTAAGCCAGTTACGGGTAACACTTAAAATAGTGACATCTTTCGGTGTCAGCCCTACTTCTTCGTGAAGCTCGCGGTACATAGCTTGTTCAGCAGATTCCCCTTCATCAATTCCGCCTTGAGGGAACTGCCATGAATGTTGACCATAACGTCTTGCCCAAAATACTTGACCCATTTTGTTGCAAATCACTATGCCCACATTCGCACGGAATCCATCGGCATCTATCACATAGACTCCCGGGCACACTATACTGTTATATGTTTTCATTCTTCCACAAACTATGCTCCAATCATAGTCTTAATATTCGTACCCGCTTTTCAAACAGGAAATTAGCCATATTTATGCAGCCACCAGTGTCTCCCCCGTCATCTCCAGATAGCCTTTTAGCCCGTTGTCATGCGATAGCAGGCTTGACGCTTGGAGAGCTTGCGGATATGGCAAATGTAGCCATTCCGGCCAATTTACAACGTCATAAGGGGTGGCCAGGCATGCTGATAGAGAAATGGCTGGGCGCGAGTGCAGGCTCGAAGCCTCAACAGGACTTTCCTGAACTTGGCATCGAACTTAAAACCATTCCCATCGACGCCCATTTTTCGCCTTTAGAAACCACCTACGTCTGTTTTGCCCCGCTTTTGATGGCGCCCGGCATTACATGGGAAACGTCTAACGTGCGAAACAAACTACAGCAGGTATTGTGGCTACCTATTGAAGGTGACAGAGCTATTCCGCTGGCCCATAGGCGGGTAGCAACAGGCTTTTACTGGCGACCGAATGAACACGAAGATGCGGTATTAAGACACGATTGGGAGGAACTGGTCGAGCAAATTGCAACTGGACAGGTTGAGTCGATCACCTCTCGTCAAGGCGAGGCCTTACACATTCGTCCTAAGGCGGCAAACGGGAAAGTGCTCACCGACGCGTTGGGGCCAGAAGGTCAGCGTATTAAAACCCGTCCTCGCGGCTTTTATTTACGTAAAACCTTCACCCATCAAATATTGATAAATGCATTTGGTGGCTAACGCGAACTCAACGTCTAGCACAATACTCTTGTTATCTTAGCGGCGTGGAGTTTAGGTGTTTAACCAAATACTCACTCAAGAATTTTTCTGAATTTATCCCCATGCGTTTTGCCACGGCTTCAAGTTTAGCGTCGCTGCGCAGCAGAACATTCTTGGCGTACTCTAAGCGGTAGTGGAAAATGAAACGTCTAAAGTTTTTCTTTTCAGTAAGTTGCAAGGCCAATGCGAGCGAGGTGGGGTCGATATCTGCCCCTTTACAAAACTCACTGAGGGTAAGGAAGCGAACCTTGTACGCCTTTGATTCTATGGTGTAGCGTTCTGCTTTAGAAATAATACTGCTAATTTCATAAGGTGTTGCCTTGCCTTCATCTAAGCGTTCGTAATCGAGTGGCGACGGGGACGTCCGTCGTATAAAGGTTAGTGAAAACAGTACAATTAGAATTGCCGTTCCAATCATCAGATGATGAAACCCTTCCCAAAAAGGAACAGGGAAGAAGCCGAATGTTGCGGCCGTCACAAGTAGAATACTCATAAACGCAACGCCAACCAAGCTTCCCATTACTCCGGCAAGCCTAGGCATTTTCAGGTTTTTTATATCCACCGCCTGCTCTGGTAAGTGCCTATGGTACATTTGAATATGCTCGGTAATAAGAATACCTATGAGCAACACGCTAAACCCCGTTAACAGTGATGCAATATAGGCAGGCCACAATAGCAGAGGCTGACCATGAGGAGACGATGAGAGCCATTGCTGCTTATCGTCTACGGGTATCAGGAGAATGGCGCACTGAAAAACGCCGGTCACTACTACCGGCCACCACAGCCGCTTTCGTGCCGTAGGATAAGCTAACAGCATGGGTTTTATTGCGCGGTAACAACACGTAATCGCGATTACAGCAAATACTTCTGATAACCCGTAGATACTAGCCAGCCCTGTGGCATTTGCCATACGAAGCCACTCATCCAGCATAAACACTGGCCAGCACAAAAACGCTGCCGTTAGCCAGCGTCCACTGCGTAAATTGACTTTTTGAACAAACAGACGCACAAAGCCAATGGCATAAATGCCAAGCAGTGCGTAAAGGAAATAGTCATTTATGGCTGAGGTCATCAGCGCCCTCCATCCTTGAGATTCGAGTTGCCTTTACCGTGCATGTTTACAGTAACCACATATGCATAGAAAACAATTACCAGTAAACGTCACGTTGCATAGCCACTGTGCGAGTTCGTTCCATAATTCGAATAAGCGTGCTGAGTTTCTCTGCTGTCCATTTACGCACTTCGTCATGGGAGTCTACTTCGGCGTCGTCTATCGACTGCTTTAACATAAGCAGCGCATTCAGCTCATCAATACCAGTGAGCAAATCTAACCACGGCGCGCGAAAATTACCCCGCTCTTCTACAAACAAGTCACCAAGCAGAAATCCACTCCATAATGTTTGCCTAAGCATCACTTCTACAGCGCTGTAATTGGCAGGCCCCATGGTTTTGTTTAGCGGCATGCTTTGCTGTACAGTTTGCCAACCTTGCGACAGCCAACCTTTTGCATGATCAAGCACCGGATGATCAAAACCCGTTGCGACTTTTTGCCACGGCTTATTCTGAATAAGACTTATGGCGTGTAGCTTAATGTCTGTGGCATCGTTGTCGAAAAACAGCTTTTCAGGCTCATGAGCCTGCATTAAGCCTGTTTGTCGTCCTTGCAAATAGCTTACTACTGCAGGATGTTTGCTGAGTGTTTTGTTAAACATGCTCTTTTTAGAGAGCAAGTAACGCAAACTTTGTAAGTCGTCTTGCCAGCCCCACTTTTGCGCATGGGTGACCAGCTTTTTATGCAGGGCGAGTAGCTCAGGGCACTGCAGAACCGGCAAGTAAAGCGATACACTTTGCAGTAACAAACGTACGCTTTTAGCAACTTCAGCCAGCATTTTTATTGAGCCACTTTCGCAAAACACATGCTCGTGGTGCTGCCAATGCGCCAATGCAGTTTGAACCGCGTGGCTAAATGCTTCTTCCGTGGTGGTTGTGTCTTCAAGCGCAAGGAAATCTGGCAGGTGTCGAACTTTAGCGTTAAAGCCGTGAAGTAATTGATATCCCTGCGCCGCTTTTGATACATCACTAAGGCGTACCGGCATGTTGTCGTTTATTAGCACCGCCAACGTAAACAAACTGTTGATATCACCTGACATCAATTCAAGCTCTATTTCGTTGATTGGGGAACTGGCTTTTTCTGTACTTGCTTCGCCACAGTCCAGCACAATCTCAACCACACTTTCACCCACACTAACCACATAGGCATTGCGAGTAAAGTGAGTGCTAAACTGTTTAGATAGACGCGTGTTTTTTGCCGCCACGTCCCAATCTTGGGGCCAAGCGCTGGCTTCAAATAGCGTGAGGTCGGGCCTTGAATTATCAAGGCTCACATTGTATTCCATGCGTTTGTGCAGACCACCGCTGACCACGCCGTTAGTCTTTAGCGTCTGTTCGTATTCACCATTGTTACCTCGAACACGAAAGCCCATTTTATTGTTTTGAAAATCGAGCTTATCTGTATCGTAATAGTCGTTCTCTAGGCGCATTTCACGATGAGAGTTAACCTGAATACTGTTTTTTTCGAAAAGAGGAAGTACACGTTGACTAAACGCATGGTGGGCGTTGTCACCCGTTACAAATTTTAATTCTATTTCTGACATGGTTGCGCTAGGCACAGCTTATGATGCTGACACCTTACCTTTGTCGCTTACTTTTCGCAATGCTGGCGCCATGAAACAAGATGCTTTAATTAGACAAAAGTGGAACAAACTTGCCTTTATCGCGGTCAACCAATACCATCTTCACGTTTTAAATTCTAAAATTGGACTTCATATGATTCGAAAGTGGTTAGCAGCAGCCCTTATTGCATGCTCTTTTCAAGCATTTTCGCTACAAGATACCGCTGATTTAGAAGCGTCTTCTTCGCATTACATTAGAGATGACTTGTTTATCTTTATGCATACTGGACCTGGTCGTAACTACCGCATTCTAGGTTCAATTGAAGCAGGCACACCTATTACTGTGCTTGCACGCGATAACGATGCTGAATTCACGCAAATTACCGACAATGAAGGTCGCGAAGGCTGGGTTGAAAGCCGCTTTGTGTCCAATACCATGTCGCAAGCCGAGCAATTGCCAATCATAAGTGAGAAGCTAGCTGAGAGCCAAAGCGCACTGCAAACAGCGCAGTCTGAAAACGCCAGACTTCGCCAGCAACTTAACGATGCACGTCAGCAGGTATCGAAGCTTACAACAACTAGCGAGGAACAAGCCTCTGAGATAACTCGTCTTACCGCCAAAGTAGATAGCGCGAATAAAGATGAGCTAGTTACCTGGTTTACACGCGGTGGTATGGTAGCCGGTGTGGGTATATTACTGGGCGTAATGCTGACTTACCTTCCCAAGCGCAAACGCAGAAGCAGCGAGTGGATGTAGTGTAGGTTTTATAGCTGAACGCTAAAAAACGAAAAAACGCCGATGTTAGCATCGGCGTTTTTTATTGAGCTTATTTCGGTAAATTGAATTAGAAGTGACAAAGTACAAACACTTTGATGAGTTATATGCGCCTATTATCGTACCGTAAGCACCACTCTATACCCACTTGTCATACGAGAAATATCACCTTGTTCATCGTTTGACCCTCGAGCTGTTATCCTCTCATGTGCATAACCCCATTTAAGCTTC
Organism: Alteromonas sp. Cnat2-8; assembly: GCF_022348355.1. Taxonomy (NCBI): domain Bacteria; kingdom Pseudomonadati; phylum Pseudomonadota; class Gammaproteobacteria; order Alteromonadales; family Alteromonadaceae; genus Alteromonas; species Alteromonas sp. Cnat2-8. The sequence continues at coordinate 738,245 of NZ_JAKREX010000001.1, forward strand.
GCACAAAGCTTATCAATGAGTTTTAACCCTATCCCAAATCCGCCATCTAATTCACTGATAGTCGGCGCAGATAAAGTCGCTTGGCCTTTTTCGTTAAGCGCCTCTTCTTCAAGGCCGTCCTCTTCGTTGAACACGGTGAGCGTTGCATCTGAAAGACTTATTGTGACTCTTCCTTGCTGCGTGTGCTGATAAGCGTTTCGAATCACATTTCCTATCACAATTTCGCTCGCCGTTTTCGCCAGCGTTAACTCACAATCGCTCAATTGCAGCTGCACACTCACGTCTTTTCCCGACAGCAAATACATTAAATCTTGGCTTAGAGCCTCAACCATTGCTTTAAGATTAACCTTTTCTTTGGGTAAAGCTGCTTCTTCATTTCTTCCTAACCAAAGTAGAGTTTCGGTCAAATCTGCCATGGTTTTTGAGGCATGATCCACCCGCGCAAGCGCGTTATTGCCTTTAGTATTTTCACTATCGATCACTCTGTGCAGTAATGCCGCGCTACTTCTAATGACGGCAATCGGCGTTCTAAGCTCGTGACTCGCATGGTTAACAAATTCCCGTTCTCGATTTAGGGTGTTGCGCACGTTTTGCAAACTGCCATGTATCATCCCTGCTAGCGCGTTAAGTTCCTTATAACGAAACTCTGGGATAGGCTTATCGAGCTCTTGTTCATCCAAAGACGCCGCCCACCTCTGCAATGACTCTATGGGGCGAGACACGCTGCGCATAAGAAAAAGCAAGGCGACAAAAAACGAAACCAGTGCAACTACGCCCACAATGGCGCTGTAAATAACATGGTTTATTCTAAAGTGTTTTTTGCCGTCAGAAGGTGGCGCAACAAACACTTGGGTAACGTATCGCGATTCTCCATTTTCTAACGGAACTAACACGGCAAAGTGAGCCGAAATAGGACGGGAAAACCAATCAGGTTTGTTGATATCTTTCATAAGTGAAAACGGTATAAAGCTCTCTTTGGAAAAGCTCTGCTTCACTTCGACAGGCAAACTCTCGTAGTTCGCAAAAACATGTAAATCGAGAATTTGAGCATGCTTGTTGTCATCAAGCTCTGCGCTTTCTGCCGCCCGTATCATGGTATTTCTCAGCATGCCGTCCATACCATCGAAAAAGCTATCGCTGCTTTGTATTGAAAAGAGCACGATAACTACGGCGGCCAAACTTAATAGCGACCACAAGACGTAGCGTCTTAAGCTGATGCGAAGGCCATTTACCACTGATCGTTTCCTTTATTTGTACTTTTTGGTTCCGCGCTTGTACTTTGCACTGAATTGGACTGCTCTGGTTTTAACGTCACACAAAAGCCTGTGCTGGCTACTGCTTTTACCTCTATGCTGGCATTCGCTTGCACCAGTGATTTACGCAAATTATGAAGATGCACTTTAAGCGCATTGCTCTCTGGCGCATCTTCTCCCCAAACCGCATCGAGAAGACGCTCCCGTGGCATAACTTTTCCTTGTTGCTGTAACAATGCCTTTAGCAGCGTAAATGCTGTGGGGCTTAACTTAATAGGCACGTTCTCAACACTTACTACGTCGCTTCCCATTGCTAAACTTACGTTGCCAAAGCGCAGCTTTTTCACTTGTGATGAACGCCTGTGCGCCAGTGCAAAAACCCGAGCAACCAGTTCGGGCATGTCAAACGGTTTCACTAAATAGTCATCGGCGCCTTTTTGAAACCCTTCTAGCTTGTTTTCCAACTGGTCACGGGCGGTTAGCATAATAATAGGCGTATCGTTGCCGTCTTCCCGCACCCTCTCACATACGCTTAAGCCATCAAGTCGCGGTAAATTAATGTCCAGCACCACAACATCAAACGGATGCTTTTGGATAAGAGACAGCGCGGCTACACCGTTTGCAGCGTGGTCACATACCATGTCTTCAAGCTCTAAATAGTCGATAATATTGCCCGCCAGACCTATATCATCTTCCACTAGTAACACGCGGATCATTAGCCGTACTCTCCGTTAAAGGTTTAACCAAATGCTTTGCCATTAGACAGCTTACATCGTCATAAATTAACAGTAATGCGGGTATTAATAAAAGTGTGATGACGGTGGCAAACAATATACCGTAACCCAGCGACGCGGCTGCCGGAATTAAGAACTGCGCTTGTACCGACGTTTCGCCCAATATGGGATATAAGCCTACAAAGGTGGTAATTGAGGTCAACAACACAGCTCGCAAGCGACTGGTACAAGCTTCAATAACTGCCGTTTCCACCGGCACACCTTCTTCTCGCAAAGCGTTGAATCGTGAAACCAACAACAAGCTGTCGTTAACCACTACGCCGCTAAGCGCCAATATGCCGTTCAGTGAAAGCAGGCTTATCATTAGTCCATTCGACCAGTGGCCGATAATAGCTCCGACAATACCGAAAGGGATGGCGGTCATTATAATAAGCGGCTGTACGTAGGATTTAAGCGGTATCGCTAACAACGCAAAAATAGACAGCAAAGCTAATATAAACACGCTCTGCATAGAGCTTTGCGTTTCAGCTTGCTGTTCGGCTTCACCGGCAAAATAAAGCGCCAAATCTTGGTACTGGCGTTCCAACTGAGGGACAAACTCACTATTAAGATAATTCACCAATTCTGTAGAAGTAATAACATCGCTATCCACCGACGCGCTTACCGTTAAGGCCCGTAGGCCGTCTATACGTACCACCTGTTTTTCTTGTACATCTTGAATAACGTTAGCCACTACAGAAAGCGGTACGACGGTGCCATCGTCCAGACGTACCTGTGTATTCATTACATCAGACGGGTTCATCCTGTCTTTTTCAGGATAACGCACCCGCACTTTCACTTCGTTTTTATCGCGCAGGTAGCGCTGAACAATCTCTCCACCAAATGCTTTTAACAGCTGTTGCGATAGGCTTTGGGTATTTAATCCCAGTGCACGTCCTTCAGGGGTAAGTTCAAAACGCATCATGGCTTCACCGGGTGTTAGTGAACTCTCAACTGCGTATACGCCGTCAATGTTGTTGAGTACCTCAACAAAGGCATCATTAGCTGCCGTCAGGGTATCGTCGTTGATGCTTTTAATTTCAACATTAAACCCATCAACCATTTCTCGCCTTGAGCGTATTTTGAGGCTTTTTACGCCTTCTAGATTGCCGGTTAAGGCATTCCAGCGTGCCGACAATTCATCAAGAGAATAAGAGGCGTCTTCATCAAGTGAAATGGTGATTGTGCCGCTTTGATCGCCACTCGCCGTCACTTGCAAACTGCTGATACCACTTTTATCTGCGCCGTTTTCTTGGGTTAGTTGGCGGTCTGCCTCAAGCGCATTTTTCTCTAGCAGCATTAAGTTGCGTTCGTTTTGCCCGTAGCTAGCATCGCTGTAAAGCGACATATTGGCCGATACGGTGTCGCCCTGCATACTAGGGAAGAAACTTACTCTTACCACCCCCGTTAGCGGTAAGCTAACCACCATGACAAACAAGGCAACAAACAACAGTACGGCGGCATAGCGGTAGGCTACGGTAACTTTCAACACGCGCTGATACACGCGGTAGTTAAACCACTGAAGCCCACCATCTGCTTTTTGCTGCACTTTATTCCATACGCCACCTAAGCCCCTTCGCGCTTTTTGCTTGGTTGGCAGATGGGCTAAATGAGAAGGTAAGATCAGCTTCGATTCAACCACCGACAGCAACAAACACAAGGTAACGATAGTGCCGAACTGAGAATAAAGCGTACCTAAGCCACCCGATACGTTCGATAGCGCGAAGAAGGTAGCGACTGTGGTCAACACCCCAAACAGTGTAGGAACCGCCACCTTATGGGTACCTAAAATAGTGTTTTGAAGCGTATCGCCGTGCTGCTTACGCGTGGCGTACACGCTCTCTCCCACCACCACAGCATCGTCCACCACAATGCCAAGGGCCATGATAAAACCGAATGTGGTCATTTCGTTTAGCGTCATTCCCGTATAGCTGTCGGTCATGAAGTACAGGGTGCCAAAGAAAATAAAGGGCAAGCCCGCCGCTACCCAAAATGCCACGCGTAAATTAAGAAATACGGCAAGAGTAACAAACACCAACACAATGCCCATAAGCGCATTGCTGGTAAGTAATGCCAAGCGCTCGGTGATAAGCGTGCTTTTGTCATACCAGGTTTCAAGCTCTACACCTTCAGGTAGCAAGCCTTTTTCGTGCCACGCATCAACTACTTCGTGAGCCTGCTGTACCATTTTGGTTACGTCACCATATTCATCCATAAGCACCTGGATACCATACCCATTTGTGCCGTTGTAACGCGACAAGTGATAGCTATCATCGGCAAACATGTCGCGCACTGTAGCAACATCACCAACGGTGAGTATGACGCCATTACTATCGGTAATTAGAGGAATGTCGGCAAAATCTTTCGCCCAGTAAGACTGTTCAGACGCTTTTAAACGAATCACTTTTTCTTTGTTGCGCAAGCTGGTTGTAAGCGCGGTATTCGATTCTTGGTTAACGGCATCAGCTACGTCTGACAGCGTTAATCCGTAGGCCTGAAGCTTACCTTCGTCTATTTCAATAGACATCATAGGGTCTACAAAGCTGCCGGCGCTGACTTCCCGGATGTCCTCTTTTGCCAGTAAATCTCGCTCTAATTGCTCCCCCAAGTATTGAAGTGAAGCGTGGTCGACGTCACCATAGAGCTGTACCCAAATAGCGTGCTCTTGTCGGCGTGCTTTGCTTATAACTGGATTTTCAGCATCCGACGGGAAGTTAGAAATACTATCTACTTCGGTTTTGATGTCGTTGAAAAGCGTGTCTAAATCGTATTCGGTTTCCTTTTCTACCTGCACACTGGCGCCGCTGGCGTTCGAGGTAGACGTAATTCGCTTAATCCCCGGGATTGCCTCCAGCGCGGTTTCAATTTTGATAGCTATCCCTTCTTCTGCTTGTTTAGGGTCACCACTATCGTATGTCATTGAAATGGTAACAAAGCGTGGCTCCATACTTGGAAATGCCTCTTTGCGGATATCGTTCATGGAAACCAAGCCAAGCACGATAAGGCTGACCATGAGCAAATTGGCCGCTACTGAGTTCTGCGCAAACCAAGCGATAATTCCCCGGGAGTTGTTCCCGCTATTCCTATTGCCTTTCGGACTCTCGCCCCCGTCAAACGGCGCGCTGTTTCGATTATTTGTCATCAGCTTGCCCTCCTGTTTGTCCTTCCACTACAGGCAATACTTTGGTATTCACCAGATAGCTGTTTAAAGGGCGCGCAACCACCAGCGCTTGGCGTATTTCGCCAACCTGTTCTGACATGCTGTTGCCGCTAGCGTTACCCGAGGTTTTACCCGCAACATTACTCACAATATCGCCCGTAACTTCACTGGTTTTTGGTGGGGTGATGTAGGCATAACCTTCGCTTTCAAACAAAACCGAAGGCGTGAACTTTGCCAACTGCCCGGTAGATGGCATTACTAACCATACTTCTTGCTTTTGCGAGATAGCAGAAGCCGGCAGTTTCCAGACATTGTCGAGTGCTCTTCCTTCAATGTCTGCCTGCACAAAGCTGCCGAATAAAAGAGGCGTTGAGTATGCTAACGGCTTTTCAATAACCGCTATGGCGTTACGCTGACGCGTTGTATCACTTTGATGCCATTCAGCGCGAACGATATTGGCAACCCAGGTATTTCCTGTAGTGGTATCGGTAAGCGTTACCGGCCAGTTAAGGGAGGCATCACCAGACAACTGCGTTTCATCACCAGAAGGTAATTGAGCCCATTGGCTAGGTGAAAGGCCAATAGCCACTTCGGCAATATCTGCAGAATAGAGTGTGGCGACCGCACTGCCAGCTTGAACATAGCTCCCTAGCGCAATGTCACGGCTGACCACCAATGCATTAAAAGGTGCACGTAGCGAGGTAAACGCCAAATCTCGCTTGGCTGAATTTACACTTTGCTCGGCTTCATCCAAAGTGGCCTGAGCCGCCTTTAGCTGTGGCTCACGCAGTACTAATGCCGATAAAGGTTCACCATCAAGCCCTGAACGTGTCCATTCATCTTTCGCTTGAATACCCTGTAATCGCTCTTCTTCTAGACTTACAACAGCCGCTTGATAGGTAGCATTTGCACTTGCTAACGCCTGTTGATAGTTGGTGTCATCAATACGTGCCAATACCGTGTTATTTGCCACTAGGGCACCAGTTTTAAAAGACGAAGATATATCAGTAACTTGACCACTAACCTGTGCGACTAAGCTCAAGCTATCTTGCGGAACAACCTGACCATACCCCCTCACCTTAGCGTTATAGCTGTCGGCGGTTACATCAATAACGCCTACTTGAGCCAGCTGAGTATTGCCGCTTTGTTCTCCCTTTGGGCTGCGATTAGTGGTATTCACTGATGACGTGTCGCTTGCCCTTTTAAGCCTGTTCACACCGCTATCGGCAATAGGTAATGCTGCTGGCCTTTCACCACCTGCAGGTTTCTTTGCCTGAACGGCATTTTGTGGTTGCTCGGCATTCGCGGAAATTGCTGGAGACGTTGGCTTTGATTCGGTCTGCGGTTTTGCGCCGGGATGTTGGGCGCCCATATTCATCATGGTATACATAACCGCTAGCGCAATACTTGCAGCGGCGAGTAAGGTTACAATAATTCGTTTGTTTCTCATTGTGACACTCCAAGGCCAAGGGCTAGGCCTAAGTCAATTCGGTTTTGTAGTTTCTGAGCGTGCAGCTCAACTGCCTGAGCTTGTAGGTTAAAGCGCGTGTCATACACAGAAAGTAAGTCCAAGATGTCAGCAAGGCCCTGTCGATATTGACCTTCAATGGTAGAGACGCTGCGCTCTGCATTTGCTAATGCCACGTTGGTGTGGCTAATTCGAGCACTCAACGCGGTTTCACTATCCAGCGCATTTTGGGTTTCCTGTACCGCCGTTAATAACTTTTCGCGATACTGCCACCAGGCATTGGCTGAGGTTAGCTTTGCATCTTCAACTTGCGCCCTTAGAGCGCCCCCCTGAAACAGTGGCGCGGTCATCTGTCCAAGCAAACTCCACAAAGGGTTAGTAAACAAAGCTTGTGAAGGTGTAGAGGCATTATCAGAAAGGGATGCAGACAAGCTAATGCTTGGCAACAGGGCTTTGTACGCCACATCGACTTCAAACTCTGTTGCTTTTAACGCATAAAAGGCCGCCTGAAGATCGGGTCTACGTGCCAGATCCTGTTTCGGCAAAGTTGTTAGCGGCAATAACACGTCGGGAAAACTAACTTGAGTGTTGAGCTCGTTTAGCGATTGGTTTTGCCTGCCTAAGAGTACGGCCAACGTGCGCTTTGCTGTTAAAAGTGCATTTTCATATTGGGCAATAGTAGCGCGAGTATTTGCACTGCTTGTACGCGCAGTATCTAAATCGTCTAGGCTTCCCAGACCGGTGCTATAGCGCTTTAAAATAACGGCTTCGTTATTTTCTAGTACCGTTAGCCGAGACTGCTCAATATTCAGTAATTGCTGCTGAGTGAGTACGTCGATATAGCTTCTTACTACGTTAGCGACCAGAGAATCTCTGGCAGACCGATAGCTGGCTCTGGCACTTGCTGCATCTAAATTTGCTGCACTTATTCCATCGCTGATTTTTTGCCATAGATCCAGCTCCCAACTGACATTTATGCTCGCGCTATAGCTCGGACTGCTCGAATAAGAGCTCGTACTGGAGTTGGTATTTGAGCTGGTAGATGCACTGCTATTAGTGGTTTCACTTTTTGACGCAGAGAAGCTCGCGTCAACATTAAGGTTCCTATCCGCTTTTGCACTATCAATGGCTACTTGTGCTTTTCTAAGCGTTATTAACGACTGCTGCAGACTAGCATTAGAAGACAAGGCTTCATCAATGTAACCAGCTAAGTGGGGTAACTCTTTGATATCAATAACATCGGTTAGCGTCGTGTCCGAATTCAGCAGCAAGGTTTGTGTTGATTCTTGTTGCCGTGCTTGAGACTGCCACACAACGTTGTTACCCGTTGACGACGATGCCGATTCGCTCAACGCTCTGTCATCAGTACTTGTACATGCAGACAGCAAAATGCAAAGGGTAATGCTATTTACCGTCAGTATTATCTTGCCCATGACTTGTGCCTATTATTTGGCGCACAGCTTAGTTTCGAAGGTCTATGCGCAGCTTTTTTAAATTAACTGACACGAGTATTTCAAACGCAGGGTTAAGGTCCGGTTAAGGAAAGAGCAAGGAATTAGAAATAAATGAGAAAGGTAGGAATAAGGTATTAAAAAGGCCAGCTTAGCGCTGGCCTTTGAATGACATGTTGCGAAGATAGCTCTCAATTAAATCGCTATCTTGACAAGTCGGTATTTACCGCAAGTATTACCGCTTATTCATCATCTTCAACTAGGGTCATCAACGATGTGTTACCACCTGATGCCGTAGTATCAATACTGATGGTTTTTTCGGTCATCAAACGCTGAATAAGGTTGTCATTATATTCAGCTGTGATAACAGGCAAGATAGCCCCTTCGCGAGATGACAGCATTGCTGTAATACGCGCAGTACGCTCAGTACCAGAGTCGACTACCACGCCAGATAAATCTTCATCCATTAGCAAGGTATCTAGATGCGCAAGACGCGCTACCTGGAATAAGCCTTTTGGTGCGCCCGTTGATTCAAACTTGTTTTGAATTTCAACGGCTTCTTCATAGAAGATTTCAGACACAACTGATACTACCGGGTTACCCGTTGATAGCGCGGTCACAATAGACAGTAACCAGTATTCAAAGGTTACTTCTTTATCGGCAAAACACACCAAGATCCCGCGAGGCTCTAGGTAAAGCTTGTTCGATTCACCTGTTGGCCCCGGCAAGGTTTGTGGCTTGGCTAGCTTGCGTTCAACACTGGTTAACTGCTGACGCGCCGTCGCAAGCGTACGGTTCAAGTCATCAGCAAGCTCGTCAACGATGTCCACTTTCGCAATTTTAGCGAGAAGCTGACGTACCATAGAAATACGGTCATTCAACGGCGTATGACGCCACTGCACTTCTACCGCTTTCGCTTTATCCATCATTACGTGCGCACGCTCGGCAATCTTTTCATCACCGACAAGCGCTGCATCAGTACCATCTACATCATCAATGTGCGATGGCTTAGGTGTGGCACGCTCCATCATTAAGCGAGGCAGATAATTAGGACCACCCGCTTTTGGACCTGTACCAGACAATCCACGTCCACCGAAAGGCTGAACGCCAACAATAGCACCAATCATGTTGCGGTTAATGTACACGTTACCCGCGCGGCTCTTGGCCGCTAGTTCGTTAGCACGCTCTTCAATACGCGAGTGAATGCCCATAGTTAGGCCGTAACCTGTGCCATTGATTTGCTCTAGCACACTATCAAGGTCTTTCGACTTAAAGCGAACAATATGTACCACAGGGCCGAACACTTCTTTTTCAAGCACATCAATGTTCTTGATTTCATATAAGGTCGGCGCAAAGAAAGTACCGTTTTCAAAGCCTGCTGGCATTTCATTGCGATAAAGCAGCTTAGCTTTATCTTCCATATACTCTTGGTGATCGGTTAGGCTCTTAAGCGCCTTCTCATCAATAACAGGGCCAACATCGGTAGCAAGCTGCGTTGGATCACCAACGGTAAGCTCTTTCATGGCGCCGGTTAGCATTTCGATAAGGTCATCAGCAATTTCATCTTGTACGAACAATACGCGAAGCGCTGAACAGCGCTGACCGGCACTTTGGAAACCAGAGTGGATCACGTCATCAACTACCTGCTCTGGCAGTGCAGTTGAATCAACAATCATACAGTTTTGACCGCCCGTCTCTGCAATCAATGGCACCTGTTCGCCACCACGTTCTGCAAGCACTTGAGAAATTAACGTACCGGTTTGCGTTGAACCTGTGAACATTACCGCTTTAATGCGCTCGTCTGGTAGAAGGGTTTCGCCCACTTCTTTACCAGGCGACACAATAAGTTTCAGTGCGTCTTCTGGCAGGCCTACCGAGTGCATAATATCTACCGCACGCTGCGCAATAATGCTGGTTTGTTCAGCAGGCTTAGCAATAACCGTGTTACCTGTTACAAGTGCCGCTGCCACTTGGCCTAAGAAGATGGCTAGTGGGAAGTTCCACGGGCTAATACAAAGCACAACACCACGAGGAAGTAAGCGTTGATCTTCAGCAAGCTCTTCTGCACGCGCCGCGTAGTAGCGACAGAAATCAACGGCTTCACGCACTTCATCAATACTGTCTTGCGCTACTTTACCGGCTTCACGCATACAGATAGCGATAAGTTCTGCCATGTGGCGCTCAAGCGCATCTGCTGTTCGATTAAGTATTTCAGCGCGCTCGCTTACATCGCGTTTAGACCATGCTTCAAACCCAGCTTCGGCTTCATCTAATGCTTTGCGCATATCATCAGGCGTAGCGTAATGATGATAACCTACCACGTCGTTGTGGTTAGTTGGGCTAAGTACCGCTGTCGCACCTTCTGGCACTTCACCGGTCACTTTGTAGTAATCCTGCCAGCGTTCAAGTTCGTGTTTTAGCGCCGTTACCGCATTGGTGTCGGTAAGGTCTAGACCACGCGAGTTATCGCGCTCTGGCGCATACAGCCCACGTGGGGTTTTGATTAACTTGTTATAGCGTACTTTCAGGCGTTGTGTTTTCTCTACCGGATCTTCAAGCAAAGACTCAACCGGTTTTTCATCGTCAACGATAGCGTTTACAAACGACGAGTTCGCGCCGTTTTCAAGAAGACGACGTACAAGGTAGGCCAATAAGTCTTCGTGTTCACCTACAGGTGCATAAACACGGCACTGAATTTTATCCTGTGTTACCACCTGATCGTAAAGGGTATCGCCCATACCGTGCAGACACTGGAACTCAAAACCTTCTTTGTCATCACCAGCAAGCTCAACAATAACAGACGCTGTGTAGGCATTGTGAGTCGCAAACTGCGGGTAAATGGTGTCGCGATACTCAAGTAGACGGTTCGCACAGGCATGGTATGACACATCTGTTGACGACTTACGGGTAAATACAGGGAACTCTTCAAGGCCCGCTTGTTGAGTAAGCTTAATCTCAGTATCCCAATAAGCGCCTTTAACCAAACGCACCATTAGCGGACGACCTACCTCTAGGGTAAGTTCACGTAAGTGCTCTATAACGTGGATTGCGCGTTTTTGGTAGGCCTGTACGGCCAAGCCAAAGCCTGTCCAACCGTTCAGGTCTTCATCGCGAAATACGGCTTCAATAATGTCTAGAGAAAGCTCTAGACGGTCAGCTTCTTCCGCATCTACGGTTAAACCGATATCGTATTCTTTCGCCATCATACACAGCGCTTTCAAGCGCGGCGGAATGTCTGCCATGGCGCGTTCGCGGTGAGAAAATTCAAAGCGTGGGTGAATAGCAGAAAGCTTTACCGAGATCCCCGGTGAACGCTTAGGACCGCGTCCGTTAGCCGCTTTACCGATTACTTTTATTGCTTTTACGTATGCATCGTAGTAACGCTCAGCGTCGCGCATAGTGCGTGCGCCTTCGCCTAGCATATCGTAAGAATATACGTACCCTTTGGTTTCTTTCTCTTTGGCGCGATCTACTGCATCTTCAATGGTTTCGCCCATAACAAACTGACGACCCATAACGCGCATCGCAATGTTCATAGCGCGGCGAATAACAGGTTCACCTAAGCGGCCAAGGGTTTGTTTTAACAAGCCAAACTGTTCTTTCTTGCGCTTGTCGGCATAGTTCACCATGTTGCCCGTAAATAACAAGCCCCACGCCGATGCGTTAACAAATAACGACTCTGAATTCCCCAAGTGAGGTGTCCACTGTCCCTGAGACAGTTTGTCACGAATAAGCTCATCTTGAGTGGCTTTGTCTGGAACACGCAGCAAGGCTTCAGCCAAGCACATCAATACCACACCTTCTGCTGTAGATAGCGAGTATTCATTTAATAATGCGTCAACACCACCGTGCCCTTCTTGCTCTCGGCGAATTTGAAGCACCATCTTTCGTGCGCGTTCCCATGCACGGCTTCGTGCACGTGGGTTTACCTCGGCAATGGGAAGGATTTGATCCACAGCCACCGACTCACTAATGCGATAGTAGTCTCTTATACGCTGGCGTAGGGGTGAAGTTGTATGAAGTGTGTCGTTAATGAGCATTGCAACCCTTTCATAGAAATAGCTGTAACAAAAAGCGTTCCCGCCGTGTAAGACTGCTCACGGTTACATGGAAGCGGCTAAAAAACAAGCAAAGTCGAAACCCTGCGTTGACCTGTCGTTCTTCTTTTAACTTTATACTTTTGGATGAAGATCACGACAGTGCCAAATTTGCGCGGATGGTAGCACACAAAATCGCCCTGCCAAGCCCCTACCAGAAAAGTTTTTTTGATTCTCTGTCAAGCTACGTATTCAGTGCGTTAGATGACATTTCACACGCTGCTCAACAAGCCCTGTTTTTCACTTTTCATCAAAAGAAATAACGGTCACGCCAGGTTGTGAATATTTGTCCATTTCAGTCAACGCTTTAGGCGCTTCTTGAAGTGAAATTATCTTTCCAATAAGGGCTTGGGGATTCAGCTTTTTTGTGGCGATCATGCCAAACATGGCCTCGTAACGATACGCCTGCATACCGTGACTACCTATTATTTCAAGCTCATGTGCAACGACCGTATCCATGGGAATAGGGGGCGTTGACTGTTCAGCTAACAGCAGACCAACTTGAACATGTTTACCACGCTTTCTTAAGCTATTTACCGAGTTAACACAGGTAATAGGATTTCCTAAGGCGTCAATTGACACGTGCGCACCGCCTAATGAAAGGCGCTTGATTGTCGCAGACACATCCTTTTCATTCTTAGCATTAATCATTACATCAGCGCCAAGCTTTTGCGCCAATGCTAGTGCGTCATCTGAAATATCAACGGCAATAACGTTTGCGCCAATACTCGATGCAATCATCACAGCAGATAGCCCAACGCCACCACAGCCGTGAACAGCGACCCATTGCCCTGCGCTCACCTTACCTTGGTCAACCACTGCGCGAAATGATGTAGCAAAACGGCAACCCAAACTAGCCGCAGTCACGTAGTCTATTTCTTCAGGGAGATGAACCAGATTAACGTCTCCAAAATCGATTTCTACATATTCTGCAAACGAGCCCCAGTGAGTAAAGCCCGGCTGTGTTTGGTTACCACACACCTGGTGATTACCCGAAGAGCATTCTGAACATCTTCCACACGCACTAATAAAAGGCACCGTAACTTTATCGCCCGCTTTGAATCGCTTTACATCGCTTCCAACAGACTCTACAACGCCAGCAAATTCATGACCCGGTACATGAGGTAAGTTTATTCCATCATCATGTCCCATCCAGCCATGCCAATCGCTGCGGCACACGCCTGTGGCTTTTACCCGTATCACTACCCCGTGAGATTTTGGCAGGGGCTTCTTTACGTCCTGAATATTTAATTTTCCACCAAACGATTCAAATACCACAGCTTTCATGATTACAGCCCTCCAAAATAAGACTAATAAGTGTTCACACCATTGTGACTAAGTCTAAAAGAGTACTCGCGAAATAACCTTGCTTTCTAATTAGCTTAGATAGCCCAAATTGAAAGAAGCTTTTAATTAATATTTAATTGAGGAAAGAATCCATCAAATAGGACATAAAGAAGAGCATGGATAATGTTGATAAGAAAATTTTAGCCTTACTTCAAAAGGACGGAAAATTGTCGAACGCCAAGCTGGCTGAAAAGCTCTATATGAGTGAAACACCCTGCTGGAGACGCGTAAGACGATTAGAGAATGAAGGATACATTGAGAGTTACCAAGCGAACTTGAACAAACGAAAGCTAGGGTATGGCGTGCTGGCGTTTGTACAGCTCACTTACACAGCCCATGACACAAAAACAACGAGTGACTTTATTGATATTATTCAACGCTGCGACAACGTTTTAAGCTGCCACAACATCACAGGTGGCGCTGATTTCTTACTACAAGTGGTGGCCAGAGACTTGGATGATTACGGCCACTTTGTAGATACAGTACTGCGAAAACTCCCCGGCATATCAGATATATCATCAAGTATTTCCCTTAAAGAGCTTAAATCAACAGTTCGACTGCCTTTAGATTGCTGAATAAACACCACAAAAAGTGCCATACTTAAATTTTGGTACATTTGTCTAATTTAACTCTGGAGTAATAAGTAGAAGTATAAAAACCGTCTACACTTTAAAAAAACAAAAATACAAATAGATAGGTATTTGCCGATGTGGTTAAGAAAATTCAGTTTAATTCAACGTTTGGGCATTATCGTTGCCCTAATTACGCTGTTATTTGTACTTCTTACTGCCGTTGTTTTAAACAGGCACTACGAAGCATTAAAGCAAAAGTCTTATGATGAAAATCAGCACCTGGTCGAGGTGGTTCATACCATGCTCAGTAGCTTCGCGGCGCGCACCGACGTAGACGAGGCAACCGCTAAGCAACAGGCGTTAGAGGCCGTCAAAGCGCTACGATACGACGGCAGCAATTACTTTTGGATCCAAGACCAAACGCCATCTATGGTTATGCACCCCATCAAGCCCGCCCTTGACGGTCAAGATTTACGAACCTTTAAAGACGGGAATGGCAAAGCCTTCTTTATAGAAACGGCGCAAAAAGTGAAATCGAAAGGTGAAGGTTTTGTCGATTATGTATGGCCGCTTCCCGGTGAAGAGTCACCTACCGACAAAATTTCCTACGTTAAAGAGTTCAAGCCGTGGGGATGGACAGTGGGCTCTGGTATCTACCTTACCAATCTTGAAAAAGAATTTGCTCATCTTCGCAATGTGATTGCGGTGTTTTGTCTGGTTAGCATAGTGCTAGTTGTGGTGCTTGTTTATGTTATTGGCGGCAGCATAGTGAAACCGGTTCAAGAAGTAAGTGAGCGAATGAAGGATATCTCACAAGGAGAAGGTGATCTCACCCGCTCGTTGCCTGAAACTGGCCAAGATGAAGTAACGCGTTTGGCACGCTACTTTAATGAATATACCGAAAAAATGCGCCATTCGCTGTTGGGGATCCGTGAGAATATTAATTCACTGACCCAGCAAGCAGAACTTGTAGAAACATCAAGTAAAAATAGTAACGCTCAGGCACAGACGCAAAATGAAAATATGCTTCAAGTTGCCGCTGCCATGGAAGAGATGACAACGCAGATAAATGAGGTTAGCAATAACGCAGATTCTGCAGAAAAGAGTACCAGCAGCGCGCGGGGTAACGTGCAAAACGGCGCCTCGGTTGTGGATAGTACCGTAAACGATATACGCTCTCTTACCTCTGATATTGAAAGCGTAAGTAGCGCTGTTACCGAACTTGCTGCGCAGACTGAAAGCATTGGTGCAGTGCTTGATGTAATTCGCGGCATTGCCGAACAAACTAACTTACTGGCGCTTAACGCTGCTATAGAAGCAGCGCGAGCTGGCGAGCAAGGACGAGGTTTCGCCGTCGTAGCTGATGAAGTGCGTACACTGGCAAGTCGAACCGGACAAAGTACCGATGAAATCCAAGCGATGATAGAAAAGCTGCAAAGTAATGCCAAAAGCGCAGTAGATGCAGTAAAAGTAAGCCAGTCAGCGTCAACCAAAACGGTAGACAACGCTATACAGGCGAATCAAAATCTACAAGAAGCTGATCGCTTAATGACTGAAATTGCAGATATGAGTAGCGAAATAGCGCGGGCTACCGAGCAGCAAGCGGAAGCCGCTACCGAAGCGAATATGCGCATCAATGCGCTTTCGGGTGCTGCTGATAGTAGCTTGAGAACGGCAGATGAATTAGCAGCTGCGAGCCAGGCGTTACGCGCAAGCTGTATAGCAATAATGGACATTGCGAACCGCTTTAAGCTTTAAAGCATTTCACATTTCAACGAGCCTGCTGCGCTTTGCTGCAAAGCATTGAGAAGCAGGCTCACTTTACTGCTGCTACCACTCCATAGCTCAGGGTAATTTTCTTTTAAAAAAAGTAAACTTTGCCGAATTTTGCTTCTCTTACGTCAAGTTGTTTAAAAGCTCACATGGTTTAATCAATACACCTACCTTCTGCGTATGGAAGAAAAGACCTGAGTGCATTACACTCAGAGGCACCATAAGTGGCGGTTAATCGATTACTTTTTATTGAGCGATATACTAGCCACCAAAGTAGTGACTTATGCGCAATAAAAGCCAGACGCGCAAAAAATCAAGGAGTTGAATATGAGCAGTGGTTCAAAGGGTAAGCCTATTTTATTATGGGTTGTCGGTTTTTTCGTGTTGCTATTTTTGGTGTATTTCCTGTTCGCCAATACCATCATCAAATCTATTCTTGAGTCCAAGCTGGGCGAATCCTATGGAGCAGAAGTGAATATCGACGAGTTCGACCACTCTCTTTTTCCAACAACTGTTACGCTGAAAGGTATTGCACTCACCAACCCCACAAAGCCTACTCACAACCAAGTTTTTGTAGGTGAAGCTCACGCAGACGTTGAGCTGAAGCCACTGTTAGATGATCAAGTTATCGTAAACAATCTTGATTTACTGAAAGTGCAGTTCGATACACAGCGCGAGTCTGAAGGTGAAGTGTATCGCGTTCCAGAACGTTCACTGTCATTTGACGAAATTAAAGCAAAAGCCAAAGAAGCCGTGCCTACGGTTGACGAACTTCTCGCCCGCAATCCACTAAAAACCACTGCTGCCATTGAAAATGCAAAGTCTGCCTACGAAACCTATGGAAAAGGTTTGAAAGACGACTATGAATCTTTACCTGATAAGTCGCGCATTGAGTACTACAAAACGCAGGTAGCCCAGCTAAAAGAAACGAACTACAAAGACCCTCAAGCCTTGGTACAGGCAAAGTCTTCTTTTGATAAGTTGAAAGAAGAAATGCAGGCAGACCGCGCGCTTATTAGCAATTTCACGGAAAAAGCGAGCGATGCCAAACAAGCCCTTAGTGAAAGTGTTGAAGCACTTAAGAAAGCGCCACAAGAAGATTACGCGTTGCTAAAAGGGGTAATTGCAGGTGACCAAGCGGCACTTTCTCAAGTCACTTACTTTGTGTTTGGCGACAAAGCGGCGGAATACACTGAGTACCTTATGGCAGCAATGCAAATTGTTATGCCGCTCATTCAAGGTGAAGAAAAAAGTGAAGCACCGACTGAAGTGCCGTCGATTTTGGTGAAAGAAGCCAATGTATCAGTGCTTTGGCAAAATGAATCTATCACCAGCAAATGGAACAACATTACAAACGTTCACGAAGTATTCGGTAACCCCACCACCTTTACTATTGAAGCAGCGGGCGAGTTACTAAAGTCGTTTACTTCCAGCGGTGAATTCTGGATTGACGGCAACGGGGTTGACGCTAGCCAAGTATGGCAGCTAGCCGGTGTGAATATGTCTAACATTTCATTTAGCGGTAATGAAACACTAAATGCGGTGCTTAAATCAGCGCTGATGAAAACCAATGGATCGATGAAAGTCACTGATAACATGCTTACCGGTACAGGCGAAGTTGACCTTCAGCAGCTCGTTATGGAAGCAACTGGCACCAGTGATATCACCAGTGCTATTGCGCAGGCACTGCAAACGTTAACCAGCCTAAACATGACGATGCTGCTAGACGGCACGCTTTCAGATCCTGGCTTTAACATTAAGTCTGATCTTGATAATAAGCTGGCTAAAGCGGCGCTTTCACAGCTTACTGCCAGCCAAAAAGACAAGCTGGATGAATTAAACAACAAACTCAACAGCATGATAAGTAACGAACAATCATTGCTATCAGGCGAGCTTGTTGACGTAAACAGTATGCTTAGCGCAGCCCAAGGCGACAGTGCCGCCCTTCAGGAGCTGCTTCAAGCTCAACTTAACAACGTTGTTGAGCAGCAAAAAAGTAAGCTGTTTGATAAATTGAAGGGAAAATTGGGCCAAGGTGAATAATGCGCCTTTGACTCGACGCTGCTTCGCGGCATAATAAGACACAGCAGAGGCGAAGAGCCTCTGCTTTTTTTCCGCTTAACCACATTGTCAGGTGAATCTGTGTTGCAAGGTAAATGGCTTCCCATTGTATTGATAGTACTGCTTGGTCTATTGCAATACAGGCTATGGTTTGGAAAAAATAGTATTCCCGATTACTTCAACCGAAAACAAGAAGTTCACTCTCAAGCCCTTCAAAATGCCAACCTCGCTCAGCGCAATGCCCTACTTAAAGCTGATATTAGCGATTTAAAAATTGGTCTAGAAGCCATTGAAGAAAGAGCCCGAAATGAACTCGGTCTGATTAAAAAGGGAGAAACCTTCTACCGTATTTTGCCCGCAGATTCTAAGTGAAGAAAATGACATCGCCCCGCGTTGTTGCGGTTATCCCCGCAGCCGGAGTTGGCAGCCGAATGCAGGCTGACCGCCCAAAGCAATACCTCACCTTAAATGGTAAAACCATTCTTGAACACACGATTGACGCGCTGCTACAGCATCCGTTAATCGACGACGTGATCGTAGCGATAAGCCCAGGTGACGCGTATTTTGATCAATATCGGTTACGTGAAAAACCCATTCGCGTTGTAGATGGCGGAAAGGAACGCGCTGATAGTGTATTGAACGGGCTTATGTCACTTGGCGAGAACGATTGGGCACTGGTTCACGATGCCGCGAGGCCTTGTATAGAAGAAAGCGATATTTCCGCGCTGCTCGAATTAATGAACAGTGATAACGTTTCTGGCGGTATTCTAGCTACCCCTGTTCGTGACACCATGAAGCGGGTCAAACCTTCAACAAATGTTATTTCTCACACTGAAGACCGAGACGGTCTTTGGCACGCTTTAACGCCGCAACTTTTTCCAGCAACATTGCTAAAACGCGCGCTTCAAAATGGTTTATCACAGGGCGCGAATATCACAGACGAAGCCTCTGCCATGGAGCTTGAAGGCTACAAAGTTGCCATGGTAAGCGGAAGTCCGGCAAATATAAAAATAACGCATCCGGCCGATCTTCCTTTGGCAGAATTTTATCTTAAGCAAAAATTAAGCGCGCAAGGCCAGAACGCTCAAAACTACAGAGTTCAAAGCCACAGCGCAAAAAATCAAAAGGCACAATCATAATGCGAATTGGACACGGATTTGATGTACACAAGTTTGGCGGTGAAGGCCCCATCACAATAGGTGGCGTCAGTATCGACTATGAGCAAGGACTGTTAGCTCACTCAGATGGCGATGTATTACTACACGCACTGTGTGATGCAATGCTAGGTGCAGCAGCACTCGGTGATATTGGCAAGCACTTCCCTGACACAGACGACGCATACGCGGGTGCAGACAGCCGCGTGCTGCTGCGTCACGTTGTCAATGTAGTAAGGGAGAAAGGTTACCGCTTAAGTAATGCAGATATGACCATTGTGGCGCAAGCACCTAAGATGGCGCCGCATATTACTGCTATGCGTGAGATTATTGCCCAAGACTGCAACGTATCGCTTGACGACATCAACGTAAAAGCAACGACCACTGAAAAGCTAGGCTATACAGGCCGTAAAGAAGGCATTGCCTCTCACGCCGTTGTTCTACTGGAAAAATTATGAAGCCTTTACACACTGACCACTGGCAGTACTATTTCGCAAAACCTGTATCCACCGGTATTTTTAAATTCCAAGCCGACGATTTTCAAGTTGTAGAGGATTTGGGTTATACCCCTTGTGGTGAAGGCGAGCACCAGTTTGTATTTATTGAAAAAACCAACACCAATACCGCGTTTGTCGCTGAGCAGCTAGCCCGTTTCGTTAACCTTCCATTACGCCAAATTACCTATGCTGGTCGCAAAGACAAATACGCGGTAACGCAACAGTGGTTTGGTATTCACGCGCCGGGTAAGCCTGACTTCGACTTCAGCAACTTTGAACTGGAAGGCGTTAAAGTGCTTAAGCAAATGCGTCACAATAAAAAGTTGCGAACGGGTCAGCTTAAAGGCAATCACTTTACGATTACCTTGCGCCAGGTACTGCATCCTGAGGCCATTGAAGAGCGTCTTCAAGAAATTGAAAAGCACGGTGTGCCGAACTATTACGGCGAACAACGCTTTGGCGTAATGCGCTTAAATGACATGGGTGAAGTGCAACGCGGTGGAAACTTGGTAATGGCCGAGCGAATGGTAAACGGTGAAACCATCAGACACCGCAACAAACGTTCCATGGCGCTTTCTGCACTGCGCAGCTGGCTATTTAATGAAATGCTTTCTGCACGCTTAGAAAAAGGCATGTTCGACAAGGTCACTCACGGCGACGCACTGGTGCTTTCAGGTTCTAATAGCTTTTTCATCAACGAAGGTTCCGACGACTCTGAGCAGCAGCAAGACGCACAACGTCGTTTTAATGCCAAAGACGTATGCCCTTCAGCACCGCTGTGGGGTAAAGGTGAACTTGTTACGCAAGCTGACACACTAGCACTTGAGCAATCTGTTGCAGAGCAAAATAGTGAAGTTATCGACTTTTTAAGCCAGTGCGGGTTCGAACAAGAGCGTCGTGCGATAAAAATTTGGCCTTCACAGCTTGAATGGCAGAGTAAGGGTGATACATTTACTATCTCGTTTGCGCTTCCAAGTGGCTGCTTTGCAACCTCAGTCCTTAGAGAGTGCGTGGAAACCTTGTCCCCAATTAACAGGGTGTAAAGAGTATTGAGAAAGCGTGGCGCGCAACAGACTAAACCTCGCGTGGCTGTGGATAAGAATAAAGGAAAGTACGCAACATCATGAGAGCTTCTAGAAAAGGAGACGCGTTAGCACAACTGCTTTATAACGAGGGAATACGTTCGCAAGCAGTATTGAACGCCATTGCTGGTACGCCGCGGGAAAGCTTTTTACCCGACGCGCTGAAACATAAGGCCTATCAAAATACGGCATTGCCAATAGGTCAAGGCCAAACCATTTCGCAGCCTTATATTGTTGCGAAAATGACAGAGTTGCTGCTAGATAGCCCTAATAAACCCGAGAAAGTCTTAGAAATAGGCACGGGTTCAGGTTATCAGACCGCTATTCTTGCGCAGCTTTTTGCCAAAGTATTCAGTGTTGAACGTATTAAATCATTGCAGTTCCAAGCGAAACGTCGAATGAATCAGCTCGACCTTCACAATATTGCAATGAAACACGGCGATGGTTGGAAAGGTTGGGCATCCAAGGGCCCTTACGATGCCATTATTGTCACCGCCGCCGCTGCAAGTCTTCCACAGGATCTGTGCGATCAGCTTAAAGAAGGCGGGCGGTTGATTATTCCCGTAGGTAACGAGCAACAATCGTTACTGTGTATTGATAGGATTGAAGGTGAACTAAAAACATCGACCATTGAATCGGTCCGATTTGTTCCCCTTGTAGCAGGAGAGCTAATGTGAAGCTTTTTGAGCCATGTTATGACATGGCGTTACGCTGGGCGAGACATCGTCACGCAACCAAATATTTGGGCGGGTTAAGCTTCTCAGAGTCGGTTTTCTTCCCTATTCCACCTGATGTTATGCTTGCGCCGATGGCACTGTCCCAGCCTGCTAGAGCATGGCAGTTCGCTTTTATTACGACCATCGCGTCGATTTTGGGCGGTATAGCTGGCTATTGGCTTGGTTACTTTGCTTTCGATGCTTGGCTGGCTCCGCTTATCGAGAGCTGGGGGTATACCCACAAAATAGACACGGCAATGCAGTGGTTTAAAGACTACGGCGTATGGGTAGTTTTTCTTGCTGGTTTCTCACCTATCCCTTATAAAATTTTCACTGTGAGTGCTGGCTTCTTGCAAATGGCCTTCTTGCCATTTGTACTGGCATCAGCTGTTGGTCGAGGCGCACGCTTCTTTTTGGTCGCAGCACTCATGCGCTGGGGGGGCGCAGCCATGGAGCAAAAGCTAAGGCAGTATGTAGAAGTGCTTGGATGGGGAGTAGTCATCCTCGCAATATTCGCTTATTTACTATTGCGATGACATGCGTAGGCCCCACCTTCACATAGGAATTTTGTTATATATTTGTGTACTCATCGGGGGCTGTGCAGGAAGAAGTGCACCCGCTCCCGTGGTTTTATTAAATAGCCAAGTTTCAGATGGAAGCGAAGAATACACAAAAAAAACCTATAAAGTTCAACGGGGAGACACCCTCTATGCGGTGGCATGGTACACGGGAAATGACTATCGCGACTTAGCAAAATACAACCAATTATCAGCTCCTTACACCATTTTCCCTGGTCAAGTTTTAAACGTCACGCCACCTTCGAATGTGGCTACAGCCCCCGTTATACCTAAGTCCAAGACCAATCAGTCAACAGCTCCGACCACATCAAATGTAGACAAAAGTTTGGTTGACCGCCCACAACCACAGGCGTATCGTGAAAGTGAAAAAGTTGTTAAGCCACAAAATGTTACAACTGTCAAGAAGCCGTCACAAAGCGTCAAAAAACAAACACCGACGAGTTTTCCAGACAAAGTACAAGAGTGGGTGTGGCCTGCAGAAGGTAAGGTAGTTGGAACCTTCAGTAAGTCAGAGTCAGGCAACAAAGGTATTGATATCGCTGGTGCTAAAGGCAGTAAAGTCGTAGCGGCAGCAGATGGAAAAGTTGTTTACTCAGGTAGCGCACTAAGAGGTTACGGTAATCTGGTTATCATTAAGCATACAGATACCTTTCTAAGTGCCTATGCCTACAACGACACTATTTTAGTCAAAGAACGAGAATGGGTGTCGGCAGGGCAGCAAATTGCAACCATGGGTGACAGCGGAACAAATTCGGTAAAACTTCACTTTGAAGTTAGGTATAGAGGGAAATCATTAGACCCTATGAAATACCTGCCAGCATTAAAATAATAAAAATAAATAACAATAAAAAAAGACAAAGGAGAAACGTCATAAGGTAAACCTTGTAGCAGGAGATTCATGATGGGTAAGTCAAATAAAGCCTTAGAATCAAAACCGCAAGATGACTTAGAAGTCATCGATATGCCAGCTGATATGAAAGCTGACGAAACCTTAGTTAACGACGCTGAACTAGAAAATGACGACGCCATTTTCAGTCAGGATGACCAACCTAAAAACCTGGATGCCACACAGCTTTATCTAGGAGAGATTGGTTTTTCACCACTGCTAACCGCAGAAGAAGAAGTTTATTTTGCGCGCCGCTCACTGAAAGGCTGCGAAGCCTCTCGTAAACGTATGATTGTAAGCAACCTTCGCCTTGTTGTTAAGATTGCTCGCCGTTATAACAACCGTGGGTTGGCACTTCTAGATTTAATCGAAGAAGGCAATTTAGGACTAATTCGTGCCGTAGAGAAGTTTGATCCTGAACGTGGATTCCGCTTTTCAACATACGCCACATGGTGGATACGCCAAACCATCGAACGCGCTATCATGAACCAAACGCGCACCATTCGTTTGCCTATTCATGTAGTGAAAGAACTAAACGTTTATTTACGTGCTTCTCGTGAACTTTCACAAAAGCTTGATCATGAGCCAACTGCAGAAGAAATTGCACTAGCGCTTGATAAGCCTGTGGAAGATGTCACTAAGATGTTGCGTTTAAACGAGCGCATTACCTCTGTCGATACACCTATTGGTGGAGAAAATGATAAAGCACTCCTCGACATTATTGCTGACGAGAAAGAGTTTAGCCCTGAAGAGAGCTTACAAGACTCAGATATCAAAAGTAATATTGTAACCTGGCTTGAAGAACTAAACCCTAAGCAACGCGAAGTACTTGCTCGTCGTTTCGGTCTTATGGGATATGAACCTTCAACACTTGAGGATGTGGGTGCCGAAATTGGCTTAACACGTGAACGTGTTCGTCAAATTCAAGTAGAAGCACTTCGCCGTCTTCGCGATATGTTGGGTCATCAGGGTCTTTCATTAGAGAACCTGTTCGACCAAATGAAGTAGCATCTGCGCGCAACGCAAAAATAAAAATGCCAGTGTTGTGAAGCTCTCAATTTTTGAGTTTCACAACACTGGCATTTTTTTATTTTAAATTGAACCTAGTTCCAATCTCTCCGTTAGTTTCGAACGAGAGTGACGAATGTGTAAGGGTGAGGATTTTTCTCATCGGCGTCATGTTCATCACGTGATACTTCCGTCCAACTTGCTGCCGCCTCATAGTCTGGGAACTGTGTATCTCCGTCAACAGTCAAATCAATATGTGTGAGATACAAAGTGTCAGCGCTATCTAAGAACGTTTGGTAAATAGTACCGCCACCGATAATCATTATTTCATCGTTGTCGCTGTTCTCTGCGCTTAGCGCTTTGGCTACCTCAATCGCTGACTCTGGTGAATCTACTACCGTCGCGTCAGATAAGCTGTAGTCAGCATTACTCGTTATAACAATGTTTGGCCTGCCAGGTAATGCCCTTCCGATTGACTCATAGGTTTTGCGGCCCATTATGACGGCTTTGCCTAAGGTGATCGCTTTAAAGTGTTTTAAATCAGCCGGTAAGTGCCACGGCATATCATTATCTGCGCCTATAATTCTGTTTTTCGCCATAGCAGCAATCATCGCTATCTTCATTTCATTACCTATAAAGCCGTTTTTATTGTTGAACCGCGGCAGTATATCAACATCAGCGACCAAATGTGTATTGGCTCAAAGGGTATAGCTTTAACACCCAACAAATAGAAACAGTTATCATTTGCATTATTATTTTAACTGTTCTAGTGTGTATACAGGAGGTCGCGACAATGCAAATAAACTATCTATGCCCTAAACACGCAGATTGGGTTTACAACAACCCAGAACAGGCCCTACACGTAATGGCGCGCGATGAAATGCAAGGCACAATGCTTATGCAAAGCGGTCAGTTCAGTGAAGCAATTCCATACCTTGGCTGTGCGTTTGATATCGCCGTTATTCTGCTTGAGGTAGACGGCGGTGAGAACAGCGCAATGACAGCTAAGATTATGGGCTTAACAAGCTTGCTTGAAGAGACATACTTTCATCTGAAACTGCCTCACCACCGAAACGCCATTGTCGACAGAGCTCATACTGTCATCAGCGCCTCGAACAACATCGTGAACAGCAATGTACCACTGCGCTTCGCCGTGTAGTTGCACCGATACTTATGCGCCTAACTACTTCACCTTACTTTTACTAACGCTTTAGGAGAATTCATGAAAGTTAACCTTAAACGCTCAGCTCTAATGCTATACGCCGCTGTATTTAGTTCAGGCGCATTCGCTCATGCAGGACACGATCATGAACACTGGACTAGCGGTGTTATGCATGCTCTGTTTTACGCGTCGCTTGTAGGCTGTGCAGCTGCGTGTGGCTTTGCGGCTTACAAATACTTCAACGCTAAAAAGCGCTCAGCAAAGTAAGGGGGTACAAATTATGATTCATCAATTACTATCAAAACTTCATGCCGTTAGCCCCTTCCCTGCGGTTAGCGCACATTGCGACATTCCTTGCAAAATTTACGATCCGTTTTCGGCGCAGTTGGCTGCGTTGAGTGTTATTCGCTTCGTAGACCTACTTAACGAACTGGCCGAAAAAGAGACACTTACGTTCGCAGATCAAGCGCAAATGAGCCGCCTAGTAGCAGAAAAGGAAACCCATGCAGAGAAAGTAAAGCAAGAAGTCAGGGTAATATGGGGCGATTACTTTAAAGCCCCTCAGTTTGAGAAGTTTCCAGACACTAACGAGCTTGTACATAAAATCATGCTGGCCGGTTCTGGGTGTAAGCAACACGTCAGCAGAGAAAAAGCTGAAGAGCTGCTTTCGTTAGTGAATGAATTTGCCGAGCGTTTCTGGGCAACCAAAGATGTCGCAACCAAAAAAGCAACGTGCCCCTATCCACCTTCTGAAGAAGTGGTTTATCCCGACCTCTAAATGTTTAAAATTATGCGGGTTACGGGGAGCAGCATGTTGCCTTCTCTAAACGACGGTGATTTTGTCTGTGCAATGAGATGGCCTTTTAGGTGGCTGCGTAGCGGGCAAATCGTGGTTGTTAAAAGCAGCACTTACGGCGTAATTATCAAAAGGGTAGACCATGTTAACACCGACGGAACGTTTACCTTAACGGGCGATAACAAGGCCCACTCTGTAAGCCAAGAGGCCATGGGTAAGTTTACTCGCGCTCAATTGCTGGGAAAGGTTATCTATCATACCAATGAGTAAGCCAGCACGATGAGGGTGCATTAGCCTAACCGCGTTACTTACAAAAAAGCTCGCACGTTGTCTTTGCAACGATGCGAGCTTTTTGTTGTTCTAATTTGCTTTAGAGCACTGGTTATCAGTAATTGTTTCGCAATTGACTGTCACTCAGCGATTGTTTCTCAACGACTGTTTCTCAGCGACTGTTTCTCAGCGACGATACTCAACTTCCACGTCGTAATCGTCTTCGTCCCAGTCGTCGTCATCTAGGTCATCTTCAAACTCATCATGAGCTTCAAGTGTATTCTTGTGGTAAGTGTCCCACTTGAATTCTACTTCTTTCTTCTCTTCTTCCTCTTCCAGTTCAGCTGGAAGAGTTTCAATGAAGTCCATAATGTCGTTACACAAAGGATCTAGGTTCATCTTTTGGAACGCAGAGATTTGATAAACTGGGCCTTCCCAACCCAACGCATCGATCACGTGCTGACAGCGTTCTTCAGCTTCTTCTTCAAGTAGTAAATCGACTTTATTAAATACTAACCAACGAGGCTTTTCTGCCAATTTAGGGCTGTATTTTTCAAGCTCTTCAATGATCGCTTTTGCGTGCTCGGCAGGATCGGTTTCATCAACAGGGAAAATATCTACCACGTGAAGCAAGATACGACAGCGCTCTAAGTGTTTTAAGAAGCGTATACCTAGGCCAGCACCATCGGCAGCACCTTCTATCAAACCAGGAATATCCGCAACAACGAAGCTTCGCTGTGAATCTTGACGAACCACCCCTAAGTTAGGCACAAGGGTTGTAAACGGATAATCAGCCACTTTAGGCTTAGCTGCTGATACAGAGCGGATAAAGGTTGATTTACCTGCGTTAGGCATACCAAGTAAGCCAACATCGGCTAGAAGCATAAGCTCTAGCTTAAGGTTACGAATTTCACCTGGTGTACCATTGGTCTTTTGACGTGGGGCACGGTTCGTACTGCTTTTAAAGCGGGCATTGCCTAAACCGTGAAAACCACCTTGTGCCACTTTAAGCTTTTGACCATGACGAGTCAGGTCACCTAATACTTCGCCAGTATCACTATCAGTAGCACGCGTGCCAACAGGCACCATTACGGTGAGGTCTTTACCTTTCTTACCGATACAGTTGCCGCCTTGACCATTTTGGCCACGCTCAGCACGGTGAAAGCGCTCAAAGCGATAATCGATCAATGTATTTAGGTTTTCATCGGCCTGTAAAAATACACTGCCGCCGTCACCACCGTCGCCACCGTCTGGGCCACCTTTAGGTACGTATTTTTCCCTTCTAAAGCCAATTGTACCGTTGCCGCCGTCACCGGCTTCAACGCGAATTTCAGCTTCATCTACAAATTTCATTTATCACTCCGGGCTGTAATGCCGTGGGTTATTAACTTATTTAATGCGAATACTAAGTTTACACCAAATTGCGCATCGGCGCTTTTGAGTCTACTCAGCATTCTAAAAAATTGAGAAGTAAAACCTTGCTCAGCGCTAATTCATTTTCAGAATATAATTGCTATTAATTAAGAACAGAAAAAGAAAGAAAGGTTTCACAAAACAAAAAACCCCGCAAGCGCGGGGTTTTTCTAAGCCTGTTCGGCGAGAAGCTTACGCGCTTACTCAGCTACGATGCTTACAAATTTACGGTTCTTCGGTCCTTTAACGTCGAACTGAACTTTACCGTCTTTTAGTGCAAACAACGTGTGGTCTTTACCGATACCCATGTTGTCACCAGCGTGGAAACGAGTACCACGTTGACGAACAATGATGTTACCAGCAAGAACAGATTCACCACCAAAGCGTTTAACACCTAGGCGTTTACTTTCTGAATCACGACCGTTTTTGGTACTACCACCAGCTTTTTTGTGTGCCATGTGTTCGTGCTCCTATTATGCGTTGATACCAGTGATTTTCACTTCTGTGAACCACTGACGGTGACCCGCTTGCTTACGAGAGTGCTTACGACGACGGAACTTAACGATTTTTACTTTATCGCCACGACCGTGTGTAACAACCTCAGCAGTCACCTTACCACCAGCAACGATTGGTGTGCCGATTTTTACGTCGTCACC
The DNA here is from genome assembly GCF_022348355.1 of Alteromonas sp. Cnat2-8. Classification (NCBI taxonomy): domain Bacteria; kingdom Pseudomonadati; phylum Pseudomonadota; class Gammaproteobacteria; order Alteromonadales; family Alteromonadaceae; genus Alteromonas; species Alteromonas sp. Cnat2-8. Next base: position 766,418 of record NZ_JAKREX010000001.1, read on the forward strand.
GTTGCTTACCATTAAAACTTTGTCAAATTCAACCGTTTCGCCTGGGGCTACTTCGATTTTTTCAAGACGAACGGTTTGGCCTTCGGCCACACGGTGTTGTTTACCGCCACTTTGGAAAACCGCGTACATAGTTAACTCCGCTCTGCGTCCACTGACGCTTCAATTCAAAAAACAGGGCGCGAATTGTACGTGAAACATCCGTAAATCACAACCCCGATTCGCAGAAAAATAGATTATTTTTCCAACATGGGGCGAATTATGCCCCAATTGCGTATTTGATGCAGCTTCAAATGCCCAAAAACCGTTAAAAATTCACAAATTTTTTTTAAAAAAACAGTAAAAATTTTTAGGTCGTATTAAATCAAAATGGAAATATTGATAGGTTAAATTACATAGAAATGCGATCCAAACAGCGCAAGATCACGCGAGCGAGATCGGCAAACGATCCCCAAATATGCATTGCGATCAGACTGCGATCGAGCTGTTGGATCCCACGAATAGGATCGTTTTTACGATTACTACTTCCCCACTTTGTATCTGTGATTTGGGGCAATGCTACTCCCCTAATTGAGAAACAAAGTTGCTCTTAAACACTTCGTTTTCTTCATACAAACGTCAAAAAATAGCGACTTAACAGGAAAAATTATCGAGAGCACCTATAATTGCATGTGATCGCACGATTAAGGGGGCGTACATGCGGCAAACCGCTAAACACGGAACAGAATTTATATGAAGAATGCAGCCCCACCTTTTTCACATCTGGTTTAACCGTATTTAAGGAATTACACGTAAATGCGTTAAGCCGTCATTTTTTAAGACAATTTGGTGGATAGTACAGATGATTAAGGTACAATCGCCACCAATAATTGCCCAAGACGTAAGAGTAAGTATTTATTGCCATGCCTATGGATATAGATCAAATCCGCGCCCTGTCTAATGATGATATGCAGGCGGTCAACCAGCTGATTCAACAACAAGTCGACTCTGATGTTGCCCTAATTAATCAGCTTGGTTTTTACATTGTAAACAGTGGCGGCAAGCGATTACGCCCACTTCTTACCGTGTTAAGTGCGCGGGCTATGGGAATAGACAACAACGATCACCATACCCTTGCGGCGATTGTTGAATTTATTCATACCGCTACCCTATTGCACGACGATGTGGTTGACGAATCGACCATGCGCAGAGGGCGGGAAACGGCCAATGCCATTTTTGGCAATCAGGCATCAGTATTAGTGGGTGACTTTCTTTACACCCGTTCTTTCCAAATGATGGTGAGCCTCAAACGCATGCGCGTTATGGAGATACTGTCTGAAGCCACAAACCAAATTGCTGAAGGTGAAGTGTTACAGCTGATGAACTGTAACGATCCCAGCACTACAGAAGCACGTTACTTTGATGTTATTTACGGTAAAACGGCGCGTTTGTTTGAAGCTGCTACGCAGTTAGCGGCTGTGCTGACCGACCAAAATGAGCACATTGAACACGCTATGCAAGAATACGGTAAGCACCTAGGCACAGCCTTTCAGCTAGCTGACGATATACTTGACTACATGGCTGACAGCGAAGAAATGGGCAAGAATGCGGGCGACGACTTAGCTGAAGGTAAGCCTACTCTGCCATTACTTTACGCTATGTGGCACGCAAGAAATGACGACGACAAAGCGCTTATTCAAGAAGCTATTGAACAAAGCAATGGCCTACCACACTTGACGCGGATTCAAGGCATTATGGAAGAAACCGGTGCTTTGGACTACACACGTGAATGTGCGCAAAAAGAAGTACAAATGGCCATTAACAGCTTAAACGCTATTGAAGATTCTGAATATAAAGAGGCGTTAATCGCGCTGGCACATATCTCAATTGAGCGTACAAGCTAACTAGCAATAGATAACTAATTGTCGATAAGTGATATGAAAAGGCGTGTTGTAAGCAACACGCTTTTTTTATTGGCAATTACCAATTACGAAAACTAGCTAATTATTAAAAAGCTAGCCTTCGAGCATGAAGCCTATCATCCCCACTAAAAAACCAAGAATACCGCCAAGCGGAGGAAGCCAATGGTTTTCCATACGAATTTGCGGTGCAATATCCTGAAACACCGAATAAAGTATTCCACCTGCGGCAAACAGCATTATACCGCTCATTACAACGGGGAACTGCGCTAGATAATAAAAGCCTAACAAGCTAAACAAGGGGCCAAGTAGCGCCATTAATACAAAGATAATAATGAGTTTGGTACTGCGCTGTTTGTTCTTTGGCAACATTTCCCTATATGCATTAAACCCTTCTGGTAAGTTTTGAACTGCAATCAGTAGGCCTAATAACATGGTACCTCCGCCTAACGCTGCCGTAGTACCAAGTGCGATAGACTCAGGCACAAAATCACTGAGCATGGCGGCTAACTGGCTGCCTGCGGTTTTCTTTTTCGCCAAGTAAATATCAAGGGCCATGAAAGCTAAGGCACCGCCAACGAAGCACATTATGGCCGCAAATACCGATACGTCTTTTATGCCTTCAGGTACGAGCACAAGTCCCACCGCCGAAATTAGCGCTCCTGCTCCTAACGCTAAAATGCCATGGCGTAACTCTTTTTCTAGCCACTTAGGCTGAATGCCTTGATAAGTCGCTAAAATAGCGCCTGCGGGCATAGCAAGACCCGCCACCGTTGCCATTATTAATAAACCTACAATATCGCCTTGTGGCATAACGACTCCTTTCTAACCATTACTTGTATATCTTCCTATTGATTACTACACACAGCACCATTGGTTTACAAATAATACCAGTCCGCATAGATAATTACCCACTCAACGAGAGTTAAAATGTTCGTAATCGCGGCGTGTTACCGCAGGTATAGTGGTTCTACATCGAGGTGACGCAACAAAGAGAACGTACATTTTAAAAGCGCGTAACGAAAAAGAGCAGCTTAAGGCTGCTCTTTGCATTTATAACGATGGGTTGTGTTGGCTATACACAAAAAGTCGATTAATTTAAGTCCAAATCTCGGGTCATGTTCTCGTTCTTATCGCGATGCACAATAATGTTGTCTTCAATGCGAATGCCACCAAAAGGTTTGTATGCATCAATGGTATCCCAGTTAATGTACTTAGACGCAGGCGTCGCTTTAAGGTCGCGCAGTAGACTATCGATGAAGTACAGGCCCGGCTCGATAGTGAACACTTGACGGGCTTCTACCATACGCGTGCAGCGTAAGAACGGGTGATCATCAGGAGCAGGCTTAGGCGTGCCTCTGTCATCATTAACCAATCCGCCCACATCGTGTACCTGCAGCCCCAAGAAATGGCCAATGCCATGTGGGAAGAACGTGCGTGTAATCCCCATTTCCACAATCTCAGGTGGCGTTAAATTCACCATGCCGGTATCGTGAAGAATTTGCGCAATACCATCGTGGGCTAACAAGTGAATGTCTGTGTAGGCTACACCCGGCTTTAACGAATCGACTAAGGTCAGCGTTACCTTATCTACCGCTTGAATGAGGTCGCGGAACATCGCTGAATTATGAACACCTTCTTGAGCGTAAGTACGTGTAATATCTGCCGCATAGCCATGATAATTTGCACCCGCATCAATCAGAAACGAACGTGATTCTTTTGGCGCTACGGTATCACACTGCATGTAATGCAGAATTGAAGCATGCTCGTTAAGTGCCACAATACTGGTATATGGTACGTCGTTGTCACCTTGTCGACTTGCTGCAGCATAGGCAAGATTGATATCAAACTCGCTTTTGCCTTCACGGAAGGCTTGCTCAGCGGCCTTATGACCTGCCACCGCCAGCTTGTTAGCTTCACGCATGCAGTCAAGTTCATAGTCGGTTTTATAAGCACGTTGATAATGCAAATAATGCAATACGCGGTCTGGATTTACATTGTCAAAACCCAACGCTTTTGCCACTTCAATATATTCGCCTACATAGGCAAAACGGCTTTTATCGTAAGGCAGAAATTTCTCTACCGCATCGGCCTGTTGAAGTAGTTTAATGTCGAAGCTGTCAGTCCAAAAGTCATTTGGCTCTGGTGGCACTTTGTGCCAGAAATCTTCAGGGCGATAGAAAATAAGCGTAGGCTTGTCTACACCGTTTACCACCAGCCAACAGTTAGGGTTATCAATAACAGGCACCCATGCTTTGAACTGCGGGTTTACCTTAAATGGGTAGTGATTATCGTCCAAGAAAAGACGTTTGCCCTGCCCTGAGTGAATAACTAGTCCGTCTAGCCCTTCTCGCTGTAATGCTTCGCGAGTTCTAGCTTGAAGCTCTTCGATATGCTGTTGGTAGGTTGCTTTATGTTGCGACATAGCCCCTCTTATCTTTTTAGTCGTTAGTTAGCTACTAGTGTATCACGAGGCCAGCATGACATGCATACTGGCTCAGACCGCTGTGCTGTTGTATACGTTAAGTTTCCCAAACTGGTAAAATAATAACGTAATGAAAGGCGTACCCGTATACGCCTAACCTTTGATAGCTATCGCGGTGCTAGTTGCAGTGTACCTGTTACCGGATGTGTACTTACTGCATCTGCCGATGGGATCATATCGCGGGTAAGTTGAGGGAAGATATTCTCGTTTCCACCTAACTGCTGGTCGTAAATATGCTGATACGCCATCACCGCCTTCACGTAAGCACGGGTTTCTTTGTAGGGAATATTCTCAATCCAAATATCCACGGGCAGCGCTTCATTAGCAGGTAACCATTCCAACACTTTGCGCCAACCAGCGTTATAAGATGCAGACACCAGCACAGGGTTATTGTTTAACTTGTCCATTAAATAACGCAGGTACTGCACGCCGTATTCAACGTTATCGTCTACCTGAAAAAGTGTGTTACGACTTACTTTCTCTTTTGCTACATAACGCGCTGTTCCCGGCATAAGCTGCATGAGTCCTGCCGCTCCCACCGAAGAGATAGCATCGCTTCTAAACGAACTTTCGCGGCGTGCAATAGCCATAGCCAGCGATTTTGAAATGCTGTATGCCTGCGACTTTTCGCTGAATACATCGTTAAAGGCCAGTGGGAATCGGCGCTCGACATCATCCCAATAGCCACTTCGCGCAAAACTGGTAATAGCTTGATCGTACAAGCCCCACTCATACGCCAAAATGCCCGCATCGGTCACTTTCGATTCGGGTAAATGTGACAGTAAATAAAACCACTCACGGCGCGCTTCTGTGGTTCTGTCTAACCTGAAAAATTCAACAGAGCGCATGGTGGCAGGGGTTTTCGCCACACTGGCAATAGCCGCTGTGTCTCTTGGCGCTGGCGTGTGTGCAAGCGACGGAATTTCGCCTATGTGCGCACTTGCCATAAAGCCATAATAATGGCGTTCTTGAGAAAGCTCTTTATAAAGCACCGTAGCCTGCATAGTTTGACCAAGCGCTTCTAAAGCACGGGCTTTCCAATAGCGATAGTTTTCTTCTCGCTGCAAACTGGCAGGAGCGCTATCAATAACATTAACCACTTCCTGCCACTTTTTCGTGCGAAGCAAATGGGAAATATGCCAAAGCTTTACATCTTCACTGGCACCCTGCACATCAGCAAGTTCAAGCCAATGATGCGCTTGAGGAAGGCGGTCTAGCGTGTAGCTAAGCGCTATTGCTCTTCGCATAACGTGCTGCTGCGCTGGCGAGAACACGTTTTTGTCGTTGTAGCGGTTAAATACCGTGCCGGCTAAGTCAGGGTTTCGCCAAGCAAGTTTCTCGACCGCCCATACAATTACCTCAGCTTCATGCGATGCATTTTTTAGTGGAAAGAGCGCCGTTCTATTTACTCGGCTGGTGTCTCGGGTTACCGATAGCCACGCGTCAGCCAGGTATTGCTTATCACCGGGAAGTTGGCGCTTAAGATAAGAGATAATGCTTCGGTTATCTTCTTTCGCGGCAATCTCTATGCGCTTGATCACCATTTCGGGTGTCATCATGCCCGCTTTTTTCCACTTAGCAAAAAGCGGATCGCATTCATCCGGTTGCGACTGCCCGTGAAGCCATAAGGCGTCGACTTCGGACAAAATAGCTTGTTCGCTTTCACCTTCTTTTAAACGGTAATTAAGCGCAATACAGGTTAGCCTTGCGCCCATACCTGGGCGATAATTGTCTAAAAAAGTGCTGCGATAATCGTTCTTAGCAAGGTAATTAAGCCATTTATAACGCACACCGTAGCTTACCGGCTGACCATTGAAATCTTCCAGAAACTGCTTAACCTCGCGCTTTGTTCTTATTGACATCGTGCGCTCTAGCTTGAGTCTAAGTAGATAAGGATAAAGCGGATAATGCGCCAGTTCATAAATGTCGTTATCGAGGCGCTGAACGCTTCGCTTCGAATACGTTAACAGCTTTTTTTCAACTTCTAGATAACGAGCGCGATCCTTTTCGAAAATATCTTCGGGTAGTGTTAAAGGCTGTGTAGCCCATGCGCCGATAGAGAAAAATGAAGAGAGCGAGCAAACAAATGCCCCCACAACGGTGGCGAACAATTTATTGTTTTTTGTCAGCGAGCGCTGACCTAACCACGAACTAAAATAAAAACCAGACACAATAGAACTCCTACCCTGCTCTACACTCGAACGCTTATGAGCGCTGGCAAATTTGCCGAATCGAGCTGATTGTAAAATGTTGCTGAAAAAGCAGCATTGCGACTGATCCACTACGTTCGTTTGATAAACGAAGGGAAGATTTCAGCCTGGCTCCTTGCCAAAGAAGATGTTGTGCCAGCTGTCGTTAGCTATGCTTTACACACATAGTTGACATGATTGTAGATTATTCTTTTGCTGGATTGGCGCTTTGCGTCAATAACGCTCATTATACAACCACCAATGGCGAAATGAAGCTTGAATTCGATATTTACACTTGAATTTAAGTCATCCGACCACTACCTTAGAAAAATTGAAACGCTTGTTTGATTTTTTGTTGAAATTTTGTGTGGCTTTGTAAAGAATCTAGCCACCCTAACGCGTTAGTGAATGCATACGACCCTACAAATTAGTTGGATTACTTCACTAACATCCTGGCCAATGCCGAAGGAGATGATAATGATATACACAGGCAAAAGTCTTTCCGTCAGCCTGTTAGAAGACGGCTTTGCTGAGCTGGTATTCGACGCCCAAGGTTCAGTAAACAAGTTCGACCGCCAAACGGTGAGTGAACTTGACGAAGCAACTCAAGCCCTACTTGCTAAAGGCGATGTTAAAGGCTTAGTAGTACGCAGTGCAAAACCTGCATTTATTGTAGGTGCTGATATCACCGAGTTCACTGGTTTATTCGCCATGGACGATGCAGAAGTACTACAGTGGGTTGCCAATACATCACAAGTATTCGACCGCTTCGAAGACCTACCTTTCCCTACCATCGCTGCAGTTAACGGCTTCGCTCTAGGTGGCGGCTGTGAGATGGCATTGGCGTGTGACATGCGTATTGCAGACACTACTGCTTCAATTGGTTTGCCAGAAGTTAAACTAGGCCTAATGCCTGGTTTTGGTGGTACGGTTCGTCTACCTCGCCTTATTGGTTCAGACAACGCCCTTGAGTGGATGACCACTGGCCGCGACAGAAAAGGCGCGAAAGCCCTTGCTGAAGGCGCAGTTGATGCCGTTGTTGCACCAGAAGCACTTGTTGAAGGCGCACTTTCAATGGTGAAAGACGCTGCAGAAGGCAAGTTTGATTGGCAAGCGCGTCGTGCGGTTAAAAAAGCCCCACTACAGCTAAACAAAAACGAAGCCATGATGAGCTTCAGTACTGCTCAAGCTATGGTATTTGCGCAAGCTGGCAAACACTACCCAGCACCGCACAAAATGGTTGAGACTGTTCAAAAAGCAGCGGGCCTAGACCGTGAAGGTGCACTTAAGCTTGAAAATGAAGGCTTTGTAGCGTTAGCGAAAACAGACGCTGCGAAAGCGCAAATTGGTATTTTCCTAGCCGACCAGCTAGTTAAAAGCAAAGGTAAAAAGCAAGCGAAAGCAGCTACTAAGCAATCTAAGCTTAACGCTGTGCTAGGCGCAGGCATCATGGGCGGCGGTATCGCATACCAAAGCGCTGTGAAAGGCACGCCAGTTATCATGAAAGACATTAATCAAGGTGCACTAGACCTTGGCCTTTCTGAAGCAGCGAAAATTCTTGGTAAAGGCATGCAGCGCGGTAAAGTAGACGCGACTAAAATGGCGCAAACACTTAACGCTATCACGCCTACCCTTGAGTACAGCACGCTTAAAGATGCTGACCTTGTTATTGAAGCGGTTGTAGAAAACCCGAAAGTAAAAGGTATTGTACTAAAAGAAGTTGAAGAGAGCGTAGCTGACGACGCTATCATCTGTTCAAACACTTCTACTATCTCTATCAATCAGCTAGCTGAAAGCCTAGACAAGCCAGAGCGCTTCTGTGGTATGCACTTCTTTAACCCAGTGCACCGCATGCCGCTTGTTGAAATTATTCGTGGCGAAAAAACGTCAGAAGAAACCATCAATGCAGTAGTAGCCGCTACCCTTAAAATGGGCAAAACCCCAATTGTGGTTAACGACTGCCCAGGGTTCTTGGTAAACCGCGTATTGTTCCCATACTTTGCGGGCTTCAGTAAGCTACTTATCGACGGCGCTGACTTTGTAGCGGTTGATAAGGTAATGGAAAAAATCTTCGGCTGGCCAATGGGCCCTGCTTACCTAATGGACGTTGTAGGTATCGACACGGGCGATCATGCAGCAGACGTAATGGCAGCGGGCATTCCAGAGCGTATGGCTCGTCTGGACAACGACCCGGTAACACTGTTCTACAAAGAAGAGCGTTTAGGTCAGAAGAACGGTAAAGGTTTCTACAACTACGGTGTTGATAAGCGCGGCAAGCCGTCTAAAACACCTGCTGAAGAAGCATATGCCCTAATGGCGCCACACGTAGCTGAGAAGACAGACTTTGAAGCTGACGACATTATTGCACGCCTTATGATCCCTATGGCAAACGAAGCAATTCGCTGCCTGGAAGAAGGCATTGTAGATAGCGCAGCTGAAGCAGATATGGCGCTACTTTACGGCTTAGGTTTCCCTCCATTCCGCGGTGGTATTTTCCGTTGGATTGAAACCATTGGCTTGGCGAACTTTGTTGCTATGGCAGACAAGTACGCTGAACTTGGTCCTATTTATCAGATCTCAGACGGCGTTCGTGAAATGGCCGCTTCTGGTAAATCCTATTTCGCATAAGACCCGGAGGAAAAACTAATGAAAGAAGTGGTCGTAATCGATTGCGTACGTACCCCTATGGGTCGTTCAAAAAACGGTGTTTTCAGAAATGTGCGTGCAGAAGACTTATCTGCTGCGCTAATGACCGCGCTACTAGAGCGTAACCCTGGCGTAAACCCAGCGGAAATTGAAGACATCATTTGGGGCTGTGTTCAGCAAACTAAAGAACAAGGCTTCAACGTTGCACGTAACGCGCAACTACTCACAAAAATTCCACGCACAACAGGCGCGGTAACGGTTAACCGTTTATGTGGCTCGTCAATGCAAGCCCTTCACGATGCAACAAGTGGCATCATGAGCGGTCGTGGTGACATTTACATGATTGGTGGTGTTGAGCACATGGGTCACGTACCGATGAACTACAACATAGACTTCCACCCAGGTCTTGCTAAGTACACGGCGAAAGCGTCGGGCATGATGGGTATGACTGCCGAGCTACTTGGCCGTCAAAACGGTATTACTCGTGAGCAACAAGACGCATTTGGCGCACGTTCGCACCAGCTAGCGCACAAAGCACACCTTGAAGGCCGCTGGGCTAACGAGATTGTGCCTGTTGAAGGTCACGATGCAAACGGCGTATTAAAGCTCATTGACTACGATGAAGTAGTACGCCCAGAGAGCACTGCTGAGAGCATGGCGGCACTTCGCCCAGTGTTCGACCCAGTAAATGGTACTGTTACTGCGGGTACATCTTCTGCGCTGTCTGACGGTGCATCAGGTATGCTACTTATGTCAGCAGACCGTGCGAAAGAGCTTGGCCTAACGCCTCGTGCGAAAATTCGCGCAATGGCTGTGGCTGGTTGTGATGCGGCAATTATGGGTTATGGCCCAGTGCCAGCAACACAAAAAGCCCTTAAGCGCGCTGGCTTAACTATGGACGATATTGAACTTGCTGAGTTTAACGAAGCGTTCGCAGCACAGGCGCTATCTTGTATTAAGCAGCTTGGTTGGATGGACCACCTAGATACTAAGATTAACCTTAACGGTGGTGCGATTGCACTTGGTCACCCACTAGGTTGTTCTGGTTCGCGTATCTCGGGTACGCTTATCAACCTAATGGAATCACAAGACGTAAGCCTAGGCTTAGCGACTATGTGTATTGGTTTAGGCCAAGGTATTGCTACTGTATTTGAGCGTGTATAAGCGTTTAAATAAGCGCTTTTAAAGCTAAATATTGAAAAGGGCCTTCGGGCCCTTTTTTGTTGATTCTAATTACTTTTCAGATTACTTCAAAATACGAGATAAAGGACTTATCACCCCCTGCGCACCTTGCTGAAGCACGTGAGTATAAATTTGCGTGGTCTTTACGTCTGAATGACCTAACTGTGTTTGCACCGTTCTAATATCAGCGCCCGATTGCAGCAAATGCGTTGCAAAAGAGTGGCGCAGCGTATGAGGCGTAACTTTCTTTTTAATGTCACAAGTTTTTGCCGTGTTCCGTATTGCTTTTTGTATACTCGATTCATCAATATGATGTCGTCGCACTCTTTTGCTTTCAGGATCGACAGATAATCGAGAAGAAGGAAATAAATAATGCCAGCCTAACTCTCTGGGCGCGTTTTTGTATTTCAAACGTAATCGGTGAGGTAGATAAACGCCTGCGTATTTTGGATTTTCTAAATCAGCCGCCAAGAAGTTTTCTACCATAGCGATTTGCCGTGTAAGACCCGGTTTTAATTCCGCAGCCAACGTTACAATGCGATGTTTACCGCCTTTCCCATCCCAAATGCGAATAGCGTTGTAGTCAAAATCAATGTCTTTAACTCGTAGCCTAACCGCTTCCATTAACCGCAAACCACTTCCGTACAATAAAGATATTGGTAACTTTAGGTTGGCAGGAATTTGCTCAAAAAGAGAAACGACCTCTTCCTGCGTTAATACAACTGGAAGCTTGGCTTGCCTACGACTTGAAACAAAGTTGAGTTCGCATGAAAGTGGGCGCTCTAATATATCGCGATATAAGAACGCCAATGCATTTAACGCACTCGCCTGAGTGGCCGGCGCCACATTTTTAGCGTTAACTAGGTGAGACAGAAACACTTCAACTTCTTTGTCTCCCATTTCAGATGGGTGCTTATTATTATTGAAGCGAATAAAGCTAATTATCCATTTACTATAGAGTTCAATCGAACGCTTCGCATAGCGACGGTTGCGCATATGCTCAATCACCATTTGCATGAACATTGATTTCATTTTTTTGATTTTTATTACTGTAAATAAATACAGAATTACGGTTTTTGACTCGATCGTAAAATAAAAAGGAAAAATTCCGTACTTAAGTACGGTGTTTTCAGATACTAAGTGTAGGTTATTGATGGAAGTGTATTTACGTGCGAAAGTGATAAGACTATAAATGTGATATATGGAAACTATCCACTTTGCATAAAGGATTTTTTCCTTACACTAAATTGTTAGGTGCTAGTAGTAATGGAAGACATCGTAGAAATTGGGATAGATAACAAAGAACACCTTTATTTAATGCCATCAACATCCTCTTTTCCTATGATTTATCGAGAGGCTGCCGGTGTTCACTGGGATCAGAAACGGAGAGCTTTGGTTGGTCAGCAAAACCGAGAATGGGGTTATCCCAAGTGGTTCACACATATTTGCAATTTGGTTAGCAAAACTGGTTGTCAATTACAGCTAACAGAAACAACAAGGTGGGTAAACATTACTTGCGAGCTTCGGAGTTCGATTATTCAAGCTCATAGTAAGTTACGCACCTAACAAACGCATTAACACTCGCTGCGCTCGCTAGGGACAAAAACACGTAGGCTCCCTGCGCTTCGCTTAGTATTGTAGCCTACGTGTTTTTGCCCGTTATGCGGGTGTTAGATGGCACGGAGATTTAGGTGACTACTGTAATCGTTGCAGATATTTTTGGTAAAACACCAGCTCTTGAAGAGTTGGCAAATATCATTTGTAAGAACCATCTCATCGTCGACCCGTATGACGGTCAATATAAAATGTTCCAAACAGAAAGCGATGCATATGAGTATTTCTCCTCTAATATCGGCTTGGGAAATTACAGCAAGCATTTGATTAACTCGCTAACCAACTTGGATTCTTCTGTAAATCTCGTCGGATTCAGTATCGGTGCTGCTGCCATTTGGAATCTCTCAGAAAGTATTGCATCTTCACGCATAAAAAAAGCCATATGCTTTTACGGGTCTCAAATAAGAAACAACCGAAAAGTTGTTCCATTATTTCCAGTTACTCTTGTTTTCCCAAAAACAGAAAAACACTTTTCGGTACCAGAATTAATCTCGGAATTGCGCAACACAGAAAGAACTAAAATTAGGCAGGTGCCTTATTTTCATGGTTTTATGAATAAGTGCTCAACGAATTTCAACTTGCAAGGATACGAAAGTGAGCTTCGAACACTTGCGGCTAATGCCATCTAACAAAAAAATCAAGTCACTCACTTCGTTCGCTGGGACGCATACATGCAGGGCGGCTTCGCCATTATGCCCTACATGCCTGCGCCCCTTATTTAAAAGTTATGTACTTTGTCTCATAAAATGAAACTAATAGAAGTAATTGAAAAAATTGACGACCTTGATGACGAAGCAACGATCTGGGTAAAAGTCGATGAGGAATTAAATACAAGTACTAGAGCTGTTGTTGCAGCAGAAGATGAGTCCGGTTTGAATCCCATTTTTTGTGGCGTCAAATATAGTTACCTTCTGGAAGTATTCATCGCCAAGGAAATTATTGAAACAATACCAGAAGCGACGACTTCACAAAAAGTAGATAGGATTATTAAGTACGCTATTAACGATGCTTAACACCAAACGAAACGAGGTTGTTTTATGCACGTACATAACAACTCAATAAACTCACTCACTTCGTTCGCTGGGACGCATACACGCGGGGCGGCTTCGCCATTATGCCCCACGTGCCTGCGCCCGTTATTGAAAAGTTAAGTTTTCTGGAGACTTTATTATTAGATTTTTAGATAGCGCATTAATCCTTACATTTTCAACTGTGTTTTTGTATTGCTCAAGCACTGCTTACATACATGGATATTTTGGTGCGTTGTCACTAGATAGTGATGTTCTGGATAGAAATTTCCATCAAATTTTGTATCACGGAATGATCCTTAACATTAACACTATCATGCTTTTTCCCATTGCTTTGGCTATATTAATTACAGTCCATTCCACATACAAAATAGAGTTGAGCAGGTTAGTTCGTTCTCATTTTGGGGCAGGGAAACGTATTGTAAAGTTTAGGCGTTTTTTTAAACTCAAGCAGAGAACGCCCACTGCTCTTGAGCTAAAGCACACAAAAAGAGTACGTTTATCTTGGTTAACTGTCTTTATTATTTTCAGCTTCTTTATAGGAATGACTTACTTTGAATCAAAAGGTAAACAGGAGGCTATAAAAATTCAAGAGTCGATAGCAAAAGGAAAAGCTGGAAGGTTAAACCTCAAATCTTATGAAAATGAATCGCTATTCATTCTATTTTGCGGTGCTAGAAACTGCGCGGCTACAGACAAAGAAGGAACAGTTGTTTACTTTCCTCAGAATGGGCACACTATCTCACAGCAAGAGAAAACCTAACAAACCACTCAAGGCTCTCGCTTCGCTCTCCGGGACGCTAACACATGGGCTGCGTCACTTCGTTCCTAATTTTAGCCCATGTATTATCGCCCCTTAGCTTAAAGTTATATTTAAAGGTACATTAACCAAGGAAGTTTAAATTGAAACCATTTTCCTCTGTTGAGTCTCGCAATTTTAGTAAATTGCTTTTAGTTTCCAGAATAGCTGCTACTTTTTCGCTTTTTATGCTTATTTTAGGAGTAGGCGTAACGCTGTGGACGGCATTCACCGAATCACTATCACATGCAATTCCATTGATGCCTATAATTGTTTGGTCAATTTTAATCTTTTTGTTTACTGGCATTATTGCTGTGCTTGTCTCAATAGAGGAGCATTTAAGAATGCAAGAAGTGCGCGATGTAAGAAACGGCAAAATATAACAAAAAAATCAAGTCGTGGGCTAAAGCCCACTGGGACGCTAACGCGCAGGGCCGCTTCGCTATCTTGCCCTACGCGTTATCGCCCCTTATTTAAAAGTTATACGCCATTATGAAATATCGCTGCTGCAACTGTGAAGTTATATTCCCTTGTAAGGATGCTATAGATGGTCGCGAAATGGACTTTGAGAAAGGCTTTACGTGCCCGAACTGCAAGACAAATCTAACGGAAGAGTTTCTGAGGCACAGCAAGACCAGGTTAACCTTTGAGACTAAAGCTCATGAGAGATGGTTTTCTTTTGCGGCACTGGTTGGCATCATCTCATTTGTATTAGCGTATGTTGTTTCTAGTGGGTCTTGGATTACTTTTTTCGTTAGCCTTAGCGCTATAACCACGTACTTGTTTAGCGGGTACTTACGTTGGGGTTATACTCCTTACCCAAATGTGATCGGGACAAAAGAATTGTGAGAAGCATTGTTGGCGTGGCGTATAACAAAACAATAAAGCTCACTCCCTTCGGTCGTTGGGACAAATACGTGTGCGGCCTCCTTAGATTATGCCGCACACGTATTTGCCCCTTATTGGGGTGTTATGTGTTCATACAAGGATTAAGCTTTGAAGTTTGAACGAATCTATAAAAATATTACGGGTCTCAGCTGCCCAATATTCGGAATTCAATGGAATGCGCCGACAATAGAAGCTGATGAGGCGAAAAATATTGTCCTGTTTCTGGAAGACAAACGTGTTCTTTTCAATCCGGCCAACATGGAAGATGCAGGCCATTGCGCGCAAAGTGTCATTGATATTAGATCTGAATTAACAAAGGCCCTTCAGGCCTTACCAAGTGATTCCAACTTGGCAAAGTCATTAAAGCGAATGAGAAAATCCTGCCAAGAATTTAGTAACAAGCTTGGGCACCCAAAGTTTTCAAAATTCGATACCCCAGTTCAAACATCGATGCTTGAGCGGGAGCTTTTCAAGTTACGAGAAAAGTGTGGTGTCTCTGTAGCAGAGATTGCTGTTGCTTATGGTCTTGATGTTGATGACGGCCTAGCAAGCACCATTCCTTTCAATAATGCAGAAAACACATAACAAGGCGCTCAAGCAAGGACGCGCTAACGCGCGCCGCTTAGCTTGGCGTTATGTGCCAAGGAAAAATTAATGGACTATCAAGCAAATACAGGACGTTTAAGTGAAGTATTAGTTGGCATTGTGACAACATTTATCTCACTTATCTTCTTTGGATTAGTTTTCTTCCTTTTTGACAATGGTGAAGCTTCCTTTGCCGCAGCAGTGGGTGTTTTGGCTTTAAGCTTCCTAGGTCTATGGTTTGCGTTGCTTTCGTATAGGCTGCTTTTTCACAAACCTAAAAAGCATGGTGGTTTAATATCCCCTTTGGCACTAAAGTTTTGGTGTGTCGTTTTCGGGCTATTCTCGTTAGCATTTTTATTGCTCGGTATTTTAGAGTTAAACACTAAAGTAGTATTTAGCTCTATCATTATGATTCCCGCATGTTGGTATGGCTGGCAATTAGCAAATAAGAGGGAACGGCACAGTGGCACATAACAACTCAATAAACTCGCTCACTGCGTTCGCTGGGACGCATACACGCAGGGCGGCTTCGCCATTATGCCCTACGTGTATGCGCCCGTTATTGAAAAGTTATGTGCCGGTCAGCAAAAGGAGTTTTAATGACAGAGTTTTCGCATCGTGGCTTAATATTATTTGTCTGTATATCGGTTGTTTCTGCTTGCGCAACCCAGAATACTAAAGAGCCAGATCCGAATGTTTATCTGGGAGTTTGCAAGGCTCGTTTACATCCAGAAAAAAGCAATCCCACGGCAGATTACCAAGCCTGTAAATTCAATAACGATAAAAACTCAGAGCTTGTTTCGGAATGTATGCTTACCCATGGCTGGTCAGAGTTGACCGAAGTGCCATGCGATGAGGCTACTGAAGTTTTTGCCAGTTCAGAAATAAATCATTGCATTGAAAAGTCTAAATCTGATGGTGTTGTTTCACATCCCAAAATGAATGATTGCTTGTCAGAATTCAAACCGAAGAGGTCTGACGCGAAGAAAACCGAGAAGCTACTTCGAGATATTCTGGGTAAGTTCGGGAGCTAAGCACATAACAAACCAAGTAAGCGGGGCAAGAGCAATGGTGGAAGTGCACACTACAGTCAAACCTACGATGGCTCTTCATCAGACTATTCTGGCGGCGACGGTGGAGGCGGAGGTGATTAGTCTATCTAAGAGCAAATCAAGGGCGTATTGGCACGTACATAACAAACGCATCAAGTCGCTCGCAAGCTCGCTCGGACACAAAAACTGCGCGGCGTTTAGCTTTGTGCTTCGCAATTTTAACCTAAACGCCGCTACGTTTTCGTGCCGCTTATGCGGGTGTTAGGTTTCAGGTGAAAACATGAGGGTCAATGGAAGTATTAAGTCAGTAGATCGTATGCCATATTTGGCTTTACTTGAACTGTCAGAAACAAACGTTCCTCTGTTAAATTTTGTCACTGTTCAATCATCAGAAGAGATATCGTTACCCTTAGTTCAGATTGGCAGCAAGGTTAGACTTGAGTGTTTTATCCAATTTGGAGTTGTTACAAATACTTCGCCTGTAGAATTTGATTTATTCGTAACTCAAATGGGCAAAGATGCTACCACTAAAGGAAGAGCCAAAGTAATTTCAAGGGTTAATGATTACGAGTACGTAATTAGCCCATCAAATTCAGTAACGATTACTTTAGACCTTGAAGAAGGCGTTTCTCTAAATGACGGGCAAATAATCGAGTTCACAGGTGAATTAAGCAGTGAAACCTAACAAAAAAATTAAGTCACTCACTTCGTTCGCTGGGACGCATACACGCAGGGCGGCTTCGCCATTATGCCCTACGCGCCTGCGCCCCTTATTTAAAAGTTAGGGCCTCTATGAAAATTGCTCACCCCCAATCTATTGACAGACTGCCTACAAGAAGAGAAAGGATATTAGCGATTTTTCTCGGATTCATATGCTCTACTATTACGGGCACCGTTTCATTTTTGGGAATTCATCAGACATATAAAGGTGAACTAGAAGCTCTTGATTACACATTTTACTATTTGTTGTTTTCACTTAGTGTTTGGGCATTAATTAGAGCTGTTTTTACAAAAGCGGCAAAGCCGAGTGCTATTTCATTTATGGCTATAGGTGGAATTCTAACCTTTTTTTCTATTGTAATTCTGTCTTTAGCAATAATTGAAAATACTAAATTCGAACCAAAAGGAATCATAGGCTGTTTAGTTATTTTATTGGTTGGGGCGTTAACTTTAGTATATGGGTTCACTAAACGAAAACGGCCCTAACAAACCACTCAAGGCTCTCGCTTCGCTCGCTGGGACGCTAACACATGGGCTGCGTCACTTCGTTCCTAATTTTAGCCCATGCGTTACCGCCCCTTAGTGGGAATTTATGTTTCACGGAGGAAAAATGAACATGAGCAACATAATTGACATTACCCAGCCTAGAAGCGTTTAAGGCTAATCAAAATGAAGCAATAATAGATAGAGAGCTTTTTCATCCGAACCCAAAAGTCCTAAAAATATGGAAGGAAATGGTAAAGGATACTCTTAAAAAATTTCCGTCCAGTCCCGAACCCGGCGTTCCTACACTGGATTTATCATTTTCTAAAAATGTATCAAGCTCTGAACAAGATGAAATAATAAAAAAGGTTTCGGCTTTTCTTACATCGTATAAAGGAGATGTAGCTCGGCAAAATTTTGAAGCCGTGAAAACCATAGCACTTTTGCAAAAAGAACTAGCGGAATATCAAGCAAGTGAAACATAACAAACAAATTATGGCACTCACTGCGTTCGCTGGGACGCATTCACGCAGGGCGGCTTCGCCATTATGCCCTACGCGCATGCGCCCCATATTTGGAAGTTATGCACTTACGGACACATTGAATGGACTCAGACATTGAATTAAATATCAGCTTTAGATTCTTTTCGCTTACAGAAGAATTATCCAACGAAATCAAATCAAGCCTTAAAGCCTCATCTTGTAGACCTAATAAAAAATTAGGTGGTTTTGTAGTGTGCGTTCCTCTGACACCATCTTCACTGGAATTTATAGGAAGTTTTGTAACTTCTAATAGTGTAGAAGTAGAGAATACAGATATCTTCGTTTCATTTGTTACTGAGTACGATTCAAGAGTCATTGATCTGCCAAATATTATCACTAAAGCTTCTTTTTCTATTGGCTCACCAGTTACACTCTCATATACGGTGGTTTAGGTGCATAACAACTCAATAAACTCACTCACTTCGTTCGCTGGGACGCATACACGCAGGGCCGCTTCGCTATTATGCCCCACGTGCCTGCGCCCGTTATTGAAAAGTTATGTGCTAAAGGGAACTAAAGAATAAAGAGATGTTTCAAAACTCTTACTTAAACAACCTAGTTTTAATCGCTCCAGTTATCCCGATAATGATGGCTGTTCAAAACATCGCATATCTACTTTGGCTTCCTCTTGGCCTTTTAGTATCTTGGGCAATCGTCACTACCAACAAAGAACTCAAACTTACATTTACAAATTCAAAAAAGTTGTGGGTACGTATTGCTAGTTGCATTGTTTTGAGCCTCGGAATATTGTTGTTTACGAGCACCATTATAGGCTTCGTCTTTTACATCATATTTTCGTCTGTTTTAGCTCTAAATTATGAGCACTACTACAAGGAATTAGGTGAACGCACATAACAAAACACTAAAGGCGCTCGCGCTGCTCGCTGGGACGCTAACACATGGGCTGCGTCACTTCGTTCCTAATTTTAGCCCATGTGTTATCGCCCCTTAGTGGGGTGTTAGGCCCAAATTTGACCTTTGGCGGTTGTTTGTCATATACATGACGTAGCCGTTGCTTCAACTAAAATGGAAAACTGAAGGCTCTTTTTAAAGGAGCACAAAAATGGAAGAAATGATTAACTCAGATTTAGTAAAAGCACTCCGACTCGAAAAGTCGTGGTCACAGGAAAAGCTCGCTACAGCCTCTGGACTCAGCTTAAGAACAGTCCAGCGTGCCGAAAACTCAGGTACTTCTTCACTAGAAACCAAATTAGCGCTTTCTGCCGCATTAAATATCCCAGCAGAAAAGCTTATGCCGATTTCATCAAAAACACCTCAGAATCAGAATACCGTAATTTATGGTTATATTGGTGCTGGTGTAGGTTTAGTCTGTTCATATTCGGCAATAACCTATTCAGTAATGCATAACACATTACCACTTGGGGAAGCTGGGCTTTGGTATGGAATAATCGGTGCTTTTACTGGCATTACATGTGGCGCAATTGGTTTTTTAAAACAACGTGGGTATGTGTCCTAACAAGCCAATCAACACACTCACTTCGTTCGCTGGGACGCAAGCACGCGGGGCGGCTTCGCCATTATGCCCCACATGTCTGCGCCCGTTATTGGAAAGTTAGCTGCCAGAAGGTGAGCATGGACAAAGCAACAAAAATGGTAGCTATTTTTCTGGTTACTGTCGGAAGTCTTTCATTAATTTCGAATTCGGTATGGAAGCCTTTCATGAAGAAAGAATCGTTGAAAATAAGTGACGCTCAATTACAAGATGTTGTGAATCAGATTAATGAAATAACACCAATATTTCTTGACGACATTACTAAGTTAAATCGAGTCCAGCTTGAGGGTAGAACAATTGTTTACGAGTATATCCTTGACCATGATGAATCCGAGGGTATTTTGGCTTTTGATCCGCTTGAAGAAGCGCAGCTGAATGAATACTGCAATTCAAATGAAAATAGTTATTTTTCTAAAGTGGGTGTTGCAGTGACTTCAAACTACGTAACCAGTGATGGGGAAAAATTACATAGTTTTACTATGCAGCCATCTGATTGCGTTGGCAGCTAACAAACGCATTAACACTCGCTGCGCTCGCTAAGGACAAAAACACGTAGGCTCCCTTCGCTTCGCTCGTTATTATAGCCTACGTATTTTTGCCCGTTATGCGGGCCGTTATGCGACAAGGCTAAATTTTAATATATCTTCAATTTAATCTCTCTGGCAATTCGCTTTTGGGTTTCGGCAAATCAGTGTTTTCGGCTCAAATTCTTGAATCACTTAAACCGAAAAACATGTCAAAGTTCGTGATGTTGCCTCATTCAAAATCGCATTTGATCGTGGAAAGCTTGTCGGGTGCAAAGTGTGCAAAGTGTGGAAAGGGCAAGTTTACTGAAAGTCGGTAATTGCTGAAATTTCGGCTCGTTGAGTTTCGTGTAAGTAAAAGCCAAATCTTCGCTTTAAAGCCGCGTTCCGCGCTTGCGGCGGTCTTTTTACAAAACGTTGAGCCCGTTGGTTCTTGAATCACAAAAAGTTACCTGCGCGTTTGTAGTTTTTCGTGTTTAAGGTAGTGTTTTCGCTAGCCAATTTAGCATTGCCGAAAAATCGCATAACAAACAATTTAAGCAGATTCGCAACGCGTGGCAGTTTTGGTTTGCAGTGAGTATTGTGTCTAAGGCGCAATGCGGTAGCTTTTGTATTGCGTTGCTCACTACTTAATTGGGCGTTATGCACTCGACATGGATGATTCGAATATGAACAACTCAACAAAACCTAAACTATTCCTTTACGCACTAATTCTCCCAGTCATATGGCTAGGATTCGGCACATTATTCAGTCAAATATTCCCAGAACAAAATCTAGGTTTAATGGGCTTAGTTATAATTTTATATATTGCTTTGCTGCCAGTATCTTGGCATTTTGCAAAGCACTATGAACGTCAATTTGTCAAAAACGAAAAAATAAGGCTTATCGCATACTTAACGTTGTGGGCTGTGGTTTGCGAGTCATTCTCACTGATGTATCACCTAAATCAACCGAACTCTCCAGAATTTGAGCCTTCTATGCTATTGGGCGTTATTGGTTTTACTTTTTTAGTGGATTTGGTGTTTATGTTTCTCGGCGTTCACTTCATTTGTAAGAGATACATAAGATACTTCTTAGGTAGGCGAGAGACCGCAAGTGCATAACAAATCACTTAAGGCTCTCGCTTCGCTCGCTAGGACGCTAACACATGGGCTGCGTCACTTCGTTCCTAATTTTAGCCCATGTGTTATCGCCCCTTAGTGGGGTGTTAGGTGCCAAAAGTGATCACATGGCTGACAAGGAATTTTAGTTTATTAATCGGGGGCATCATCCTGCTGCCTCTAACCTTGTTTATAAGCCTAATGTCTCTCGCATTTGGGGCAGGCTTCACTAATAATCCGACAGTTTCTAGCATTAAAATAGTCGCTATTGCAGCATCGTATTTATTGGTATTTACATTGTCAGTGTGGCAATCAGTCCGTAGTTACAAAAATTATGGCAATTACGGCTACTGGGATTTACTCCCAATTTTTTACTTTTCGTTGGGTGTATTAGTAATGTTTATCCAAGGTAGTATTTAGCATGTCACCTAACAAAAAAATTATGTCGCCCGCAAGCGGGCTGGGACACAAACATGCAGGCGGCTTCGCCATTTTAGCCTGCCTGTTTGTGCCCCATATTTAGAAGTTATACACAAGGAAGCATCCGTGGTTGTAATATATGGAATAAATCAACATCTCAATCCAATTAAAGCTGCACTTTCAGATGCAATACATCATTGCATGCAGTCAGTTCTTGGTATGCCCGAAGACAAACGAGCACATAGATTTGTGCCTCTAGAAAAAGACGACTTTTATTACCCTGGTGGAAGAAGCGATGCTTATACGGTAATCGAAATCAATTTGATGAAAGGTCGTAAGCCGGATACGCAAAAGCAACTTATTAAAACGCTTTTCAAAGAAATAGAGTCCGCTATTGGTATTGAGCCAATCGACGTAGAAATCACCATCAAAGAGCAAGAAAAATATCAGTGGGGCTTTAGAGGAGTTACAGGCGACGAGGCGGTCGATTTAAAGTACAAAGTAAATGTATAACAAAAAAATTAAGTCGCCTGCTGCGCAGGCTGGGACGCATACACGTGGGGCGGCTTCGCCATTATGCCCCACATGCCTGCGCCCCTTATTTAAAAGTTATACGCAAAAGGAAACCTGTGAGTAAAAAGGAATTTATTGGTCTTGTTGTATTAGTTTGCTTACTCAATTTTTTACTTCAAATTTGGTATGTAGGTAATGCAGGCGATTTCATTGCAAATTATGTTGGTTATCCAATAAGCGTTTTCATCATTCCTATTTTCTTATCACAATTGCTCCCTTATATTGCTCTTTCAGCTTGCTCAAAGTCACTGGCACTAAAACAAAAACTGCAGTTATTTGGTATTCCTTGTTTTGTTTCGGTATGTTTAGTTTGTGGCTTTTACTTAATAATGCAATATGGCCGTTGATTTTGGCTATTGCGTATAACAAACAAATTATGTCACTCGCTGCCGCTCGCTGGGACGCATACACGTGCGCGGCTTCGCCATTATTGCACACGTGTTTGCGCCCCATATTTGGAAGTTAGGTACTTTGAGAAAAGATATGGATATTGAGTTTATTTGTAGCAACCTTCTAGACAACTCAAATGTAACTCTGGATTTTTCAAAGTTTCCAAAGATCTTATTAACTTTTGCTGTGGTTGGCACAATCAACTCTAAGTATTGGGAAGTCGTATTCGAACTAGAGTCTGTTTATGATTTAGCTGTTAACTTGGAATTCTTTAAGGATGCTTCACCATCCGACGCTTACCTAGTCCTACAAGCTTCTGTGGAAAAGGTCGATAACGAGGAAAACGGTTCGTATCATATTTCAGTTGGCCACGGTGGTGACTTTAACTTTTCGGCAAAAAGTGTTGGTTTTAAATACAAGGCAATAGATATGCCACTGTCAGAGTTTAAGAGCAAGTATGGTTATTTCTTCGAATAAACACGCACCTAACAAAACGCTTAAGTCGCATCCCGCTGCGCGGGCTGCTGGGACAAATATACAATGCGGCTTCGCGATTATCGCATTGTACATTTGCCCCTTAGCTTAGTGTTATATGACAAAGGTACTTTTGTGTTTCCAGTCTTCTTTTTGATTTCATTTCTTCTTGGAAATTTCATAGGTTTTCGAATTGTTCTCCACCTACTCAAAGTGACTGAAAATGTAAACAAGCGTAGTATGTTACTCACTGGTTTATTTTTAATTACGCAGGCTTTTTCAGCTTCAGTTACCTATTTGACGGGTTTAGTAGAGCCAGCATCAGTTGTAATATCGATAGTGTTGTTTTCGTTCATTTTAAAGCGCTTTATGGTTTTGAAACTATGGCAAGTTATCTTGATCCCCATCGGCGTATCATTAGTCTCTGGGCTTGTATTGGCTATCTTGCTAATGTCTACAGTGCAATTATGGGGTGGTTCAAGGGTTTAATCGGCATGTCATATAACAACCCAATCAACACACTCACTTCGTTCGCTGGGACGCAAACACGCGGGGCGGCTTCGCCATTATGCCCCACATGTCTGCGCCCGTTATTGGAAAGTTATGCACCTACGGACACATTGAATGGACTCAGACATTGAATTAAATATCAGCTTTAGATTCTTTTCGCTTACAGAAGAATTATCCAACGAAATCAAATCAAGCCTTAAAGCCTCATCTTGTAGACCTAATAAAAAATTAGGTGGTTTTGTAGTGTGCGTTCCTCTGACACCATCTTCACTGGAATTTATAGGAAGTTTTGTAACTTCTAATAGTGTAGAAGTAGAGAATACAGATATCTTCGTTTCATTTGTTACTGAGTACGATTCAAGAGTCATTGATCTGCCAAATATTATCACTAAAGCTTCTTTTTCTATTGGCTCACCAGTTACACTCTCATATACGGTGGTTTAGATGCATAACAACTCAATAAACCCACCCACTTCGTTCGCTGGGACGCATACACGCAGGGCCGCTTCGCTATTATGCCCCACGTGCCTGCGCCCGTTATTGAAAAGTTATATGACAAGAGTCGCTTTCAAATATGGATAGGTTTAAATACGAAGTAAAAACTGTAGGTGGGGTATTCAAGCTGCGCTCCACAAAGCTCAAAGAATTAGAAGAACTCTGCGGTAATATGGGTAATAAAGGCTGGGAACTTGTTTCTGTAAACTATGACTGGCTAACGGTTAGCTATACTCTTTTTTTTAGAAAGAAAGTCCTCAATTAACGTGCTACGGTTATTGGTCTTAGGTTATTTTAGCATTGTCATATAACAACCCAATCAACACACTCACTACGTTCGCTGGGACGCATACACGCGGGGCGGCTGCACCATTATGCCCCACATGTCTGCGCCCGTTATTGGAAAGTTAGCTTTCAGGAGTAATATTGAACAAAACGGAAGTTTCAGAACTAGTTATTTCCTACTCTGACAAATATGGTTCAACCAATAAACCAGAGAGAAGAGAGCTGCAAAACAAACTCAGAAAAGCGAAGTCTAAAGCTCTTTTTGACGGGCTATTCTCAATATTCCTTATGGAGTCATGTCCGGAATCATTTGCGCGTCAAAATAATGCTGGTTTAATGCTTTTTAAAATCAAACCTAAAGTTAAACTAGAACCATTGGAAATGCTTAGAGTTTGTCTCCCAACTTGGGACGTAAGCGTAGAGGAATTAGTATTCTACTTCGTAGAAAAGTGCGGAAAAGAAAAAATCGGAATAGTACTAGAGAAACTTAAATCCTTTCCACTATCTGAACGTGAATCGGCGGCTCTGAAAAGCATGCACTTCTGGTTTGAAAAAGCATGCACTTCTGGTTTGAAAAAGCATGCACTTCTGGTTTGAAAAAGCATGAAAGCTAACAAACGCATAAACTCGCTCGCGGGCTCGCTGGGACAAAAACACGTAGGCTCCCTTCGCTTCGCTCGGTATTATAGCCTACGTATTTTTGCCCGTTATGCGGGTGTTATGTGCTTGGATTAACATGCAAAAGGAAAACGGCGATACTGAGATTGCTTTTTTGGCAGCTCTTTTTTACTGGGTAGTCACTATTGCAGCTGGCTGGATGTCAAAATCTGTTTTCGAAGCATGGCAAAACGGAACGGCTTTCGAGCTAGTAAGCAGAAAGGCTAGATTTCTAAATTTTTTTCCTACCTGGTTCGTTTTTATAGTTTCTATAGTAGCTGTAGCATTTATGGCTTTTTTAGCGGTCAAACAAACGCTTAAATTTGTCCGTTATCTGCGTGACTAATATGCTGCTGTTTTTATTCGCACATAACAAACCACTCAAGGCTCTCGCTGGGACAGTAGTACGTAGGCTCTGTCGCTCCGCTCCTAATTTTAGCCTACGTGTTACTGCCCCTTAGTAGGGTGTTAGGTTTTCATTCATGCCTATTAAAATATCTGATCATTTAAACAAAGATGACAATGGTAAAAGCACAGTTATCGCGTGGCTTTTACCAGACAACTGGCGTCTTCCAGATCAGATGAAAGCGTTTGAGAGTTGGTTGCAAGAAAATAGAAGTTTAGCCCCAAGTAAGTATTCAGCAGATATTGGCTTCTCCCCAAGGGAAGACGCATTGGGTGGTGGAGGTAAAGTGTCTATTGAATCCATGGAAATCATGCTTCGTTTAGGACTGGAGCTCTATTTATCAGAGTATCCAGAGGACTAGGATGTTTAACCACAAACCTAACAAGCCAATAAAATCACACACTTCGTTCGCTAGGACGCTAACTCGCGGGGCCGCTTCGGTATTATGCCCTACGTGCTATCGCCCCTTATTTAAAAGTTATGCTCAAGGAAGATTATGAAGATTTATCCAGAAGTACTCGACCCAGAACAAGTTGGAAGCTATCCCGCAGTTGCCAAGTCCGGAGGTGGGTATGTTTGGGATGAAGTTCTCGAATATAGGGTATGGTGTCATCCTCACGATGGCGCGCCAGACCTCGAAGAAGGAAGCGACTATTACTACGCTTTCGACACTTTTGAAGAAGCATTGGAATGTAGCAACGATATTCCAGGTGCAGAAAGACCGTTGGCTCTAGTTCTTCAACGCGAGTACATAAGCGAACCAATCACCGGCCAATATGAACACATAAAAGAAGAAAGAATAACTGAATGGCCAGTTCAATTTTTAGAGCGCCCTAAAAGAAACGACCTAACCATTTCTAACTTTATGTCTCCAAATGCTCCGGAAAACAAACTGGACATAATTAGAGGTCTTGCATAACTTTGGCGTAAGGCATAACAAACCGCTGTAGACGCAAGCGGGTTGGGACATATACTTGTAGGCTTCCCTCTCTGCGCTCAGTATTATAGCTTACGTCTATTTGCCCCTTAGTGGGGCTTTAAATGCCACAAGGAAGGTACATGTTTAAACTCTTTTGGTCTTTTATTTTAATTATTTCTCTTTCATGCGTGTCAGCACAAGGTAGTGAAACAACCGTCAATTTGAAGGAAAACACAGTAATTTATCACGGTAAATTATCGCCATCAGCAAATCAGAAACTTCTTTCAATTCTGAAAAATAGTAAGAGTAAAGTTGAATGGCTGTCTATAACGTCCGAAGGCGGTGAAATCAATCATGGAATGGATCTTGGTGACATTGTTCATGACTATGATTTAAAGCTTGAGGTCAATGAGTATTGTCTCTCATCATGCGCCAACTATGTTTTTTCTGCAGCAAATCATCACAGGATTTCAAATCACGCAATTATTGGTTTCCACGGTGGTACAACCGGAATGGAGAAAGAAATAACATCGTTTATTGATGCTCTTCCAGAGGAAGAGCGGGAATTAACAAAGCAGAACTTAGAAAAATATATGAAGTCAGCTGTAATTCGTGAGCGAAACTTCTTCGAAAAAATTGGTGTGGACCAGCGAATAACAACACTAGGGCAATCTTCCGAATATAAAGAGTTCGCAGAGAAAGAAGACTTTATCGGCTGGTACTATTCACTCGAAGGGCTTGCTACGCTGGGCGTTTCTAACATTGATGTAGTAAACCCTCCTTGGTCATATCAACATTTGAGCGAAAAAACTAAGTTTTTCAAAGTCAGAGTAGGCGGCATTTAACATTGGGTTATGTCAGCCCATATGAATACGAAGCAAAATACGCTTAACATGGACGTCCACTTTTAATGGGGAAGACCAATGCTTTTCAGAAAGTTCATCAATAAGGAATGTTATGAATCTAAATGCAACATTTTGGGGGCAAGCACTCTTCATCCTCGCGTTAGTTGTAATTTTCTTTACCATCAAATTTGCTAAAGGAAAGGCTGACAATATCGGGTTGGTTGTCATTTACGCCGTCTTGCTCAACTTCTTGATCCCGCCTGTTGGGTGGTTTTATTGTTACCGATGGGCAAGTAAATAATTGCCTAGAACAAATATCATCCTCTTTGTAGCTAGTTTTTTACTAAAGTGAGGTGTGAAAGGTTTTAATTTGTACACATATAACAAGCCAATGAGCACGTTCGCTGCGACGTTAGCTACAGAACTTTGTAGATCAGTTAAGGTCGAAGTTTGGGACAGCAAAATACGTTAAAAGGAATTACCATGAACAAAAAAGCTTTTTTTATTGGCTCAGCCACTTTGCTATCTTCACTGTTAGCCTTTCAATCATTTAGTAACCCAGCTCCCTTAAATTCAGTCCAAAAATGCGCATCTCTACTCCCAAGCGGCTACAACTTTTCCATGACCATAAATGCTAAGATAGATACGACAGCTGACAAACCAGTAGTGTCAGGCATTCTAGATTTAACAGACGGTACCGA
This sequence comes from Alteromonas sp. Cnat2-8, assembly GCF_022348355.1. NCBI lineage: Bacteria > Pseudomonadati > Pseudomonadota > Gammaproteobacteria > Alteromonadales > Alteromonadaceae > Alteromonas > Alteromonas sp. Cnat2-8. Next base: position 794,338 of record NZ_JAKREX010000001.1, read on the forward strand.
AATACTCCCCCCTGAATTAAGTGCGAAAGTAGAGCCTTTCAAACAATGCGTAGTAAAGCTGATGAAATAGACAACACGGCTCAGGTAACCACAAGCCGTGTGCTTTCAAAATAGATGTCGGCCTTACTAATCAGCCAAGTTCGTCTCACGACTGTATCTTCCCTAGGGAAGACACAATGTTAAGTCGTTATTTACCTCTGGAAACTATCTAACGGGATATTTATGAAAAGCAAAGATGTAAAGGTAAAAGCCAGAATAGCCAAGTTATTGCTTTCATTTTGCTTTGTAGCCTGGGGAGTCACTTGGGTTTATGCATTTATTGCAGATGAATGGGGGTTAATCGCAGGATTTTTTAAAGGCTTAGTACTTGGTGGCTGTTTCGCTGTCATTCCTGCAGCACATGCGATTTATTCATTAACACAAACTAAGTTACCAACATTCAAAATAGTACTCGGTATATCACTAACTTGGTTGTTAATTGTATGCAGTTTATATTTGGTTTAACAGGCCGTAATCTACCAAGTTTCTTTCACAGGATTGTGAGTAGCCAAATCAATCTAAGAGGGATTTATGCAGACTGCGCTAATTATTGTAATTCCAGTAGTTGTTGTTTTGCTGATTATTGGAATTCTAAAGCTCAAACCGTTGTTCAGTTATATGGCAATTTTTGGCTTAGGAGTACTGTCTTCATTCGTAGTGGAGTTCTTTTTTTGCTCTGGCCTGCAAACACAGTGTGAAGCAGATGCGTTAAATATGGTGGGCTTTTTCTTCCATTCTTTTTATGTAATAGCAATTTGTTCAGTTTTTTACGCAATTATGCCTCACGCTTCAAAACAAAAATCGCAGTAAATGTCTTAACAAAATGACGATTAAGACTATAGTGTGTAATTCAGAAAACTTGATTCTATAGGCTGTAGTTCAAGTAAATAAAAAATAATTCGTTGAAATCAATGGATATAGAAACGAGTAGAGGTTAGATGTCTACATTCGGTGAGCTTGGTGCAGCCCTTGTAATTAAAAACCAAAAGATAAGGAGTTCTTTTAATATGAGTTTTTGGCAAATCATTATTTTTGTCGTGCTTTTCAGCCTTACACTTCTACCAGCGTTAATTGCCTTAACATCCAAAAAAGCTAAAGGCATACACAAGTTAGCATGGGGGGTCATTTCCCTTTTCTTTTCGTGGTTGGGGTTTTTAATCTATTACTTCTTTGCAATTAGAGGTATGAGCAAGCAAAGTACATAACGAATCGTTGTTACGCTACACTTTATTATGCCCTTTATTAGACGTTATACGGTGAGAGGAATTTAGATAACATGAAGATTAAATTGATAGTAATCTTGTCAATATGCGTAATCTCAACAGGGTGCGCTTCAACATCTGATAGGGCTGCAAGAGACTTTCTTGATGGGGCTAGTGCCAGTGCTGAAAAAAGACAGCGAGAAGAATCTACTAACCGATACAGCAAAAAGCGTGACCACAAAAACGATGCTATAGAAGATACGGTGTCTGGAGCACTTACCGCGCTTTTTAGAGGCTTGTTTAGCTCTGAAAGCGACGATAACTAGTGAAAGATAGTTTCCTAGCATGGCGTGCGAGTAGCGCTTTAATGCCCTTTTCAAAGGGCATTGTTTGCTCACCATCAGTATTTCAAAAGAGGTCTGCCCGTTGGAATTAAAAACCATTGGTTTGTTTGTTATTACTGCACTTGCTGAAATTGTTGGGTGCTATCTGCCCTACTTATGGTTGAAAGAAGATAAGTCCATATGGTTGTTAGTACCAGCGGCTATATCGCTCGCGCTTTTTGCTTGGCTGTTATCACTGCACCCGACTGCTGCCGGGCGCGTATACGCGGCTTACGGTGGTGTTTACATTTTCATGGCTATTATGTGGCTTTGGCTTATTGATGGTGTGAAGCCAACGTTATGGGACTTGGTGGGCACCTTTGTCGCTTTGATTGGTATGGCGATAATTATGTTTGCACCAAGAAGTCACGGATAAGAGTCTTGCTTGCAATAAATAACGAAGAAAACGCGATGAAGATTACCTTTATTCCAAGTACGAACCTACCAAGGGCTGCTGAGTTTACCTTTAATAACATGCGCGATTATTACGCTCAGTTTGCGCCTGATTGGGACGCCGAAAAAGTGCTTGGGGTTACCGCAGAGCTCATTAATTACGACATTCAAGTAGACAGCGAAACGGTGGGGGTTATGCGCCTTCAATACGACGGTAGAACCTGTATATTGCGCGACCTTCAGGTCATACCCAGCGCACAGAACAAAGGCATAGGCAGTGCTGCCATTGAAGAAGCAGAAAGGCTAGCGTTAGGGGCCAATACTAACTCGCTTGACTTACGAGTATTCAAAGTTAGCCCTACAGTTTCGCTTTATAAAAAAGTGGGATTTGTCATAAAAAGTGAAGACGACCGCTTTTTTAACATGACTAAACCCTTAAGCACATAACAAACAGGCTTGTACCGCCGTCTATTCAGAATATACCTAAAGGCCAAAGCACATGAAGATTATTATTGATGATCTCACCGGAGGAGAAGTGCTAGCGCTTTTAGAAGAGCATTTGTCTGATATGTATGCTACATCGCCACCTGAGAGCGTACATGCATTAGATGTTGAAGCACTAAAAGCTTCGAACATTACTTTTTTTAGTGGCTGGAAGCAGCAACAGCTTGCGGGCTGCGTCGCTATTAAAACCCTTGATACACATAGCGCCGAGCTAAAATCTATGCGCACAGCCAAGCCGTTTAGAGGATGCGGTGTAGCGTCTCAGTTATTACTTTTTGCCCTAGAACATGCGAAAATGAAAGGGTTTAGTTCGGTAAGTTTAGAAACAGGAACGCAAGACTACTTTTTAGCGGCCAGAACCCTATACAAAAAGTTTGGTTTTGTTGATTGCGGTCCATTTGGCAGTTACTCAATCGATCCCAACAGCCACTTTATGACCCGAGCGCTTTAATTTAGTACTTTAAGAGAATTCCACATGTCGTTACCTCCTTGCCCGCATTGCCAATCAGAATATGTATACGAAGATCAGCCTCTACTTATTTGCCCTGAATGTGGACACGAGTGGAACCCGAACGAGGTAGAAGAGGAAGTCTCAGCAAAAGACTTCAACGGAACACCGTTAGTAGCCGGCGACAAAATTACGTTAGCAAAAGATTTGAAGGTAAAAGGTAGTTCATTGGTACTTAAAATTGGCACCAAAGCCGTTATCCGTCATGTGAAAGATGCCAAAGACCACCAGCTAGATTGTAAAGTAGATGGTGCTGGCGAAATGATGCTAACTGCACAATTTGTTAAAAAGGCATAGACGGCCTTTATTGAAAAGCTGTTACTCCTCTCGGTGCGCTTGCCTTGTTGTTGTTTAGCAAGCGCGCTAGCTATCCCCTGCTATTTCCTGTTAAAAATTTGCGACTTCGTTGGTAATGGTTTCAGTAAGCAAGCTAATCGCTTTCGATGACACTTTCTGAGGGTTAACTAAACAAACACCCACATGCCCAAGCTCGGGTAAACTTTCTGAATTAGATAAAACGTGTAGACCAGGTGGCACTGAACTCTTTGCAAGAACGGTTATGCCCAGCCCTTCGTTAATCGCCGTTTGTATGCCATTTAAGTCAGCAATGGTATACACCACCTGCCACGGTTTTTTGATAGCCGATAACAGATTGGTTGCTCGCTTGCGGTAAATACACGGCGACGGTGCAGCAATAATAGGCAGTTTAACAGGCACGCTATTTACAAAGCGCTGACTCCCCACCCATACCAGTTGATCTGAAATGATGTAGCCGTCTTGCTGAGGAGCAGGTGTTTCTTGTAGCGAAAGAATTAAATCGAACTGGCTTTTAAGCGGCTCACTAAGTAAGTCTTTACTTAGCGCACAATGCACCTCTAGCGATATTTCCGGATAGGTTTGCGTGAACCGTCGAATAATTTTAGGCATAAGCGTTGTACTAAATTCGCTGGGAATGCCTAACCGAATATTTCCCGTAACCTGCGGTTTGCCGAATTCGGCCATCGCCTGATCGTTCAGTGCCACTATCTTTTCACCGTACGACAATAAGCGACTACCAGCGCCAGTTAGTGCCAAGCGATTTTTGTCGCGGGAAAATAGCTTTTCCCCAATCATTTCTTCTAGTTTTTTTATCTGTAAGCTAATGGCAGGCTGTGTGCGCTGAAGCTGCTCGGCACATTGAGTGTAGCTACCCGTCTGTGCAATAAGCACGAACGAACGCAGAAAATCTATCGATAAGTTTTTCATTACTTTGCTTTGCACCTCTCTATTAGCTTTGCCTGCTGTTTTGCCTTACTGATGCCAAACTTGCTCACAAGGCCATTTAATAAAATTATAATGCCATATTTTTTATTAATTTTATTTATTCTTTTTACACTCCTAGTATCAGATACAAAATAATGACATTTAGGAGCCAGCATGAACCCACTTAACCAGCACCTTCACGAACAAGACCCAGATATCGCAGCATTTATTGCGCAAGAAAACGAACGCCAAGAACATCACATTGAACTGATTGCATCGGAGAACTACACCAGCAAAGCGGTTATGCAGGCGCAAGGCAGTCAGCTAACTAATAAGTATGCAGAAGGCTATCCGGGCAAGCGCTATTACGGTGGCTGCGAGGCGGTGGACAAAGTAGAGCAGCTTGCTATCGACAGAGCTAAAGCATTGTTTGAAGCTGACTATGTGAATGTGCAGCCTCACTCTGGCTCTCAAGCGAATACTGCAGTTTATATGGCGCTATTAAACCCTGGCGATACCATTCTTGGGTTGAGCCTTGATCACGGTGGGCACCTTACACACGGTGCAAAGCCTAACTTCTCGGGAAAACTATACAACGCGATTCAGTATGGCTTGAACACAGAAACTGGTGAAATTGACTATGACCAAGTAGAAGCCCTGGCTCAAGAGCACAAACCAAAAATGATTGTAGCGGGCTTTTCCGCTTACTCTCGCGTGGTCGACTGGCAGAAGTTTAGAGACATCGCTGATAGCGTGGGCGCGTATTTACTCGTAGATATGGCACATGTTGCAGGCCTTGTTGCGGCCGGTGTTTATCCCTCGCCAATTAACGCGGCTCACGTGGTTACTACTACTACCCATAAAACACTGCGTGGCCCTCGTGGCGGGCTTATTATGTGTAAGTCAAACCCCGAGCTTGAAAAGAAATTCAATTCATTAATTTTCCCTGGCATTCAGGGTGGCCCACTTATGCACGTTATCGCCGCAAAAGCGGTAGCGCTTAAAGAAGCCATGACAGCAGAGTTCCGCGCTTATCAAAAGCAGGTAGTCATTAATGCACAAGCTATGGCTGATGTGTTTATGAAGCGTGGCTTTGACGTAGTTTCTAATGGAACCGACAACCACATGTTCCTGCTAAGTCTTGTAAGCAAAGGAATGACGGGGAAAGAAGCCGACGCGATATTAAATAGCGTGAATATAACGGTAAATAAGAACACAGTACCTAACGATCCGCAGTCGCCATTCGTTACAAGTGGTATTCGAATTGGCACACCTGCGGTCACTTCACGCAATTTTAGTGAAGAAGACTGTGCTCAATTAGCCCATTGGATTTGTGATGTGTTAACAGCGCCAGAAGACAATGCAGTAGTACAGCAAGTGATAGATAAAGTGGCAACGCTAACAGCGGCTCGCCCCGTTTATACTAAGTAAAACCTAGTACTATACCGAGCGAACTCGTGCGTTGCAGGTAGCCACCATTACCCGCCACACGAGTTTGGCTCGTTCATTAAACTGCACTATTCCCACTCCCCAAGCGTCTTCCATGGCGCCTTGCCACACGCTACACGTTTCAATGGTATCGCCGTACAAAGGGGCTAACGATAAGCTAATGCGTAGCGACTCCAACCATTCCCTAAATAACGGGTCCTGATTACCTGCTTCACGCATTTGAGAAAGCTGTAGCGAAGCTTGTTGCTTAATACCTTGAAGCCTTTTGTAGATTTCGCGAGGGTCTTCTTGCTGCCCCAAAAGATGAAGTTCGCGCTCAATATCGTAAGCATTGTGCCAGTGGATAGTTTGCTGCGGTTCTTTTGAACAGCCCCACATTGCCGCACTCATAAGCGAAAGCAGCATGATACGCTTACCCCATAATAAAAGGGTTGAAGGAAATAGTTTTTTGCCACGCACCAAACTGCGAACTCCTCAAACGATGTCATCTACAGTATAGATGAGTATTGCGCTAGGGCTCGCATAAGTGCGCGTAATTAAACTAATTTACTAAGGTGAAACTTGCGAAGCACCTAAAGTGCTTTGCGCTCTCGTTCCGGTAGGAAGTGACTAGCTAAACCACTTCCACCATATAAACACCATTAGAAACCCAAATAGATAGATTAGGCCTAAATAGCTAAGCAGCTTCACTACCACGTTTGGTGCCGCGTCTTGATGAAGCTTAGTTTGTGCCACAAGCTTATGGTTAAGCCAAGCAAACATTGGAGTCGTAACAAAAGCCAGCGTCATCGCAAAGCCTAACATTGCCAATAGCGCAGATTTAAAGAACAACACAATGATAAAACTCGCCACTGCCATAAACAGTAACACCGGCGTTACCAGCGTATTTCGTGCGTTTTTGTCTTTGTTAAAAAGAAGCGCTATTGCTTCAGCAACCACCCTCGCATAACCATCGTAAACGGTTAGCGCAGAACCAAATATGCACAAAAATGCAACCAGTGCGATAAGCCAATGCGCCCACTGCCCAATGGTTGATGAGTACATGCTAATTAACTGATGGGAAAAGCCGATACCGCTGGTACTTAGCTCTGTACCGCTGCCATACAAAATTAATGCACCTAAGCCCAAAAACAACAATGCGAGTAGCACCGTCACTGCATAACCTAAATTAAAATCGAAAAGGGCCGACTTTGGCGTTACGGCTTGCCCTTTGCACTGGCGCTTTAACCAAAGTGAAGTAATGGACGATATTTCAATAGGCGCGGGCATCCACCCCATTGTGACGACTAAAAAGCCTAATGTAGCGAGCGTCCAAGGCGAAGGCGGTGCCATGGCAGGTGCTGATGAAGCAGAATAATTGCTTAGTGCCACCACGAATACGGCGACAGTCGCCACCACAAGCACGCCCATTATGCCTTTGGCGATATTGTCCAATCCTTCAAAATGGCCAGCGAGTAGAATGATTAAAATAAGTGCCAAAACCACTGAAGCGGACAACGTTATGGCGATATCGAAAGGAATAAAATACGACAATAAGCTTGCTGCAAACAACAACAGCGCTGCAGCATTGACCACCGACGCAATGGTATTCAAACCCAAGGCAATGGCCAAATATCGTCGTCCCATTCCCAAGTACCCTTGCTGAAGGGTTTGTTTTGTACTGATGGTGTAGCTAACGCCTGCTCTAAAGAATGGGTATTTGAGTAAGTTAACTACCAATATAAGCAGCGCTAACTGCCAACCAAACTTCGCCCCCGCTTGAGTTGATGCTACTAAGTGACTACCGCCTACCGCCGCTGTTGCCATAAGCACACCCGGGCCGAGTAATTTTAATAGTGCAATACAACGGGCAAAAAACGATGTTTCAGCTGAATACGACAAGGCAACCTCTAAATGGGCATTTCAAAATAGCCGTTAACCATATCAGTAATATAATAAACAGAAAAGAGAGTACGCGCTCATCTGCAAGGCTTGTAGTGTAAGCAGCTGTACCCAGTTTACGCGGGCTATTTAGCCGGAGATTTTAAAAGGTATACAAAGCGCCAGTGAATAAGAAGGCGCTGTTGTCGCTGTAATCTCCACGCGCAAAACCCTCTCCTTTTTTGAGGTAGGCTCCACCTAGCACTAATCGCAACTCGGGTCGCACTTGATAACGCCAGCGAGCTTCCACTTGATGGCCAATGAAACTGTCCACGTCTTGAGGTGCTTTTTGGTACCACATGGCTTTGTAACCAAGCATAATATTGTGCGCTTTTGCTGGCTTAGACACGCTTCGAAGCCCCACTGCTTTTAGGTTTCTTCGTGGCATAGCCTGATATACATCAGTAGGTCCGAAATCAAAACGTCGCACGCCGTATAAGGTATCAAAGTCAGAGATTGTGTCATCGCTTGTGTCGTTGTCGCCACTGATATAGTCAACTTCAGCTCTAAGAAAGGTGTTGTCTGTAATCTGTTTCCCAACATAACCAAACAGCATATATGCACGAACGTCTTTCTCGTCTGTATCGTTAGCAGATGCGGTTTGATAAGAAGTTCCCGTTTGCCCCACCACCTCTATATTTGTTATCAGGCCATTATCGAAAGGCTGGGTATAGTCCACACTCAATGTGTACAGATCACGGTTTCTGGTGGCAAGCGCTTCACTATCGTCTTCTTTTAACCAGTAGCTTTGCAGCTTGACGTTGTTGTCTTTTGACGCAGCGTACACACCAAAGAATTTTCGCTCGCTAAAGCTTTTGTCGAACGCGCGTTCGTTCCCGTCCAGACTTTCACTGTCAGTAGGAAAGCGAGATACCGGCAGCACGTACACGCCGTGTACCTGCCAATCTGCAACTCTTGCTTCCACCACAATTCCATCATAGCTATTGGTGGCATTGCGATAGGCTGTTTTGGCCAATAGCCTGCGACTGCCGTAGTCGAGCTCCATACGCCCTACTTTTATCGCAGACACTTCGTATAAGCCTGATTCTCGTTCAGGTTTGTAGGTGATAAAAAACTGTGTAGGCTCCAGTGTATTAACCTGATTGGCCGTTAGCGTTGGATCGTTTTCATCCAGAAACACTCGCGAGTCACGTATATCAATCGTTGCCGCGAGGTTTTGATAACTTACCGTAGAATTCACGATAAAGCGTGTTGAAAGACGCTGATTACTTTGTTCTCGAGCAGCTGATGATGTTGGAAATATAGGGTTATTCAACGACTCGTAGCGCACTCTAAACGAGCCAGAGACATCAAAGGCTATTTCATCACTCGACGCATTGGCTAACGGGCAAATAACAACGAGTATTAGCAGAAGGCATGTGCTCAACAGCGAGCGAAAACGACCACGCCCGTAAAGTCGCACAAATAAAGGGCTGCGCATTAGGAAATAACCATTACATCAGTATTATGTGCACTGAAGTATATAGATTATTTTTATTATCGCACTGCCCTTTTAGTTTAATTTATTATGCCTTTGGCGTTTAGCCAGCGGGGCTTTTATATAGCCCCTTAGGCCTGAAACGCCAGCTAGCGTCTGTCAAAATTCACTTTTTTCTGCGGATGCTGATAGTAGCCTTCTTTTAGAAGGCGTTTAAAGCGGGTCAGTTTTCCGTCCAGCGTTAACTCTTCTAACCCTTTATTAAATAGCGACAGAATAAGCTGACTGTCACTTTCGCCTTTAGGCACTAACAAATGCGTGGTTACAGTTGAGATAAACGGCTTAATGGGCATCACATCTCTGCGGTCGCCACTATCGAAATCACGCTGAAGCAAGTACCATCCGGTTAACTCATCAATGGGAAAAACGTCAATTTTACCGTCAATCAGCGCCTGTAAATTGTCTTTGTCTGTGGCACTTTCCACAACATTACTGCTGCTTTTAATGTAAGCGGCAAGTTCATCGTTGTATAAATACCCTTCTGTTACGCCCATCTTTAGGTCTTTTAAGTCGCTTAATTCAGCCCAAGTATCAGGGCCCTTTTCAGCATTAACATAAAACACCAAGCTTTCCGCACTAATAGGGTTACTGTGGAAAAACTCACTTTCCCGGGCGCGCACAAAATTGCCGTATGAGATGGCGTCGTATTCGCCTTTCAGCGTTGCTTCAAGCGCTTCTTCCCAGGGTAAAGATACAAACTCAACCACAACGCCCGTTTCTAAAAACGCATCAGCGATTATGTGATTGATATAACCGTCGTGCTGCATATCAGTTGACGTATAAGGGGCATACTCTGTGGTCGCTATTCGCAGTTTCATCCACGCATGGGCAAAACTTTGCATTGGAACTAGCGCTAGTATAAATGTCGCTATTAATAGTAATCGCATGTCAAAGTCCTGTTAGTGATTAGAAGTAAATACCAAGGTTTATGTTCAGGCGGTGGGTAGTTTCTTGTCTACCACCTAAGTCGAGTCCCACGCCCGGACCGCCTGAGAACCACATGTTTTTGCCTTGGATACTATCTACATATACAAACAATTTATCCCAGCCAAAGCTACAGCCGTTTATCCACTGCGACGAGTTTTTCCCTTCGCTTCCTTCACCTTTTGCCACGCTGTACTCTGAGTAACAAGTAAGTGATTCTATGTGAGTAAACTTATAAGGCACAGAGTACACAAGGTTTGCTGAATAGGTTTTACCGTCGGCCGCGGCTAAGAACGGGAAGGTGAAAGAGGATAGCGCTATGCGATCGTCTGCTTGCCCTTCTGGTGCAGCCAAATCGTATTCATAATCGATATACTGCAGTTCGACTTTTAGGTCGCCTTGGGTATGGCGCATATGCACGGCATAGGCATTCATATCACCATCGTCCAGGGTATCCAGGTTTAAGATGTTGCCGTATTGGTAAGACACGCCAATATCGGTAGTGCCTCCGCGAATAAAGTTTGCCGTGTAGTTAGCACGTAAATTGTATTGGCCGTCTTCTTTATTTCGATATTCACCGTCGTCCGCCACGTCGAACGAATAGCGCCCAAACTCAGCGGCATCGTTGTACTCGTCGTTCATAAAATAGGCGGCTTGAAAATCCCAGTTACCCCAATCATGGTTTATTTTCACCCCAGCATCGTAATCATCTTCGAAGCCTAGATAATAATTTACCGAGAACCAAAAGTTGTTACTGGCAAAGGGCTGCAAACCAAACGGTGTTTGGGTTATACCTGCTGTAATCTCGGTTTGCTCATCGAAATGATAAGTCAGGTCGGCGAACCTTACTGTGTCGAAGTCTGTGTTTTCGTACCATCGATATTCGGCTTTATAGCTAAATTGATCTGACTCACCCGACACGCCAAGTTTGAATGATTCAAATTCGAAACCATCTCTAAACTCGGGAATTTGCCAGTCTTGATGCCCGTAGTTAACCCTAACATGACCGCTTAAATTAAAGGGAAGTTCGTCGGCATTTGCGAAGCTTGAGGTGCACGAGGCTATTGAAACTAAAGAAAATGCGGATAGTAGCTTGTTCATTACTGTTCCTGTATTGAATTTTTGGCGGGAACCCTTTGCTAAAAAATGCCTCTAAGAAACATGAGGGGCGTTCAAGCGCTTAGGTGTATCGCGCACCAAAATAAATCCTTCAGTACTAACAATACTGAGCAAACCTTAAAAAAAGATCATTTGTTAAGGTCAGACTTCTGTGAAGTGACTCATGGAAATTAATCGCCCCCCGCGAGGCGGCGGCATTTAAACATTGGTCGTTTACTGTGGAAAGTGAAGCGCTATGTATGCGCGGTAGATGCGGAAAGTTTTGCTGTGAACGTCAGGTCTACTCTACTAATTGGTCGCCACTTGAACAGCGAATAGGGGAATATGTGAACATAGCGTGCCAGCTTTACGACTACATCGAAATTGCCTGCATGTATGGGCTTGAGGTGAGCATAGTATTAAAAGACGGGAATACGATAAACGGTAAAGCATTGACCACAGTTATCGATAAACGCAACGACGTGGCCACAGAGTGTATTCAAATGTCCATCAACAAAACCACGCAAAATATTGCGCTTAATGAAATCGCTCAACTTCATGCAATAACTGACAACCCGCATTTCAGCTCAGTCAGCTTTTAGGTAGTATGCGCAGCTAACTTAGCTTAACTTTCAAAGTGATCCTGATTTATGACGCAAAACCTCTCGGCCATTACTTTTTTTGTAGACGACTACGACAGTGCCGTTGAATACTTCACCACGGTTTTAAACTTTACCTTAACCGAAGACAAAGTAACCGGCGAAAACTCGCGTTTTGTTCTGGTAACCCCACCACACAGTGCTACGAGCTTGTTGTTGGCGCAAGCAAAAAATGACACAGAAAGGGCACTCATTGGCAGCCAAGCCGCCGATAAAGTATTTTTAATTTTGAATACTGACGACTTCTGGCGCGACTTCAATGCCATGCAAAGCAAAGGGGTGGCATTTTTAGAAACCCCTCGGGAAGAAGTGTATGGTACGGTAGCCATCTTTAGAGATAAGTTTGGCAATAAGTGGGATTTGATCCAAACCACCTAATTGCACTTTATATAAGTGCGCCTTGTCGTTGCGATATTTTTTGCGGCAAGGTTTTAAATGAATAGTGTAAGGAAGTAGAGGAGAAGTAGCACGTGCAGGCCATGAAGCGTTCCATTATTGCTGATGTTGTTGCAATAGCGGCAATAGCACTGTTGATCACTACGACGTTTTATTGGATAGAAGCAAGGCGCGAAGTCATAATTCTCTGCGATAATTTTACGCCTGGCGTATCGAAAAAAAGTGTCGAACGCCAGCTAGATACTGCAAACTTATTGTTGTGGGATACAGAGTTTGTTGCAAATGGCAGCAAAATCGAAGCATATAGCCCGCTACACTTAGGCATTATGAAATGCAGCGTAGAATTTAATAAGCAAGATACCGTTGTATTCTCTATTGTTGAGTAATCAGACTCCCTAGCAGCTTCCTCTACTTTTTGCGTTTTATGTGAACCAGGTTGGTGCAACGTTTACATCGACGCAACACCCTATTCACCGGTGCGCTAAAAGTCGTAAAGGCAAACTTACCTTCCGCCATTTATCGCACCGAGTTAACTTTTCATCTCGCTGTAACCTACTGTGTTGTAAACGTATAATTACGCTGTGTCTTCTTAACGCAAACTTTTTCTTATGCAAAAAACAAAACACAGTGTCATCGAGGATGTTTTCGCCCTGATAAGCGCCGGCTTGTTTGTTGCTTTTGGCGTATATTTATTTCAGTCTCAAGACTTAATGGTAGGTGGCGCGGCAGGCTTAGCGCTGTTAGGTACTTATGCCGTAGATATGGACTTCGGCTTGCTATTCTTTCTGATTAACTTACCGTTTTACACCCTAGCTTGGACGCAAATTAGCAAGCGTTTCACCATTAACACCTTTATATCCGTCACCACGGTTTCTGTACTAACTGAGCAAATTCCAGCGTTTGTGGATATTAGCCACGTAAATCCATTTTTTGCGGCGGTATTTGGCGGTATTTTAATTGGTGTAGGTATGCTGATGATGTTTCGTCATAGCTCAAGCCTTGGTGGCGTTGGTATTATGGCGTTCTATTTACAACAGCGTTTCAATATTAGAGCCGGTACATTCCAGCTAACCGTCGATAGCTGTATATTACTTAGTGCTCTGTTTTTCATCGCTTGGCCTTTAGTGCTGATTTCAATTTTAGCCGCATTTTGTTTGAACATGGTTATTTCGCTTAACCATAGACCAGAGCGTTACTTCCCAGTACAAGGCGAATCTGAATCAAAAAAGGCAAACGCTGAGTCAAACAACGCCGATACCAATCACTTGGAAAATCGTGCTGAAAACAGCCTAGAACAGTGCTTAGACAGCGAGCTTCGCGCACAAAACGGCTAAATTTACTCAGCCAGTCTTTGCCATTCGGTCATAAATTTTCGCTGTTACTCCCCTCAAAAAGAGACAGCAGCGATGATTAGGGCAACAAATAAAAAGCCCGGTTAGGCACAACCTAACCGGGCTTTCTTGTATCTTTTATTTGTATCCCTAGACGCCTACAACAAACCTATTGCTTCTTCTGAACAGGTCTTGACGGTCGACTTACTACTCCACGGTTCACTCTTGGACGAGAAAACGAAGTACGCATACAAACCTCACTTATGAGTTGTTGCTCAGCACAGTTGGAGGCGAAACATTCACCGCAATCCCGCAACCAAGCCGATACAGTATAGGCTCAAAATGGGGGTAAAAGTCTCATTCTTTTAATGAATAGTGCTTTATTAAAACTTATATAAAGATTGGCCAAATTGGCACTGCTTTGAAAGTTAAAGGTATTTTACAATGCGCGGCACCCGTTGAGAAACGCGGGTCATTAATTCGTAGTCGATAGTGTCAGCATTAGCCGCAACTTCCTGAATTGGCACATTCTGCCCCCAGAGTTCAACTTCATCGCCCACCGCGACGTTGTCGATATGAGTTACATCGATTGTGATCATGTCCATAGAAACGCGGCCAACTAAATAGGCGCGTTTACCTCTAATCATTACCGGCGTACCGTTTTTGCAGTGTCTTGGATAGCCATCGGCATAACCAATGCCAACGGTTGCAATTTTGCTGGGCTTACTTGCTACCCAGGTTTGACCATAACCAATTCCTTCGCCTGCCGGTATGGTTCGTACCGCTAATACACTGGAGCGAAGTGTCATGGCAGGGTAGATTTCAATGTCGAGATTTTGTGAGGTAGAAACGGCACCGCCATAAACCCCCACACCTAAACGGTTCCAAGCATTTCGACTTGCAGGCCAGTTTACCGTGGCGGGAGAATTAGCCACGCTGGTTGGCAAGTCCAATTTACTCGCTACTTGATTGAACGCATCGATTTGCGTGTTGGTAAAGTTATTATCTACATCGTCAGCGCACGCAAAGTGCGTAGCAATAACCGTTTGCTCGCTAAGTAAATGATTGTACTTAGCAGCAATCCCTTCGATATCGGAAAGGGCAAAACCCAACCGGTGCATGCCGCTATCCACTTTAAGCCAAATATGCGGGCGCTGCTGTTCGGGGCAGCTTTCTAACCACGTAAGCTGTTCTTCGCAGTGCATAACTAATATACAGTTATGCTGAAATGCCATTTGGCACTCTTTTGCCTGATGTGCCCCTTCTAACACCACAATAGGCGCAGAAATTCCCGCGTCGCGAAGCGCAATGGCTTCTTCAATTATTGCTACGGCAAAACGCGAAGAAACATGCTGAAGAATGCGCGCTACATTTACTGCTCCATGACCATAAGCATCGGCCTTTACTACCGCCATAGACTGACTTGAGGGCGCTAAAGCAGCAAGGGCTTTAAAATTATGTAAAAGGGCATCAGCATGAATGATAGCTTGCGTTTGTCGGCTCACAGAAAAACACGTTCCTTAAATGTTTAATGAGAAAGAATATCGAAAGCCAAAGTGTACCACGAGAAACGTATTAGCTGCGCAGGATTAATAATGAAAAACGTACCATCTAACGCAAGGTTTCTTATGGCATAAAATACCGTTATGCTTTGCGCTAGCTCATTATCACAATTTCGTTGCCCCAAGGTTTTTAATGTCTTCGCACAATTCTTCTACTTCAGAATCATCCGCCAACGCCAGTATTAAAAATACAGTCAGTACTGACAATGAAGCGGCAGGTAATAAACCCACCGTTAACGAATTAGCCCAGTCACTGAATAAAATTGTGTCCGAAGGCAGAAACCCAGACACCCTCGATATAGACACGCTAAACACGGAAGGCATTCTTGCCCGCATTAACAACGAAGACGCGAAAGTGGCAAACGCAGTTACCTCGCAAATTCCGCAAATTGGAAAAGCGGTGGATGCTGCAACCACTAGCATTAGAAATGGTGGCAGGCTTGTTTATATAGGCGCGGGGACCAGCGGCAGGCTGGGCATACTTGATGCGGTGGAGTGCCGCCCAACGTTTAGCGTGCCTGATGAACTGGTTGTTGGCGTGATAGCTGGCGGTGAAAAAGCCATTCAGCACGCCGTAGAAGGTGCAGAAGATGACGTCGACGCGGGGCGTGCTGATCTTGTAGCGCTGTCCTTAAACCACAACGATACCGTTATTGGTATTTCGGCAAGCGGTCGTACACCCTATGTAAGTGGTGCACTGGAATATGCCCGTTCGCTTGGCTGCTTTACTGGCGCTATTGCATGTAGCCCTAACGCCGCTATTTTTACCCATGCTGATGTAGCTATATGCCCAGTTGTTGGTCCTGAGGCACTTACTGGCAGTACGCGCATGAAGTCGGGTACGGCGCAAAAGCTAATTCTTAATATGATTAGCACCAGCACAATGATTAAGCTGGGGAAAACCTATCAAAACTTAATGGTAGATGTGAATGCCACTAACGAAAAACTAAAAGCCCGTGCGCTTCGCATAGTTATGCAGGCTACGGACTGCAGTGAAAATGCTGCTTTAGCAGCGCTTAGTGCGTGTAACAACAAAGCTAAAGTTGCTATTTTAATGGTATTAACGGGGCAATCTGCCGAGCAGGCCGCCGCTCAATTAGATGCTAGCGGTGGGTATTTACGTTCCGCCGTGAATAAAAGCGAATAACCACGGTAGCCTAATGCTATGAAAGTTTTAACTTCGGTCACATTGAACAAGGTTTTTAGACGCCTAACGTCGAGCGCATTCATTGCAATACTATCTTCAGCACTAATTAGCTTATCGCTTAACGGCTGTGCACAGCAAAGCTTATCTACACATGTATATACAAGTGATACAGGTGGCAACGCGAAGCATCCTACATTAATAGAAAAGCAGCCTACACTAGGGGATAAGCAGCCCGTATCAAGCACTAAGCAGTTTACTGTTGGCGCTGAACGCTATTCGAAATACCTGCCCTTGCTAGCAGGTAAACGGGTTAGTTTGGTGGTAAACCAAAGCGCGTTGGTTTCGAGCCACAGCGCATTGCCTTCTAGCATGGTTGAGCCTGAAGAGCGCGAATCGAGCAACAGCTTGGCTGCACAAAAAGATAAGATAAAGACAAGCCAGCGCAATCAGCACCTGCTTGATGCCCTTCTTCAACGCAGTGTTAATGTTGTAAGTATTATGTCGCCGGAGCACGGATTTAGAGGAGACAAAGGCGCCGGCGAAAAAGTAGATAGCAATATTGATGCTAAAACCGGTATACCTATTCACTCCCTTTACGGCGCAACCAAAAAGCCTACCCCCGACATGTTGGATGGCATCGATGTGATTGTTTTCGATATTCAGGATGTAGGCGTACGCTTTTATACCTATTTAAGCACCTTGCACTATGTGTTGGAGGCGGCATTTGCGCGTAATATCGACGTTATCGTGTTAGATAGGCCAAATCCTAACGGCCGTTATGTTGACGGCCCAGTACTTCAATCTGAATTTTCGTCGTTCATTGGCATGCATCCTATTCCCGTCTTACACGGTATGACCTTGGGCGAACTTGCTAGAATGATTGTGGGGGAACAGTGGTTAGATATTGACGCGAGCAGTTATGACAACGCTAAGCTTACCGTTGTCCCAGTGCAGGATTATCAACGCACTGCACATTATTCATTGCCCGTAGCCCCAAGTCCTAACCTGCCAAACGATTTATCGATACGCCTTTACCCAACGCTGTGCTTTTTTGAGGGCACCGATGTGAGTATAGGTCGCGGCACTGACTTTCCCTTCCAACTTATTGGCCACCCGTTTGTTGAATTTGGTAAAACCAAGATACCGGTAAATGCAAATAGTGCAGCGCCCCACCCTAAACATGAAAATACTCTGCTAAGTGCAAATGTCTTTTCTTATGCTGATCCTTTGATTTTGGAAGGCTCTGACTCTAAGCAAACAACTCGCAAGCGCTCACCAATTAGTGGCTTAGATATCGCTACATTGATAGATGCCTATTCTCTTTTTTCTGAATATAACAAAATGGTCAGCGCCAGTGATGCCTCTGAAGAAACCTTCTTTACTCGCCCAGATTTCTTCGACAAATTAGCGGGTACCGATGCGCTACGATATCAAATTCAAGCCGGTAAAACGCCTGCAGAAATTCGCCAGAGTTGGCAGAAAGAGTTAAGCAAATTTAGAGAAAAACGAAAAGCATACCTGCTTTACGAAGACACGGATTGATGTACAGATAAACGTTTTTAGCCTTGAGGATTTGAGGTTTCTTATCAAGGTAAATGTGGAGGAAGCGATAGCGATGCCAAACTTAACATACAACATGTAAGTAAACACTCACACCCACATAAACACAGCTTTATTGGAAGCTAAAAAAGTTAGTGAAAACTAACCTTCTTCATTTTTTGTTTTTACCAAAGCTGCGAGCTGAGCTTCAGCGGTGGCTTTTTGATGTTTAAGCTGATCTCTGTTTTCGCCGTCACTCTCAGCGATTTTTGCATCAATATCGGCGATCGTCTGCATCAGCGTTTCTTTACTTTTTTCTTTTTGCTCGGCCTCTTCAGCTTTGTCAAAAATAACATCTTCAGGAGATGCTTCTTCTTGTTTAGTGTGTCCAGGCGATTTAGCTATCATTTTCAAACCGTCGGGCTGGGGGCGTTGATTCATAAAGCTAGGAGAAACAATTTCAATATCGGCATTATGCAAAGCGTCGAGTACTGCTTTATGAAGCCTTGAGCGCGCGCTCAGCAAACTCTTCACTTCAGTTAGTAGACCTGAAATGCGATAACTTACTGAAAAGTCGCCTAACCCAACTACTTGTACAAATGGCTCTGACAGCTGGGCATTTTCAGCTGCAACAAGTAAGTGCTTTTCAATAATGCTGTGATGTATATCGTAACCTAAGCTGATATCTACACTAACAATTGCGCCAGACGCTCTGGTCACAGAAACGGGCGAATTCACCATCAGCGTATTGGCAAAGGCAATAAGCTCTCTGCTCTCAGTCTGAATTTCCACATCGAGCAAGCCCATTTCGGTAACGCGACCGCTGTAGCCTTCTACCTTGATAAAGTCACCCACTTTAAACGGACGATTTACACGAAGTACGATCCCCGCCATCAAATTCCCTACCATGGTGGTAGAAGAAAAGGCAATCACACCTGATATAAGTACGCCGATAAGTGCAATAACCTGATTTCTAGTACTCTCACTTACAGGGAGCGTCATTGCAATTACAACAGCGCCAATGATAGTAAGTACCAACACTCCAACTTGGCGAGGTAACTTCTGCTCACTAGTAAGATGGCTCTGCTTGGCTAGCAGAAGGTAGTGCAGTGCGATGAGCGCACTTATTACCAATACAATAGCGACAAGAAGCGGAACAAAAGGGAACAACGCACTTAATACCGTATCGACTAATGAAGTTTGCGTAGCACCTGATGTATTTGTTGTATTCACGATAACTCCTTTTAAAATGGCTTTTGGCTTGGCTCTTTGTTCGCACTTAAATGGGCAATATCTTTGGTCTTGGTCTCTGCTTTCGCGTGGCCACCTATTTCAACGAAACAGGTGAACGTCCCTCAGCGAGCGCGCTACCAAGTATTACATCAACCAAAGCATTAAGACTATAGCTCGTAACGTGCTGATTTTCTTTATCACTTTGCTGTGTAATGTTCACCGCATAACTAAATGTAGCAATAGCAACATCGGCTAGCTCTTTCACGTCATGCGCTTTATATGGCATGCGCAGTGGAGCAAAGACCACGGTTTTATTCTGTGCTTTCGCAGCAACCATTATTTTTTTGCTAAATGCCATCACCTCAGTCTCGCTTGCGCGTCGTTTCACATGCTCAGGTAAATCGACTCCTCCTAATTCATAGTTAGCATGTAGCGGACTAATATTACCAACCACCAGCACGTCAGCTTGTTTTAGTAGATTCATTGCTAATTGGGTTTTAGGTAACGCAGTTAACGGCAAACACGCAAACTCCAGAGTCTTATTGTTGAAGTTGGAACGTGCGCGTGTAAGCGCGGCTTCAAATGCTAAACATCTTGCTGCGTCTGGCATAAGCGCCAACCAGCGATTTGAAGTTATTGGCAACTCATCCTTCCCGAAGAGTACAGAAACTGACGATTTAGAAAGCGCTTTCTCAATTTGAATTCCTCGGTTTTTCAAACTGTTAGGATTATTCATTGAAGCATTTTCTTTCGCTTCATTGAGCCACCATGACATCGGCTTGGAAATAAAACTTTGCAAAGCAAAGCGCTGTTTTGCCTTAATAATACGATTATGAGACGCTTTCAAGAAAGCGCTTTCTGACATTCGACTTGCTGCATTATCCAAAAGTAACGCGAACTTTTTTATGTCGTCTTGGGTTCTTATGGTGAACGGCATAAGCGCAATGTCAGCACCTGCGCTGAATGCACTGACTAATGCTTCTTCATGGGAGAAAAACTGAGTAATACCTGCCATGTCTAACGCGTCAGTAACGATAAGGCCTTGATATCCTAATTGGTTGCGAAGCAAATTGCTTAGTATCTTCTTCGACAAAGTAGCAGGAACTATTTGTGACTTACCATGCTTATCAATAATTGTCGTATCGTCTAAAGACGGGTACTGAATGTGTGCACTCATTACCATTGCAGGAGGCGTTGCACTATTAATGATATTCGCAAAAGGAAGGATGTCACCCGCCATAGCTTGCGCTTTGCTATGCATTACTTGCGGCAAGCCACTGTGGCTATCTACATGGGTATCACCATGGCCTGGAAAATGTTTGATAGCACTCATTACACCAGTACTTTGCATAGCACTGACAAATGTCTGCCCGAGTGCGGCTACCTGCTCTGGATTTTCCGAAAAGCTGCGTACGTTAATAACGGGGTTCTTCGGCTCGCTATTTACATCAACCGACGGCGCAAAATTGGTGTTTATTCCCAGCGGTAAAAGCGTTTGGCCAATATGCGATGCCACACTTTGCGCAAATGCGCTGCCTCGCTGATGAAAAGTGGCGCCAATGGCCATGTTACCCGCAAACGGCGAGAGCATGTCTGAAGGCAACCTTGCTACTCTGCCCCCTTCTTGATCGACAGCAATAAATAACGGCTGACGACCTGCTTTTACCATATGCTGCTGCATGGTGTAATTGAGCGTAATTAACTGCTCGGTATTTTGAATGTTCTCTGAAAACAAAATAACACCGCCGATGTTGTGCGTACTAAGCACATTTAAAAGTGACGGTGGAATTACGGTCATGGGCGTACGGCAGCGCGAAGACGGCGTATTGTCTTCACAGAAATAGCGAAAATCCAAAATGATTTTTTGCCCGAGCATGTTTTTTACAGCGCGAATTGTTTCGGCATCAGCGCTGGGCTTAGGATTATTCGAAGCGTTAGCACTTTCAGATTGCGCGGTTGCGCTAGCAGTAAACAGTGAAGCACTTAATAAAATGAGTATGCCTGACAAGATAGCGCTAAGGCCCATCAATGAAGCACGTTTTTTACAAATAACTTGCTGGAATAACAATGTTTATCTAATCCTTGGTAACACGAAGCACAATACGGTACGCTAGCATAAATGAGAGAAGCATGTTCGCCAACTTTGAACTGCAATCACACATTCTCTTACGCAAATAGACATACCTATAGGGCAAGTAGAGCGTAGTAACTTATCAAAGCTCAACAAGTCCTAGGCACACATAAATTTAAGTTTGGAAAGAAGTATGGATTGGATGTCAGTCATCCCCCCTCTTGTGGCTATTGCCGTCGTCTTTTGGAAAAAAGAAGTCATACTCGCATTAGCGCTGGCTGTTTTGTGCGCGGAAGCGTTAATTTTGGTAAATGCTGATATCGCTAGCAGCTATATGGCGCCCATTAATGCCATAGAGCGCGTGGTTGATACCGCCGCGAGTCCGGGCAATACACGGGTGCTTATTTTCTCTGTACTAGTGGGCGCGTTGCTCGCATTTATACGTGACTCTGGCGGAGTAACGGCAACGGTCAACTTTCTAGTAAACAAAGGGGTAGCGAAGAGTCGCAAACAAGTTGGCGGCTTGACCATGTTCACTGGCATCGCTGTATTCATAGAATCAAACTTAAGTGTGCTCACTGCCGGCATATTCGCCCGAGGTCTGTTTGACCGTTTCGGCATGAGCCGCGCGCGCTTAGCCTACATCATCGACTCCACCAGCGCGCCCGTTTGCATTTTGATTTTATTGAACGGCTGGGGGGCATTTATACTCAGCCTTCTCGATGCATACGAGCTACCAGCTTCGTCAGCCTCAATTTTATGGGGCAGCGTATTTTTTAACTTTTACGCTATCTTCACCTTACTTATTGTGGCCTACACTATTTCCGCTGACAAAGTGCACGGCCCCATGGCTGAGGAAGAAAAAGCACTCACGCATGTAGAGGTTAACCAAACTACGGAACCTGCCACCAAGGCACGTTTTATGTTGGTACCGCTAATAATAATGGTATTAAGCATGGTTGGCTTCATGTTCTGGACAGGTAATGGGGTATTGTCTGAAGGCAGCGGGAGCAAATCTGTACTTTACGCTACTGCTTTAGCCACTGCCATTGCCTATGGCCTGCTCTTAATCCACAAACGTTTTACCCACAAGGAAGCGGTAGAAATTGGTTTTAAAGGGATGGGTGAACTACTTCCTCTAGTAACCATAGTGTTACTGTCGTTAACCTTAGGCAATAGTCTTAAGGTGCTTGGAACGGGCGTGTTTGTCGCGGGCATAGTGGGAGAGTATCTTCCTTTAGTGCTTATTGTTCCCATGCTATTTATTGCCGGAGCGATCATGTCGTTTACCACAGGCACGTCATGGGGCACATTCGCCATCCTAATTCCTATTGGTGTGCCGTTGATTCAAAGTTTAGGGTTACCCCCTTCACTGGTCATTGGCGCTATTTTGGGGGGCGGCATATTTGGTGATCACTGTTCACCTATTTCCGACACTACTGCCGTATCTTCGCTAGCAGCAGGTACTGACGTATTAACGCACGTTAAAACTCAGTTTCCCTACGCACTATTTGCGGGCGCACTTACGCTTATTGCCTATTTTGTAGCAAGCTTGATCATGCTTGGTTAATGCCGTTGATTAAAGCTTGCTGGAAGTCAGTTGCTAATCGCAAAGGTTTAGCAATGTCTGTAACAAGGAGTTTGTAATGAAAAAGCGGATAGCTAACGTCGGGTTTATCTCGGTAATAGTGGCATTTATTTCAGTAGTGGCAGCATGTTCCCATGCGCCAAATCCCCCTGTTGATAGTGCTAGCAACAATACAGTAGGGCTTAGCCAACAGGCCGTTGCCATGCCTGACAGCTACAGTGCCGATGCTGCAATGCAGGTACTCCAAGAAGGTGGTAACGCAATTGACGCTGCTATTACGGCACAGTTTGTCTTGGCTGTTACTCTACCTGAGGCGGGCAACGTAGGCGGTGGCGGCTTTATGACAATAAAGTTTGAAGATAACACCGACTTTTTAGATTACCGTGAAATGGCACCTGAAAATGCGCATCGCGATATGTATCTTGACGAGCAAGGTGACGTAAAACCGTACGAGTCTTTGTTTGGGGCTAAAGCGTCTGGCATTCCTGGTACCGTTGCTGGTATGTGGGCCGCGCATAAAAAATACGGCACATTGGATTGGGAGCGTCTACTCGCACCAGCCGTTGATTTGGCCGAGCAAGGTTTTGTGGTTCACGAGAAGCTGGCCAATAACATTGATCACTATATTGAGCGTACCAAAGAAGCAGCTATCAATAACAACTTTAGCGAGTATTTTGCACACGCTAAAGCAGGCACTACCTTCAAACAGCCAGAGCTAGCGAAAACGCTTAAAGCGATTCAGCAACAGGGAAAGGATGGCTTTTATAAAGGCGATGTAGCAAAGCATATTGTTGATTTTATGCAGCAAAACGGCGGCCTTATTACTTATGAAGACTTACTGGCTTACAAAGCCGTGTGGCGCAAACCTCTTCACCTAAACTGGCAAGGTTATGAGCTGGTGACCGCACCTCCTCCAAGTTCTGGTGGTGTTGCCGTTGCCCAGTGGATCGGCATGCTAGAAGCCTATGACGCAACGCACGATTTGCCAGCGCAAAACAGCACTGAATACATTCACGTTATGTCAGAAATTGGTAAGCGCGTGTTTGCCGATCGCGCTGAATACATGGGCGATCCTGATTTTGTTAGTGTTCCGGTAAAAGCGCTCACTGACGCTAACTATATTACTCAACGCGCAGCAGATATTCAGCCTACCAGTATTTCTGATACCCCAAGCGTTAAGCCTGGTTTAAAAGAAAGCGAAGATACAACACACTTCTCTATTATGGACAGATGGGGTAACGCTGTTGCTAATACAACGACCATCAACCTTACTTTTGGTAGCGGTGTTGTTGTAACTGGTGCTGGCTTTTTGTTGAATGATGAAATGGACGATTTTAGTGCTAAGCCTGGCGTGCCTAACTTCTTCGGCGCAGTGGGTGGTGAGGCGAATGCTATTGAACCTTACAAGCGCATGCTGTCGTCTATGACGCCAACGCTGGTCACTAAAGACGACCAAGTGGTTCTGGTAACAGGCTCTCCTGGCGGCACTACCATTATTTCGTCAGTAACTCAGTCGCTATTGAATGCCCTGCTTTACGATATGAGCGCTGAAGAAGCCGTGAACTCACCACGTTTTCATCACCAGCTATTGCCCAAAGACACCATTCGTATGCACGACGGGTTTACAGAGGCAACGGTAAATGAGCTTAAAGCAATGGGCTATACCATAGATAACCGTCGCTTTGGTGATGTACATTTAATTAAGCGTACTAAAGAGGGTGTAGAAGCCGCATCTGAAAAAAGCGGACGAGGTAAGAGCCTAGTACAACCATATTAGTACAGCCTTATCAGCACAGGGCTGTTAGCTGAGCCACATTAGTGGAGCTTTGGGGGCTCAGCGTTATTAGTTCAGCCTTGAACAAAGTACAAGCTGAAAACTACAACAACAGCGTGGCGTCGATAGGCACGTACTTAGACGCCACTTTTTGAATACTTTCAGCCGTTAATGCAGGAACACCGTACACCGTTACGGTTTTCCCTTTTGCTTTAAGGGCGTTTACAAGAATATCGAAATCGCCGTCGCCCGACACCAAAATGATCTCATCAACATCGTCGGCGTGTTCAAGTGCATCTACTGTTATACCTACATCCCAGTCACCTTTCGCCGAGCCGTCAGCACGTTGAATGAAAGGCTTTAACTTTACTTCAAATCCAATAGCACGAAGAATGTTTTGAAATTCACGCTGCTTGCTGTCACCCCTGTCTATGGCGTATGCGAAAGCATGGGCTATATCCAAGTTGTAGGTAAGTTCACGCCAAAACTGGTTGTAATTAAAGTTGCGTTTGTACGCCTGACGGCAGGTGTAATACACATTTTGTACGTCTACCAGCACTAATGCTTTATTCAAAACCACCCTCTTCTTCGGTTTACTCGGTTATTGTTTTCTGATGTTATAGCCTTTTGATAATAAAACCAAAAAACCTGATGATGAAATTTATGCGCAAAGCGCACAACTACCTAGGCTTAATACTATTTGTACAAATAGGCCTATGGTTTTTAAGCGGCTTGGTTATGGCCTGGTTACCCATAGATGAAGTAAGAGGTAACCATTTAAGGAACAGGGTAACCACATCATGGCACAGCGCTTCCGTTACTCCTTCTGATATTTTGCGTAACCACAGCAGCACTGCGGTGCTATCACTCACCCATCGCATAAATGAAGTAGGCCTCGCAGAACCGGGCTCGCTCAATGCTATTCCTGTTTATCATGTCGTGGATGACAACATTGCCTATCGCTACAGCGCATTAACAGGTGAAGCTTTGCAAACCATGCAAGAAAGCGCTATTCGTAAAGCAGCAAAAGGGCAATACGCAGGTACTGGCGATATTGGTGAGACCCGGCTATTAAGCGTGTTGCCTCAAGAAGTGCAAAACCTGTCTGCGCCATTATGGCAGGTAAACTTCGATGACGACCTAAATTCGCGGTTTTATATCGACCCAAACACTGGCAGTGTTCTGCGCGTACGTACCGACACATGGCGGCTGTTTGATTTTATGTGGATGTTGCACATAATGGATTACAAGGACAGAAGTAACTTTAACACGCCGTGGTTAATTGCTTTTTCGGGCAGCGCTTTTTTGTTCACCCTTACAGGTGTTGCGCTTTTATATAAGCGCTTCAAACCAAAAAAGAAGAAGCGCTAGCCTAGTATCAGGCAGCTCTTTGATGTACGGCAAAGAGCAACTGCCCCCATTATTATGAAGCGAAAAGCTGAGAAATATCGGCGAACGCTTTGAACTCTAACGCGTTGCCGAAAGGGTCTTTGAAAAACATAGTGGCTTGTTCGCCCGGCTTTCCTTTAAAACGAATATAAGGTGCGATAACAAACTCGGTATCGGCAGCCTCTAATTTACTTGCCAGTGCTTGCCAATCGTCCATGGTTAGCACAACGCCAAAGTGCGGCACCGGCACAGCATGATCGTCTACCCCGTTATAGGCAGGCAGCGACGGCATAGCCTCTACACAATGGGTCACTAATTGATGGCCAAAGAAGTTCCAATCTATCCACTGGGTGTCACTACGGCCCTTTTCACAACCCAACAACTCACCGTAGAACGCTTCTGCGTCGGTTAAATTAGTGACCGGAATGGCAAGATGAAAAGGTTGAACCATGAAAACTCCTGTTATAAAAACTTCTTAAGCAACGACAGCTTAAACTTAGAAAACGGTGCATAACGAAAGAACACGTCGAGGGCGAATGAACGTTTCATTACCGTTTTAATATGGCTGAATGTATCAAAACCTGCTTGGCCATGATAGCTACCCATGCCGCTATTTCCTACGCCACCAAACGGCAACTCAGGGTTAGTCATAAACAGCATAGTGTCATTAGTACACACACTGCCTGAACTGGTTTTGCTGATAATATTATCAAGCACATCGTCCTTATCACTAAATGCATAAAGTGCGAGTGGCTTAGGCCTGCTGTTCACAAACTTAATGCCCGCCTCCATGTTGTCAACAGTGATAATAGGTAGAATAGGGCCGAAGATCTCTTCTTTCATTAGCGGGCTATCTAGCGATGGCTCCAGTACAAGGGTAGGCGCCATTGCTGGACGAGATTCATCTAGCTCGCCGCCATACACCACATTGACGTTTTCAAGGTAACTTTCAAGACGCTTTAGGTGACGATGATTAACGATATTGCCGTAATCTCGTGACGATAAAGGTGCTTTGCCGTATTGCTTTTTCAGCTCTTTTTTAACCGCATCAATAAGCTTTTGCTCAAAGCCCTTTTCAACAATGACATAGTCAGGCGCAATACAAGTTTGGCCCGCATTCATCCATTTACCCCACACTAAACGGCGCGCGGTGACAGCAAGGTTTGTGTTTGCATCAACAAAACAGGGACTTTTACCGCCAAGCTCAAGGGTTACTGGCGTTAAATGTTTGGCCGCGGCGCTCATGACAATTTTGCCCACCACTTCACCACCGGTGTAAAAAATATGGTCCCATTTGCAGGCAAGTAGCGCCGTCGCTTCATCTTTACCGCCTTCTATTACGGCAACGCATGAATTATCCATATATTGGGGAATAAGCTTAGCCACCAGCGACGAGGTTTCTTCAGCCAATTCAGAGGGTTTCAATACCGCACAGTTGCCCGCAGCAATAGCGGCGATATAAGGGGCAAGCAATAACTGAAGCGGATAATTCCACGCTCCGATAATAAGCACAGTGCCAAGCGGCTCAGGCTTGCGAAAGCTCTTACCTGGCCATGCCACCATGGGCGTTGATACTTTGCGTGGCTTTGCCCATTTATCCAAATGCTTAAGCGTATGCTTGATATCAGAAAGCAGAAACCCTTGTTCCGCTACCATGGCTTCGGTCTTACATTTGCCCAGGTCATTTTTAAGGGCCTGCAAAATGTCGTGCTGGTTGTCTTTCAGTAAAGTTTCTAATGCCTTTAACTGGCTTTTACGCCACTCCAAGGACTGGGTTTTCCCTGTATCGAAACTGTCGTTAAGCTTGTGAACAACGTCAACGAAACACACGCCAGTTTCCACTGCGTGAAGAGAAGGTCTATTTGGCATAAGAAGGCTCCGATAGCATAACACCCACTGCAACAATTCTATGGCTCGTCTTAAGATTGTTGTCGGGCAAAGCAGCGCAATAATTAACTGATACTATCTTATATTAATAGGGATGTTCGAAGACAACGCAACTAAATTGTTAATTAATGTTTAATGAGCTCGTATTTTAGGTGCAAGTGGCTGACGTTACACTTAAGAAGTATAAACAGTTAACTTTGAAGCGATAACAAGATTATATAAAAGTAAAAGGTCGAAAAATTACAAACAAAAAAGCCCAGTGAACACTGGGCTTTTAAACATATTTAATGTGAAACTATTACGCGTCGTACGGGCTGCGTAAAACGATAGTTTCGTTTCTGTCAGGGCCTGTTGAAACGATATCAACCGGCACACCTGTTAGCTCTTCAAGACGCTTAATGTAGTTTTTTGCAGCTTGTGGAAGCGCTTCAAACTCAGTTACACCAAAGGTGTTATCTGTCCAACCCGGCATTTCTTCATAAACTGGGGTTACTTTTTCGTAACCGTCAGCCGCCATAGGTGGAACGTCTTTCACGTTGCCGTCTGCATCTTTGTAGCCTACACAAATTTGAAGGCTTTCAAGACCGTCTAGCACGTCAAGCTTGGTTAAACAGAAACCTGTAATAGAGTTGATTTGTACTGCGCGTTTCATCGCAACTGCATCGAACCACCCCGTGCGGCGCTTACGACCTGTGGTCGCGCCAAACTCGTGACCTTTAACACCTAAGTGTTGGCCTACTTCACATTCTAGTTCAGTAGGGAAAGGACCTGAGCCTACACGCGTAGTGTATGCTTTAACAATACCCAGTACGTAATCTAGCTTAAGTGGGCCAAAGCCAGCACCCGTTGCTACACCACCAACGGTAGTGTTTGACGACGTAACATAAGGATAAGTACCGTGATCGATGTCTAGAAGTGTACCTTGTGCACCTTCAAACATAATAGGCAAGCCAGCATTGTGTGCTTTGTCTAGTTCGTCAGTTACATCAACAACCATTGCTTTAAGAATGTCAGCAACTTCCATTGCACCTTTTAAGGTTTCGTCAAAGTCTACTGCTTCTTCGCCATAGTACTGCGTAAGCGTGAAGTTATGCACGTCTAGCACTTCTTTCAGCTTTGCTGCGAAGTCTTCTGCATTAAACAAGTCGCCAACGCGTAATCCACGACGGGCTACTTTATCTTCATACGCTGGACCGATACCACGACCCGTTGTACCAATTGCTTTTGCGCCGCGGGCTTTTTCGCGCGCTACGTCTAGTGCAATGTGATAAGGAAGAATAAGCGGACAAGCTTCACTAATCTTTAATCGCTCGCGCACTGGAACGCCACGCTCTTCAAGCATAGTCATTTCTTTCATTAGTGCGTCAGGGCTTAGCACAACACCGTTACCAATAATACAGGTAACATTATCGCGTAGGATGCCTGATGGGATTAAGTGAAGTACGGTTTTTTCACCGTCGATTACTAGAGTGTGACCTGCATTGTGTCCGCCTTGGTAACGAACAACATATTTTGCGCGATCAGTGAGTAGGTCTACGACCTTGCCTTTACCCTCGTCACCCCATTGAGTGCCGAGTACCACAACGTTCTTTGCCATGAATCATATGTGTAAGAAAATTAGGCGGGGATTCTACAAAATTCTAGGGCAAGGATCATCTCTTTTTCGAACAAAAATACGACTATTTTATTTTTATTTTTGAAATCACAAAGATGACCCACTGCCGCTCGAGCCTTTTTGAAATAAGGCTTGGCTTCTTATTTTTCAGCACAAACATTCTAAGACGCTAATTTTTAAAGCTTTCTAAACATTACCTGGTAAAAAAGCTGAACAGACGGTCTATCGCAGTCTGCGCTATGCCCCATTTATATAACGTTTTGCTATTATTCGCGGGCATTGGATGCTTAAAAGCTAATGAGGTATTCAAAGGGCTGAAAATATACCTCTGAATGTTGAATACAGGTTTAAGAGCACACTTTTCAGTCAACGGTAAAGTCGCGCTCCTTTTCGTACTATGTATTATGGTAAAGCGTGTGGCAGTGTTTGATGAGTTCCGTTTTCACACCGCTTCACGCCTCTTAATGCCTAGATCTGGGCGCTAACTCAACTGAAATAAAACAGCAGTAGTGCGCCTATTATCACAAGGGTTCCGCCAATTTGACGCAGTTGATTGCTGGGCTGTTGGCTTATCTGAAGTAAATAATTGCGCCATTTATTAGGAAAAAGAAGCGGCCCTATTCCTTCTATAATAAGTACCAACGCTAAAGCGGGTAGTAGCCACTCCATAAAACTATCCTTAAATAAGTGTGACGTTAATATTTACGTATGTTTAAAGCAACGACTTACGCTTTCTGATTCAGTGCGGTTAAATCAATGTACTCAGGGGTGTGGTACAGACCAAAACCAAACCGTAAGCGGTTTCCTCTAAAATCGGTAAGGATATGGTGCTCTTTAAGCGCTGAAGCAAGGGCTTTTGTTTCATCGGCACTATCTAATTCAAAGGTAAGGAAATGCCCTCGGTTTGCTTCATCACTTACTGCTAGATGTTTTTCGTTTAGCAAGGGATGGTTGCAGGTAGCAAGTTTCTCTAGAAATGTGCGCTGCATGCCCATTACGTATTCGTTAACTGTAGCGACATCAATGCCATTGTCGTCGAACATACGAAGCACGGCTCTTAATCTGTAGAGCGCGGTAAAATCCATCGTCGCACCGGCAAAGCGCATTCCATCTAGGCTATATTGAACGCTGTCTTTGCCGCCAACCTTACGAGGCTTATCTAGCTCGCCAAACTCTGCAAACCAGCCAGTATATGCGGGTCTTAGCTCACAGCCCACGGGTACGTGCGCAAAACATGCGCCCTCTCCTGCCTGAGCATATTTGTAACTACCGGCAAGATAAAAGGCTCGGTGGGCAATGTTCGCTATATCGGTAGGCTTTGCCATAAACCCGTGATAGCCATCAACCACAATAAGGGTATTGTCGTTAGTTACGCTATTTACGATATCTGTGACATCGTTCACCACGTATCCGGAATTAAAAAACACCTGACTAAAGAAAACCAGCTCGGGATCGTGTTCGGCGATGGCAGCCTTAAAGCGCGACGCAAACGTATCGTAGGGTTTAGTAGGTACGGTAATAAGTTCTATCGCACCCAGCTCTTGCATCCTAGCCGCTTGGCGCTGAAAACTGTGAAACTCGCTGTCTGTCGACACTACTTTATAAGGCGCAGTACTATCGATGCAGCTCATTACGCGATAAAGCAGCTCATGGGTATTGGGCGCAAAAACGATTTGCTGTGGTGCTCCAGTGTTCAGTATGTTGCTAATGCGCTGCTGTAGCTCTGGCACCAAAGTTTGGAAGAAATATCCCCACTTTTCGTCAACATACTTAGCGCTGTCATCCCAGTAGTTGAGCATTGCATCACGCGTGCAGTCGGGCCAAAAGTAGTGGCTGTGACATGCATAATGCTGTTTACCTTTGTTCGCATTAAGAAAACCCGTATAAAAATGCTGATATGCCATGCTCTAGTGCCCAATATAAAAACTGCGTAAACCCTATCAAATTTCTACCTTTTTCGCATGAATCTGCGCCTGCAACAAAACATTTATTTACAAATTAAGTGTAAATTGTTTTGCCCAAATCGACGTGCTTAGTGATATTTCTTATATAAACACAACTACAGCAAATTTTAAGAACTCTGCTATACCCTATAGAGGCAAGATGTTTTTGTTAGCCGAGTTAGCAAGCTCCGTCTGTTCCACGCAGACAAACATTAAAGGTATTTTATGCGTTTTCCTAAATACGGAAATTATTCATTGGATGTCTCAGGTAACGTACTTGAGGTGTTTGCAACCGGGGCGTGGAACCTGAAAACGACAGAGTTTTTTATAGAAGAAATGCATGAACTTATCGCTAAGTTCGACAATAAGCCTTGGGCTGCCCTTATGGACGGACGCCGCTGGGTGCTTTCTACGCCTGAATGCCAAACCCGTTTAGCAGAAGCAATAAAGGTGAACATTTCGCGAGGGCTTACACGCTCAGCTTACGTGCTGGATACCGGAATGGTTAGGCGGGCCCAATTAGAACGAACCCACCCATCTAAGCACCGTGACGCTGAATCAGCTAACTACGAGCGCGATTATTTTCAAAAGTATTTCGAAGCACTTAATTGGCTGCACAAAGAGGGGTTCTCCCCTATTCTCTCGCCTAAATAAATACAGCAATCGAAGTAGAAATACACACGATGACACTCGTCAGCATGCGTTCTCGTTCACCTGCAAGTGCCAGTACGAACCTAGTACAGTCAATTTATCAAAGTCAGACTCGACTCATTGCCCCCTACGACAGCCGCTAAAACGCTGACGTTGTTAGTACAATAAGCTGTAAACTTTTCGGCGGTATTCCGACTTCA
This sequence comes from Alteromonas sp. Cnat2-8, assembly GCF_022348355.1. Taxonomy (NCBI): domain Bacteria; kingdom Pseudomonadati; phylum Pseudomonadota; class Gammaproteobacteria; order Alteromonadales; family Alteromonadaceae; genus Alteromonas; species Alteromonas sp. Cnat2-8. The sequence continues at coordinate 826,483 of NZ_JAKREX010000001.1, forward strand.
ACGGGTCGCCGTCGGCAAGCGCATTCACCATATCCATCATCAGCTTTCTGGCGTCGCCAAACCCAAGTTCTTTCTTTAACACACTATAAAGAAGCTCTAGTGCATCTTGTGCTTTGTTCGCTTGCTGCAACTGTACCGCTAAATCAACTTTAAGCTGCAAGTCGTCTGGGTTCGCTTCTACCGCTGCTTGAAGCTGACGAATTTCAGGAGTGTCGGCGGCTTGTTCTGCCAATTCAATTTTTCCCGCTAAGCTCTTATAGCGAGAGTCTTGATCAACCAACTTAATTTCTTCCAATAACGCTTTGGCTGTATCGATAGATCCGGTCTCGATATAGCAATCGATAAGCATATATTTAGCGTTTACGTTATCTGGGTTAAGTGCTAGGGCTTCTTTAGCTGCGGGCAGTGCCTCTGCATAATCACCTTGCTGAATCGCTTTGCCAGCAGTGGCAAGTAGATCGTCTTCAGGATTAGGCAAATATTTAGCGAGCATTTCGCGAATTTGCTGCTCAGGTTGCACACCCGCAAAGCCGTCAACAGGCTGACCATTTTGCACCACCATCACCGTTGGCAAACTTCTAATACCAAACTGCGCAGCGACTTCTTGCTGGGCTTCGCAGTCTACTTTAGCCAGGATCAAGTGCTGGCTATATTCACCCGCCAGCTTTTCCAAAATAGGCATAAGGTCTTTACAGGGCTCGCACCAATCTGCCCAAAAATCGATTAACACCAGCTTATCTTGCGACGCTTCAATGATGATTTGTTGAAAGTTTTCTACCGTAATATCTACGATGGTTGCTTGGCTATTCGCAACGAGATTTTCCATAACGCAGGCCTTTAATTTCTTGTATTGAGAGGAATATGGGGCAGACGGCCTGAAATTACAAGGTTAAAGTAGGCTATCTTTGGTCACCGCGCCTTGCACTAGGAAGCGCCTCTTAATTCGCCACTTTGTTGGATCTGCGCCAGTGAGCACGCATGTTTGCAAAAACTCATTCTCTTTTTGTCGTATTCACGACAATCTATTTCAGAATAGAATGTTAACGTAGTGTAAACTACTGCTACTAAGTCACTCTACTTCTATAAAATACATGCTTATGGCCGAGAGGGTTTTATGTCTACACAAACAAGCGCTGACACGCATTTTGCTTCATTCAAAGAGTTTTACCCGTTTTATTTAAATGAACATAGAGATAGTACATGCCGCACGCTTCATTTTATCGGCTCGTGGCTGGTTCTCGGCGTTATAGCACTAGCAGTATTTATGGCTAGCTGGTCGCTACTGTGGTTTATTCCGCTAGTAGGTTACGGTTTCGCTTGGGTAGGTCATTTCTTCTTTGAGAAAAATCGCCCTGCGACATTTAAACACCCGCTTTACAGCCTAATGGGCGACTGGGTCATGTTTAAAGATATTCTTGTGGGCAAAATTAGCCTTAAAGGCGAATAAAGCTCAAATGACTTAAAGGACGGCCAGCCCTCTATTAATAATGACAACTGCCATTGCTAGCGCCCTGCGTTGTTAAACGTTGCGCTTAATGTTGGATATGTAATTTTAACGGACAATCCAGCCTCTTCACCGCACGCGCTTTACATAAAAGAAACGAAAGCGATATGGTTAGAGACAACGTTCGCAGGTTGCTACATTTGCGTTAGGATTTACGCTAAGCACACGACAGCGAACATTCTACCTATCGCGCTCAGCGCAAAAAACAATAACAAAAGGAACAACTATGTTTGCGTCTCGTTTCGCCTTTCGACCAGTACGAAAAGGCTTATGTGTTACCTCGACTGCATTATCACTGTTGGTTTTAGGTATAAGTCAGGCCAATGCATTGCAGGAATCTACCTCTGATTCGACTAGCTTAAATGCGCTGACATACGATGACACCTTTAACTTAGAATTTGTGGCCAACCCACAGTTTCTTAATAAGGATACGGTAATTTATTCTCGTCAGAGCATGGATGTCATGACTGACGGAAGACAAAGCCGACTTTGGCAAGTAAATATTAAATCCGGTGAGCATCGCCCGTTTATTGGTGTAGATGAAAACTTGTCACAGGCTACCTTATCGCCCAACGGTAAAATGGTGGCATATACAAAATCGGTCAACGGCCGCGCACAAATCCATCTCTATTACTTAGATACCATGCAGTCTGTGCGCTTGACCAACACCAGCGAAGCACCTCGTCAGTTAACCTGGTCTCATGACAGCAAAACCTTAGCCTTCACCCAGTTTACCGAAGAAAAGCAAAAGCCATTGTTTACCGGCATGCCGAGCAAGCCTAAAGGAGCAAAGTGGGCTGACCAAGGCACCTATATTGATGCGGTGCAGTATAGAGGTGACGGAAGAGGCTACTTGCGTGAAGGCTTTGACCAGATATTTGTTCTGCCTGTTGAAGGCGGTACGCCGCGTCAATTAACAACTGGAAAATTCCCTAGCGGCGGTACCCTTTCTTTCTCTAAAGAGAATGACTGGATTTACTTCGCCACACCACAACGAGAAGACTACGCGCTGCACCCTTTGTTTAGCGACATCTATAAAGTGAATGTGAACACTGCGGCAGTTGAACAAGTTACCGATATCGAAGGGCCTGAAGGTAGACCAACCTTGAGTCCCGACGGAAAATACCTTGCATTTACTCAGCTCAACGACAGAAAGCTTTCTTATCAGAATGGCGACCTTGTGGTACTTGAGCTTGAAAGTGGGGACATCACCCGTTTAACTACGTCACTAGATAGAAGCTTAGGCAAATTTGAGTGGCGCAAAGACAGCCGAGGATTAATCTTTTCTTACCTTGATCATGGCGAAACTAAACTTGCTGCAGTGAACCTGAAAGGCGATGTGAAACCTATCGACGTTAGCATAGGTGGACAAGCGTTTGGACGCCCTTACACGTCGGGCGACTTCTCAGTTAGTGATAAAGGCGACATTGTTTACACCACGGCAAGCCGCACTGTGCCTGGCAACCTGGCGCTTTATAGAAAAGGCAAAGACGATACGCAACTCACCGATTTAAACAGCGATGCACTTGGTCATAAAACACTGGCAGAAGTACAAGACCTTTCCGTAGTATCAAGTGTGGACGAGCTGCCTATCGACGCATGGATCGCTTTGCCACCAGGATTTGATAGCAGCAAAAAATACCCGCTAATTTTAGAAATTCATGGCGGCCCACATGCAGCCTACGGCCCTCACTTTGCCATGGAAATTCAGCTAATGGCCGCGCAAGGTTATGTCGTGGTATGGGCTAACCCAAGGGGCAGCAGCTCTTACGGTGAAGACTTTGGTAATTTGATCCACCATAACTACCCATCAGAAGATTATAACGACCTAATGGATGTGGTAGACGCGGTTGTTAAGCAAGGCTATATAGATTCAGAGAATCTGTTTATTACTGGCGGCTCAGGCGGCGGAACCCTTACCGCATGGTCTATTGGTAAAACTGACCGCTTTAGTGCAGCTGTTGTGGCGAAGCCGGTTATTAACTGGATGAGCTTTTCATTGACTGCCGACGCATACCCGTACTTTAGCAACTACTGGATGGCAGATATGCCGTGGACAATTGCGGATAAACTCTGGCAGCGTAGCCCTTTGAGCTTAGTGGGCAACGTAGTAACACCCACTATGCTGCTAACCGGTGAAGCCGATCACCGTACGCCAATTAGCGAGACAGAGCAGTATTATCAAGCGCTGAAGTTACAAGGTGTCGATGCTGCAATGGTGCGAATTCCAGGGGCTTCACACGGCATTGCAAGCCGCCCTTCTCGCTTAATACAGAAAGTAGGAAATATTGTGGCGTGGTTTGAACGCTACAAGAAGAATAACGACGGCGAGTAAGTCAATACGAGACCCGATGTCCTTATAAATAAAAAAGGCGCTTACTTCATTTTACAATAACAATGAAGTGGCGCCTTTTCTCATTCTACGTCTTATACCAGAATTTGAAAGGGAACAGCCATTCCTGCATTCCCACGCTTCGCTATGAAGCTTACCAGCGCCTTCTGAGTGAGCACTTATCTATGCGGACTGGTATTATGCTATTTGGTTAGCTTTAATACTTTGCCGTTCGGTGCATCGGTCAGTAAGTAAATGGCACCTTCTGGGCCAACTTCAACGTCGCGAATACGGGCGTGATTGTCTCGAACATATTCAAACTGCTCTCCGGGCTTTCCATCTTCTACTTTTATGCGACGAAGGTGAGTAAACTTCAACGACCCCACCAGTACATCCCCGTTCCATTCTTTGAACATTTCACCTTGGTAGAAGGTTAGGCCGCTTGGCGCAATAGACGGGTCCCAATACACCCATGGCTGCTTCATACCATCCATATGGGTTTTGTCGCTGATAATGTCGCCACTATAGTCAACGCCATAGGTAATCACAGGCCAACCGTAGTTTGCACCGCGTTCAAGGATATTGATTTCATCACCACCTTTCGGGCCATGCTCCATCGCCCATACCGCACCAGTTTCAGGATGAATAGTAACGCCTTGCACGTTGCGGTGACCATAGCTGAATATTTCAGGGGCTTTGCCGTCTGTGAATGGGTTATCTTCTACTGCGCTGCCGTCACGGTTTATGCGTGCAATTTTACCGAAGTGGTTATCGGTGTTCTGCGCTTCTTTCATGTACTTGTAGCGGTCGCCCATGGTGATGTACAAGTGCTTTTTAGCATCGAACGCTAAACGACAGCCAAAGTGAAAGCCGTTATCGACAACTGAGTCGGCACTAAAGATAACGTCAACATTTTCAAGGCCTGAGTCGGTAAGCTTAGCCTTTGCAACACTGCTACTGCTGCCCGGCTTGCCCTCAACCTCACTCGCTTTGCTGTAACAGAAGTAGATAGTGTTGTTGCTGGCAAAATCCGGGTCGATAGCGATGTCCAACATACCACCTTGGTTTTGCGCAACCACCTTAGGCACATTACCTAGACGTCCTGACAACTTACCGTCTTTTGATAAACGCTGAATGCCACCTTCACGTTCCGTAACTAGCAGATCGCCATTTGGCAAAAATGCCATTCCCCAAGGATGAACAAGCCCTTCAGCGAGCGTGGTTACGGTAATATCGCTGTCGGTGATTTCATGCGCTTCGCCATGTTTATGATCTCCGTGAGCTAAAGCGGATTGGCTGATCGTAAGCGCCAATACACAAGTAAGTGACTGCGCTAGCGCGCTCACAGGTCTGAATGGTACAGCTAAAATAGTTGATGGTTTCATCGCTAGGAGCCTCATTTTAAAAAGCCGTGTGCGCGTTCACACAGGCTTCTTCTATTATTCTTAGTGGAAGGCAGTATACAAAAAAGGGCACAGCGCTGCTGTACCCTTTGTGATAATTTTACTTGCTTATGCGATAAAGGTGACTGGCCGATTAAGCCTATGTTAAATCACTGTCACCGCACTTATATAGCGATTTACTTCGGTAATGTTGCGCGAAGCATCCACGCTGTTTTTTCATGAACGCGCATACGATCGCCAATTAACGCTGCAGATGACTCATCGTCTGCGTCTTGCGCTAGCTTTAACGATTCACGGCAGGTTTTCACAACTTGCTCATGACCGTGAGTTAACAATCTCACCATTTCCGTCGCTTCAGGTACACCTTCCACTTCTTCAATTGAACTAAGCTCAGCGAACGACTTATATGTGCCCGGTGCAGCAACACCTAGAGTACGAATACGCTCTGCAATTTCGTCTACCGCTTCGGCAAGCTCTGTGTAATGCTCTTCAAACATTAGGTGCAATTCACGGAACTGCGGACCTTCTACGTTCCAATGAAAATTATGCGTTTGAAGGTACAAAGTGTAAGAGTCGGCCAATAACTTCTTAAGGCCTTCTGCTACTGCGTTACGATCGCTCTCAGAAATACCAATATCAATCTTGCTCATGTCACACTCCTTAACGTTAAAACCCTTTTTAGATTTACCTTCAGTCCATTCATCGGCGCTGAAAAATCTTGGTTTAAATAATATAAGTTAATAGTACTACAGAAATTTTGATTTAGATTAACGGTTTAGTTGATTGCATTCATCGCATTAATCGATGACTTTATACATTCTGCCTCAGCCACTCTATTAATGGTGGTGATGGTGGCTTTCGCCCGCTTCTTTTTTAACAGGTAGCAAAACTGGTAGTTCGCTCCCATCGCTAAATGTGAGGGTTAGTGCTACTTCGCTGCCCTCTTCTAATCCTTTGGTCAGCCCCATCAACATGATATGACGGCCGCCTGATTCAAAAGAGACCATTTCGCCCGCTTTTATTATAACGCCGTCAGTTAGCTCACGCATTTTCATCACGTCTTCCTCCATCACCGTTGTGTGGATTTGCGCTTCACTTGCTACATCGTTTGATACTGAAACAGACGTCAGTGTTTTATCGCTGTCACTATGATTATGCAAAGTAAAGTACACTGCGCCGGTTTTTGCCAAAGCAAAGGTCGCTCTGGCATAACCATTCATTACCATTACTTCTGATTGCTTACTGGCGTGCTTGTGCTGCTCTTTTGGCATGTGATGGTTATCATGGTCATTGCCATGCGCGTAAATAGTCGCAGACATGCTTAAAGAAAATAAGCCAGTTACGATAACTAACGGTTTAAGTGATTTGGAAAAAAATGACATACAGTCTGCTCCGAATGAATACTCGTAAGCAAGTGTACGTAAGATTGGCATAGGAAAAAAGAAAAATGGTGCCGACTGCCGGAATCGAACTGGCGACCTACTGATTACAAGTCAGTTGCTCTACCAACTGAGCTAAGTCGGCACACTTTAAAAACCGCTGCCTAGACAGCGGATGCGTATTCTAGCGATAAACGCGTGGGTGTCAACCTTTTAATCGCGTTGCTTCACCAACTAATTTTGGGAAGTACTCAAGTGGTAAATATTTGCTCAATGCCATGAGCTTTTCACCCAAGCTTTCATAACTATTCGTGGTGACATTGATGTGTCCCATCTTGCGCTTTTCACGAACAGATTTTCCGTACCAGTGAAGATGACTACCATCGATGCTTAGCAAATCGCGCGAGAAGCTGCTGCAACCAATAATGTTGACCATAGCGCTTGGGCCAATGGCTGACGTGTCACCAAGAGGCAATCCACAGACTGCACGTAAGTGATTTTCAAACTGGCTGGTTACAGCGCCCGACTGGCTCCAGTGCCCGGAGTTATGTACACGAGGAGCAAGTTCGTTTACAAGTAGCTTGTCGCCTACTTGGAATAGTTCCACAGCCAGCACACCGACGTAGTTCATACCCTCAGCAAGTTTCACAAAAATATCGTGAGCCTGGGCCTGAAGTGCATCATCAACGTTAGTCGCTGGTGCAACCGACACGTGAAGTTGACCTTGGTGATGCAAATTCTCAGCAAGTGGATAGGTGCGTACGTCGCCATTAGCATTGCGTACACCGATTAATGACAACTCTCTGTCGAAGGCCACCATTTTTTCAACCACTAAAGGCACGGTCTGCAAATCTAATCCCTGAAGTGCATTTTTTAGTTCAGGTAAGTCAGCCTCATCACTTAAACGCCATTGACCATATCCGTCATAGCCATCGCGGCTAGCCTTAAGAATAAGTTTGCTACCCAACTGCTTTACGCAATCGTCTAACTGGGCAAGGTCGGTAACTATTTGGTGCTCACAATTTGCCACCTGCATGCTTTCAAGCAGCTTTTTCTCACGTACGCGATCGGCGCCAACAAGAATGCTGTCAATATTTGGCATCAACTTGTTTGTTTTCGCCGCGTCTTCAAGAAGCCTTTCAGGTACATGCTCAAATTCTACGGTAAGAGCATCTGCACCTTCTAATGCTTGAGCAAGCGAGATTTCAAGAGGGGTTTTGCTAACTGGATGTACAACGGTATCGTTGTTTACGTCCACAGCTTGAACGTCAATACCTAACGGGCTACCCGCCAGGTACATCATTTGAGCAAGTTGGCCTGCGCCGTAAACGACTACTCTCATTCATCTAGCTCCAACGTATTGCTTGAAGCAAGTACCGTATCAGTTTGCGATTTTCTAAAAGCGATAACGGCATTGCGTACGCTTTCGTCTTGCAGCGCAACAACTTGTGCCGCGAGAAGACCCGCATTTGCTGCACCAGCCTCACCTATTGCCAGTGTACCTACCGCAACACCTTTCGGCATTTGAACGATAGAAAGCAGTGAGTCTAATCCGTTGAGCGCCTTTGATTTAACCGGGCAGCCAAACACAGGTAAATGCGTGTGTGCAGCAATCATACCCGGTAAGTGAGCTGCGCCGCCTGCGCCAGCAATGATTGCGCTAAAACCTTCATCTGCAGCGCTTTCTGCAAACTCTACTAGCAAGTTGGGTGTACGGTGCGCGGACACCACCTTCGCTTCAAATTCAACACCAAACGACTTCAGCATTTTTGCGGCCTGCTGCATAGTAGGCCAGTCTGAAGTTGAACCCATTACAATCGCGACTTTTGCCATCTAGAGATCCTCGGGGTAGGTAAAGTGGACAACCTTGGAAAGGCCGCGATTGTAGCGTAAAACCGTTCAAAATCCCACCGTAAATGGCGTCAATTATAGCGCCACTCGCTTAAGGGTTGTTGAGGCTACTCTCTTATAAGGGTGATCTATCTCTTCGCTGTCAGTCGTATTAACTATAATTAATTTATGTAGAAAAGTTGCCTGACTACACGGATTAACGAACGCTTTTATTTCCACATTTTGCGACGTTGACCATGAACGGGCGTTAGAGGTTATTGATGACAGATAAGCACGAACCCGACGTACTTGATGAGGTGATAGAAGAAGTACAAGACGTGGTCTCTGACTTCTTAAATCGCGAAGCCGCTCCCGGCATATTGTTAATGGGTGCAACGATTCTTGCGCTCATTATTGCTAATTCTCCCCTAGATACGCTTTACGATCATTTAATCAGTATGCCGGTACAAATATCAGCCGGTACGTGGGCTATCGATAAGCCATTATTGCTGTGGATTAACGACGGGTTAATGGCGGTATTCTTTTTTCACGTGGGTCTGGAACTGAAGCGAGAAATCTGCGAGGGTGAATTGGCCAATCCCAAAGATATTATTTTACCCGCAGCGGGTGCTGTAGGTGGTATGGCACTACCCGCCTTGATATATGTAGGCATCAACTGGGACAACCCCGTAGCCATTGCAGGGTGGGCAATTCCCGCCGCTACTGACATCGCGTTTGCGTTAGGTATTTTAGCGCTACTAGGTAGTCGAGTACCTACGAGCCTGAAAGTTTTCTTAGTCACCCTGGCTATTATTGACGATATCGGTGCTATCGTAATTATTGCCCTGTTTTACACCGAGCACATTACCGCGGGTGCGCTGTATATTGCTGCAGGTTGTTTATTGCTGTTGTGGCAAATGAATAAACGCAATGTGGTAGATATTCCGCCTTATATTTTTGTGGGAATCATTCTGTGGGTAGCCATGTTGAAGTCAGGCGTTCACGCCACACTGGCAGGTGTCGTACTTGCTGGCTTTATTCCTATGCGGGATGAGAAAGACGAATCTTATTCTCCAGTAACGCGACTAGAGCACGGTTTGAATGGCTCGGTGAGTTTCGCGATCCTACCTTTATTCGCCTTCGCTAACGCCGGCATAAGTTTTGGTAACATCAGTCCGGAGGGTATTTTCCATCCTGTTACCTTTGGGATCTTTCTTGGCTTGGTTGTGGGTAAACAAATTGGCGTATTCGGTTTTTGCTACTTAATGGTGAAGTTAAAGCTGGCTAAGTTACCAGAGGATCTTAACTTCAAGCATATCTATGGCTGTGCGCTACTTTGCGGCGTTGGCTTTACAATGAGCTTATTCATTGGGGGACTAGCCTTTGCACAGACAGGTATCAATCAAATTTTTGACGAGCGTGTGGGCATTTTAACCGGCTCTCTTGTCTCGGCGTGCTTAGGGTATATTGTACTGCGATTCGTTAGCGAAGCGCCGAGCGATAACACTGATGTAGCCTCAAACGCGAGCAAGTTCACGGGCAATACAGTCAAATAGAACCTGCTTGCGAATAGGCTTACTTAAATGCGCATTCATGCCTGCATCTAAGCAGGCATTTTTGTCTTCGATAAACGCATTGGCGGTTAAGGCGATGATCCTGACCGAGTCCTTATTCCTGCCTTCACTTCGAATAAGTTTCGATGCTGTATGACCATCCATGATCGGCATTTGGCAATCCATTAAAATTACGTCGAAATCGTGCCTCTTCTCGGCCTTAACAGCATCTTGCCCGTTTTTCGTTCTAATACATTTGATGTTGGACGATTTGAGCATGTCCATGACGATTTCAGCATTAATGTCGTTGTCTTCAGCCAATAAAACCCGTAGTCCATCAGGTAATGACGGAATCACCTCATTTTCTGCATGCTCTTTTTCTTCACTTACTGTGGCAGGAATGTGGAAGGTGAAGCTTGTTCCTTTACCCAGTTCACTTTCAACATAAAGCTCACCACCAAGAAGCTCAACCAAACCTTTAGAAATGGCCAAACCTAATCCTGTGCCACCAAAATTTCGAGTGGTGGACGGATCGGCTTGCTCAAACTTATCAAAAATAAGGCGTAGTTTGTTGGGAGCAATGCCTATTCCCGTATCGGTAACCGAAATTTTAAGTCCTTGGTGGGCATAGCTGACGTTAACCGTCACGACACCATCACTGGTGAACTTAATCGCGTTACTAAGTAAGTTATTGATGATTTGACTCACCTTCCCTGCATCAATGTTCAGTGCGTTAGGTACGCCCTGATTAATATACAAAGCAATATCGTACCCTTTTACTTGCGCAGCGTGACGGTAGAGGTCACAAGAAGCTTCAAGTAACTCGCGAATGGCACAGCTTTGAATATCGGTAAGCATTTTACCCGATTCAATCTTCGACCAATCTAAGATACTGTCCAGGATGATAAGTAAATTGCTAGCAGAGCGTGAAATTGTTTTGGCTCTAGCCGAAACATTTTCCGGCAACTCATTCTCGAGCATCAATTCACATGAGCCAATAATGCCGTTCATTGGCGTTCTAATCTCGTGACTCATGTTAGCGAGAAACTGCGTTTTCGCCACATTCGCGGCTTCCGCTTCTTTAAGCGCTAACGCAAGGTGCTCGGTTTTCTCTTCTATGCGCTTTTCCAAAGACTGATTCAATTCCCCTAGCTCGACATTCAGGCTTTGCTCTACTTCTCTTGCAACCTTTAGCTCTTCAAATGCATCGAGCAATCGGGCTTCTAAACTCACGAACTCATCGCTTAGCGACGAGAGCTCTTGAATGTGCAGTGCCCTTTGTGGTGCTTTAACACCTTCTTTTTGTGTGGGGTCGAATTCGGAAATATAGCGAACAAGGCGACGAATAGGCGCGCCGACCATTTTTGCAACTACGTACCCGGTGAATGTTCCAAATGCAGATAATGCCAATAGCAGCAGCAAGTCTTTTAGCAAATAATTACTCATTGATGCCATTAGCAGTCGTTTGTCGAAGTAATAGCTAACTTTCCAGCTAGCAAAAGGCATATCTTTCGCTAACCTCAACCATGTTTTCCCCTGAGGCCCGTTCTCCACCTCAACAGCACAATCAGGTTCACAAATATAAAAAGGTGCTTTAGTGAGTGGCTTCATCTTCAGGCCTTTAGATGCATAGATAACTTCGCCTTTTTGATCCTCAATGAGCATCAAAAAACCACCCAAGCTTAAGTTATCAATAGCAGAAAAGCTCTTTAACGATAAAGAGCCCTCTACAATACCTTTTGGAGTGCCATCTGCATCTGTAATAGGGGCTGACAAGGCTACAATTGGATCGTTACCAAAACCTCGGCCTTGAAATACATTTGAAAGGAATGGTTTACCTGTCTGCATGACTTCAAAGAAATACGGCCTGTAAGCCACATTTGACAAGCCGCTTTGTCTCGCCTTATCCAACAGGCTAGGCGGGTAAGCGTGGGTAAGATCGCCATTGTCATCTGCAATGAGGAAGGTCAAAAATTCTGGATTGTGCGATGCCAACACCCGCAAATTTGTCACCGCTGCATTATCGAAATCGCTTTTTGATACCTCGCTAGACAACACTTGCGCTGCGCTAATAATGGCACTTTGGTGTTGCTGAATAAAATTCGAAAGTTGGAACTCCAGCACATTCACCCGCTGCGACATGTAACTGTGAATTTGTCTTTCTTGCTGTTGTTGAAACAGACTTACCGACAAATAAATTACTGCCATGGAAGCAACGAAGAAGCAACCGGAAAAGAAGTACCCAAAAAGAAAGTGCAGCGTAACCCGCTCGGACTTACTTGATGTTTGTCGCTTAAGCCCGTGGACTGCCAAATACGAAAAGTGTCCGGTTACAAGACCAAATACACCGCTTACCCAAGTGACCAGCACACCCGAAAACAGCATATTTGCGTTATCGCCATCATAAAGAGAATGCTCTAAAACGAGAATGGGCAGAAAGACAATAGACCAAAAGCCTGCGCCTACTTTTATCACCTGTTTAAGCGACTTGTTATAGCCAAAAAAGCTAAGCACGATAGGCAGTAGAGTAAGGCTTTCTTTTCCAACTATGCTCCCGTCGTTAAGCCATAAGGGAAGGCTGACAACAAGTGCAATAGGAATGGAAATAAAAGGAGAAAACCGAAGTGAAGCGTAGACTGCTGCACCTATGCCAAATGTAGCTATCCCTGTGCTATCAAAGGGTGGGTTGAGAGCATTAAGACCCGCACCTAACACACATACAAGCAGTGCTTGAAGGGCCAGAGACCATGAAAAAGAAAATGAAATACTGCCAATTTTCAACGCATGTCTCCGGCGAATAGATTTAGTGTTGAGCCATGTAATCTAGGGTAAAGTTCGTTAGAAGCTTCACGCCTAATTTCATGCCTTCATCATCAACATAAAATTCCGGTGTGTGATGAGCAGGGCTATCTTCTTCAGACACGTCCAATGGCTTACCGCCTACCCAAACATATAAACCTGGAATTTGCTCTTGGAAAAATGAAAAGTCTTCCGCACCCGTGACCGGCTTAGAAAGCAGCGTGTTTTCAACGCCTGCGGTACGCTGCATAGTAGGCAGCATGGCTTTTGTAAGCTCTGGGTCGTTGTACGTAATGGGGTAATAGTAATCTAGCGGTAGCGTAAGTTCTGCTTCTGCGCCCATACTTTCAGCAATAGCCTTTACTTTGCGCGGAAGCGACTCGTAAATGTGATCGCGAGCGGCTTCATTGAGTGTACGAATTGTGCCAACCATTTCTACTTCATTTGGAATGATGTTTGAACGGTTACCGCCGTGAATAGAGCCAATAGACACCACCGCTGCATCGTCAATCAATTTCAACTCACGACTTACTATAGTCTGAATTGACATGATCATTTGCGCAGCGGTAACCACTGGATCAACACTCTTCCAAGGATAAGCGCCGTGGGCTTGCTTACCGTGAATAACAATTTTAAATGGGTCTACCGCGGCCATGGTGCCACCCGCGTTATAACGCACTTTACCCACATCGGTGTTAGCATTGATATGCAGGCCAAAAATAGCGTCTACATCAGGGTTCTTAAGTACACCTTCAGCAACCATAACTTCCGCACCGCCTTTTTCTCCAGCGGGTGCGCCCTCTTCTGCAGGCTGAAAGATAAACTTCACTTTACCTTTCAGGTCGCCCTTAATTTCGGTAAGAATTTTTGCCGCGCCCATGAGCATTGCCATGTGAGTATCGTGACCACAGGCGTGCATAACCGGCACTTCTTTTCCGTTGTATTCGCCCATCTGCTTTGAGCGGTAGGACAAATCGTTTTGCTCTTTTACAGGAAGTCCGTCCATGTCTGCACGTAATGCAACCACAGGACCTGGCTTGCCTGAGTCTAAAATAGCTACCACACCCGTTTTTGCCACACCGGTCTGCACTTCTAAACCTAGGCTTTCAAGGTAGTCAGCAACATATTCAGCGGTTTTAAACTCGCGATTCGATAATTCAGGAAATTCATGAAAGTGATGACGCCATTTAATTACATCAGGCTCGACTTTATTCGCTAATTCATCAACATTGATCTGAGCGGCATTAGCAGCTGACACAGAGGCCAATCCTGCAAATGCAAGTGACAGCAATTTCTGGTACATAACTATTATTTCCTTTGGTGTTTTTTAGACAGAGTAAATCATCTCAAGGGAGAACACACCACTGAACTAACGATTGCTGTTAAAAATCAATAAGCAGACGAAAATACCCCATTCACAAGACTGAGGGTATTAGACGGAAGTATAAGAAAAGTGCTTTATCGATGCAGGGAATAAAAAAGGCGCCGAGTGGCGCCTTTTCTTTAAATATCAACTTATTACTAAGTTTCTATTAACTCTTTTGTCTACGCATTGCGTCAAAGAACTCATCGTTTGTCTTGGTCATCGACAACTTACTGATAAGGAAGTCCATTGCGTCAATTTCTGACATTTCGTGAACGATTTTGCGAAGGATCCACATTTTCTGTAGTTCATCTTGCGCTGTAAGCAGTTCTTCACGACGGGTACCAGAGCGGTTGAAGTCGATAGCCGGGAACACACGTTTTTCCGCGATTTTGCGATTAAGGTGTAATTCCATGTTACCTGTACCTTTAAACTCTTCGTAGATAACTTCGTCCATTTTAGAGCCGGTATCGATAAGCGCTGTTGCGATAATGGTTAAGCTTCCGCCTTCTTCAACATTACGGGCAGCACCAAAGAAGCGCTTAGGCTTGTGAAGAGCATTCGCATCAACACCACCGGTAAGAACTTTACCTGATGATGGGATAACCGTGTTGTAAGCGCGAGCAAGACGAGTAATCGAGTCAAGCAGGATAACCACGTCTTTTTTGTGTTCAACAAGACGCTTGGCTTTCTCGATAACCATTTCAGCAACTTGTACGTGACGACTTGCTGGCTCATCGAAGGTTGAAGCAACGACTTCACCTTGAACAAGACGATGCATCTCGGTTACTTCTTCCGGACGCTCATCAATAAGCAATACCATTAACTCACAATCTGGGTGGTTAGCAGCAATTGACTGTGCAATATTCTGAAGAAGAAGCGTTTTACCGGCCTTAGGTGGCGCTACGATAAGACCACGCTGGCCTTTACCGATTGGCGACGCCAAATCTAGTACACGAGCCGTAATGTCTTCTGTTGAGCCATTACCACGTTCCATGCGCAAGCGATCTGCTGCGTGAAGCGGTGTAAGGTTTTCAAAAAGGATTTTATTACGTGAATTTTCAGGCTTGTCGAAGTTAACTTCGCGGATTTTTAGCAGGGCGAAGTATCGTTCACTGTCTTTCGGTGGACGAATTTTCCCGGCAATCGTATCACCGGTACGCAAGTTAAAGCGTCGAATTTGGCTTGGCGATACATAAATATCGTCTGGTCCTGCAAGATACGAAGAGTCAGCTGAGCGTAAGAAGCCGAAACCGTCCTGTAAAATTTCTAGTACCCCATCACCAAAGATGTCTTCACCGCTTTTTGCGTGTGTCTTTAGGATTGAGAAAATGATGTCTTGTTTTCTGGCGCGCGCCATGTTTTCCAGGCCCATCTCCTCGGCCAGGTTAACCAACTCGCTTATTGGTTTGTTCTTTAATTCAGTTAAATTCATACTGGTGGGTCTTTGTGCTTGAACTTCGCTTACAGGACTTAAAGTCACTCTGTTCTAGTTTAGATTTGATATCACCCTGATGTGGGCGTAAGCAGAACGCTGCTCGGATGAGCGCTGAAGAAAAGTTAGCACTATATTTAACCAACGTCCAGCGTTTTACCGCCGAAATGTTAAATAATTTGTGGCTTGCTCTTCTAGAATGAAACGTTAGTCCCTGTGGCGTAAATAAAAACCGGTGCTTCGTTAGCACCGGTTTTCAATTTGAAATCAATTAAAGGTTTTCGTTAAGAAACTCTGTTAATTGAGCTTTAGATAGCGCGCCTACTTTAGTTGCAGCAACGTTACCGTTTTTGAAAAGTAGCAATGTAGGAATACCACGAATACCATATTTAGGTGGAGTTTCGTTATTTTCATCGACATTCAACTTGCCAACTGTTAACTTGCCATCAAACTCGGTCGCAACTTCTTCCAAGATTGGTGCGATCATTTTACACGGGCCACACCATTCAGCCCAGAAGTCAACCAGTACAGGACCTTCAGCATTGATAACATCTGCTTCGAATTTATCGTCAGATAACTGGATAATTTTGTCGCTCATTCTTTTCTCCATTATTGGTCTGTCGCTGATTTGTCTCAGCCTGACCATAAGTGTTATATAGAAACTGTTTTTTAATGCAAGCACTGATAAGCTATAAGCTATGCCTACTCACTTAACTGATACTCACTTTTCTGACCTGCCGATTAACGGCAAGGTTGTTGACGCCTTGGCGGCAGCTAATTTTTCACATTGTACACCAATTCAAGCACTTGCACTGCCTCCTTTATTGGAAGGTCACGACATTGCAGGTCAGGCTCAAACCGGAACCGGTAAAACCATTGCCTTTTTGGTAGCTACATTTCACTATTTGCTAAGCAAAGCAGAAAATGCAGATAACAGCAAATCAAATGGCCCTCGCGCAATTATCATGGCGCCGACCAGAGAGCTCGCCGTTCAAATTTATAACGACGCCAAACTGCTTAGTGAGCATACTGGATTGTCGCTTGGTTTGATTTATGGGGGCGAAGGTTACCAAAGTCAACGTGAAACTTTGGAAGAAGGGGTAGATATTATAATTGGTACGACAGGACGCATACTGGATTACTATAAACAGAATGTGTTTACACTGAAGAATATTCAGGTTGCCGTACTTGATGAAGCCGACCGCATGTTCGATTTAGGCTTTATAAAAGATATCCGCTTTTTATTCCGCCGCATGCCACCGGCAAGCGAACGTTTGAGCATGCTATTTTCAGCTACACTTAGCTACCGCGTGCAAGAGCTTGCTTACGAGCACATGAACAACCCTACCCACGTACAGGTAGCGCCAGAACAAACAACTGCAACTCGCGTTTCTCAAGAGCTATTTTATCCGTCTGATGACGACAAGATGCTGCTTCTTCTTACGCTGCTTGAAGAAGAATGGCCAGAAAAGGCCATTGTTTTTGCCAACACTAAAAATAGCTGTGAGAAAGTTACCGACTGGCTTACCGCAGATGGCCATCGCGTGGGCTTGCTTAGCGGCGATGTACCACAGAAGAAACGCCTTGGGATCTTAGAAGATTTCACCAAAGGCAATCTTGATATTTTAGTCGCAACCGACGTTGCAGCGCGCGGTCTTCATATCGACGCGGTAACGCACGTATTCAACTACGACTTACCTGACGACGCCGAAGACTATGTACACCGTATTGGTCGTACTGGCCGTGCAGGACAAAGTGGTGTTGCAATTAGTTTCGCGTGCGAAAAATACGCACTAAACTTACCTGCTATTGAGCAATACATTCAAAAGGCAATACCGGTTACCGATTACGACCGCAGTGCCCTACTTGATGATGTAACGCCTCCAAAACCACGTAGAAGACGTACGCCTAACAACCGCAATTCTTCACGTCGTGGAAACGGAAGAGGCCGTGGAAAGCCTCAAAACCGAAACAACAGAGCGCAACAGTGAGGCGTAAAGGTACTCAATAAGAATCGAGGTTTTATGCAGGCAGAACTCCAGCACGACGCACAAACCTACGGCGAGTATTACGCCGCCGTAGATTTAGGCTCTAACAGCTTTCACATGGTGATTGTTCACGTTGTTAACGGCAGTGTGCAAATAATAGGGAAAATTAAACAGAAAGTGCGCCTAGCAGCAGGTTTAGATGATGACCTAGCACTTGATGACGTAAGCATGGAACGCGGCTGGCAATGCCTGCAAGTATTCTCGGAACGCCTGCAGGATATCCCCCCTTCTAATATTAAAATTGTAGCGACCGCTACATTGCGACTGGCAACCAATGCGCATGTATTCATTCGCAAGGCAGAAGAGATTCTCAATCACAAACTTGAAGTGATTAGCGGTGAAGAAGAAGCGCGACAAATTTATCTTGGCGTAGCCTACACATCTGCCAACCAAGGCAATAGCTTAGTCATAGATATTGGCGGCGCCAGCACAGAAATCATTATCGGCAACGACATGCAGCCTATCCATCTTAAGAGTTTGGATATGGGCTGTGTAACGTTTATGGAACGCTATTTCACCGGCGGCACTATCACCGAAGACAATTTCGACAATGCCAAGCAAGCCGCACACGCGCTTATTGCCGATGTGTCTAGCGCATTTTTGTGTTTCGATTGGGAGAATTGTTTAGGTGCGTCTGGCACGCCGCAAGCCATTACTGAGATTCTTGTAGCACAGGGCATTAGTGATGCTATCCGCTTAGATTATTTGTATCATTTAGAAAAGCAATGTATTGAATGCGGCAGCATTAAAACCCTTGATATCGACGGATTGGAAGATAACAGAAAAGCTATTTTCCCGTCTGGTTTAGCGATCCTCATCAGCTTATTTGAAGCGCTAAATATCAAGCACATGAATATTTCTGGTGGTGCGCTTCGAGAAGGACTTATCTACGGAATGTTAGATAACGTTACCGAGAATGATCGTCGTCAGCAGACCCTTAATCAGGCAAAACATCGTTATCATGTAGATGCTAGTCACGCGAACTCGGTTAGTCACGTAGCGCTTACTTTATGCCATCAACTCTGTGCACAACAGAATATTTGTCATTTAGATACCGAAACTATTTTAGGTGCAGCCGCACAGCTTCATGAAATAGGTCTTCACATTGAATATAAGCGCCATCATGAGCATGGTGAATACATATTAAGTCACATTGATTTGCCTGGCTTCACGCGCCTTCAGCGGGCAGCCATCCGCGATTTAGTTGCTCAGCATAGATTAAACATAAAGCCAGACGTATTTGAAAAGTACCACGAAGACTACCGTCCAATGCTAAAAGGCTTATTGCGAATTTTACGTATCGCAGTGGTGTTATGTCTGCGTCGTCAGAATAAACATATACCAGAAGTAACTTTGCAGTGCGAAGAAAGTAAGTGGACACTTACTTTCCCTGGAGGCTGGCTGAAATCGCATCCTTTGATCAACGCAGAGCTAGCAAATGAATGCTGGCTTCAGCATAAAGCTGGCTGCGAACTCGTTTGTAAGTAACCACTTACAAACAGATAGAATGCGTTAAATATGTATACCGATAAACGGAAAAAAACATGAAAAAAAAGCCGTGCATTGCACGGCTTTTTTGTTGTCGAACCTTTGGTTGTTGGTATTACTTGTCGTTTTGCTTCGCTAAAAGCGCAGCAGCTTGCGGAGCGAAATAAGTCAGAATCCCGTCTGCGCCAGCGCGCTTAAACGCTAATAACGATTCTAGGATTACCGCGTCTTCATTTAGCCAACCATTAGCAAAAGCAGCTTGATGCATAGCGTACTCGCCACTTACTTGATAGGCGAATGTCGGTACTTTAAATTCGTCTTTACAACGACGCACAACATCTAAATACGGCATACCTGGCTTCACCATTACCATGTCAGCGCCCTCTTCTACATCAAGCGCAATTTCGTGGAGTGCTTCATCGGTGTTGGCAGGATCCATTTGATAGGTTTTCTTGTTGCCGCCCTTTATATTTGCAGCGGAGCCGACGGCATCACGAAATGGACCGTAGTACGCAGACGCGTATTTAGCAGAATAAGCCATAATACACGTATTGATGTGACCTGCTTCTTCAAGTGCTTTTCGGATACTGCCAATGCGCCCATCCATCATGTCAGAAGGCGCAACAATA
This sequence comes from Alteromonas sp. Cnat2-8, assembly GCF_022348355.1. NCBI lineage: Bacteria > Pseudomonadati > Pseudomonadota > Gammaproteobacteria > Alteromonadales > Alteromonadaceae > Alteromonas > Alteromonas sp. Cnat2-8. Next base: position 846,246 of record NZ_JAKREX010000001.1, read on the forward strand.
TCAGCGCCAGCTTCAGCATGCGATAACGCTTGCTTAATGAGCACCTCGACTGTTTCGTCGTTCATCACATAACCAGTTTCGTCTAAGAGGCCATCTTGACCATGAGACGTAAATGGATCTAATGCGATATCAGACATCAGCATTACTTCAGGAAACGCCTTTTTAAGCGCTCTCATAGCTTGCTGAGCAAGCCCTTCAGGATTGAACGCTTCGCTTGCACACTCGGTTTTAAGAGACATAGGTGTCACAGGGAAAAGCGCAATCGTTCTAATGCCCAGCTCTACCCATTTCGCCGTTTCTTGCACTAGCAAATCGATAGAAAGTCTTTCCACACCAGGCATAGAAGGTACGGCTTCTCGTGCGTTCTCACCGGGTAGTACAAAAACAGGGTAAATGAGATCGTCAGTGGTTAAACGGTGCTCTGCCACAAGCCCTCTTAAAGCATCTTTGGCGCGTAGTCTGCGCATTCTTCTTTGAGGGAAAGGTGAAGATGTCATAGTTTTTCCTGTAAATGTTTATGTATTACTGTATTGCGGCCCGCAGCCTTGGCTTCGTAAAGGCATTCGTCAGCGAACTTGAAAAGATTTTGCGCGTGCTCTTCATCAATAATAATGGTTGTAGAAACGCCCGCGCTTGCAGTTAGCTTAATGGTTTCCCCTTCGTAATCAAGTGGGGTCGACTCAAGGCTATCTCGCATATTTTCGGCAACGTGAAAAGCGCCTTCAAGATCGGTATTAGGCAATATAATGGCAAACTCTTCACCACCTATGCGACACAAGTCATCTGTAGGGCGATGGATGTGCTTCTGAAAGACATTGGTGACGTGAATTAAGCACGCGTCACCACCATCATGTCCGTGTTGATCATTAATTTGCTTAAAATGATCCACGTCAACAATGATGAGAGATAATGGTGTTTGCTCACGTCTACTGCGTCGCCCTTCAGAACGCAGACGCTTATCGAAATGTCGACGGTTGTGCGCTCCCGTGAGCGGATCTATTGCATTTAACCTTTCCAATTCTTGGTTAACTTCAGACAATTCGCGTAACGTAATTTCTAGCTCTAACGTGCGTTCTTGTACTTTATACTCCAGGTCATCTTGATAACGCTTTTGTACTTCAAGTAAGTTCTCTTTGGCGGTATTTGCCTGTTTTTCCTGCTCTAGCGCGAACTGCTGCGCCTCAATGAGATCATCGCGACTGTGGCTATAATTAATCGCTAAGATAAGTGCCAAGATGAGCGTTTCAACCGCGCCACCAATGATCAGCAGGTTATTTGACGAAATAGGCAACTGAATAATATTAACGTTATCAAGGCTCGCACTTAGCCCACTAATTAATAGAAAACCCCAAGCAATGGTAAAATAACGTGCTACGACCACCCCTTTGAGCGTTAGCCAAATACCTAACCCAAGAGTAAAAATAACGATGAGGCTAAGCAGTAACAGGAACGCCTTTATCATGAACGAGTAAGGCAAGATAAGGCCGAGGATTATACTTAACCCGCACACCCAACTGATTGCCTGTGTGATTTTATCTAGCTTTACGCTGTGGGCTCTAATAGGTAGTAGGCTTCGCGTAAACATCGCCGCAAACATAATAGTCGCGTTAGCAAACACAAGAATTGCTTTACCTTGAAACCATGTGCTTCCCGGCCACATATAGGAGAAGCCGTAGCCGTGTAACGTCGCCAATATAAGCGCCAAACTCATTACATAGCCAGAGTAATAAAGGAACGACACGTTACTTGTCGTTACCGTTAAAAATGCGTTACTCACGCCCATTGCTACCAAGATGCCAAAAAATATCCCCAATGCCAGGTTACGGCTTGATGTATAGGCAATAAACTCTGTTTCTTCCCATATACGAATAGGAAGGCGTACGCTGCCAGAGGTTTGTACTCGAATAATCACCCGCTGCGACTGAGCGCTTACTGGTAGGGGGAATAGTGGCTTCACATGAGAAACAGGCCGGTTGTCAAAGTGCAGGCCATCGCCACCTGAATAAGTAGCAATAGGCGTGCTGCCTATTTGGCTGTAAATCGCAACGTATAAACTATCTAAAAGGGGATAGTCGATGTGCAATAGAAATCGACTTTCATTGCTTTGTGTTGGCGCAATGACCATTGAAAACCAATGTACGTTTGTGTTCATACCCAAGTTAATGGGTGAAGATATTGGTGTCCAGTCGGTAAGCGGCGTTTGAGTAATGGTAGTAAAATCGAGCGCATTGCCATTATCTACATTGAGATAAGTAAGCTGCGAGAAACGTGGTGTTGCACTGGTGTTAGGAGACAAACTAAACAACACAGACACAAATGCAACGACGGCCACTAGGGTGATAAGAATAAGACCCGCATCATACTTGCGCATCGCTTTCAGATTTGTCTGCATATAAACCTATGTTTAGCTGAGAGAAAACAACTCACAGCTATTAGCATAACTGCTAATACGTAATTTATCAGTCTCAACTTGCAGATATTCGCCTAATTGTTTAGCGATATGGGGTAGAAAAGCAGGTTCGTTATTACGTTTTCTCGGTCGAAGGGTTTTGGGAAACAGATAAGGCGCATCCGTTTCAAGAATAAGACGGTTTAAAGGTATAGACTTCACGGCTTCGCGTAGTGCTTCGCCTCGCTTCTCATCACATACCCAGCCAGTAATACCAATGTAAAGCCCCAGCGCAAGGTAGTGCTGAACCTGCTCTGCATTCCCAGTAAAACAGTGGGCAATACCACCTTTTATACGAGGCATATACTCGGTTAATAACGCGACTTGTTCGTCAAACGCATCCCTTTCATGTAAATACACGGGTAAGTCTAATGCAGCCGCAATGTCTAACTGGGCTTCGAACACTGCCAACTGAACGGGCTGTGGTGAGAAATTGCGATTAAAATCCAGACCACATTCACCAATTGCAACACACCCTTTCTGTTGTGCAAGTTCGCGTAACCGCTTGTAATCACTTGGCGTGACATCTTTTGCATTGTGAGGATGGACACCGATAGTGTAACAGCATTGGGTTGGATACTTATTATATAGCGCTACTGCGGCGTCCCATTCACTGGGGTGCGTGGTGATAATGCAGAGTTTTTCTACCCCTGCATCTTTTGCTCGTTGTATAACTTCATCGGCGTCAAATCGCTTATCAAGCAAGTTGACGCCAGCATCAAACCAAGGCATTTATTTTACGCGTTTCACTTTCATGCGCTTGTTAAGCCCTTCTACACTTAAGAAAAATGCACCCAATAAGCCCCTTTCTACGGCTACCGACTGACCTTCCTTAAGCTTCATGTAAGTTCCATCAGTTTGCTGCCATACAGAACCATCGCTGAAAGTTATAACATGCTTATCACGCACATTCTTCTTGATTGAAGCGATAGTGACCGCAATCTCAGAAGCTTCGTCAGACAAATCTCGCTTATGTTCAAGTCCAAAGTCATTCTTAGGTTCAGAGGCTTGAACTTGTCCCTGAGCGACAGGCGCTGGGCGAGGCTTCATCTGATTACCATTGTTGCTCTTGTAGGCCTGTAGTTGCTCAATCTGAGCGTCTGAACCTTCGTACTTGTTGAGTGATTTCGCGACGCTGTCATAGCACATAAGTCGCTTTAAACTATTGTCCGTGTTGCGACATTTCTCCAATGCATCAGCAACTGTCTCAGCTTGTACATTAAACGCCCCAAACGCGCACAGAATAGTGGCAAGAGATAGCAGTCGGGTTTTCATTTTTATTCCTTTCTTTTTTTAACATCTATGTGTTGTCTGTTGTTTCAGTAGATGTATCGTCTTTTGGTGTTTTACCCGCGTAAAATCCCCCAACAATAACCCCTACTTCAAACAGCAACCACATTGGAATAGCTAATAATGTTTGAGAGATAACATCTGGCGGTGTTAGCAACATGCCAACCACGAATGCACCAACAACCACGTACGGGCGCTTGGCTCGTAAAGACTTAGCATCCGTTACCCCAGTCCAGCACATTAAGATAATGGCTATCGGTATCTCGAATGAGACCCCAAATGCAAAGAACAGTTTCAAGACGAAGTTCAAATAACTGGATATATCTGTACTTACCGTTACACCTTCAGGTGCTACGCTTGTAAAAAACGCGAACGCTATTGGAAATACCACAAAGTAGGCAAACGCCATTCCTGCGTAAAACAGCAGCGTACTGGAAAGTAGTAAAGGCGCTACCAGGCGCTTTTCATTTCTGTACAAACCCGGAGCCACAAACCCCCATACTTGATAGAGCACATAGGGAATAGCAATGAAAAACGATAACACCAGTGTAAGTTTAAACGGAGCAAAGAAAGGTGATGCAACGTCGGTTGCAATCATGCTCGCATTTTCAGGTAAGGCTTCAAGCAATGGCATCGCCAATAGCTTATAAAGGTCTTGCGCAAACGCCGCAAGACAAATGAAGACGATAAGTACGCTCAAAAGGGCTTTGAGAATACGGCTACGCAATTCAATTAAATGAGAAATAAGGTTATTAGCGTCAGACATCTATTGCTTTTTATAAGGTTCATGAACCGACTCTGCAGCTTTTTTTAGCTCATCGACGCTTTGTTCAAGTTCAGGTGAAAGATCTTTAAGCCCTTGCTGCTCTGCTTTTTTCAAATTTTCATGCAACTCGTGCACGCGCAACTGATGCTCAACTTCTTGCTTAAAGCCCGTTGCTACATTACGCACGCTACGAATTGTATTTATAGTTGAGCGCATGGCACCCGGTAATCTTTCTGGCCCTAAAATAAGCAACGCCAGTACACCGATAACCAATAGCTCCCAAAAGCCGATATCGAACATTAGGATTTTTCTTTAACGTCGCTCTGCGTCTTAGTTGAAACAGGCTCTGCTGCTGACTTTTCTTCAACTTGCTTCTTTTGTTCAAAGTCTGCGTCTTTGTCTTCTTCGGTGACAGCTTTTTTGAAGCCTTTGATTGCGCCGCCTAAATCAGTACCTATACCTTTAAGACGCTTCGTACCAAATAAAAGCACCACAATAACCAGTATGATCAGCAACTGCCAAACACTAATACCACCCATAAAAATAATCTCCCTTACATCAATTGGCACAGTATGCCATTGCCTGCTGATGCTTTCACCTGAATATTTACTTCAATGAATAAAGATTGACGTTTTGGTTGGGACAATCCATGCTCTGTATATCCCCAATGCGAATGGTCGAAACATTCAACTATGCTAATTTTTACAAGGAGTTAGTGAGCAATGCTATGCCTTACCGTGGTCTATTGCCATTTATTGCTCGCTTTACCTGTTACACCTGACTCAGCTGCTGACACGTTGAACTCCCCCGTAAATGCGACCAGTGTAGGTATAACCTATCGGGATATTGCTCGGCCAGAAAATACGCTTTCTAACCGCGCTAACTCGACAAAAGAAAGTACACACTCCTTGCCTCCTTCAATACCTAATGAGCAATGGTTTGATATTTGGCAGCGTAGCTTCACCGACACCATGGACTTCACCGTAAAACAGCTTGATGGTTTGTTTGAAAGTTCAGATGAAATAGGTGCTTCAGGACAGAAGGAAGCCAGAGCCGAAGGTCGTGTTCAACTTGCCTGGGAGCCAAGAAGTGGCATGCTCTCGGATACGGATTTGCGCTTCAGGGTAAGAGTTCGCCTACCGGCTTTAAAAGAACGCGTTGATTTACTATTAAGTGATAACGAAGACGAGACACAGAACAACACAATACGAGCCGCGAGGGATACCGGCAATAACAACCGCGATCGAACGACCATTGCGCTTCGCTTTCGTCCTGAGCAAGACTCTCACTACTCATTTAGAATTGGCGCTGGTCGCCGCGACCAACTATATGCGATGACCCGATACAGAGATGCTTTTGCCTTTTCTAAACAATGGGCCATGCTATACGACGCCGAACTTTACTATTACACCCGTGACCGTTTGGGTGCGGAGGTGGGCGTCGCTTTTCAATACGAAATCAATAAAAAGCACCTGGTTCGACAAAATAATCGCTACTACTACCGCGACGATACCAACGACTGGCTATGGCGTCACGAGGTCCACCATTTGTTTTCGGTAGATCAACATAACGCCGTTATTCCTCACTTTATGGTGGAAGGGCTTAGCCAACCCAACTTTCGCGTAGAAGAAGTCTATGGCGGGTTTAGGTGGCGTAACAACATGCTGCGCGATTGGCTATTCTTTGAGGTAGAGCCTTTCGTTTTATGGCTACGTGAAGAGGATTTTAAAACCTCATACGGCGTAGCCCTGCGCGTAGAAGCCTATTATGGGCGCGATACTTAGGGTAATTCCCTAGAATGAAAAAAGGCTGTCTACTGACAGCCTTTCGAAAAAACGCTTTGCGCGAAAACTCGGGAAAAAATTTAAGGACGAAGTGCCCTATCACCTCGAGCAAGCCCACACACGCCGGTGCGCGATGATTCGATAATTTCAGCACACTGCCCCATAGTCGTGGCAAATGCATCTAGCTTGTCTGTGGTGCCCGTAATTTCAATGGTGTAGTTGTTTACGTTCACATCCACAATACGCGCACGGAAGATATCAGAGTTCCGCTTCACTTCAGCACGTACCGACTCTGTGCGAGTCGCGACTTTAATCAGCATAAGTTCGCGTTCAATGTGCGTACCTTCAGTAAGGTCTACCACTTTTAGCACATCAATAAGCTTATTCACTTGCTTAGTAATTTGCTCTATGACTTTGTCGTCGCCGTGCGTGATAATCGTTAGACGCGAAAGGCTCGCGTCGTCGGTTGGTGCCACACACAGTGAATCGACGTTGTAACCGCGTTGTGAGAATACACCAACGATACGAGATAGTGCGCCAGGGGCGTTTTCCATTAATACAGAGATAATACGTTTCATCAGGTTCGCTCCGTCTTGCTTAAGCGCATGTCATCCATTGCGCCAAACTTAATTTGCATTGGATATACGTGTTCGTTTTGGTCTACTGCTATGTCCATAAACACTAAGCGATCTGTGTAACTGAAACATTTCTCCATTGCTGCGTCTAGCTCGTCAAGCTTGTCTACTTTAATGCCCACATGTCCGTAAGCTTCTGCCAATTTCACAAAGTCAGGCATTGAATCCATGTAAGAGTGTGAGTGACGTCCTTTGTAAATCATATCCTGCCACTGACGAACCATACCTAGGGCACGGTTATTCAATGAGATAATCTTGATAGGCAGGTTGTACTGCAAACAAGTAGATAGCTCTTGAATATTCATTTGAATACTGCCGTCACCCGTTACTACCACAGAGGTTGAACCTGGGTGCGCAAACTGCACACCCATTGCAGCCGGTAAACCAAAGCCCATGGTGCCAAGACCACCTGAGTTGATCCACTGACGCGGTTTATCATAAGGGTAATAAAGCGCAGCAAACATTTGGTGCTGACCTACGTCAGAACTTACGTAGGCTTTACCGTCTGTGTGTTTGTACAAGGCTTCGATAACGCGCTGAGGCTTAATTACCTCTTCGCCCTGTGCGTAGTTTAAGCACTGACGAGCGCGCCAGGTTTCAATTTGTTGCCACCAATCGGCCAGCTTTTCGCTTTGACCTGATAAGTCTTTCTTATTTACCTGACTTAAGATTTGATCAAGTACTTTATCTACCGAACCTACCACAGGAATATGCGCATTTACGGTTTTAGAAATCGATGCTGGGTCAATATCAACGTGAATAATATCCGCATGTGGGCAGAACTTATCAACGTTATTAGTAACACGGTCATCAAAACGTGCACCTAGTGCAATGATGCAGTCGGCATTATGCATAGTCTTGTTCGCTTCAAGCGTACCGTGCATACCTAGCATGCCGATAAATTGCTTGTGTGTACCCGGCATAGCACCAAGGCCCATTAGCGTACAAGTTACCGGTGCATTAAGCTTCTCGGCTAACTCAATAACCTTTGCAGACGCATCGCAAGCTACAGCTCCACCACCTACATACAGTACGGGACGTTCTGCTTTAAGTAGCGACTCAACTGCTTTTTTGACCTGTTTAGGATGGCCTTTTTCAGTTGGGTTGTAAGAACGCATGGTCACGTCAGTTGGGAACACGTATGGGTGTTCTTCTGCTACGTTCACAATATCTTTTGGCAAATCTACTACCACCGGGCCAGGACGACCTGTGTTGGCGATATAATAAGCTTTAGCAATCGCTTCTGGGATATCAACCGCGCGCTTTACCAAAAAGCTGTGCTTAACGATAGGGCGTGAGCACCCCACCATGTCAGTTTCTTGGAATGCGTCTTCACCAATATGCTTCGACGGCACCTGTCCCGATAAAATAACCATCGGAATAGAGTCCATATATGCAGTAGCAATACCTGTAATGGTATTCGTAGCGCCTGGACCTGATGTGACGAGCACTGTGCCGGTTTTGCCAGTTGAACGTGCATAACCATCCGCCATGTGGGCGGCTGCCTGTTCATGACGTACGAGGACGTGTTTGACATCATCTTGCGCAAATAACGCATCATAAATGTCTAATACGGCACCACCTGGGTAACCGAACACGTGTGTCACTCCTACATCTTTTAGCGCTTCAACCACCATGGCTGCGCCCGACATCATTTTCACAGTGCTTTCTCCTGTAATGGGTTGGGGGGTTTGTCAGCGTACGTTGACGATGCCCCGACTATATCTAAGGTAATAGGAAGATAAAACACCAAATTGCGTAAAAGTGAGATATATATCCCAATATTCGCAATAATTAGGATAAATATTTCGACTTAAGTGTAATTTTGACAGAAAATAGGATATTTATTTACACAGTTTTAACAGTGCAAACAATAATCATGATTGCTTTAAGAGAGGCGCCTTTACACGTTTAAGATGCATAAAGGCATAAGCTTAATCATCGAGGTCGATATCAAGATCACTGTTATCGCTCATATCGTCGTCATCGTCAACATCTTGTTCAGCAGCACGCTTAGAGCCATAAATACTTGCTGTTTTTGGACGGTTTATTCTGGCTTGGTATTTCAACCACGCTTTCTCTTGCGGTGTTGCAGGGTCTCGATGACCAAGAGCCGATTCCAAATAGGCTTGTTCTTCATCATTCTCTGGCGTAATTTTCCCGTCCACTAGTGCAGCGAACAAACTACCATGGGCCTGAAGAAGCTTGCTCTCATTAATTGAAAAATCTCCTGAACGGGCAAAGCCGTACGGGTAATTTTTCTTATCTATAAAGGGTTTTCTTGCGACTTGCTCTTTTGTGATTACAGACATCTTAACCTCTTCCACCGCTAATACCTGCGTTGTAAACACAGACAAAATTGCAACACCAATTGTTGAATGAAATAGACTACTGATATAGCGCCTTAATCGCTTTCAAGATTATTCTTAGTTGGATTTTTATTTTCTGTCAAACAGAAAAGTAGCTGTAGTAAAAACTTAATATAGAATGTTTTAAAAGAGCATAAAAAAGGCCGCAAGCGCGGCCTTTTATTATAAGCGTGATATCAGCGTTTTTCGCTTACCCAAACCGTAATGGTTCCTTCGACGACCACGGTGCCTTCGGCGTTATACGCCTTAACAGAAATAGGTAAATCACCTGGCTTCCATGCGTCAGCTGGCACTTCTGCTACACAACGAATATCTGAGTCTGCTTTCGCCGGATACTTTACTTCCATACCTTTTGGGATCCACCTAAGGTTTTTAGGTATGGATGCTTCACACATGAACCCCATGGCCATTTCCAGACCATTGCAAATAGCAATAACGTGAACCGTTCCAATGTGATTTTCTACCGCTTTACGTTTACTAATAAGCACTTCACAGTAGTTTGGTTTAATGTCTGAGATAAGTGGTGAAACGGTAGAAAAATAAGGTGCCCTGCGCGCTGAGTACCAGCTAAATAGCTTCTTGCCAAAGGGCAGCTTCATAAATTTGTTATATGTATTTAGTACGTAATTCTTTGACATAGTTGTTCACGCTGATAGTTGGGAGCTTTTTATCTTTCGAGTGATTATTAAACCTGCGCCACTGGTTAGACCAGATGAAGTTACATTAACATAATCCCAACGAAGTAGTGATGCAAATAAATTCCTATTTAGAGATATAAAAAAAGCAGCTAAAAAGCTGCTTTTTGATATCTGTGTAGACGTTACATTGTGTAATTTACGCCTAGGTAGAAGAAGCGTCCCCTAGGCCCTGCCGGTCTCGACAATGTGCCAAGGTAAGGATCTTCCTCAAACGCATTATTGATACCACCATATACTTCTAGGCTATCTTCAAAAGTGTATGAAACAGAAAAATCATGCACCAATGCAGAGCCAGTGTGAGTTTGACTGATAAAATCAGGATCACTCTCGATATCCTGGTTCTCTAGCCCTGGAAGTAGCTGGCTTCCTTCGTAGCGTCCTCTCCACCCAACAACGAGTTCACCAATTATATAGTCTGCACTCATGTTTACGATCCACTCTGGTCGCCCAAACGTTCCAAGAACATCAGTGACTTCGTCAGGTGCACTCACATCCCTTACTTCATCATTTTTGAGGAAGTTTGTTCCGTTGATAGTGAATTCAACTCTTCCGTCTGTGTCGACTAATTTAGCCAACTCAAAGCCATAATCTACGCGGAAATCAATACCAGATGTCTCTACCGCTGCAAGGTTGATAAACCCTGAACGAAAATCTGTGATAAATCCATTTGTAGCATCACGATCAATTGCGTCACAAAATTGGTTGTTGATTGTTGGCGCGTCTACGCAGTTAGATGCAATGTCAAAACCAGTAAGGCTATCAATCAGGCCATCAATTTCAATATTATAGTAGTCTAGTGTCACTACTAAACCTTCCAGCATACCGTCGAGCTCTGTATCTGGTCTCCACACTGTACCAATCGTGATGGTTTCTGCTTCTTCAGGATCAAGGTCTGGGTTACCGCCCGTTGAACCAGAAACAAACGCTGACAGGAAGTTAGTAGAATCATAAGTGCCATCAGCTACCGCGTCGCCAATCAGTGCAATACAGTTCGCCTCCCTGAACTCAGAGCCCGCACTAATTAAGTTTTGGTTACAAGGGTCATCTCCTGCACCAAGTGAAGCCGCAAATGTAGGTGCGAAGGCTTCATTAATGTTGGGAACCCGCACCGCTTCAGAGAAGGTCGTTCGAATACTAAATGTATCAACAGGTGACCATACTGTTCCTATCGTCCAAGCGTCATGCGTACCATATGGGTCGTAGTCTGAGCTTCTGTATGCAGTGCGCAGCTCTAATCGCTCAGCGAAATCGACACCTTCTAGTAAAGGTATAGTTGCTTCTACAAAGTATTCTGAAACATCGTACTCACCGTCAGAAGGATTGGTTGGGCCGTTGCGAGAGTCTAATGTTCCAAAGGTTAAGCCTGCTGCAGAATATGGATCTGGCGTATAGGTACTTGACTCTTTTCTCCATTCGTAACCAAGAGCAAACATAACAGGGCCTGCCGGAAGCTCGAATAAATCAGAAGAGTCGCCCGATACTACTGCTAAGAAATTCTCTTGCGTTATATCGTTCTGCTCAGTGCCAGGTTGGAATATAAAGTTAGCCGCTTCTGCGCTGATTGAATCCTTTCCAAACAAATTCACTGGTACACAAGAGCCATCACCAGGCTGGAAAGTTAAGAACCCAAAATTCGCATTCGCAGATGGAAACGGCGACGTAGGAGGAAGCGCAGAACTGTCTAGGTCAGAGCGACAAACAACATTGCCAGTTGCTGGATCTGTTACAGCGTCAATAGCAGCGAAGTATCTATCTTCTATGCGCAAGTTCGAAGTAATGTCGGCATCAGTTCGACCGTAGTTATAGAAAACCTCGTACTCTAGAGCGGTGTTAGGGATATAACCATCGAAGCCTGTAACAATACGATACGTTTTACGTTCTGCTTCTGGGTTTGAATTAGCGTTTATATCAAGAACATCGCGGGACATTACCAAGCTTGGTGATTCACCTTCTGCTTGTAATTCATTAATTTGAGATAGTAGAGCTGCAGGAATATACGGATTGTCTAGTGAGATTGGAATATCGTCATTGAAACCATTCACCTGATTAGTTTCTTTAGTCGAGCTAAATACGAATTTGGCATCTACAAAGAAATTTACGAATTCATTTAGTTCGTAATTTGACACTGCCTGTACTAATACTCTTTTAGACTCTGGAAGGATAAGTTCAGCGTCGGGACTACCCGGTACACCATCACCACCACTCGCATCGAAAGGTCCAGCATAAACATCGCCGGGATTGTAGGCACGTAAGGTGCCGTCTTCACCCACTACCTGACACGTTGGAAACATGGACGTTCCGATAGTGCCGCAACCTAACACGCCGCCGGATCCTGCGACATCTCCAAACGCACTGCCAGTTAATGAAATTACACCTCTGTCACTTGAAATTGGAAGTCTGTAATCTGGCACCCAAGTATTCTTGAAGCGTGAATCAATACCAAATGCACTCTGAGTAGCCTCTGTATTAGCTACTTGTGTATATAGACCAGAGCCTGCGAAGTCTCTATCTCTAGCATACACTGGGCTGGTTTCTTGGTATTCAACCGCGAATACTAAATCACCTTTATCTGTAGAAAAGCCGTTGGCCAATGATAAAAAGAATTCATTTGCGTCACCATCGTCAGTCACACCTGTTTGAGTGCGAAGCTCTAGCCCGTCGAACGAGGCTCCGTTTCTCATATTAAAGTTGACAACACCGGTTACCGCATCAGCGCCGTAAACAGCTGAGGCACCACCAGTGAGGACTTCCACGTTTCTAAGTAAAGCAGTAGAGATGGTATTTACATCAACAGAGCCCGTACCCTCAATACCTGAAACATGTCGTCGACCGTTTTCCATAACTAAGGTTCGCTCACTACCTAGATTGCGTAAGTCCAGTAAGCTTGCTCCTAGTGGGGTTCCATTAAATGCAGAAAAAGACCCCGGCAGTGACGCCTGTAGTTGAGGCGACTCACGCAACATGGCACCTAAATCTATTTGACCAGATGTTTTGATATCACCAGCATTAATGGCAAGAACAGGGCTCGCTGCTTCCAGGGAGGAGTCTTGAGCAACGCGAGAACCGGTTACAACTACTTTTTCGACATCCTTCTCTTCAACAGCGGCTTCTTCCTGAGCCTGAACCGCAGATGCACTAACAGTAAGTGCAGATGCTACTGCAATTGCTAGTGCAGAAATATTGTTTTGCTTTGATGAACCAAAAGCCATGTATGTTTCTCCAAGTATTACTTTTTCGTTCCAGAGTGCTCTTTACGGCACTTTTGAGGAGTCTAAAAGCGATGGTTATTTTTATATGTTTTCAATTTGCGTTTTACATAATGCATTTTGCAAATGGTGTGCCTATCAAAAAGCAAGTAAACAGTGAAACTACCGCTAAAAAACGGCGCATTATGCATATTTACCCACTAAAATCTATTTAATATTCAAAAAGACTTAACTAACGGCTTTCGAATGCACATTTAATGTGCAAAAGAGCTCGTAAAATGTAGATTTATTGAGAACTAGGTTGAAATCAAGGCGGCACCGCACTAGGAAGGTGCAAAGAGTCATGAATAAGGATTCACAACGGTGCGTAAAGACAGACAGAATCGGCGCTGAAGTAATAAGCGCACACAAATTTATACTTTCGTATAAATTTAAGAATACGCAGTTAATTAGGTCACCTTATGTATTTAATAAAGTAGGTCCTAAACCGTTATTCAGCGCTGACGACTTGCCGATTCTTGAGCAAGTATGCACGGTGCTTTTCAGTAAAATAAGAGGTTATGGTTTGTAGCAAAAACTAATTTGAGTGCTTTGTGAAGCGATGGCCGACACTCGGTCGCGGGCCCATCAAGGGGTCGCACTTAAAAACAAGATAAGTTTTTATTTTTGAGGTGTCTGAAAAATTTGGAGCGGGAAACGAGATTCGAACTCGCGACCCCGACCTTGGCAAGGTCGTGCTCTACCAACTGAGCTATTCCCGCATAGAGTCGATGCTGTGCATCTTATAGGTACTTACCTATGGCAAGTGAATTTGGAGCGGGAAACGAGATTCGAACTCGCGACCCCGACCTTGGCAAGGTCGTGCTCTACCAACTGAGCTATTCCCGCAACAAAAGAGGTACTTCGTTTGAAGTGGTGCGCATTTTACAAAAATTTTGGGGTAACGCAACCTTTAATTCTACTTTTTTTGCACCTCAATGCTTGAATGCCTAAATCGTAAACACTTTCTCACGATAATAGCGCATTTCTTCAATAGACTCGCGAATATCATCAAGCGCTAGGTGTACGCCTTTCTTTTCGAAACCGCCTAAAATTTCAGGCTTCCAGCGACGCGTTAGTTCTTTTATTGTACTTACATCAATATTTCTATAGTGGAAGTAAGCTTCAAGCTCGGGCATGTACTTAACCATGAAGCGTCTATCTTGCCCTATGGTGTTTCCACATAGCGGTGACTTGCCTGCATCTACCCATTGCTCTAAAAAGGCAATAGTTTGCGCTGATGCTTCTTCAACACTTATTTTACTTTCTCGGCAACGTGCAGTTAATCCACTTTCACCGTGAACTCGTGTACACCACTCGTCCATATTGTTTAACACGTCATCACTTTGATGTACCGCTATTACAGGGCCTTCCGCCAAAATATTCAGCTGTGCGTCGGTAACAATGGTCGCTATTTCCATTACTACACAGGTTTCAGGATCTAACCCTGTCATTTCCATGTCTATCCAAACAAGGTTACTGTCGTGTTTACTCATTACTTTCCTCTTTGCGCTACAGACATGGCAACCATGCCCTACAAACGGTATTATTGACATAGTATACGTGAAACTAGAAAAGAATCGTGGCGAAAAAACCAAAACTTACACAACGACAGAAACGACAAGTTGCAGCAAATAGAAGCAAGCGCTTGCGTGAAAAGCACGCGTCAAAGGGCGCGGCGAACCTTGATGAAAGCACGCTAGAAAGCGGTACTGTGATTGGTCGCTTTGGTAAACACGCCGACGTTGAAGACGCAAACGGCGCAGTATCTCGCTGCCACATTCGCCGCACAGTAGACTCAGTAGTGTGTGGTGACAAGGTGTTTTTCAGTAAAGGGGATGACGCTGAGTCAGGTGTAAGTGGGGTTATTGAAATTGTAAAAGACAGGCACTCCGTCCTGACTCGCCCAGATTATTACGACGGTATTAAGCCCATCGCCGCGAATATCGACCGTATTATTGTGGTTAGCGCCATATTACCTACCCTTTCACTGAATATTATCGACCGTTATCTCGTTGCCTGTGAAGACATAGGCATCACGCCGCTGATTGTCCTTAATAAAGTAGAATTGCTCAGTGAAGAGGAACGCACAACCGTTACAGAGCAGCTTAAGACGTACGAAAACTTAGGCTACGAAGTGCTTTTCACCAGTTGCAAAACCGGTGAAGGCATTAGCAAACTCAATGAATACCTTAACGATAACATCAGCGTTTTCGTAGGGCAGTCCGGCGTAGGTAAATCGAGCCTTATAAACCAAGTTCTGCCAGACGCCGATGAATTAACCGGCGATATTTCAGATAACTCGGGACTAGGTCAACATACAACGACGGCGGCCAAATTGCTTCACTTGCCAGCCGGCGGTGATTTAATTGATTCCCCAGGAGTACGTGAATTTGGCTTGTGGCACATTCCTACCGAACGTATTACATGGGGCTTTATTGAGTTCAGAGATTATTTGGGCGGCTGTAAATTCAGAGACTGTAAGCACTTAAATGACCCCGGCTGCCTACTAAGAGAAGCTGTAGAGGAAGGGAAAATTAGCGCGGAACGCTTCGATAGCTACCATCGGATTTTAACGACGATGGAAGAGCAGCGTCCTAGTCACTCTCAGCCACCTGGTGCCTAGCCTTTACGGTAGGGTTTTAACCTGTAGTAACAGCCGCAAAGTAGTACACGGTAACCGTATACTAAATCGCTACTGCTAATTCGGTGATGAGTCTTGTAGTGTGAACCCTATGCTTATGCTTTTGTGTAAGCACTCATAACCCTAAAGTTGCTCTTAATACCACGACTTACTATACAATAGCGCTATCTATGCAATGCGTTATTGCTTGCATAAAAGAAACGGAGATATTTTGTGTTAGATTGGCTTAAAGTTAATTTACAATACGTTACACCAAAGCATTTGCTTTCACGCCTTGTGGGCAAACTTGCTGAAGCTGAAATGGGTAGCGTTACCACCTTTTTCATCAAGGCATTTATTAAGCAATACAACGTTGATATGTCAGAAGCGTTGCACGAGGAACCAGAGCACTATAGAAGCTTTAATAAGTTCTTCACACGCCCACTCAAACCTGAAGCACGTACCATTGATGCAAACGATGACGTACTTATCCATGCTGTTGATGGAACAGTTAGCCAGTTTGGGGATATTCATAGCGACAGCATTTTTCAGGCAAAAGGCCATGACTTTAGCTTGACCACATTATTAGGCGGTAAGCCTGATGTGGCTGCGCCATTTAAAAATGGTAAGTTCGCTACCATTTACCTTGCCCCTCGCGACTATCACAGAATTCATATGCCTATTGAGGGCACGCTTACTGACATGTTGTATGTGCCGGGCGAACTGTTTTCAGTAAATCCGCTTACAGCACAAAATATTCCGGGGCTGTTTGCACGTAATGAACGCGTTGTGGCACTGTTCGACACGCCTGTAGGCAAAATGGCGATGGTGCTTGTGGGCGCTACCATAGTGGCAAGCATTGAGACCGTTTGGGCAGGCACAGTTACTCCACCTGCAGGTAAAAACGTTCAGCACTGGTCATATGAAAAAGACAGCGAAGCAGCTGTTTTCCTTGAAAAAGGTGCCGAGCTAGGCCGCTTTAAGCTAGGTTCGACCATTGTGGTGTGTTTCGAAAAAGACATGATTGATTTTGAAGACTTGGCCCCTGGCATGGTGACCCGTCTTGGCGAACCTATGGCGCTTAAATCAACTGCACAAGCTTCTGTTGAAGATGCACCAGTTGCGGATGAAACAACGGGCGATGAGAAGGGTGAAACAAAATCAGAGGGCGCTGACAGCTAATTTATGGATGCTGTTAAGAAAAGCCTAATCTCACTTCATTTCACGGTAATTTTACTTGGTGGTACAGCCCTTTTCTCTCGGCTTGTACCACTTAGTGCCAGTGATATCACCCTTGTTCGTTCGGTATTTGCCTGTATAGCGCTATTTGCCTTTTTGAAATTAGCGAAAAACAAAATCAAGCTGAACTCCAAAAAAGACTACGGCGTTGCCCTGGGCTTAGGCGTGCTGATGGCGCTGCATTGGGTCACCTACTTCGCCGCCATGCAGTATGCCGGGGTGTCTGTAGGTATGATTGCGCTTTTTACCTTTCCTGTGATCACGGTGCTTATCGAGCCCTTCTTCGAAAGAGTAAGATTAGTTTGGCAGGACATCGTATCTACCATTACAGTGGTCGTTGGTGTGTATTTAATAGTGCCTGAGACATCGCTGGAAAATGACATTACCCTTGGCGTTCTCATCGGTATCGCCTCCGCCATCCTCTATTCGTTTAGAAACCTTATTCACCGCAAGCACTTTAAGCACTACAGCGGTGCGCAGGCTATGGCGTGGCAAACATTAGTTATCAGCATTTTAATGCTGCCTGTAGGTAGTGCAGAAATAGAGTCTGCATCTTCTAGTTCTTGGCTAATGCTATTGCTTTTAGGCACCGTATTTACCGCGCTGCCTCATGCGCTAATTGCTGCAAGCCTACGTCATTTAAGGGCAAAAACATTTTCGCTTATTGCCTGTATGCAACCGCTTTACGGTGTTTTCCTTGCTATTATACTGCTTAATGAAAAGCCCGGTTTAAGTGCGTTGTTAGGTGGAATTCTTATTACCTCAGCGTCAGTTTATGAAACGCTCAACACGCATAAATTACACAACACAAAAGACGACTAACGCTTGCTGAGATAATTGAGGATGAAATGTCGATGCTAATTTTAGCCCACCGAGGTGCAAGTAAAGCAGCCCCAGAAAATACAATAAAAGCGTTCAGGCTGGCTTTCGAGCAAAACGCTGACGGCATTGAGTTTGATACCTATCAGCACGACAGCGGTATCATTGTATTTCACGATAGAACCCTGTCTCGCAGAGCACGGGAATCCGGCTATTTACTTGACGTACCGTGGCAATCCCTTACAGAAATGGACATTGGGGATGGAGAGCGCATACCGACCCTGACCGAAACACTGAATTGTGTTCCAAAAGACAAGTGGTGCAATATTGAGATAAAACACTTACGCGACGTAGACAGCTGGATTAAAGACGTTAAAGCGGCGGTACTGCAAAGCGGTATTAATGCTGACAAGCTACTTATCTCTTCATTTAACCATCACTGGCTTCAAGCTATTGCGCTAAAGTGGCCCGAAGTGAAGATCTGCGCCTTATCTGCAAGCTACGAACTCGACTGTACGGCAAGCGCCCGGGCTCTGAACGCTTATTCCGTAAACATTGCATTAGACGCCGTTGATAAGCAGTTTGTGCAAACGGCGCAGCAAGACGGATTTGACGTATTCGTTTATACCGTAGATGAGCCGAGAGACATGCTTATGCTTAAAGAGTGGGGAGTGACGGGCATATTCACTAACGTGCCCGATGTAGCGCTTAATGTGTTGTCGCATTAAACCCTACTTTTTCAGTGCGAAAAGTCTGTAGAGCGCGTATCTGATACAGACTCACACTATAAAAAAACGAGCCATAGGCTCGTTTTTTTTGGAATGCTTTTCTTGAAATGCAGCTTAGTTGACTACTTAAATTCAGTTGAAAGGTGGTCTGAAAACACCGTATTTTTGCAGCACTTACATTGTCTACACAATCGCATATTCACCCAGTGGCCGGCCACAATTAGCGCTGCACCTATCGCGATGGTGAAGGGTTCGTAGTGATGCCCAAAAATATCTTTGTGCCAATAGATAGCGCCACCCGTAAACAGCAGTGCCAGCGGGTAGTATTTGCCATGATAGCGAATTGCACCGCTAACCAAGGCGACCGCACCTACAATTAACGAAAAAGTTAATATCGTTCTTTCGAACCACACTTGTGCAAAAAAGCTAGAACCGATCAGCGGCAGCAGAGGCACCAAAACAGGTAGCGCGAGGCAATGCAACGCACACAAGCTCGACACCCAAATGCCAAGTTTGTCTAGTTTTGTTGGATTCTCGTCAATTGGAGTCATTACCCTAATTACCACCGTGAAAAAATGAGTTCGCGAACTATTCGCCAGAGACGTTATATTATAACAGACTCACAGAAATGAGAAACGTTCCCACATTAAATTTTGATCTTAACGAGATGAAAATGAACTAACTACGTATAAAATGGGGCAAAAAAGCTATTCGTTTGGCGCTGTGTCCAAACGCTCAGCAACGCCTTTTCCTGCGGAGCTGTGCATTAGCTCACTGCTGTGTAAGGCATTTTCTTCGGTCATGCTTACCTTGCTATCCTTCACATCGGCGTTATTAAGCGAAGCCGTTTGATTGCGCTCTTTGCCAAACTGCTTTGCCACTTTCGGCGCATGCGAAAAATAGTCGGCTACTGAGGTAAGGGTTAAACCTTCTTTTTCAAGTGAGGGTAAATGAGTTTTCAAGAAATCGACGGTTTCTGGGTGGGGATGACCAATCACCACAACGTGACCATTCTTTTTAGCAATACGTTTCATGTGGTTGAACTGCTTAAGTAAGAATGCAGGCTCAAGCTTATGGTCCAGAAACACCTGCCTGCTTGCGCTAGGCACACCTAACCGCTGCGCAATTTCTTCACCTTTTGTGAGTACCGTGGTTCGGCTATCCACAAAAAACAAGCCTTGCCGTTTCACTTCTTGTAGGAGCGCTTCCATTCCTTTTTGCTGACCCGTGAACGCACTTCCCATATGATTATTCACACCAACCGCGTTCGGCACGCTCTTCATTGCCTTTCGCAAATTGTAAGTAATGGCACCTGCGAACATGTCAGTGGTTAACCCAAGGGGCCCCATGTCCTTTCCACTTTGCGCCTGCATAGGCATATGCAGCATAACGGCCCTGCCTTCTTGCTCAGCGCGGAACGCAATTTCAGAAGCCAGCGGCGTTTGCGGAAGTATAGAAAAGGTAATTTCTTTAGGGAGAGAAAAAGCAGCGACATCGGACGGCCTGTATCCCAGGTCATCTAATATTATAATTATGTCTGACTTTGCTTTTACTTGAAGGCTAATTAGCCCGCATAAAACAAAGATTATACAAGGCATTAGCAGACGCAAAAGCATCTAAGTCACATCCGTTTTTCATCATTATTATTAAGCGCACACTACACAATGCTGTGTTTTTTCTAGAATACCAACAACTGATTCAGTTTCAACTTAGTTTCTGAAAATCTAGGATTAACCTGCCTAGTCTAGCCAAGAGCTTGGATTTAGCGCTTTGCCTTTATGACGAATTTCAAAGTAAAGGTTAGGATATTCCTGACCACCACTTCGGCCCACAAGGGCTATGCGTTCACCTTGCCTGACATCATCGCCAGCTTGCTTGAGTAACGCTTGGTTGTGACCGTAAACACTCATATACCCTTCGCCATGATCGACAATAGCGACCAGACCAAATCCGCGCAGCCAATCGGCGTACAACACTTTTCCAGGCGCAATGCTGTTTACAGGGTCGCCCTCGGCACCATCTATCACAATGCCTTTCCAAGACACTTGCCCTTGGCGGCGACTACCGAATAAGTTTCGTATTCTGCCTTTTACGGGCGCTGCCAGCTTACCTTTTAATTTGGCAAGTCCATCCATACTCACTTCGGCTTCACGGGCAGCCCGTTCTGCGGCAATCCGCGCCGCTTCAATAGCGTCTTTCAGCGCTTTTTCATCAGCTTGTAGCGACGCAATACGCTGGTTTTCAGAGGCTATGGTTTTGTTTATTTTCTTAAGCGTTGCTTTTCTATCGTCCTGGCGGGTTATAAGTACTGCTCGCTGACCTTCTTGCTCATCTTTCAAAGCGGCAAGTGACAAGGCTTTTTCGCTAAGCTCTGCGTTAACTTCTTCAAGCCTAGCAACATTTCCTCTAAAGCTCTCAATCTCTTTTTGGCGCGCTTTTGCCACGTATTGATAATAGGTGATGACACGCTCGAAGGTTCGCGCGTCGTCTTGGTAAAACAGCATTTTCGCGTAGTCGTAATGCCCCGCCATAAATGCACTTTTAAGCTGGCTCGATAAAAGTGACTGCTGTTTACGGATAGCCGTTTTAAGCCCTTCTTGTTCTTCTTCGAGCTTCGCTTGTTCTTGCTCAATGTTTTTAAGTGACTGTCGGGTGCTGGATAGTGCTTTCGCCACTTTAGCGATTTCGAGTTCAGAGGCCTTCAGCACATTTTCCAATTCCTGTGCACTGGCTCTATTGTTCTCTAATACTTGCTGTCGAGCGCGCAATTCGGCCTGTAACTCAGCTAATTTTTCTTTTTGACTATTCGCACCGTCTTCTTGTGCAATAGCACTACTTCCAATCGGCATAATTGCAAGGGCAACTATGCACCCAATGATTGAAAGAAATAATCGTACTGACATACGTGCGCCTAGAACCTTAACTTTTTCATTGATGACTTAATGTGTTTCATCGTTGCTGTTAACAACGTTTTCCAGTGTATCTGACGCTCCTCCATATGCCCAGTGCAATTTGTTCGTAATATCAATCATCTAAAGTATTTAGCGCAAACCCGCTATGACTGACATTCATCATACTGAAAGGTAAGCTGGTTTCTCGCCCATTTTTCTATATACTTTGCACTCTTTTCATGGTCTGTAGACAGGGTTAGAGGTAATGGATCAACTAATTGAATTTGCTAGCAACAACTTTATTCTTGCTGGTATTTGGGTTGCGCTGATTGCCATGTTGATATTTAGCTATATCAGTGCATGGACATCTTCAGTAAAAGAATTAAGCACGCACGAAGCAACGGTTTTGATGAATAAAGACGATGCGATAGTGCTAGATACACGCCCTGCGAAAGAGTTTAAAGCTGGCCATATTTTGGGTGCCAGACAAATTAAACCTGAAGAGTTGCGTGAGAAAAACTTCAAGAAACTTGAAAACAGTAAAGACAAACCCATTATCGTAGTATGCGCTATGGGTAATCAGGCTCGTGGTACAGCAAATGCGATGCTTAAAGACGGCTTCGCGAATGTGAGTGTATTAAAAGGCGGAATGAACGCGTGGCAAAGTGCCAGCCTTCCCGTTTCTAAATAACAGGTAACCTTTATGAGCAAAGTAGAACTTTACACCAAGGGCCACTGTCCTTACTGCCACCGTGCAAAAGCATTGCTAACGCAAAAAGGTGTAGAATTTATTGAATACCCAATAGATGTTAAGCCTGAACTGCGCGACGAGATGATTGAACGCGCAAACGGCGGCTGGACTGTTCCGCAAATTTTCATTGACGATCAGCACGTTGGTGGCTGTGACGATATGATGGCTTTGGAAGCACAAAGCAAACTAAATCCAATGTTGGGTTTGGCGTAAAGCGTCAGCGCATACAGCAACGCACTACATTAAATTAAAACGACAATTAAATAGGAAATACCATGGCTGACGAAAATCAGACAAATAACGGCGAAGCAGCGGGCGCACAAGCGCAACAGAGTGCTCAATTCAATATTCAACGTATCTACACAAAAGACATTTCTTTTGAGTCTCCAAACGCGCCAGCTATTTTCACTAAAGAGTGGAAGCCTGAAATTAAACTAGACATCGACACTAGCACTAACAAGCTAGAAGAAAATGTATTTGAAGTTGTACTTTCAGTTACCGTTACGGCAACGCTTGGTGAAGAAACAGCATTCCTTTGTGAAGTGCAACAAGCAGGTATCTTCGCTATTGGCGAAATGCCAGACCAAAACAAAGCGCACACGCTGGGCTCGTTCTGCCCGAACATGCTTTTCCCATATGCGCGTGAAACCATTTCTAACTTGGTTAACCGTGGAACATTCCCTCCACTTAACCTGGCGCCTGTAAACTTCGACGCTATCTTTGCAGCTTACGTGCAAAAACGTGCACAGCAAGCGCAGGGCGAAGCGCCAAAAATGGACGCCTAATTAGGTGAACATGAAAGGCGTGGACATGAAGTCGCATTCGGTTTCAGAGTCTGTTTCAGTATTAGGGGCGGGGTCTTACGGCACCGCCCTTGCTTTTTGTCTTGCCAGAAATGGCAACCCCACACTGCTTTGGGGCCGTGATGAAAAGCACATTGCCGAAATGAAAGCGAACCGTGAGAATGCTCGTTATCTTCCAGGCGCAACATTTCCAGATGCCCTAGTGGTAAATGCCAACTTAGAAGAAGTGGTAGCCGCCAGCCAAGATATTTTAGTGGTTGTACCTAGCCATGCATTTGCGGCTATGCTTCAAAGCTTAAAGCCATTGCTTAAACCGCATCAACGCATTATTTGGGCGACCAAAGGCCTTGAGCCAAAAACGGGCCGTCTGCTTCGCGATGTGGCAGAGGAAATACTGGGTACCGACTATCCCCTAGCCGTGTTATCAGGCCCTACTTTTGCTAAAGAAATGGTAGCAGGCTTACCTACTGCAATTTCGCTGTCTTCCACTGACGATACGCTGAGTGACGAATTTGCAGCAAAGCTGCATTGCGCAAAGTCGTTCAGAGTATACAAAAACTCAGACTTTACTGGCGTTCAGCTTGGTGGTGCGGTTAAAAACGTTATCGCTATAGGCGCGGGCTTAGCCGATGGCCTTGGCTTTGGTGCAAACGCGCGAACGGCGCTGATCACCCGAGGTTTAGCAGAGCTTACCCGTTTGGGCGTGAAGTTAGGAGCCAACCCAGAGACCTTCATGGGCATGGCAGGCCTTGGCGATTTAGTTTTGACTTGCACCGACAATCAATCGCGCAATCGTCGCTTTGGGCTGGCTTTGGGTCAAGGCAAGAGTGTCGATGTTGCTATTGACGAAATCGGACAAGTGGTTGAGGGATATCGCAACACTGAAGAAGTGCACATTTTATCTAAGAAAGTAGGCGTAGAAATGCCAATTTGTGAACAAATTTATGCTGTGCTTTATCACGGAAAATCCCCTAAAGAGGCGGCCTTAGCTCTGCTTGGTCGAGACCTCAAAAAAGAAGCCTAGTGAATACTTGATGGTTTTTGCTTGGTAGCAAAAACCATCAGCCTCTTAACGCCCCACTATTCCTATCTTTTCCAGCTTGTTAACCTGAATTTAGCGGCCTTCTCTTACCACGATCACTTTAGTGTTGTTGTGATATCCAGCGTGACTGCGCTTGTGGTGCTTCACTTTTTTCACCTTTTTGTAGGGTGAATCGACAACCAAATAGCGATTCCCATGCTTGCGATAGTAATGATTATTAGCAACGTAATAACGATGATTGTCGATAACCTCTACCCTATGCGCACCTGGCAAGACGTTAACGTACAGGCCAGGTGCGCTTATGGCTACGTCAATGATCGGACGAGCAGGTTGCGTAATAATAGTGACCCTTTCATTCGCCCCTCTATTCGAGTGAGAATGATGACCTGAATGGGCGCTTGCTTGCCCTGCAATCATTAAGCAAACGCCGGTGATAATACTCAGGGTAATACGTTTCATAATGCTTCTCCAAAATCATTCGTGCATGTTCACAGGCTATATTAATGAGTGAAGCTGAACGAAACCTGACTCAGACAGGCTTTATACCAATCCTTACAAAATGCACAAAAAAGCCCTGTTCACAGGGCTTTCGTATTGCTGCTTGAGAAAATCTAAATGCTATGACGAAGTGATGTCGGCGCCTGCGCTTTCTCTGTAGGTGGCAATGACAGAAGAGAGTACGGCTTGATAGCTACTGATTACAGATTGCCTAGCCGAGAAAAAGCTACGTTGAGCATTAAGCAAATTCAGAAAGTCAGTGTCACCAGCTTTGTAGCGAATATCCGCAAGACGATAAAGCTGCTGATTGTTCTCGAGCGAGGCTAACGCGTAGCGGTAGTTTTGTTGATTGAATACCAAGTTAGTTTGGCTATTTAACAACGCTTCTATCGCGCTAAGCACCGTCTGCTGATACTGTAAAATCGCCAAATCAACATCCGTTTTTGCCGCCTTCTCTGCAGCTTCTAACCGTCCCCCGTCGAACAGGGTTGCTGCTGAGTTTAATGCTGCGCCTAAGGTCCACCCTTGCGCTAAATCTAAAAGATCACTCACACCAATATCTGCACTTAAGCTCATTCCTGGAAGACCTGCCACTGACGCTTCGTAAAACGCTAAATCAGCCTGTTTAAATTGCGCTATAGCTAACTGAACATCTGGACGCTGCTTCAATACCTCAGCGCTTAATATAGGTGCCACTTCGGGCAGTGAAAAATCGGTTAGCGAAAGGGAAAGCAGCGCTTTTTGTTCAGGCGTATTAAATTGCATAGATTCATTACCTAACAATACCGCTAATGCCCGCTCATTAAGCGTTAAACTATTGCTCAGTCGCAGCACCTCCGACTGAGCACTGATCAAGGTATTGCGCTGTTGGGAAACCTCAATACCTGAGGTATCCCCCTCTTCAAAGCGAATTTGAACTAGGTTTAGCAGCGCTTCGCTAATCTCAACGTTTTGCATCGCAATAGACAGCCGCGACTGCAGTGAAATCTGCTCAAGAAGGGTATTTATAAACAACGCCTGGGTGTCTAACAGCGCATCGGTAAACTGATACTGTGCAGTATCGATACCTAACTGACGACTTCGCTGCTGAGCATCTCGTGTACCCCATATGTCCGCGTCATAACTCAACCCCAGTCCACCTGAGGTAGAGTGGCTTGAACGGCCACTATCTAGGTCTCTTCCACTGCGTCCAGATGTCCTCGCCGTTATAGTCGGAACGTCACCTGCGTTAACTTGTGCTAACAGAAATTGCGCTCGTTTCACCCTCTGCTCGGCTTGATTAAGGGTTAAATTTTGGCTTTCAAGCGTCTTCATAACGGGCGCAAGTTCAGCCACCTCGAACACCTTCCACCATGATGTTGTTATTTGACTAGTCGCGTCCACAGACTTCGCTTTTTGTAGCGCCTGCGTGTCAGTTTCGGGCAACGTTGTAGAAGGTGAATAAGCGCAGCTTGCGGTCAGCACGATACAAGAGAACGCGCACAGTAATGAACGAGCGGCAAGAGACACAGAAAAACGAAAAGAATGCATGGCGTTACTCCTCTGCCAACGCGTCAATAGGATTAAGCTTTGATGCTTTTTGAGCAGGGGCGTAACCAAAAATGAGCCCTACAGCGAGAGATGTGACAAAAGCCAAAACGGGCGGCATTAGCGTGTAGGCGACAGGCACACTGAATGAAGCAACGATAAGGACAACAAAATAGCCCAGAAGAATGCCGAATATACCACCCAAGATACACACTACCCATGCCTCGATATTGAACTGGCGCAAGATATCGCGAGGTTTTGCGCCTGTGGCGATGCGTAGTCCAATCTCCCTCTTACGCTCAGATACGTTGACCAGCATGATATTCATTACACCGATACCGCCAACAAACAAAGATATGGCAGCAACAGACGCCAAGAGCCAAGTTAACGTGTCTTGCGTTTCCGTGACCGCCTCTACCAGTGACTCTGTGGTACGCACCATCACGTCTTCTTGTCCGTGACGTTCTACCAACAGTGCCAGCACATCGTCTTTTACTTGAGTCGCTACTTCGGTACTTTCTGCCTTTATGGTAATGCTGCTTAAGTAATCCCGACCAAATACCTTCAAACGGCCAGTTGTAACCGGAATGAGCACTTCGTCATCCATATCGTTACCACCCGCACTGGCGCCTTTAGAATGAAGTACGCCTACGACCTGATAGAAGGCATTTTGCATCAAAATGTACTCGCCTACTGCCCGATATTTATCTTCAAACAAGGTCTCAGCTACCGTATCTCCAATTACCACCACAGGCGCATAATTTGTTACGTCTTCATCACTGAAAAACACGCCCTGCGCCATTTCCCAGTCTTTGGCATGAAAGTAGTCAGGCGTCGTGCCTGTAATACGTCCTGAAAAATCATTTTCGCTGTATCGGATGGTTGCCCTTGCACTTCTTTCCGGCGCGACATAAGCCACACCCGGAACACTTTTCAATGCTGTGGCATCAGCTAATGTCAGCGATGCAATATCACCGGATGAGCGCATGTTTCGTCCACCCGGCCTAATCGATATCAGGTTCGTGCCAATGGTTTCAATGCGCTCTAGTACCTGCTGTTTACCTCCCTCACCGATGGCCATCATTGTCACCACTGCCGCTACACCAATAATAATCCCCAAGAGTGTGAGCAAGGTTCTAAACCAATTCATTCTAAGGGCAGTGAACGCCATAGATAGGGCTGAAAAAAGTGAGATACTTGGAAAAGGTTTAATTGCCGGTACTGATTTGGGCTCTTGAGAATGTGCGTGCTGCACTGAAGCCGCATTCTTTTCAACTGATTCACTTGTGCTAGGCGCAGCGGTTTTGGTATCTGTTACAATTTTCCCATCAAGCAAGTGTATTTGCCTGTCGGCATGTTCAGCAACTGCACTATCGTGGGTGATAAGAATAATAGTCACCCCTTCTGCGTGTAGCTCGCGAAGCAATGCCAGTAACTGCTCTCCGCTGGCCGAGTCAAGCGCCCCGGTGGGCTCGTCGGCTAATATTACTTCTGCACCATTAATTAAGGCTCGCGCTACCGAGACACGCTGTTGTTGGCCACCTGAAAGCTCTCCGGGTTTGTGCTCTTTTCTGCTTGAAAGGCCAAGTTTATCAAGCAGCTGTTGCGCTTTTTGAGTGCGATCTTCGCTAGACGTACCGCTGTATATTGCTGGCAGTGCCACGTTTTCGGTCGCATTTAGCGACGACAGTAGCTGATAGCGTTGGAAAACAAACCCGAACGTTTTCAAGCGAAGGGCAGAGAGTTGATCGGGGTTTAGCGAGGATACTGACTGTCCGTGGATACGGTACACCCCTTCTGAAGGGGTGTCTAAACATCCTAGGATATTCATCAAGGTCGACTTACCCGACCCGGATTGCCCCATAATGGCGACAAATTCTCCCTTATCGATTGATAAGGAAACGTTATCCAATGCGGTGACTTCAAACCCTTCTGTTTTGTAGCGACGTGATACGCCATTAAGCTGTATTAACGACATATTAGAATCCGTCACGGCGGCGCGGTGGGCCTGATGGCGGCTGCCCACCCGGCACTCTGCGCATGCCCGCGGCCGGCATTGCGGTGCCGTCTGCTAGACCCACAACCACTTCATCACCTTCTGATAGGCCTTCTATAATTTGAATATGGGTTCTATTTTTTATGCCTACTTTTACTGGCGTGCGAACCACCTCATCGCCCTGTTTAAGCATCACGAATTGATTGCGAGCTCGTCCTTTTACTGCCGCTAACGGCACAGAAAGCGCGCCTTTCACCTGCTCTTGCACAAAGAACACTTGAGTAGTCATGGCGTCCATTAAAGTGCGATCAGGATTCTCAACATCGATTAGCACTTGGTATAGCACCACGTCGTTGAGTACGGTGGGTGTAGGTAGCACTTGACGAACGGTAGAGTGGTAGAAGGTTTTGTTATCACCCAAGGTAGAGAAATAGACTGGCATGCCGCGCTTTATTTTCTGCACATCGGCTTCGGACACTTCTGCGCGTAGGGTCATTACTGATAAATCGGAAATTTGAAGCAACACGGGGGCGTTTTGATTAGCATTCAAGGTTTGCCCCTCACGCACCGGTAAGGTGGCTACAGTCCCGGATATTGGCGCAAATATCTTTGCAAACCCGAGCTTAGTAATATCCCCTTCCAGCGAGGCTTCGTCAGCTTTAATCTGTGCGATGCTCGCCGTGATCTTGGTATCGATAACTTTAAGGTTTGTATCGCTGCTTACGACTACATCTTGGCTGACTGCATTTTGCTTAAACAAATTTTGATTGCGTTGCGCTCTCACTTCGGCGAGTTCTCGCTCTGCCCGCAGCTGAGCCAGCTGTGCTTTTTTGCTGTCCAGCGCCGCTTGAGAGTTCTGTACTTGTGTTTCAAATACACGGGCATCGATCTCTACCAGCAAATCGCCTTCTTTAACAATATCCCCCTCTTCTACGTGAATATTGTCTACCTGACCTGAAACCTGCGCGCCTACCTCTACGTAGCGCTTGGGCTCAAGCTGACCTGTAGACACCAAATTTAATTCGATGTCTCGTATCTTTGCATCTTGAAAGAGATATTCGGTATTTGTCTGAGGTGAGTATAGCCATGCATAAACAGCATAAGCGGGCACAAACACAATAATTGCAATGAGCAGTACTTTAATGGGTAGAGGGAGTTTCAAAGCATTCGATCCATAAAAAAAACTGAATGCAATATAGCGAATGTAAAGATTCGCCACGAGAGACAATCTTTACATTTACGCTATCTTTACAGACATTTTTAAAGGCTGAATAAGCTTTTGATTTGAATGGTTAAAAGAGTTTTTAGCAAAACAGTAAGCGTTAAAGAAAGTACTAACGAGCACCCTCGTAACCAAACTGACGCCAGCTTTCATACACAAATACCGATACTGCATTAGACAAGTTCATACTACGACTGTCTGGCAACATAGGGATGCGAACACGCTGCTCTGGGGGAAGCGATTGAATATAGTCGTCTGGTAAACCTCGGGTTTCCGGTCCGAAAATTAACGCATCGCCTTTTTGATAAGACACATCGCTGTGAAATGCTTTGCCTTTCGTTGTGCAAGCGAATACCCGTTTTGGCTTAGCATCATTTAGGTAAGCGTCTAAATTGGCGTGGCGCTTTACGTGAGCAAACTCGTGATAATCTAAACCTGCGCGTCGAACGCGTTTATCGTCCCATTCAAAACCCAAGGGCTCGATTAAGTGCAACGTAAAGCCACTGTTTGCGCATAAGCGGATGATGTTTCCCGTATTTGGCGGGATCTCTGGCTGATAGAGTACGATATCGAGCATGCTTTTTTAAATTACCTTCACAGTTAACAACTCGTTTATTTTATACCGAAACGCCATTCTTCATCACCCTTGCACACACTTTTATTACCTGTGAAATAGAAAGCGCTGCTCTTAAGTATGATTACCTAACTAAATGTTAGCTTTGGCTGCACTTATGTAGACGGGTCTTCTGTCAAAAAGTCTAGAATACGCGCCACAGAGCGCTCGCGAATGTCGTCAGACTCGGTGAATAGCTCATGGTAAGCGCGGGGCACTATTTCAAGTTTTGCATTTGGCATAAGCTGAGCCACGCGGCGCTGACGGTTATTATCAATAATCGCGTCATCGTCTGCACTTAATACAAGCGAGGGCGTTGTAATAGCGCGTGCGCTACTTTCAATTTTGTTCATAGCCTGATGTGCCGCTGCCAACCACTCTGTAGTCACGCCACCAAGCTGAATATCCTGCTCTTCGTCATACAGTTCACGAAATAGGGCATAGCGGGTTTTGCTGTGGGTGAGCTTATTAAGTGAAAAAGGAAACGCGATATACGGGGTTTGACCAAAAAAGTACCCCGCATCTTTCTTTTTCATCCTATTTACCGCAAGGCCTGTGCGAATTAAGCCATTCGCCAACCAATTGGGCAGAGCCGGTTTAATGCCAAACATGGGTGAAGCTAAAACGGCTTTTGAAAACAAATTCGGAAGACGCAGCAGCGTGAGTGCACCAATGGCGCCCCCCATCGAATGGCATACCAGCTGTAACGGGCCTTGCTGCAGTGGCTTTACAATAGTTTCTACGAACATAACGAAGTCATCAACGTAGTCGTCAAAATCGGCAACATAACCATGCTGAGGGTCACGGGTCATCCTGTCTGACAAACCTTGGCCTCTGTGATCTAAGATGAATACGGCGAAACCATTTTGATAGAGATCGTAAATGAACTCTTTGTACTTTAAATAAGATTCGATTCGACCAGAGCATATTACAATGGTAGCTCGCGGCGATTCTGGGATACAGTGCGCAAAGCGTACCTTGATATTGTCTTTCCCAGAGAAGTGGCCCTGAGTAACACTGTTTTGCCAGAAGGGATTGATATACGTGGCAAAAGTGCTGGCTAAGTTATTTTCAGACGTGAACGTCCAGTTCATAAATACCCTATTACAGTCAAATTGCGCTCTTTGTTAGGCTACGGAGTGCTATCTACGTTCCCAATCATAACTTGGGAAATGACATAGTAACTCGTAGCCCACCGCGCTCAGCAGGTTCAGCGATTATGCGTCCATGATGCAACTCAACTGCCGCTTTTGCAATGGATAAGCCCAAGCCTACGCCTCCTGACTCGCGCTCTCTGGCAAGAGTTGCCCTGTAAAACGGTGAAAATATACGCTCACATTCCTCAATGGTTAACCCGTCGCCGTCATCTGTAATGTGAATACACCAATGCTGCGCATCTTCGCTAAACGTAATATGCGTGACGAGTTTGCTATGACGTATGGCATTGCGAAGAACATTCTCGACGGCGCGACAAAACATCATGCTATCGATGACCACCGTCTTTTTAGGAATATCGTCAATTCTTAACTGCTTGTTTTTATTTGCAGCTTCAAAGTTAGCATCGGTCAGTACATCGTTAAGTACCAAAGACAAAGCGTGCTTTTGCATGTTCGCCTCACCAGCTTCCGCGCGACTAAGTGTGAGTAATTGACTAACTAGCGCTTCCATTCGGTCAGCTTCTCGTTCTACGCGAGATAAGGTGGCTGGGTCTACGTTTTGCTGATGGGCAAGCCCTAACGCCATTTGCAATCGCGCCAGTGGAGAACGAAGTTCGTGAGAGACATCAGCTAATAATCGCTTTTGTGCGCCCCACATCGATTCGAGCTGCTCTGCCATTTTGTTAAAGTCACGCGCCAACTGCCCTAACTCATCCTGACGCTTGGCGGCCTTGCCCACCCGAGTTTGCCAGTCGCCGCTTGCTAAGCGCTTTGCTGAACCTTGAATATGCAAAATAGGGTTGGTCAGCGTTTTGGCGAATAGCCAGCTCAAAAGCGTGGTAGTAATAAGTGCAATCGCCAAAAACAGCAGAACCGGAGGAGTTTGCTTTTCGGGCATATCTAGCTTTACCGCAAAAAGCGCAAAGCGTGAATTGTCTCGCTCGAAGAAAACCGGGCCGAGAATTTTGAATGCGCCGCGCTTTACTGCAATCGGGGAGGTTTGATTTACCAAACGCAGTAAATCTTCTTTATCGTTGTCACGAAGCGGAGGGCCTCCACCTGAAATAAGGCGGTTGTCGCGAATATCTACCGCAACCAGTCGACCTCTCACGCCACGTGAATTGCGATCTAGCGTCTCATGTAACGGTAGGTCCTGAAAGCGCCCACGCTGCATCCGCTCAATGGCTTGATTTAAATCTTCTACTTCGCGAGGCTTTATTTGCACAACTTGAAGGTCTTCAAAAAAGAGGCGACTTCCCCAAATGGCCAAAAGCGATGTAACAATGAACGTTGCCCAAAACCACAGAAACAAACGGCCCATGATGGCCCGCGTTGGGCTGATGCTGCGTAACAGTTTTACCATTAATGGCTTCCAACAATTAACATGTACCCTACTCCGCGGATGGTTTTTATTTTTTCATCTACGGCTACTGCACTGATTTTCTTTCGCAGATTGCTAACATGCATATCAATGCTTCTGTCAAAAGCTTGCAGTGGCTTACCGAGTATCTTTAAGCTTATTTCTTCTTTCGTTACCCGCTGAGCGGCATTTAGCATTAGTAAGCGCAAAATTAAAAACTCAGTTGTGGTTAGCGTTAATTCGACATCGTCTACTTTAGCGAGCTGGCTACTTGGGCTTAAAAAGATGCCATTCACAAATAAATCTTGTTCCACCGCTCCTCCCGTTGAGGAAAGATTATGACGACGCACAATCGCTTTTATTCGCGCCACCAGCTCACGATGGTTAAACGGTTTCGGTAAATAATCATCGGCGCCCATTTCCAGACCTAAAATGCGGTCGTAATCATCGCCTCTTGCTGTCAACATAAGTACAGGCGTGCTATGGCTGACACGAAGTTTTTTCAACACATCGAAGCCATCCATCTTTGGCATCATCACATCCAATAAAATAAGATCGTAATGTCGTCCAGATACAGCTTCAGATAACCCTTCTTCGCCGTCGTTACGCACTTGCACTTGATAACCCATACTCGACAGGTACGTGGAGAGCATTTCAGTTAGCTCAAGGTCATCATCAATAACAAGGATAGACTGCAAATGAAAATCTGAACTCATGGTATTAAACTCTTTAACGGTTGGAACTGCTGACCTTTGATTCATGAAAGTGCCTGTAATTTTTATAAACTTCAACCTGCGCTTGTGGTGAGTCTTGTCTAAATTAAACGAAAAACACTGACAAACGCATACTATATCTTTTCAGACCTTTACAATTACAAAACGGCATCACCTTTACAGAAGCTTTACAGTGTGTTGACTGCTTTTTGTATTTATCACGCTAGGATTAACGTGTCCGAACAAAAAGGAGACGACAATGAAAAAGTTATTAATTGCTAGTGCAACTGTAGCGGCGATTAGCTTAGGTGGACTTGCGTTGGCTCAGCCAGCAGGCCCTGGTATGCGTCACCACGAACCGGTTAAAGAAATTGTTAAACACCTTCGCGGTTTAAGCTTAAGCGACGCACAACGCGAAGAGATAAAAACACTCATAAGCGCATTTAAAGACGCTAACCCTCGACCTGAAAATCACGATAGTGAGAAGCCAAGTTTCGATTTTGAAACTGCTTCTGAGGCACAAATCAGCACCTTTATACAAACTCAACTTGAAGAGCGTGAGTCGAAACACTTTGCGCTTGCGCAACTACGCCACAATATTTTTAACGTGCTAAGTGAAGAGCAGCATGCGAAAGTCTTGGCACGCGAAGAAAGTAGAGATCAAAAAAGAGCGGCGAGAGGCGATAAGCGACGCAACGCGTCTGACGAGCAAAAGTCACAATTTGCAAAACGTATGGATGATGAAGGCAAAGGCAAAAAATTCCGTGCTCACGGTAAAGGTGAAAGAGGCGACAGAGATCACCAGCGGGATGGCACGCCGTTTAAAGGCATTGACCTGACCGATGATCAGCTGGCAAATCTTGCTGAACTTCGTGAATCATTCAAGGATACATCCAAAGCCAATAGAGAAACGTTGCGAAGCTTCAAGGAAGCCCAGCGCGATCTGATTAGAAGCTCGTCTTTCTCACAAGACTCTTGGAACGCTCTTGTTGCCCAGTACAAAGACGACCTTGTCAGTGCTGGTGTTGAAAAGGCCAAACAGCGCCAGGCCATGTTTGCAGTACTAACGCCTGAACAGCAAGCTGAGTTAAAAGCGCAGCGCGAAGAAGGTCGAAAGCTACGTGACTTACTGCGTTCTTAGTATTCAGTAACACCCTAACCCACCGTAAAAAGTGCTGGCCTTGGCCAGCCTTTTTTATGGCTGGCTTCCAACCTGCTGACTTTCTTTTAAACTACGTTTCGCCGAGAGAGTTAACGGCGTGACAAAGTCACCAATATGTACGCTATCACTACCTGACTCCGCTTTAAGCAAGCTGACGTCATCAGAAACTTCGTACACCTGCAAAGTCAAAGTCTTCGTTGAAAACAGTCCCGGCTTTCTTGATAAGCCCAACGCAGGCAGCGCCCGTTGCTTAACCAATGAAAACTCATCGCCCACGGCTAACCCACTATTTTTACCCAGATCTATAGCAATGTAGTCAGGCGAGATATCAATGACCTGCGCATAAGTCGTTTCGCACTGAAGTGCCGCGTGAATGTCAGTAATAGCAGCGTGTACCGTATTGAGGACCATGCGCCCAAAATCACTGCGCCACAACAAGCTGTTGCTCATATCCACCGAATAATGTTGAGAAAAGGGCCAATCGGCCTCGCTGTGATAGCTATCATTAAAAATCACCTTGGCTTTGAAAGTGTCGAGCACGTAAACCTGAACGGTAAAATTCCGGCGAAGCGCGACACCATCAGTTTCAAATACCGAGGTAGCCTGCGACACCTGTTCGAAAAGAGAAATGTCCTTTACAAACCCGAATACCACGAACTGCTGCCCATATTCACTTCGCAGAAAAGTCGACATAGCCGTTAAATCAATGTCTGACAGACTGGAGGTTAACCAGGTGTTAGCGTTAATAAGAGAAACAGGAATCTGGCTTACATCTCCACTTTGATAAAGACCGTTGAGTTGCTGAGCAAATCGTTGAGACACGTGGCTGCCAAATGAATAGAGCATGCCAGTCGCGGCCTGTTGAGGCGATGTTAAAGGAAATTCGGTCACTAAAATGCGATGGGCAAGTCCGTTGTTAGTGCAATTGAACAGAGGCGTAATGTTTACATTCACCACCACAGTAAGCGCGTCGTCTTTGAGTGTTTCGCTTATGATCTCTACTCTTTGAACTCTGCCCTGAGAACGAATTTCGGCTTTGCTGGAAAGGAGTAGCCCGTCTACCGTGATATCCTGCGCGGAAATGGTACTGCCACTGCGAAAAGCCGCGTCAGCAATGGCATTTTGTATGGCGCTGGTTCTCACGTCGCTAAGTTCTGCGCCAGCGAGTGCCATTGTAGCTTCACCCTGTACCCATTGAGCCCATGCGTGCTGAGTAACCAAAGAAGGAAGTAGTACCAGCAAAGCAGTAAGACTGATGCGTAAGCTTGGCAAAATAGTGCCTTTCATCGCGCTTATCCAAATATTGAAAACAGCTTGCCAATCACCGTTCGCTGCTGATTATCTTGCAGCTCACCCGTACCGCTATACTCAATTAACGCGTTGCCGACTTTTGAAGACAATACGGTATTACTTTCATCCACATCTTTTTTTCTGACCTCTCCTGAAAAGCGAATGTATTCTTTTCCTCTGTTCATCGTTATCCACTTTTCACCCGTTACCAGTAAATTCCCTGCCGGCGTTATTCCCGTAACATACACGGTAATGCTGCCACTCATCGAATTTGACTGCTTAGTTTTAGCAGAGCTGGCGAACTCACTGTCCTGTTCGTGCTCCACCTCAACGTCATCTTCGTCAATTCGAATTCCCCCCACTTTTAGTGTGACGGGAGACAAATCAAAGGATGTGTTTTTATCTGTATTAAAATCGAGCGACTTCTCCGACTGCGTCTGTTCTTCAAGCTTAACTAGAATCATATCACCCACTTTGAAGCTTGCGTGGCGTTCATAAAGCCCTACAGAGTGCTCAGGATTAAATAGTGACCCTGTGGGTACACGCAAGGTAGACGTTGGCTCCATCCTAGGGGGTGAGTAGCGTGGATCACCGGGCGACGGCTCTTCCTCAACAGGCTTCACAGCGCGTTGCGACACATTTGGGTTGGTAGGGCTACTTTGAACAACCTGTTCTTCGTCAGTGAGTGTTTGGGCACAACCACCAAGTGTAAAGATTGCGATTAGTGTGTGTATATGGCATCGAACTTTCATGACATTGCTCAGTATTAGTTTTTATGCAGTGTGTAAATTAAGTGCCATCCATGACCTAACAGGAGCAAGTGTAAACGAACAAATTAAAAGAAATCTCGTTCACTTGACTTATTTGCAAAACCTTTACAAATCAAATATATGCCTGCGGGTAAGGGGATGTTATGGCCTTAGAAAACACAACAACTAACACTGCTGAAAATGGCGTCAGCGCACTACTTTCAAAATTTGGTTTACATACTGCTGACATTGAAAATAAATCGGAAAATTCAACAGAAGTAGCCAATGAAGCGGCAACCAGCGGCCAGTCTTTGCCGTCTTTGTTCGCATCGTTACTCGCAATAGAGAATCAACCGAATGAAGCTGATGCAATCGACAGCAAAATATCAGGCGAAGCTAATCTCTCAACACAATCTAATATACTTACCGGCACAGCCAGCGATGTTCAAGGCGCATTATCTTTGCTTTCTGGTACGAGTAGCGTCAATGGGGTTTTATCAGATGATGCAATTGCCACCATGCAAGGCACGCTGTTAAATGCATTGCAAAACAATGTATTTCAATCACTAGTTACCAACAATGATACGTCCGTAAATGCTACTACTAGCGTTCTGGGAAGTGGTGATAGCAACACGGCTGCCAATAATCAAAGTGATACTACTCCAACACTTTTCGATAATTTGTATTCCGGCGCTTTCGGAGACGATGGGCTTGATCTTAAAGACGGATTTGATGCGTTAAACATTGCAAATCACCTACCCATAGTTTCGGATATTTATGAAGCAACCACGTCAAATCACACGGCCGCGGCAGCAAGCTTGGCGGGAAGTTTTTTATATGGCGGAATTGGCGGCTTAATGTATAACGCTATCGATTTGACCGTAGAGAATGTGACAGGTCAAAGTATTTCAAACAATATGTGGTCGATGGGGCAGTCTTTACTCGCGTCAGTTTTTAGCAATCCAAGCATCGACAGTAAGGTAAGTGCTAACATTTCAGGTGCGCCACAAACGCAGGCGAGTGATGCCACCGCATCTATTCAGACTGATGATATAACCGCCGGAATAACCAACAAGGCAGCAGATGCTGCCTACCAGTTCGTTCAACGAGGTTTCAATTAATCAAAAGACCAGCTTCTGCCCACCAAACTACAAGGCCGTTGATTTAACCAATCTTAAAAATTCGGTTTAACTGGCTTGTAGTCGGGTGACAGAAAAAGCGGCGACGTTATTACTAGGTCAGCTGTGGCGGGTGTGCAGGCGACTGGCACATTCCATACCGAACACAGTCGTAGCAGCGCTTTAACATCAGGGTCGTGAGGCGCCGGATTTAGCGGATCCCAGAAAAAGAAAAGTGCATCTAGCTTATTCTCAGCGATGAGTGCTCCTATCTGCTGGTCGCCCCCAAGCGGGCCACTTTTGTAGCGCGTAACTTCTAGCCCCGTTTCATTGGCAATTAAACCGCCTGTTGTGCCTGTTCCCACTAAATTACACTGTTTGAGCACATCAATGTGCTGCTTAACCCAAGCAAGTAGCTCAGGCTTTTTATGATCGTGCGCAACAAGCGCCAAGGTAAGTTTGCCCATTTTATTTTCCGAGTTAATCCTAACAATCAATACTCACGGCCACTGTCGACATACGGTAACAATTTACCAGCTTTGCATGGTTAGACACTGTAACTAGTCATATCACGCATTAATGATGAACGACGTGCATTACTGGTAAACATTTCCACTCAACCATGCCATACAGTGAGTATAAATATTCAGTTCTATTGCGTAACTTGTCAACTTACTGTCACAACTATAAATATATTATTAGTTATATTTTTTGTGGCGTAGTCGCCGCAACCACCTAATAAAATATTTATACATTTTTATTGCATAAACATTCAGATTAGATACACTAGTCGACGGTTAAAGCATCCAACTCATAATTTTGAGTTGCGACTTGATAGGAATTGATGATGACACAACCAACTCGCGTTGTTGGTTCAACCACTGGCAACGATAAAGAGTTTACCTCTCCCCTGGCTGGCTACACGATGCATAGCGTACGACGATGCGTGCGCCTTTCTATGCTTTTGCGGTAGCACACTTTTTACCTTTGTAATGTGGTAGCGGTTAGGCAAGGATTTACGCCCAACCAGTTTACAAAGGTAAAAAGTGTTTTTTTTCTCCTTTTATTGAATTTTTAATTATGTACAGCGTTTCGATTATTGGTGCCAGTGGTTACACAGGGGCACAACTTGTTCAGTTAGTTATTCAGCACCCTAAACTTGCATTAGCGGGGACTTACGTATCTGAGAATAGTAGCGATGCGAGTAAAAATATTGCAGAGCTTCACGGCAACTTGGCTCACGTTAATGCCACACTGACGCCTATTTCGGATGCGGCATTAAAAGAAATGGCTGACGGTGTCGATTTTATCTTTCTTGCCACTCCTCACGAGGCGAGCCACGACTGGATGCCTGTCCTATCTTCGGGCAGCGCCAAAGTGCTCGATTTGTCGGGTGCATTCAGGCTAAAAGACACGAATGTCTTCGAACAGTTCTACGGCTTTCCACATACGCAAGAGCAAAGCTTGGCTCAAGCTGTTTACGGCCTTGCCGAGTGGCACGAAGCGCAAATTGCCTCTGCCGACGTTATCGCTGTGCCGGGTTGCTATCCCACTGCGAGCCTTAGTGCACTTAAACCTCTTGCTCACAACAATTTACTAGATGAAAGCGTACGCCCTGTAATTAACGCTGTTTCCGGCGTATCGGGTGCAGGCAGGAAAGCCAGCCTAACCACAAGCTTTTTTGAAGTTAGCCTGCAGGCATATGGCGTGCTAGGTCACCGCCATACCCCTGAAATTGAAGCTTACTTGGGTACCCCCGTTATCTTTACGCCGCACTTAGGTAATTTTAAAAGAGGAATTTTGGCGACCGTAACCGTTAAGGTTAAAGCTGGTACCACCAGCGCACAACTTGAACAAGCGTACACTGACGCCTATGCTGATAAACCCATTGTGCGTTTGCGCAAGAGTTTTCCAAAAATTGATGACGTTGCTCATACCCCATTTATTGATCTGCATTGGAAGTTAGATGAAGCATCTGGATACGCAGTGATTACCGCTGCAATCGACAACGTAATGAAAGGTGCTGCCTCTCAGGCAATACAGTGCCTTAACATAATGACGAAACAACCAGTAGAGACAGGGTTAGTACTATGAGTGTTTCACCAATTGTAATTAAAGTTGGCGGTGCATTACTCGACGACACCGCCGCAATGACACGTTTATTTCTAAGCGTAAAAGACGTGCAGGCCACACGCCCCGTTGTAGTGGTTCACGGAGGCGGACCATTAGTGGAAACGCTAATGGCGAGTCTTGGTCTTCAAAGCACAAAAATAGATGGCCTTCGGGTTACGCCCGATGAACATATGCCTTATATCTGCGGAGCGCTTGCAGGCTCTGCCAATAAGCAACTATGCGCAGCGGCTTTGGCTTCAGGCTTAACCCCTGTTGGTTTATCGTTGTTAGACGGTAATATGGTGGTGTGTGAGCCTCTAGCTGACCAGTATGGTGCCGTGGGCGTGCCGTCGACAGCAGACGCATCATTTCTAAAAAGCGTATTAGCCCAGTCAACACTACCGGTTATCAGTTCTATTGGTTCAAGCCCACAAGGCAGATTACTAAATGTAAACGCCGACCAAGCCGCAACGGTTATTGCCGAGCTTCTTAACGCTGAACTTTTACTCCTTTCCAATGTAGACGGTGTGCTTGATGGTGACAAATTGCTAATTAGCGAACTTAACGCTGCAAGCATATTGAAGTACGCAGATGAAGGCGTTATCACCGACGGGATGAAAGTAAAAGTGGATGCGGCACTCGCGTCTGCAGAGAATTTAGGCCGCGCAGTTTACATCGCGAGTTGGGCCGCCGACATCAACGACATTTTAAATAAGAAAACGGGCACGCAAATACTGCCCTCAGCCCTGACAAATACACCGTCAAAAAACGCTGATTTACCCCACACCGACTTTACAAAAGGCAATGCCGGAGAAGTACAATGAAACAGGACCTACTAACCTTTGCAGGCTGGACACCCGACGCAATGAAAAACTTGCTGCAATTGGCTGTAGAAATTAAACAAGCCCCAGCAAGTTACAGCAACGTGCTAGCGGGGAAGTCAATTGTTGCCCTGTTTGAAAAGCCGTCTTTGCGAACCCGCGTTAGCTTCGATATTGGTATCAACAAGCTTGGCGGCCACATGGTGTATTTAGATGTGCAGTCGGGCAAATTAGCAGGCCGTGAAGACGCAGTAGACACCGCCGCTAACCTTGCGTGTTGGGCTGACGCCATTGTTGCTCGCGTATTTTCTCACGAGACGCTAGAAACCTTTTCTAAGGCGGCAAACGTGCCGGTTATCAATGCGCTGTGCGATAAGTACCACCCATGCCAAGGCCTTGCCGACTACCTCACAATGTTTGAACGCTTCGGCAAAACCGAAGGTCTTACCATGGCCTATGTAGGCGACGGCAACAATGTAACCCATTCTCTGTTAATTGTTGGGGCGCTTCTAGGTTGCAACCAAGTTGTAGTCACGCCAGAGGGGCACGAAGCGGCACCTGAAATTGTGGCGCAAGCCAAAGCGATTGCCGAGAAAACGGGTGTATCGATTGTTGAAAGCACTGAGCTTAGTGCTGCTAACGGCGCAGACGTTATCTATGCAGATACATGGCTTTCAATGGGTGACGAGACGCCACTTGAAGTGATCAAAGAAAAGTTCATGCCTTATCAGGTGAACGAAGCGTTGATGGAAGCAACCGGTGCTAGCTACGTTATGCACTGCCAACCTGCCCATCGCGATTTAGAAATTACGGGCTCGTTGATTGATAGCGATAAATCGCTATTAATGCAGCAAGCCGAAAATAGAATGCATGGCCAAAACGCCATTCTTACTCAATTACTTAACGCTTAAAAAGACGCCTAAAAAGACGCTTAGAAGGATTATTTAGATGCAAAACGTTAAAAAAATCGTGCTGGCCTATTCAGGCGGGCTTGATACATCAGCCATCATTCCATGGCTTAAAGAAAACTATGGCTGTGAAGTTGTCGCATTTGCAGCAGATGTGGGTCAAGGTGATGAAGAACTAGAAGGGCTTCATGAAAAAGCTATCGCATCTGGCGCAAGCGAATGCCACATTGTTGATTTGAAAGAAGAGTTCGTAAGCGAATATATCTTCCCAACTATTACTACCGGTGCGGTTTACGAAGGTGAATATCTACTGGGTACGTCAATGGCACGTCCGGTTATCGCCAAAGCGCAAGTTGAGATTGCGCGCAAAGTAGGTGCCGACGCACTATGCCACGGCTGTACGGGTAAAGGTAACGACCAGGTACGCTTTGAAAGTACCTTTGCTGCTCTAGCCCCAGACCTTACGGTAATCGCGCCATGGCGTGAGTGGGACATGGTAAGCCGTGAAGACTTATTGGCTTATCTAGCAGAGCGCAATATTCCAACCACGGCGTCAGCAACAAAAATTTACAGCCGCGATGCAAACGCATGGCACATTTCACACGAAGGTGGCGAGCTTGAAGATCCATGGCAAGAGCCTACCAAGCAAGTGTGGACCATGACCGTTGACCCTGAAGATGCACCAGACACACCTGAGCGCGTAACCCTGTCGTTCAACGAAGGTAAACTGACCCACGTTGATGGTGAGGCACTCTCGCCATATCAAGCGCTAGTGAAACTTAATACTGTTGCTGCGGCACATGGTGTTGGACGTATCGACATTGTAGAAAACCGCCTTGTAGGTATGAAGTCTCGTGGCTGTTATGAAACGCCAGGAGGCACCGTACTGCTTAAAGCGTATAAAGCCCTAGAAACTATGGTGCTAGATAAAGCTGCGCTTAAATACCGTGAGCAAATTGGCCTTGAGTTCTCACACGTGATGTACGACGGCCGTTGGTTCACCGCCCTTAACGATGCGCTATTAGCTGGTGCAGCTTCTTTTGCGAAGAAAGTAACAGGCGATATCGTGGTTAAGCTATACAAAGGCCAAGCTACAGTTACCCAGCGTCAATCGCCGAACAGCCTTTACTCTGAAGACTTTGCCACCTTTGGTGCTGACGATGTTTACGACCAGAAGCACGCTGAAGGCTTTATCCGCCTGTTCAGCCTTTCAAGTCGTATCGAAGCACTGAAAAAACAAGGTGAACAGTAAGCTTTACCTACAAAAGTAAAGCTTAAGTCAGAACAGCATTTAAGGAGCATCACATGGCGTTGTGGGGTGGCCGGTTTGAATCCGGTGCAAGTAGTATGTTTAAACAGGTTAACGACTCGCTGCCGTTTGACCAAGTTATGGCAAGCCAAGATATTCAAGGCTCTATCAGTTGGTCGCGTGCGCTGCAAAAAGCGGGTGTATTGACCGTTGACGAACAAGCCCAGCTTGAGTCCGCACTGAGCGAGTTAAAAGCGAAAGCTGATGCAGGTGAACTAGACTTTAACGCATCTAGCGAAGAAGACATTCACAGCTTTGTTGAAGCTGCGCTTATAGAGAAGCTTGGTGACATTGGCCGTAAGCTTCATACCGGGCGTAGCCGAAACGATCAGGTTGCCACCGACTTTCGTCTGTGGGTACGTGAACATATTGCCTCACTTCGCGCTGATGTTTTAGGTGTAATAAAGTCGCTTCTTAATGCCGCCAGCCGTCATCAAGAAGCGATCATCCCAGGTTACACCCACTTACAGCGTGCACAGCCTATTCACTTTGCACACTGGTGCTTAGCTTACGTTGAAATGCTAAAGCGTGACTTAAGTCGTTTAGACGACTTGAAAGTCCGCATGAATCAGTGCCCCTTAGGGTCTGGCGCATTGGCAGGTACTACTTTCCCTGTAGACCGTCATGCCATTGCTGAAGAACTGGGCTTTGACTCTCCATGCCTTAACAGCCTAGACGCTGTGTCGGACAGAGACTTTGTGCTAGAGCTTTTATTTGTAGCCAGCACTAGCATGATGCACCTGTCACGTCTTGCCGAAGACATGATTTTCTATAACTCTGGCGAAGCAGGATTCTTACAGCTTGGCGATAGCGTAACCTCTGGCTCATCGCTTATGCCGCAGAAGAAAAACCCAGATGCGCTTGAACTAATGCGCGGTAAATGCGGCCGTGTGTTTGGCTCTTTGCAGGCACTATTGGTTACCATGAAAGGCCTTCCTCTTGCGTACAACAAAGACATGCAAGAAGACAAAGAAGGCGCTATCGACACCGTGAACCAGTGGCATATTTGTTTATGTATTGCCAGCGAAGTGCTTGATTCACTGCAGTTAAACGAAGAGCGCTGCCGCGTTGCGGCAACCCAAGGGTTCTCTAACGCCACTGAGCTTGCCGATTATCTGGTAGGTAAAGGTGTACCGTTTAGAACAGGCCATGATATTGCAGGACGCGTTGTGCTTCAGGCCATCGACAAAGGCTGTGCCATTGAAGATTTACCACTCAGCGACATGCAGGCTATTTGCGATAAAATTGAAGACGACGTATACCCGGTAC
The DNA here is from genome assembly GCF_022348355.1 of Alteromonas sp. Cnat2-8. Taxonomy (NCBI): domain Bacteria; kingdom Pseudomonadati; phylum Pseudomonadota; class Gammaproteobacteria; order Alteromonadales; family Alteromonadaceae; genus Alteromonas; species Alteromonas sp. Cnat2-8. The sequence goes on from NZ_JAKREX010000001.1 coordinate 890,202, forward strand.
TACAGCTAGAGTACGGCGTGAATCAACGCAATATCTTGGGCGGCACCAGCAAAGAAACCGTGACGAAAGCACTGTATCAAGAGCTGGAAGACTTGGATAAGCAAGGGTAGCGACAAGGAACTGCTTAGATGGTATTAGCGCATCATGACGGCATAAAACTGTTTCGCAGTTCACTGCCCTATATTAATGCTCACCAGGGAAAGACCTTCGTTTTGATGTTCGGTGGCGAAGCCATCGAACATCCTAATTTCCCTAATATTATTCACGACATTGCCCTACTTAACAGCTTAGGCGTGCGCGTGGTCGTAGTGCACGGTGCCCGCCCACAGATTGATCAGCGCGTTGCCCTTCGCAACATCGAAGGTCGCTTTGAAAGCGGTGTACGCATTACCGACAAACAAACCCTTGAGTGCGTTAAAGATGCCGCCGGCTCGGTACGCTCTCAGGTAGAAGCCTTATTGACTATGGGGCTACCAAACTCACCTATGCACGGATCGCAAATACGCGTGTGCTCGGGCAACTTGGTCGTTGCCAAGCCAATGGGCGTGCGAGGCGGCGTTGATTTTGAAAACACTGGTTTAGTGCGTCGTATTGATACGACCGGCATTAACGACCACTTAAACGATGGCTCAATTGTGCTGCTATCGCCTATGGGCTATTCATCAACAGGAGAAGTGTTTAATTTATCTCACGAAGATGTAGCTACGCAGGCGGCTATAGCCCTTAAAGCTGACAAACTTATCGTATTTTCGAATTTTGATGGTGTATACAACCGCGAAGGTCGTTTACTTCGCACCATTGAACGCCCTCAATTAGAACAGCTTATCATGGCAGGCGACATTACCACCGAAGATACGGTGTTAAGTGCCCTTACCACCAGCGTTGCTGCAGGTGTTCCCCGTGCCCACTGCATCAGCTTTGAAAAGGACGGTGCCTTGCTTCAAGAGCTGTTCACTCGCGACGGTACGGGCTCGCTAGTAATGGAACATCATTATGAACAACTGCGTGCAGCGACCATCGAAGATGTGGGCGGTATCTTAAAGCTGATAAAACCACTAGAAGAAAGCGGCGTATTGGTAAAGCGTTCTCGTGAGCGTCTAGAGAACGAAATTAACCAGTTTATAGTGATAGTGCGCGACGGCATGATCATCGCCTGTGCAGCCTTGTATTTATACCCTGAAGACGGCTGTGCCGAGTTAGCCTGCGTGGCAACCCATCAAGACTATCGAGGCAAAAACCGTGGCGAACGGATTTTAGATGAAGTGCGCGCCCGTGCTAAAGAAGCCGGTATTAACAGCATTTTTGTACTGACCACAGTTACCGCACACTGGTTTTTAGAGCAAGGGTTTGAACCTGCTGACATAAGTGCGCTACCTGCCGTGAAGAAAGAGCTGTATAACTTCCAGCGTAACTCTAAAGTATTCACTTTATCGGTATAAGGCCCTACGCACTAAGCTCAATCAATTTAGACGTTTCCTTATTGTTAATTAGTAAGGAAACTTCCCTCTCCTTTTTATATCATATTGAATATATTAGCGTTATGACTATGTTTATTGCTACCACTCACATTAGCAAAGGGTTATATTAAACCATTCACTCCGGTGAATTATTTGCAACACTCTAGTATTGAACTTATTTAAACGTCAGCGGTTTACTAGTGATTTCTCGAACAATAAGAATTTTAAAACACTATCTTTTACTTGATGAAGATAACCTAAGAACCACCGATGCTGACGTGTGGCGCCTCAGTGTGCTGCGCACTATTCTGCTCATTGGCGTTGTCCTTACCTCGGCCATCGTGGCGCACTCTTCATATACTGCGTATGTACAGGAACTTTATTATGTTATGTACTTAACGCTGGGCTTCACTGCCTTTCTCTTCGCCACACTTTCGATAGGCTTGAAGCATATAAAGATCGCTTCTGCGTGCTTAGTTTTAGCGGTAGTTGGAGCTTCCCTGTGCATACTCTTCTTCACAATAGACTTAGAATCGGCGCGTTATGGCTTACTTTTGCTGTTTACGCTGCCTATTATTGTTCGAGTTTTGTATGGGGTGAAAGCATCCATTGCGACCATGCTATTCAATCTCATTCCGTATTATTTACTGCTGAACAATACGCAAGTATCTCCTTTGTTCGGCATTGATATTACATTGCCGGATACCCACACGTATTTAGCATCGTTAATTTTCCTGTTTTTCAATTTCTGCATTCCAATGGCTGTACTGCGGGTCATGTCGTCATTAGAAAAACAGTCTGAGCACAATTTATTACAAAGCAAAAAGCTTAATAAACTTGTTAGCCGTTATCAGGAAATTTTTAACAATGGTGGTACACCGTCTTTCTTTTGTGACGAACAAGGGCGCATAATTCAGGCTAACAAGGCTGCAAGAGCGCTAGTCAAAAAGTACCGGCCAGAGAGTGAATATATTCAAGATCTCTTCTCTTTATCTCACCCCATTACAAAGGGCGTAAACCAACACGCTTCCATTTTTAACGCACCCGAACGAGAATTTAAGCTTCAACCTGCTAGCCTTGAGCATCACAAAAAACAACTTATCCACTGCCATGACATATCCGCCAATAAAAAAAGCTTGATGGAGTTTGATGCATTCAAGAAGCAGCAGTATGAGAAGCACTATTTTAATGAACTAACGGGACTGAAAAACCATCACTTTTGGAAAATAGCGGAGTCGAGCGAGAGTATTTTAAATCGACATATTGTCCTGCTGAAACTGGCTAACCTCAGAGAAGTAAACCTGCAATACGGTTACAGTCAAGGTGATCAGCTGCTTTTAAGCGTAGCGTCACTTTTACAAAGCGAATTTACAAATGATGTCTCGGTATATCAATTCCCTGGCGCTAAATTCTTATTTACCGTAAAAGGCAAACATCTTTCAACACAAAGTATAGAACATTATCTTGAGCGTCGATTGCCCACCAGCATGGTTATCAACTCAGCGCGAGGCACTGTAGAACATATGCTGAAATGGCGAGCGGGGCATTATCATGCCAGTCGTGAAATTAGTTTAGATGCGGCCGCCGAGTGCTGCGCAATAGCGCTAAGCCAAAGCGATGAATTCGCGCCGTACATCTCATTTAGTATCAATACGGTGAAAACTATTCGAGAAAATACGCAACAAAAAGATAAGGTAAAGGCCCTTCTTGATAATGGGTGTCTTGCTTTGTATTTGCAGCCTCAGGTGTCGCTCCATGGCGTTACGGTGGGCTACGAAGTGCTGGCAAGATTGAAAGAGCCAAAGTCTGGTACCGTTCTTCAACCATTTCAGTTTCTGCCTTTGGTGGAAGAAAACAAATGGGAAGTACTGTTCACACAAAAAATTATCGATGGCACCTTGGCACTTTTAGACAAGTGGCCTAGCAACCTACCCAAGGTCCCCCTAGCGATTAACTTATCGGGGCCAGAATTACTTAGCGACCTCTTTTATGAAAAGCTATTACGTCGCTTCTCAGAGAGCCCTAAGCTTGGAGCACGCCTTAAATTAGAGCTAACAGAGACGTCTGTATTAGCCAGCCATTACGAGACTAAGCGACGCCTAACGTCGTTAGCCAATGTAGGAGCAACCATTATTATTGACGACTTCGGCACTGGTCACGCATCACTTTCCCAGCTTATTGATATGTCTGCTAGCGTTATAAAGGTAGATAGAGAGTTTGTAGAAAGGGTGGAAACGTCTGAACGACATCGCAAGATTGTTAAGATGACTCTAGACCTCGCTAAGAGTTTAGACATGCAGACCATTGCCGAAGGGGTAGAAACACAGGCACAGCTGCGTGTACTTAAAGACATGGGTTTCAATATTTTCCAAGGATATTTATTTGGAAAACCGGCTCCTATTGAGCATTGGGTTAAGACGGCAAAAGCACGCGCATAAAAACATGAAAATCGCGACTTGCGTTCAACATGTGTAATTATCAGAAATTGAAATAGTCGTACTATTGCAAATCTTAACAATCGGCGCTTTACTGGTATGACCAGAAGCGTAACGAAAACTAAGGTATGCCTTGTGAGCAAGACGATGACAAAGGACATTCAAGTAACCTGTGAAGATGGTACTCATCTAGCAGCTTCACTTTTCACTCCACATTCCCCCGCTAAAGCTGCAGTTATGATTGGCCCTGCAACGGGTATAAAACGGCAATTCTACAGCGCTTTTGCCGCCTATTTATGTGAACAAGGCTTTGGTGTTATCACCTTCGATAACAGAGGTATTGGCGGTTCGGTAAAAAGCAGCGTTAAAGAAAGCGATGCGTCGTTGGTAACATGGGGCGAGCAAGATATGCCAGCGGTGCTAGAGACATTGAAAATTCATTTCCCTAACGTCCCCTACTTTCTTGTTGGTCATAGTGCAGGTGGTCAGCTGCTGGGTTTGATGCATAATGTGCACGACCTTACTGCCTTTTGTAATTTTGGTAGCTCTTCGGGCAGTCTGAGAAACATGCGTAAAAGCTATTTGCTAAAAGCCCATTTCTTCATGAATTTCTACATTCCCGTGAGTAATTTACTGTTCGGCCATACTAAATCTCAGTGGGTCGGCATGGGAGAGCCACTACCTAAAAAAGTGGCCCGTCAGTGGCAAAAATGGTGTAACGGTAAAGGCTACGTAAAAACAGGCTTTGGCAGTGATGTTAACGAGCATCACTACGACACCATTCAGATACCTTCTAAATGGCTGCTCGCCAATGACGACGATATTGCTAATATTCATAACGTTCACGATATGATTAGCGTTTTCCCCAATATGGAAGCAGAAGTTGAGGAGCTAGATCCACAGGCCTACAACGTAAAAGAAATAGGTCACATGAAGTTTTTCTCCCGTAAATGTCAGCATTTATGGCCTAAGGTCACCAATTATTTTAATCAGTATGTGTGAGTCAACGTGTTGTTGCGGCATCGTGACAACGTGATTCTGTGTGCTAACAATACTTACTTAGAGAAAAGGTAAATACATCATTTGTCGTCTATAGTGTTGTTATAAAAGACCTGTTAACCAGCAGGTTAAACGTAAAACAAGAAGTATAACAACGTTATAAATCACTTTTCATACCGTTGTTGTATTGCGCAACATACAAATGATGACTAAATGAAAAAAGGTACGCGAGAAAAAATCTTAGATGCCGCTTCTGCGCTATTTCTAAAAGGCGGCACTAACGCACTGAGTGTTCGCGCCATCGCTAAAGGCGCCGGTATGTCCACAATTGGTATCTATAGTCACTTTAAAGGTAAGCAGGGTATTTTAGATGCGCTTTATATTGAAGGGTTTGAATTGATAGAGCGTGAAATATTGGCATCAGATGGCAATACTCCAGCAGAGAAAGTCATTAACGGCTGCGAGCGTATTTTAACGTTTTCAGAAGCCCATGCGGCTCACTACCAGCTTATTTTCTCTTCAAATTTAAAGGGTTATACGCCGTGTGATGACTCCGCTAAAGTAAGTGAAAAAGCTTTCAACACCTTCACTACACTCACCACGACGCTAATTAAAAAAGACCTTTCTACTGATGACAAACAGAACATGGCTATGCAGTTGTGGGCGCTAAGTCATGGTTATATCACTTTAAGTCAGCATAACATCAGCAACCGCCTAGCTGACAGTAACTGGAAAGATCGCGCACTTCAGGCCATTCGCTTGCACGTTTACGCCCTCGTCGCTACCCAGTAAAAAAGGGGTCAGAGTACATTTTAATAAAGTACTCTGACCCCATTTACTCTATTTGCTGGCTACCGCCTTTCTCACCCGTTCACCATAGTCGCTATCAGCTAGGTCGTATTGCACGAACATTGCCTCTTGAACGTCCTTAGTAGCTTGGCTTAAGCCGTCAGCAATGTTTTTTACCAGCTGCTGTTTTTGATCTTCACTCATAATGCGGTAAAGGTCACCGGCCTGTGAGTAGTTATCTTCGTCACGGTTATCGTAAATATCTAACCATGCGTCTTGCTCTAGCGGCATAGGCGGCTCTTGAACCTCTGGTGCTTCAGCCGGCTCACCAACTCGCGCGCGATTGTTTGGATAGAAGTTGGCTCCACCTCCTGCAAGTGCCGGGTTAATTCCCGCAAAGGCTCCATCTCGTTGATAATTGTGCACTGGACAACGAGGCGCGTTTACCGGTATTTGGTTGTAGTTTGCACCAATGCGGTATCTGTGCGCATCTTGATATCCAATTAGTCGCGCTTGAAGCATTCTGTCTGGCGACGCACCAATACCCGGTACCAAATTGCTCGGCGCGAACGCGGCTTGCTCAGTTTCTGCAAAGTAGTTATCAACATTACGGTTTAACTCCAACTGCCCTACTTCAATTAATGGAAAGTCGCTGTGCGGCCACACCTTCGTTAGGTCAAACGGATTAATGTGGTAATTACGCGCTTCCTCTTCATTCATAATCTGCACATTTACGGTCCACGATGGAAATTCGCCGTTATCAATGCTTTCGACCAAGTCTTGCTGAGCGCCATAAGCAGGCATCTTTGCCGCTTCTTCGCTAGTTAGCGTTTTAATACCTTGGTTAGTTTTAAAGTGCCATTTCACCCAATAGCGTTCGCCTGCGTTATTCCAGAAACTCAGCGTATGAGAGCTATAGCCATTCACATGACGATATGAAAGTGGAATACCGCGATCAGACATCAAGATTGTCGATTGGTGTAATGACTGAGGGTTGTTCGCCCAAAACTCATACACGGCCTGCGGATCCGGCAAATTCGTACGCGGGTTTTTCTTTTGACTGTGAATGAAATCAGGAAACTTGATGCCATCTCGTAAGAAGAATACCGGAGTATTATTTCCTACCATGTCCCAGTTTCCCTGTTCGGTATAAAACTTCACTGAGAAACCACGAGGATCTCGGGCATAGTCACTTGAATCCTGACCACCACCTACGGTAGAAAAGCGCAAAAACACGTCGGTTTTTTGCCCCTCTTTTTGCAGAAAGTCTGCAATAGTGTAGTCAGATAAGCTCTTAGTTAGCGTAAAGGTGCCATATGCAGCACTGCCCCTTGCGTGAACTACACGCTCTGGAATCCGCTCGCGGTTGAAGTGCGCAAGCTTCTCAAACAAATAATGGTTGTCGAACGTAACCGGCCCGCGTGGCCCCGCTGTTCGGCTCTGATTATCATTGGCAACGGGCGCACCATTGCTAGACGTTAGCGCAGTAGGTTTTATAGCTGCACCTGAAAATGGACACTTACTCATTGCGAATTCCTTCTGTTTATTTCTCACCGATTTTTAGTCTTACTAAAATTGGGTGTCAGTGTGTGATTAAAGAAATGGTGTTAATCACGCTTTTCGTTTAAACAAATAATCACTGATTTAATAAAACAATTAAAACGAACAAAATAGATAGTTGTAATCGTAATTACTGAATCATTGTCCGAAATTAGTTTCATTCTTAGGATGCATTGATGTGGTGTTATCGAGACAACGAATACGCGAGGCTTTTTATGTCGCTGTATTTAATGTCAGGTAAGCGTTAAGCGGCGTCTCTCCTGTTATTAAGCCAGCACCAGAACGCTTTAAGGCCACAGCACATTTGTCTCTCTGCGTATTACTTTTTTGCAATGAAAGTCTAGCTTTGACCTTTGTCCGTAACTAAAGAGGCAAACGTTTGTCTAATGCTAAGGGCTTGAGACATGGCAAAGCCACTCATCTTCATTACTGGTTTTTTAATGCTGTGCATTATCACTTTTGCGTCTTGGAAAACCTTTGAAACATTAAGCCATTTCAACGATAAAAATAACGAGCTTTCTTTTATGGGCAGCTCAGGATGGCAGTGGCACAACAAATCACAGGGGCTTCAAATAAAACGAGTCGATGGCTATTTGCCTGCGCTGAGAAAAGTATCTAAGAGCAAAGAATATGCATCGCTCATTACTATTACAGAAAGCGGCAGCTATCGCGGCTTTGTGTTTTTCGACCAAGATTGTGAAGAAGGCGCTATTGTCTCTGAGAAAGTAACTTACGCCGATACCAAATCACCACAAATTGAAGTGTTGCACTGCCTTCATGGAAAGCTGGTGTACATAAAAAATTGGCCGGCAGTACCCACTGAACGCTGGCGAGGTCGTGTGGGCAATTTTGAATTTAATGAAGCTTTGAATGAGTGGGATTTCACACCACTTCAAAAAGCCTATCTAAAGAGTGTTGCAGAGCTCATCTGAAAATTGGGGTCAGAGTACTTTTTTAAGCTATCGGGCCAGAGTAAGTTCTGACCCCGTTTTATGTTGGTGCCCTACGTTAGCCATTCTGATGCTAAAAAGGCGATTAACCAAAGTAATGTACTCTGAACCCAAATTAAATGTACTCTGACCCCATTATTTAGGCTTTGGTGAGTGCGTCGTCGATATCTTTTGCGCTGTGGCGGTTTTCTAACTGACCATCGTCACCCCAGGTCTTATTGACAATACGACCACGTTTAACGCCTTCTCGCTGCTCTAGTTGCTTAGCCCAGCGGACTAAATTGGTGTACTCGTGCACTTGAAGGAAAGTGGCTGCATCGTACAGATTTCCGAGCACTAAATTGCCGTACCACGGCCATATAGCCATGTCAGCGATACTGTACTCGCTACCTGCCATAAACTCATTGTTTGCTAAGTGCTTGTCTAGCACATCTAACTGGCGCTTAGTTTCCATGGTAAAGCGGTTGATAGGATATTCCATTGGATATGGCGCATAGCTGTAGAAGTGCCCGAAACCACCGCCTAAGTAAGGCGCTGATCCCACCTGCCAGAACAGCCAGTTGAAACATTCCGCCTTTGCATGGGCGTCTTGCGGAATGAACTTACCGAATTTTTCCGCCAAGTAAACTAAGATTGACCCAGACTCGAATAGCTTGGTTTCTGGTGACGTTGTCGTGTCGACCATAGCAGGAATTTTACTATTCGGATTAACGTCAACAAACCCAGAAGAAAACTGATCGCCCTCACCAATGTTAATCAGCCAAGCGTCGTATTCTGCTTCGCTCACTCCAGCTGCCAACAACTCTTCAAGCATGATGGTAACTTTCTGACCATTAGGCGTAGCTAACGAGTATAGCTGCAAACCATGTTCACCATTAGGACGAGCCTTCTCATGGGTAGCGCCTGACACAGGACGATTAATGCTGGCCCATTTGTTGCCGTCATCCTCAGCCTGAGTCCAAACTTCTGGTGGTGTGTAGTTACTTTCTGTCGACATAGCAATTCCTTTAAATGACTTTATCGTTAAGGTTAGTGCAATACATAGCTACTAAGAACAGCTTTTAAAGACTTATAGCTCAACACTGTCGACTAATAAACGGCGATATACGTTTATTGACATAAAAAAGCCGCGCTTTAGCTTTATCCAGAGCGCGGCTTTATGAATAAAAGGCGAGCAGTCCGTTGCCCGCAAACTGGAACTATCGATAGTTGCTATAAAGCTTTATGCCAGCGATAACCGAGGCAGAATCGATAGCGTGTAAAAAGGATTAGCCGCGAATTACTTAACCTCGTAGTAGGCATCAATTAAGTCGGACTCATCCAGATAAGCAAACATTTCACTTTGCTCATCCACTGGGCTTTCTGAAACTGTACTAGCAGCCGTTTTAGCAGCCTTTTCATCTTGTGCTGTAACATCAACATTAGGTGCATCGCAAGCTGAGAGTGTTGCAAGAGCGGCCATAACTAATGACGTAGAGAATGAGCGCTTAATAATTCGCGCGTAGAAAGGACTTACCTTGTTTTTTAACGTGGTCATCAATAACACCCCTTGCTCCTTGTTGTAACTATAAAGAGGTATATCAATCATTGTGCCAACAAGAATTAATCATTTAATAACAGTGGGTTACTAACTTATTAACGAGAATGCATATGAGCAACACATAGGAAATGTTGCGCATAGGCAACACCATATTACATTTGGTTGGAGTTCGGCCGCGAAATGGATGAAGTTCGAGCAGTGAGACGGTGGCTTACTTCAGCTTTTGGGTTGTAAGTCATGGTGAAAGCGTTGCTCACAAGTACAAAAAAAGCAGGCTAAGCCTGCTTTTTTATAACGTTAACGGATACTAGATGCTTACCCGCTTGTAAGGGCGGTACTCTGCTTTCCAGAAGTTACGCTCAATGCTGGCGCGCAATGCGTCGTCAGACATTTCAAGAGCAAGTCCCTGTTCCATCGCTACTCTACCCACCTCAAAAGCAATCTCTCTGCTAATTTCTGCAATGGCAGCAAGGGGTGGCAATAGTGAACCCTGACCCGTGTTGACTAATGGCGACGCTGAAGCAAGTGCGTTACTTGCAGCCATCAGCATTTCGTCACTAATAAGCTTCGCTTTAGATGCAACAACACCAAGGCCAATGCCCGGGAAGATGTAAGAGTTGTTGCATTGAGCGATAGGGAATATTTTGCCATCGTACTCTACAGGCTTGAACGGACTACCTGTAGCAATAATCACGTCACCTTCTGTCCATTCAATCACTTGCTCAGGACGCGCTTCAACTTGTCGTGAGGGGTTACTTAACGGGAAGATGATTGGCAGTTCACAACCTTGCTTCATGGCACGGATAACTTGTTCAGTGAACAAGCCAGGCTGGCCTGAAACACCAATAAGTACGTCTGGCTGCGCGCAGTGCATAACATCAAGTAGTGACGCATAATCTCCACTGAACGTCCAATCAGCCAAGTCAGCATTTTTCTGCTGAAGCTTTTGTTGGAAGTCGCGTAGACCTTCCATGCCTTCGGTTACCAAACCAAAACGGTCAATCATGAACACTTGCTTACGTGCTTGTTCATCAGTCAGGCCTTCAAATACCATTTGTTGAATGAGCATTTCAGCAATACCACAGCCTGCCGAACCCGCGCCCACGAACACCACCTTCATGTCGCGTAGCTTTTGCTGCTTGGTTTTACATGCCGCCAAAATAGTACCAAGGGTAACGGCAGCAGTGCCTTGTATATCGTCGTTAAAACAACACACGTCGTTGCGATAGCGGTTTAATAACGGCATAGCATTTGGCTGCGCAAAATCTTCAAACTGAATCATTACATCGGGCCAGCGTCGCTTCACAGCGTTAATGAACATATCAACAAATTCGTCGTATTCTTCCTGTCCAATACGCGGATGGCGCGCCCCCATATACATTGGGTCGTTTAGCAGCTTTTCGTTGTTAGTACCTACATCTAACATTACGGGTAATGTGTATGCTGGACTAATTCCACCACACGCAGTGTAAAGCGATAGTTTACCGATAGGAATGCCCATTCCGCCAATACCTTGGTCTCCCAAGCCTAAGATGCGTTCACCGTCAGTCACAACAATCACTTTCACTTTGCGCTTCGTAGCATTGCGAACAATGTCATCAAGCTGGTGACGTTCTTCATACGACACAAACAAGCCACGCGAACTGCGATAGATATCTGAAAACTGCTCACATGCATCACCTACAGTAGGGGTGTAGATGATGGGCATCATCTCATCGATGTGCTTTTGAATTAGGCGGTAAAACAAGGTTTCGTTATTGTCTTGAATTGCGCGCAGATAAATATGCTTGTTTAGTGCTTCGTCAAAACTGCTGTATTGCATGTAAGCACGTTCAACCTGCTCTTCGATGGTTTCGTACCTTGGTGGCACTAGACCCGTCAGGTTAAACGCCGCACGTTCCCGCGCAGTGAAGGCACTGCCTTTATTCAGTAGGGGGGTTTCCAGCAATGAAGGGCCGGCATGAGGAATATAAAGATATCGCTGTGAATCTTCTGACATTGGTTTTCCGATAATGTGTTCAGGCAAATACATCACCTAAGCCTGAAGCGGCACGCGTGCAACGTGCCTCTTAGTAATTAGAATATTTCTTCTGGCTCAGGCGCAGTAGTCGTATCCTGCGTGGCCGGATCCAACACTTCGTCATCGCGAACATAAGTCGTTGGCTCGGTTCCCTGCAGGAAATATTCGAATAGTGTCGTATGGTCTGTTCGTCTGGTCAACTTTCCACTGGTACGATCAATGCGAACACGCACTATATTCTCTGGTACGGGCATTGGCGTATGTGGTTTATTTTCTAGAGCATGTTGCATAAATCTGATCCACGCTGGCTCAGCAGCTTTAGCTCCATCTTCAATGCCGATCATGGCGTTGCCTATCCAGTTGAATTTCTCAGCATTCTTGTTAATGAGGTTTTGGTTTCGCGTAGCTCGCCCTAACTGGCGCCCCATGTTGTCGAAGCCTACCCATGTGGTGGCCACCAAATCTTTGTGGAAACCACTGAACCACGTGTCTCGCGAGTCATTCGTGGTTCCCGTTTTCCCAGCTATGTCAGTACGCTGAAGAATATTACGAGCACGCCAGCCGGTGCCTAACCAATAGGTTTTCTTGCTCCAATTTCCGTTTGCTCTCACAGCCGTTCGCATCATTTCTGCCACTAAGAAAGCGTTTTGAGCAGTAATAACCTGAGGCGCAATCACTTTTTCTGCAGCTTCGTCATCATCGACGTCGCCAAGTAAAATATCTTGATTTAGTTCAGCGGCAAGTAAGGCTTCAATATCGGCTTCTTCGTCTTCAGGTAGTATTTCTGGATCGCTTTGATTTTCACAACGATTGCACGCCCAAACTGGGTTTGCTTTCCAAAGCTCATCGCCGTTTTCATCAAGCACTTTGCTGATAAAATGAGGGTTTACTAAGTAGCCACCGTTCGCAATGACCGACATACCTCTTACTACTTCAAGCGGCGTATGTGAACTCGACCCAAGGGATACGGTTTCGTCAAGTGGGATATCGTCTTTATTAAAACCAAAGCGTGTTAAGTAATCGGCCGTTTCTCTAAGACCAACACCACGCAATAGTCGAACCGATACCACGTTCTTCGATTTACCAAGGGCTTTACGCATTCTAATTGGGCCGTCGTATTCAGCTGGCGAGTTTTGCGGTCGCCAAGCTACACCCGTCGCCGCATTCCATTGGTTAATAGGAGCGTCATTGATGATGGATGCAAGGGTATAGCCACTGTCTAATGCAGCAGAATAAACGAAAGGCTTGATGTTCGAGCCCACTTGGCGCTTGGCCTGTGTTGCTCGGTTAAACTGGCTTTGATAAAAGCTGTAGCCACCAACAACCGCTTCAACCGCACCGTTTTTCGGATTAAGTGCGATAAACGCTCCGCTCACCTCAGGGATTTGCGAAATGCGCCACTGCCCTTCTTGCTGTCTGATATAAATGACCGCCCCTTCTTGAGTCACATCTGAAGCGCTTTTGGGGTCACTTCCCTGCCTAAAGTCAGTAATGTAGCGTCGGGCCCAATCTAGTCCATCCCACTCTACCGTTATTGCTTTGCCATCTACAGACAACACTTCTATCGACTGCTCATTTACTTTCGTAACAACCGATGGCAAAAGAGGTTTAATGTGAGGAATCTCTTCAAGCACGCGCATGATTGATTCGTTATCCCACTCTTCTCGTGTTGTCTTATCGCTTATGTCATAGCTCAATGAAAGTTGTGGAATCGCGTCATCCTTTCCTTCTGGCTTAGGAATATTCCATAAGTAGCCAAGGGCACCTTTATAGCCATGACGCTCATCATAGTCATGAAGATTTCGAACCACCGCGCGCTGAGCAGCTAATTGAAGATCTGACGTTGCAGTCGCAAAAACTTGGTATCCGCCGGTTTCTGCCTCTTCTTTTCCATAAATCTCTACCATTTCGTTATAAATGGTGTCAGCCAAATAAGGCGCATCCACTTCAATTTCAGCACCGTGCTTCTTCGCTGAAACTGGCGCATTGGCAGCTTCATCGAACTGCGCTTTAGTGATGTACTCTTCGTCAAGCATACGAAGTAAGACCACGCGTCTGCGTTCGACAGAACGTTGCGGCCCGCTGATAGGGTTAAGCACTGATGGCGCCTTGGGAAGACCTGCAATAGTAGCAATTTGAGCTAAAGAGAGTTCGTTAAGCGGTTTGCCATAGTACACTTGGGCGGCCGCCCCAAAACCAAAAGCTCTATGGCCCAATTCGATTTTGTTGAGGTACAGCTCAAGAATTTCCTGCTTAGAAAGCTCTTGCTCCATGTGCAGTGCTATAAAGATCTCTTTGATCTTTCTGATATAGGTTTTCTCCCGACTGAGGAAAAACCCTCGTGCTAGCTGCATGGTTAACGTACTTGCTCCCTGACGCTTTTCGCCAGTAAGGACTAAACTTACTGCAGCACGCATTATACCAATGGGGTCAATACCGTGGTGTTCGTAGAAGCGACTGTCTTCGGTAGCGAGTATGGCGTTAATTAATTCTTGCGGGACTTCCTCAAGTTTTACGGGGATCCGCCGTTTAACTCCATACTGTGAAATAAGTTTTCCGTCTTTGGTGTATATCTGCATGGGTGTTTGCAGGCGTACATCCTTAAGTACAGTAACACTTGGTAGGTCAGGTTTGATATAAAAGTAAATACCTACCAGTGCTGCAAAACCAAGAAGGCCTGATAGAAAACTAAATAAAATAAGTGGTTTGATGTACTTCACTGTAACGGATACCAAGACATTTTGTTGAAATGACGTATATTTTATACGTATGTGTTATCTCTAGAACCATACGCATAAGACTATTAGAGTAACATTGTACTTTAGAGCAACTACCTTTGAAACTGGACACTTGCACATGAAATCGCTGTTTAAGAAAAAGCTGCCGCCCATTGTGGGCTTAGATATAGGCACGCGTCAAATAAAAGCGGTGTGGTTAGAGCAATCGAAAGACGGGTTCGTCCTTCAAGGGTATGCCTGTGAGCCAATTAACAAAATCGCTTTCTCTGAGCGTGATATTAAAGATTATGAGTCAGTAAGCATTGCTCTCAAGAAAATTCGAAAGTCGCTAAAAACAAAATTAAAGCTGGCAAATGTTGCTGTGGCTGGTACGTCAGTGATCAGTAAAATCGTCTATATGGACCCAGAGCAAAGCGATTACGATTTAGAAAATCAAATTGAGATCGAAGCCGACAGTCTCATTCCCTATCCGCTTGAAGAAGTATATTTGGATTTTGAAGAAATGGGGCCAAGCACAACGCACACTGGAAAAGTAAATGTATTACTTACCGCTGCGCATAAAGATTTGGTAGACAGTCGCTTGCTGCTTGCAAGAGAAGCTAACTTTGAGCCCAAAATTGTTGATATGGAAAATTATGCCATCGGCAATGCCATTGACTTTTTCCATACGCCTCATACCGAAGACATGCCACTTTGCTGTATTAATGTGGGCGCCTCGCTACTTCAAATATGCGTAATAAAAAACGGCGACGTCATCTACACCAAAGAGCACGCCTTTGGCTTAAATCAACTAATTAACGATATTAGCGCCATTCATATGGTTGAGCGTGAAACCGCAGAGCGTCAGCTACTTGATGGCACGCTGTCTGGAAATTGGGTGGAAGATACGCTTCCTATATTTGCCGCTAACCTACAGCAAAATATCAACCGTGCATTACAAATGTATATGAGCACGCTACATGCAGAGCGCCCCACCAAAATACTGTTTAGCGGCGGTGCCGCTACTATTGAACCGTTAGTCGACATTTTAAAACAAGACTTAGGCCTAGAGGTTGATTGCTTCAATCCGTTTAGCAACATGTCGATAAACCCTAAACTTGATGCCACGAGACTTAGCAAAATTGCACCACAGCTTGCGATTGCAGCGGGTCTAGCGAGCCGGAGCTTTACGCCATGGCACATGTAAATTTACTACCTTGGCGAGAGAAGCAGCGCCAACATCAAAAACAACAATACTTGGCAGGGCTACTTGCCGTTGCCGCCATTGTAGGATTGATTTTTTGGTTCATTGGTCAAGCTATCGACCAGCAAATAAGTAATCAAAACTCGCGTAATCAATACCTTGAACGGGAAATCGCGGTTTTAGATGCGCAAATTGCAGAGATAAAAAAGGTTAAAGATAGTAAAAATGCCATTGAGCAGCGCATGGCATTAATTGAGCAACTGCAAGCAAGTCGTAATGTGGCTCCTATAGTATTTGATGAACTTGCTAAACTCGTTCCTCCCGGTGTGGCCTTTGAGTCTATGACCAGAAGCAATAACCGTATTGAGATTGAAGGGACTAGTGATTCGAACAATCGTCTTTCCGACTTTATGCGCGCGCTGGACAACTCGAAAGTGTTCGTTGCCGCAGAGCTTTCTACCATTAAATCTGACAGCAGTGCAGCGAGAGCGATTAGCAACTTTACGCTTACGTTTTCGATAAACCCCAATGTTGCTCCGCTAGAAATAGAAAGTAGTGAGGCGCAATAACCATGAAGTTTGATGTTTCAAAACTAAAAGAACTCAACGAACTCGACTTTGAACAAATCGCTATTTGGCCAAACGAAGTTCGCATTGTTGTGGCGGCGTTTGTCGCAATATTGGTAGGTGCGTTGAGCTACTACATGCTAATAAGCCCCAAATTACCGATTAAAGATGCGGCTGAATTAAAAGAACAAGAACTAAAGTTACAGTTCGAAGCAAAGTACCGCATTGCGGCTAATTTAGAAGCTTACCAAGCCCAACTCGCGCAAATTAAAGAAGACTTCTCGTCTATGCTGAAAAGTCTTCCAACCAGCAACGAAACACCGGGTTTGCTTGACGATATCACTTACGTTGGTACCGCATCGGGCCTCACGTTTGAATTGCTTAACTGGCAACAAGAAGTACCAAAAGAGTTTTACACCGAACTACCTATCGAAATGGAAGTAAGCGGTGGCTATCACAACTTTGGCGAATTCGTTTCCAAAGTTGCGGATTTACCTCGTATCGTTACGCTTCACGATTTTGACATAAAGCGTGAAGCAAATGGTCTGTCGCTGAAGCTGCAGGCGAAAACTTATCGTTCGGAAAACTCGACAGACATTGAAGGAGATGAACAATGATTCGTTCGTTTTTATCTCTTTTAATCATATTGTTAGTAACAGGCTGTTCACCTAAACTCGACGATCTGCATGCCTATACACAGAGTGTTAAAGAGCGTGCTCAGCCACAAATTGAACCGTATCCAGAATTCAAGACTCACCCACCTTTTAGTTATTCGGCAAGCGCCTTAAGAAGCCCGTTCGATCGCCCTAAGAACAACGCAGCTCCAGTAGCAAAAGCGCGGGTAGAAAACTGTTTACAGCCAAACTTCCAGCGCCCTAAAGAAGCATTGGAAGCCTATGGCGTGGACGCCCTCGCACTGACTGGCAACTTTGCCGTTAAAGGAGTGCAGTGGGCATTATTGAAAAGTAACGATGGCGTATTACATAAAGCTAAAGTAGGGAGTCGTATCGGCTTGTTTTATGGCAAAATTACGCAAATTAGCACCGACTCAATTACTATTGAACAGTTATTACCTGATGGTGCGGGCTGCTGGCAAAGGAAAACAACAACAATGACTACAGCATCGAAGGCGGGAGAGTAAGCATGGCCGAACGATACATATTTAACAAATCTCTGAATCGTAGAGTGCCTAGATGGTATTGGCTGGCTTTCGCTGTGGCTGCAATATTTTCATTAACCGTATTTGTTTCGCCAGTAAAAGCCCAAGAGCCTTTGTTAGTCGACCCTGATACTAAACGAAATGCATCAACCGTTACCACCACGGTCACAAACATCGACTTTACTCAAGCAGCTAACAATACCGCTGTAACACTGGTGAGTTTTGAGGGCCAAGCGCCAAAGCTTCAGCTTATTGAGTCACAAGGAAAAGTATCCCTTACATTACCAAACACCAAGTTAGGCGAAGACCAATTGGTAGAACTTAATGTGGCTGATTTCGGCACCTTGGTTTCTACCATCGAGACATTCGAAGATAAAGATGGGGCGCGTATTGAGGTTAATTATTCGGGCCCAGTTACGGTTCAAAATACGGTAAAAGACGGCGTAATTCGTATGGCGATAACGCCAATGGACAGCGCGCAGCAAGACGCCTTGGAAGCGGAAAAGAAATACACAGGCGACCCCATTTCGCTCGATTTTCAAGATGTTCCTGTGAGACAAGTTTTACAAATTATTGCGCAGGTTAATGGGTTTAACTTAGTGACCACCGACACCGTAACAGGAAACGTAACGATAAGCTTGTCGGGCGTTCCGTGGGATCAAGCTCTCGACATGATTTTGCGTGTTAAAGGTCTGGATAAACGCTTAGAGGGCAACATTTTATTAATTGCACCGGCTGAAGAACTATCGGCTCGTGAAACCCAAGCCCTTCAATCTAAAAAGCAAGTTTCAGACTTAGCGCCTCTTCATACGGTTAATATTCCTGTTAACTATGCAAAAGCTGCTGCCCTGGCCACGATCTTAAAGTCGACAGAGGGCGGGATCTTATCTGAGCGAGGGGGTGTTACAGTAGACGAACGAACCAACACTTTACTTATTCGCGACACGTTAGCCTCTATTGATGAAGCAAGAAAAACCATCAATGCGTTAGATATTCCAGTGAAGCAAGTGCTGATTGAAAGCCGTATGGTTACTGTGCTTGACGATGTAGACGAGCAGCTTGGCGTTCGTTGGGGTTTCAGCGACCGTCAAGACGATAATGGTGTGTCGGGAAGCCTTGAGGGCGCAGACACCATTGCCGGCGGCATAGTGCCTAGCATTGATAATCGCCTTAATGTGAACCTGCCTGTGACCAGCGCCGCGGGTAGCATTGGCTTTCAAATTGCGAGCTTGGTTGATGGCACCATATTAGACCTTGAGCTTTCCGCACTAGAATCTGAAAACAAAGGCGAAATTATTGCGAGTCCTCGTATTACGGTTGCTAACCAGCATGAAGCTTACATTGAACAAGGTACGGAAATACCTTACGTACAAGCAACGTCTAGCGGTGCGACTTCAGTAGAGTTCAAAAAAGCCGTTTTGTCACTGAAAGTTACGCCACATATTACGCCTGATAATCGCATTATTTTGGATTTAGTTGTTACGCAAGATACCCGTGGCGAAACCGTTTCTACGTCTACTGGTGAGGCCGTAGCCATCGATACCCAAGAAATTAAAACGCAGGTATTGGTAGAAAACGGCGAAACCATCGTATTAGGTGGCATATTCCAACAAACCAGTTCTGATGGCGTGTCGAAAGTGCCTTTGTTTGGTGATTTGCCTGTCGTTGGTGCCCTTTTCAGAAACTCGTCACAACTTCAGCAAAAACGAGAACTACTTATCTTTGTGACACCCAAGATAGTCACTGAAAGACCATAATCCTCATTTTTAGCCTTCAAAAAAGCGCATTTTTGTGCGCTTTTTTGGTTTTCAGCCTTTTTTTGTAACTAAATTTACAGGTATACGCTATTTGTTAGTAACAAAACTTGCAACGCCTTGCATGAAACTGAGATAATCCCCGCCTCGAAATTTAAGCGAGGTTTAAGGAGTGGTGCTTATTGGACACTAAATAGGCACGAGTCAATGGGTAGGCTGGTAAGGCAACAGTGCACTGCCCCTAACATGATTAAGTTGTGATATAAGCAAATATGGCTGAAAAACGTAATATCTTTTTAGTTGGCCCAATGGGTGCTGGCAAAAGTACCATCGGTAGACATCTGGCAGACGAACTTCACCTAGACTTTTTTGATTCGGATCAGGAAATTGAGCGCCGCACGGGTGCAGACATTGCCTGGATCTTCGACCTTGAAGGCGAAGACGGTTTCCGTAAACGCGAAGAAAACGTCATTAACGATTTGACAGATAAGCAAGGTATTGTACTTGCTACTGGCGGCGGTTCTATTGTAACTAAAGCTGTGCGTAATCGTTTATCTGCCCGCGGCATCGTTGTTTACCTACAAACGACAATCGATAAGCAAGTTGCCCGTACACAACGTGACAAACGTCGTCCTTTGCTACAAAACGAAGATCCAGAACAAGTACTTCGCGATCTTGCAGAAATGCGCAACCCGCTTTACGAAGAAGTTGCTGATTACATTGTTGATACAGACGACCAAAGTGCGCGTGCTGTAGCGAATCAGATTATCAGTAAAATTGGTTTATAAATTAAATATGTAATAGGAGGTGCTACGCCAATGTCAACCTTAACTGTGGAACTTGGAGAACGTAGCTATCCTATACAGATAGAGGCTGGGCTGCTTTCGCAACCTGGCCTTTTTAGTGCCTATATAAAAGGCCCACTTGCCGTCATTGTTACCAACGAAACTGTTGCCCCACTGTATTTAGAAACCGCTAAAGCGGCGTGTGGTAATGTTCAGGTTGAAACCATTATTTTGCCGGACGGCGAGCAACACAAAAATCTTGCCCAATTCGAAGTGGTTATGACACGCCTTCTTGAGCTAAACGCTGCAAGAGATACGACACTTATCGCACTTGGCGGTGGTGTAATTGGTGATCTTACTGGCTTTGTTGCGGCAACTTACCAACGCGGTGTGCCCTTCATTCAAGTTCCTACAACTTTGCTTTCTCAAGTCGACTCATCAGTAGGTGGAAAAACCGCGGTAAATCATCCTCTCGGCAAAAACATGATTGGCGCTTTTTACCAACCGGTTTATGTGGCCATTGATACTGATACCCTCGCTACATTACCCGCGAGAGAGTTTGCTGCTGGCATGGCAGAGGTCATCAAATACGGTATCATTTACGACGCACCGTTTTTTGAATGGCTTGAAAGTAATGTAGATGCGCTTACGTCGCTTGATACTGAAATTCTTACCCAAGCTATTTCTCGCTGCTGCGAAATCAAAGCAGACGTGGTAGCAAAAGATGAACGTGAAGGTGGTTTACGCGCCATTCTTAACTTAGGCCACACGTTCGGTCACGCTATTGAAGCCGAGCAAGGCTACGGTAACTGGCTGCATGGCGAAGCGGTAGCCGCTGGTACTATAATTGCTTGTAAAGCTGCTGAAGCATTAACGTGGTTTGAAGCGTCAGAAACACGACGCGTATCGTCGCTATTTGAAGCATTTGCTTTACCGGTTGCAGGCCCAAATAGTATGACAAAGGATGACTACGTTAAGCATATGAAACGCGATAAAAAAGTGGAAGCTGGCAGTATTCGATTTGTACTTCCTCAAGGCATAGGCAAAGCGGTTGTTACCAAGGACGTCACGGACGCCATTCTTACTGACATCCTTTCTTAGTCATTAGCCCTCGCGACAACCAGGCAACGCGTCTATCTTGACTTCCCTACGTTAGTTGGAATCATGAAGAAATGCGTTGCAGGACAGTTTTTAAAGCAACGGTGAATAAGGGCAAACTCCCATGCAAAGTGAACTGCATGAACGTTTGGAATATTTGGTCAATTACTCTTCTCAGCTGATTTTTGTCAGTGGTGAGTCTATTGCTCAACAACAAAAGACCCTTGAAGCCTTTGTCTTCCAGCAGCACGATGATACCGAGATTGCGTATTTAACTGCGCAAGAAAATATGGAGCCCTCTGACTACCGTCGACAACTTTGTCGGCAGCTTCTTGGTCAAGTGGTGGGTAGCTTCGTTAGGCCTCTAAACGAACTACTTTCCGACCTAAATAGTCACGAAGGTCCAATTCTTATAGCCATCACCCAAGCCCACAATCTTCCTGATGCACTACTGCAAGAACTATGGGACTTGGTGTTACAAAGCCGGTTCGCTGGTAACAAACAGCATTTAAATGTGCTTTTGTTCGCGAATAACGAATGGGCTGAGCGCGCCAAGCAGTGGCTTCCTGCAAAAAATACAGAAACCCCACTAATAATTAGCAGCCAGTCAGTCATTAGCGAACAGCCTAGCTTCGAGTCAGAGCTAGACAAAATGATTGCTTCACGTCGCGAGGCTTTTCAGGCTCATTTAGAAAATAGACAGCGTGAAAATACGCAAACTTTTATCAACCCGTTAAAGTCTAAGTGGTTTTATATCGCTGTTATATGCGTGTTCCTTGCTACATTTTCTGGCCTTATTTACTGGCAGTACGGTAATAAATTAGCATCGATTTTTGCGCCTATTAGTCAACCTTCGCCAGAACCTGAAAGAACGCAGGTTGAGCCCGGCTCTGCTTATAACAAGCTTATAGGCAATGGTGAAACCGATGAAAGCGAAACAACAGCATCAAACTCAGCAACTCAAGCAACCAACCAAATAGGCAACGTAGAGCTTGTTTCCGCGCCCAATGATGATAGTGCAGACGTTGGTGGCTCGTTAATTGATGAATCGTCAGATAACGGTCCGTTGATTACCAATTGGGAAAATGCGGTTTCATCCTTACCTGAAGTTATGCCATCTTCAGAACAGGCAGACAGTAACCAGTTTGAGAATGCCCCGATTGGAGATAATACCACTGATTCCAATGGTTCAGAGGTGGTTAGCAGTGGTGCGCTAAGTGATCAACAATCTGCTCAAGGTGCCAAATCAAACTCGGACGGCGTCAACGATAATGTAACGCCAACCACTGTGGCCAGTGAATCGAGTCAAGAAGGCTGGATTGGGGAAAATGACTACGCTATACAGTTGTTAGCGATGAAAAGTGAGTCTGTTCTCAGTGAGTTCCTACGAGAAAACAATCTAACTGAGCAAACGCGAATTTATAAAACGACGCGCTATGGTGGCGACTGGTTTGTAGTAGTTAACAAGCAAATCTACACGTCGTTATCTCAAGCGCAACAAGCACGAACAAATTTACCCGAATATCCAGGTAAACAAAATGCTTTTATAAAGCGAGGAAACCAAATCCTTTCAGAGATGAGCAAAGCGCAAAATTAAGTCATTTCACAACCGTGTGGTCATAATATTTCCAGTAAATGAGCAAAATTCCGTTCTTGCGACACTTGTTGGTTGTCCGTTTTACTGATGAAAGTTACAATCTACCTTTAGTGTGGTGATATCTGATACTGATCAGCATAAAAGTATAAAGACGACCCTTTCCCTTGGAACGGCGGCGCACGGAAAAACCACCGTCTTCATTCCGTCTAGGTAGTAACGTTTAAGCATGATGCAGAAAAAAAACCGGGCTTTTTTAAAATGGGCCGGTGGCAAATACAGCTTGGTTGAGCATATTCAGGCCAGATTACCGCAAGCCAATAAACTCATTGAACCGTTTGTTGGTGCCGGATCTGTATTTCTGAATACGCAATACAAACGCTACCTGCTTAATGACATCAATCCTGATCTCATCAACTTATACAATTTCCTTAAAGCGCAGCCCGATGCACTGATTAACGATGCACGCTCATTTTTCGACGGAAAACGCAACGAAGAAAAAATGTATTACGCTTTACGAGAAGAGTTTAACGCCACACAAGATGAATATTATCGCGCCATTCTCTTTTTGTATTTGAACCGTCACGGTTACAACGGATTATGTCGTTACAGCCTTCAAGGGCGTTTTAACGTACCTTTTGGCCGCTATAAAAAACCTTACTTTCCAGAAGACGAGATGTTTGTGTTTTCGGAAAAGTCGCAAAAAGCGACGTTTACTTGTCTTCCTTTTGAAAAGGTTTTTTCTAGAGCTAGGCGTGGCAATGTTATTTATTGTGACCCACCGTATGCTCCTATCAGCAAGACTGCAGCGTTTACCAGCTATGCGGCGCGAAGCTTCGGACAAGAATCTCAAGAGAAGCTGGCTGAGCTCGCCACCCGCGCGTCAAAAAAGCGAGGCATACCCGTCCTCATCTCAAATCACGATTTACCGCTAACTCGGTCGCTTTATCACGGGGCAGATTTCAGTATGCTGTCAGTTAAGCGTTCGATAAGTCAAAACGGTGCAAAGCGACAGCCTGTGGATGAAATTTTGGCTTATTTCCCTCCAGCTAACGTCGCACCAAAGCGAAACACTCGAAAAAAGAAGACGTTTCACCGCCCTTCAGTTTAGTGTGTGGTGCCTAAAAAACGTCTTATAGGTAGCGCATCGACCGCCTTACCCGCATACGATTTTAATGTGTATTCACGCAATTGCTATGCGCTATAGCCCGTATACCATTTAACGAACATAAAAAGCGTAACAACAAACAGCACAACCAAGATTACGCCAATGACGGCGAAGCTGATAAAGGTGCCTTTAGTAAAGTCACGTTCGTAGTTTTTATGGCTCTGAACACCAAATAGACTAGCAACTACACTACCTAGAACTGACCAAAAACCAGTACCAGACTGCATAATTTTCCCCTAAGTGTCGTTAGCAGGTGAGGTGAAATCTCGATTACCTTCGTCGCTGTGCATCAACTCAAGTAGGTCTAAAAAGTGGAATTGGAAAGAGGATGATTTCCCCGCTATCCATGACAGCCAACTGACTTCCTCAACACCCTCTTGATGACGGGCACATTGGTTTTGAATATGGCTTGCGGGCAACTTGGGGTTGAACTCCGTAACGGGTTGGAATTCGCATACTGACGAGTGTGAATTTGGCGTACTTGTAACCGCAACGCTAACAAGCGCTACCGCTCCACAAATCGCAAAAAATGGAAGAACCTTCATCCTGAATACTCCTTACACTCGTTTAAAAATTAATCTCATTATAATCAAAAGCAGGTTACGAACAAGTTAAAAATGCGTTGCTTTTTGAAAAATGAAAAGCCTAACGAAAACACATTAGGCTTTTAGTACTCAACGTTTTGATAAAGGCCATCCAATGGCCTCTACAAGGTCATTACAGTTCGAAGTCCATAGAGTATGCTACAGTAAATTTCACTGCGTCGTTATCCAATGCATCGGCACCGTCGTCATCTAAGTTAGTGCCAGTTACAGCGAAGCTAAAACCATCTTTAGCGATCGAAACACCGTAGTCCGCATAACCCTCTACGCCGTTAAATGCTTCAGCGAAATCGCCTTCGTGATAGCCAACGTGGAAACCAAGTTCCGTACCGTTTAAGATCTCCATGCTGTAATCAAGCGAGGTGTACGATGCTTGTGCAAAACCGAAGTCTTGATTTTCGCCTTCGTCAGCTTCAGTGTGCGCTAAAAGGTATACAGTAAGGCTTAACCCACCCATACCTACGGTGCCGTAAACTTCCGCAAAATCAAAGTTTGCTTCATCATCGTAGTTGTAATAAAGGTAACCAAAGTCGTACGCGATACCCTCAGACTCGCCAGAAAAACCAAAGTACATGTCGTGCTCATAAGAGTAAATGTCGTCTGATTCATAGCTTACATTTGATGCCCACGTACCCGCATAAAAACCACTTTCATGCGCGTAATCGATACCACCCTGTACTGCGGCTTCGTTAGTTGTTTGTGTTAGACCACGCCAGATGTAGTTACTGGTTGCACTAGCGTTAGCAGTGAATGAACCTTCTGCATAGCTAGGCATGGCTGTTAACAGACACGCTGAAGAAATAGCAGCGGCAAGTATTGTTCTTTTTGTAGATGTTTTCATGTGTGTTCTCCAGTCAAATTCAAACTTGTTGTAATTCGTTTTTTCTGTCTGTGTTTTCTTTTTTGGTCTGGATAACGCAAAGTTGATGCCCATTTATGGTTCATCAAAAAAACTCGCAAAAAATAAACTAACCAATTGAAATTTAAATTATTATTTCACTTAAAAAATTCATCCGCTGTCACCGAAACAAAAAAACGCTGCATAAAAATGCACCAACATAACGCGCGCTCACCAAAATTGGGCAACGTTCTGACAAAGTCCGTTTATCTTAAATTTCCGTGAAATTAACGCTGATTAACCCTTTGCATAGTAAAGAAGCACGGATTTGGGTAAACTTTCGCAAAGGTGAAACGTAAGTGGCAACGCACCTTGTTGTTTTTAGAATGAAAGGACATGCAATGAAACCATTCCTAATTGCTCCATCAATACTATCGGCCGATTTCGCACGACTTGGCGAAGACGTAGAAAAGGTATTAGAGGCTGGCGCTGATGTGGTGCATTTCGATGTAATGGATAACCACTATGTACCCAATCTTACGTTTGGGCCAATGATTTGCGAGGCGTTAAGAAACTACGGCATTACCGCTCCCATTGATGTGCACCTAATGGTGAAGCCCGTCGATGACTTAATTGAAAAATTCGCGAATGCAGGGGCCAGCTATATTAGTTTTCACCCAGAAGCGTCTGAGCACATAGACCGCTCTCTACAGCTTATTATCGATGCAGGTTGCAAGCCGGGGCTCGTATTTAACCCAGCAACGCCACTACATTACCTTGACCACGCCATGGACAAACTGCACCACATTCTTATTATGTCGGTTAACCCAGGGTTTGGTGGTCAAAAGTTTATTCCTAGCACCTTAGATAAAGTGCGCGCGGTGAAACAGCGTGTATTAAAAAGCGGCTACGATATTCGAATTGAAATTGACGGTGGCGTAAAAGTCGATAACATTCGCGAAATAGCGGAAGCGGGCGCGGATATGTTTGTGGCTGGTTCGGCTATTTTTTCTCAACCCAACTACAGCGATGTCATTGAGCAAATGCGCAATGAACTAGCGTCACTGTCTAAAGCATAATTTTTGAAGCTTTATTTTCTCAAGCTTTATTTTCACAGTATTTAACGTATTACAGGTAAAAAGAAATGAGTAATAAACCCGTTGTATTAAGTGGCTGTCAGCCTTCAGGACAACTTACCCTTGGCAATTATATGGGTGCACTTAAACAGTGGGTTTCCATGCAAGACGACCACGACTGCTTATATATGATAGTGGATTTGCATGCTATTACTGTACGACAAGACCCTAAGCAGCTTGCTGAAGCTTGTCTAGACGGCCTTTCTCTTTACCTTGCTTGCGGTATTGATCCACAAAAAAGTACTCTGTTTTTGCAATCCCATGTGCCTGAACATGCACAGCTATCTTGGGTATTGAATTGTTACGCCCAAATGGGTGAGCTTAATCGCATGACTCAATTCAAAGATAAGTCTGCGAAGAACGAAAATAACATTAATGTAGGCTTATACAGCTACCCTGTACTCCAAGCAGCAGATATTTTGCTATACCAAGCAGATAAAGTACCGGTAGGTGAAGATCAGAAGCAGCACCTTGAATTGACTCGTGACATTGCTACACGTGTTAACAATCTATACGGCGATGTATTTCGTCTACCTGACCCGTATATCCCAGACTTTGGCGCGCGCATCATGAGCCTTCAAGAGCCTGAAAAGAAGATGTCTAAGTCTGACAACAACCCGAATAACTTCATCGGCTTATTAGAAGATCCTAAGAAGTTAGCCAAGAAAATCAAACGTGCCGTGACCGACTCTGACGAGCAAGCTAATATCTACTTTAACCCAACTGAAAAACCAGGCGTGTCTAACTTACTGACCCTACTTTCACTTGCGACGGGTAAATCAATTAAAGAGCTTGAGCCTGAATATACTGACAAAATGTATGGCCACCTTAAAGGTGATGTTGCAGACGCTGTGGTTGCTCTACTTGAACCCATTCAGGCCCGCTATGCTGAAATTCGCGCAGACAGAGCATATCTTGACGACGTAATGCGTCAGGGTGCTGAGAAAGCGTCAGCGCGAGCGGCTGAAACTTTGGCTAAAGTATACAAAGCGGTCGGCTTTATTCCAAAGCCATAACAGCCGAATTCCAACATCTTGCTACACGCCATGAAGGGTTCATTTAATCCTTCATGGCTAAAACCTTCGCAACTTAGAAATACCAAGGACTAGCACTGCTGTGTTGCTGTTAATTGATAACTTCGATTCGTTCACTCATAACCTCGCTCGGTATTTCACTGAGCTCAGCGTCGACGTTGAAGTGGTGCGAAATAACGCACTGACCTTAGACGACATATCTCGCTTAGCGCCTTCACAGTTAGTTATTTCACCGGGACCATGCACGCCAAACGAAGCAGGCATCAGCTTATCTGCGATTGAACATTTTGCAGGCAAGATTCCTATTTTAGGTGTATGCCTGGGTCATCAAGCTATAGGTCAAGTGTTTGGTGCCAAGGTAGTAGGTGCACAAGAGATTAAGCATGGAAAAGTTTCCCCCCTAACACACCGCAACAGTGGCCTGTTCAAAGGCTTACCTAACCCGTTTAACGTGACGCGCTACCACTCATTGGTTTTAGATCCCGCATCGCTACCTGCCTCACTGAGTGTTGATGCATGGTGTGAAACCGCAAAGGGCACAAAGGAAATCATGGCAATTTCCCATAATCATCACCCTATTTGGGGCGTGCAGTACCACCCCGAGTCACTGCTTACCGAACACGGTCATAGCGTACTGGATGCATTTCTTCAGTTTAAATCAATTTAAGTATACGAGTTTGATGCCGATACGCTTTTATAGTGTAAAAGGTTACGCTTGAAGGCCAGAATTACTCGCAATTCACTGATTTTTCGTTTAACTTTTCATAATTCGTTTTAGCCAATGCGCTGAATAAAGATTATACGAAGCATCGCACACGCAATATCAACAGTTGCAGGGTAAATAAGGCTTGCTTGCAAGCAGTAGCTACCATTTTCATCATTACCGTAGCGAAAGTAATAAAGGCCCCTGATGTACGATAATATTGCCGTTCACCAAAAAGTTATGAGCAGGAGTGCTTTTAATATGACAATGGGGGCAACCACACCGCCCACGATAGATGATCGTTTTGAAAATATGATCATATCGCCAGAGCGAGTGCTGGAAATGCTAGGAAGGCGCAAGGTGGGAGAGGTAAGCTTCGAGCAATCGGAGCAAGGTGATGCGCGCAGGCTGCTACTGCACGTTGAAAAAGTGGCGATTGAAAACAAGCGCCTTCAAGAGAAAACCGAAGCGTCATACCTTGAATCAGTGAGTCACCATCTTCACGAGATCCTTCTAGGTGAATTAACAGAGCAGCTAGGCTATACCGACGAACTCGTTCAAAACGTACTTAACTTGCCCGAAAACATCGGCGAGCTTCTTGATGCACTTTCCGTGAAAGCATGCTCGGTTTCGAAACTAGAGCCAATTGCCGCAACAATGCCATGGCTTTATGATGAACTAATCGTTGTGGTGAATACTCCACAATTTAGACGCAAAGACTCCCGTGGGCGTATCATTGTGGTAGAGACACTGCGCACAGCATTGAGCTTTTTGGGTATTGAAAACCTACGCACATTGATACCGTCGCTCATTTTAAAGCGCGCTATGCCTCAGATTACCGACCCTTACCCGCTAATTAAACAAAAGCTTACGCCTTATACGACTGGCGTTGCCATAACGGCGAAACGCCTTGCAGCACTTACGGATTTAAACAAAAACCAGGCTTATACCCTTGCGATGCTCAGTAATTTGGGGCGTTGTGTCGTAACAAGACTTTACTTCAAACTGTTCGATAAAATTCAGCTACACCTGTTGCAAGAATGCCAGAAAGACAAAGAGCAAAAGCGACATGAAGCGCTACTCAAAGTGGCTCCTTCAGCCAACCACCTTATTGCTCTACAGCAAGAATTCGCAGATGCAGTCAGCGCGGATATTCTGGAGTGGATGCATTTAATGCGCTTGCCTATTGCAGAACCTATGCGAGCGTGTGCCGATAAAGTACCCGCACAGCCTAAAACACTCAGTAAGGTACTTCATCAAGCCCGAACCTACACACAAATTCGGATGTTACACCAGTTAAAGCTTGTTGAAATGAAAGAAGTAAAGCCGCTTTTCATGGAGCAACGCTACCCTGCAGGTGCACTCGAAAAACTCAAAACTATTGATATTTTCACCCTTCCTTTGGTGAAAAACGAAGAGAATCATTAATTTTTTAGTGGATATTCATGCACTCGTTATGCACCTTTTTCATTTCATGTGCATGATGCCCCAAATTATTGACGGTTGCTCAATGCCTTGCCCGTTTTTAGCGACATTAAACAGGTAAGGCTTCCAGTCCTATCCCCCCTTTTTTATTGCCTCACAGTGCATTAAAACCCGTATGCAGCCCTTTTCTCAGCGCAAAAATTGATTATTACTAATTGATATAGCCCAGTAGTTAATAGTTATTCACTTTTCCTGCAAATTAAGCCACAGTCCTTATAAATAAAGGGCTGCAGCCCTTTGCATAGAAGACAAATGTTAAAAAAAATGGCATACTGCTGAACAAATCCGATTAGTTTTTACGCGCCCAATTAACGCTTATCGACCAAAGTAGTACTAAAATGTGCTCATAGATTCGATAAGCCAAATCACACAGTGTGATTGGCGCCCAACGCAGAGGTAACAAAGATGAACGTAACTCGCGCTACATTTGATGATGTAATGGTTCCTAACTATAACCCAGCAGGTATGGTACCTGTTCGAGGTGAAGGTTCACGCGTATGGGATCAAGATGGAGCTGAGTACATCGACTTTGCAGGCGGTATTGCAGTTAACGTTTTAGGTCACTGTCACCCAGAGCTTGTGAAAGCTCTTAATGAACAAGGCAGCAAGCTTTGGCACTTAAGCAACGTTTTCACTAACGAGCCAGCCCTTCGTTTAGCTAAAAAGCTAAATGACGCAACGTTTTCAGATAGAGTTTACTTCGCAAACTCAGGCGCAGAAGCGAACGAAGCAGCATTGAAGCTAGCTCGTCGCTGGGCGCTGGACAAGCACGGTGAAGACAAAAACCAAATCATCGCTTTCAACAAAGGTTTCCACGGCCGTACCTTCTTTACCGTAACAGTAGGTGGTCAAGCTGCTTACTCTGACGGTTTTGGTCCTAAGCCAGGCGCTGTTGACCACTGTGACTACAACGATTTAGCTGCCTTTGAAGCGCTAATTTCTGACAAAACCTGCGCGGTAATGATGGAACCGCTTCAGGGTGAAGGCGGTATTATTCCACCTGATGTAGATTTCGTAAAAGGCGTTCGCGAGCTTTGTGACAAGCACAACGCATTACTTATTTTTGACGAAGTTCAGTCGGGTGTTGGTCGTACTGGTCACCTTTATGCCTATATGGGTCTTGGCGTAACACCTGATATCCTAACAACCGCTAAATCTCTTGGTGGCGGCTTCCCAATTGGTGCCATGCTTACCACAGCAGACATCGCTGCACACCTTAAGCCAGGTACCCACGGTAGTACTTACGGTGGTAACCCACTAGCCTGTGCTGTTGCGGAAAAAGCGTTAGATATCGTGAACCAGCCAGAAGTGCTTGAAGGTGTACTTAAGAAAGAGGCCTTATTCCGTGAACTACTAGGTGCTATCAATGAAAAGTACAACGTATTTGAAGAAGTACGTGGTCAAGGCATGCTGTTAGGTTGTGCGTTAAATGAGAAATACCAAGGCCGTGCACGTGACTTCATGATGGCTGCAACGAAAGAGAACCTTATGTGTCTTGTTGCTGGCATGAACGTTATTCGTTTTGCACCTTCACTGGTTATTCCTGATGAAGACATCAAAGAAGGTCTTGCACGTTTTGAACGCGCCGTTGCTGCCGTTGTAAACGCCGAATAATTACAACACGAGTAGCGAACATGAATATCATTCGCCCTATCACGAAGGCCGACTATAACGCGCTTAAAGAAATCGCCGTTGAATCAGGTATTGGCTTTACGTCTTTACCTGTCAACGACGAGTTGCTGCAGCGTAAAATTGATCGTGCAGAAACTGCGTTTAACAAACCAAACGTAACCGAACCTGGCGATGAGTCATACTTGTTTGTAATGGAAGATACCACTACCGGACAGGTAGTGGGAACAACAGGTATTGAAGCGGCTGTTGGTATAGACGATGCGTTCTATCATTACCACCTAAGCAAAGTAGTGCACGCCTCGCGCGAGCTTAACATTCACAACACGGTAGACATTCTAACGTTTTGTAATGACTACACCGGTGTTACTGAAATATGTACGCTGTTTCTTCGCGAACAAGCCCGCGGCGGCATAAACGGCCGCTTCCTTTCAAAGGTTCGATTCTTGTTCATGATGGAGCACCGTGAACGCTTCTCAGAGACAGTTATTGCTGAAATGCGCGGTGTGAGTGACGAAGAAGGACGCTCACCATTTTGGGAGTGGTTGGAAACCCATTTCTTCTCAATGGATTTTCCTACTGCTGACTACTTAACAGGCATTGGTAATAAAGTGTTTATTGCTGAACTTATGCCGAAGTACCCGATATACGTAAATCTGCTTAGCAAAGAAGCGCAAGAAGTCATTGGCGAAGTCCATGACAAAACACGCCCTGCTCTTCAGCTTCTTGAAGAAGAAGGCTTTTCTTGCCGCGGCTACGTAGACATTTTCGACGCAGGCCCGACGGTAGAAGCAAACTTAAGCCACATCCGCACGGCTCAGTCGAGTTTAAAACTGCCTGTAGTGATTGACGATAGCGCTGCTGCCCAAGGGCAAACGCACTACATCATTAATACATCAGTATCTGATTTTCGTGCAGTTGCCACCGAGATGACGGTAAGCGAAGAAAAGCAAGTTGCCGTGCTATCTCGCCAAGCCGCTGCTGCATTGAATGTCAAAGAGGGAGAGCACGTACGCTTCGCCCCCGTTACATTCAGAGATTAAAAGGACACCCACTATGCTACATACACATTTTATCAACGGTGAATGGGTTGCCGGACAAGGTCATGACTTAGCGTCAATTGACCCTGCAAAAAACGAAGTGATTTGGGAAGGTAAGTCTGCGACAGCCTCTCAAATTGATGACGCAATTAACGCTGCTCGTGCTGCACTTCCAGTATGGAGCATGAAAACCGTTGAAGAGCGTCTTGAGATTATTAAGGTTTATGGCACTAAGCTAGAAGAAGCTAAAGCGCACCTTGCCAAAGCTATGGCTAAAGAAACGGGTAAGCCAGAGTGGGAAACTGCCACTGAAGTTGGCGCCATGATGGGCAAAATTGGTATTTCTGAAAAAGCCTATTTTGAACGCACGGGTAACGTTGAAAACCCAATGCCTGTAGGTAAAGCCTTCATTCGACACAAGCCTCACGGCGTTGTTGCTGTATTTGGCCCATACAACTTCCCTGGCCACCTGCCAAACGGACACATTGTTCCAGCCCTTATTGCAGGTAACACAGTTGTGTTTAAACCAAGCGATTTGACGCCTATGGTTGCACAAGAAATGGTGAAGCTATGGGATGCTGCTGGCCTGCCAGCGGGTGTACTCAACCTAGTACAAGGTGAAGTTGAAACAGGTAAGGCTTTGGCGTCGCATAACGATATCGATGGTCTTTTCTTTACGGGTAGCTCACGCACAGGAAAAATCTTGCACGAGCAGTTCGCAGGTCACCCAGGTAAAATTTTGGCTCTTGAAATGGGTGGAAACAACCCACTCATTGTTAAAGATGTGGCTGATGTTGATGCTGCCGTACATGACATCGTTCAATCTGCTTTCATTACGTCCGGTCAGCGCTGTACGTGTGCACGTCGCCTATTCTTACCAGCCGATGCACAGGGTGATGCAATCCTTGCTCGCTTAATCGAAGTGACCAAGAATATTAAGGTGGGTGATTATGACGCTGAAGATCAACCATTTATGGGCGCAATGATCTCAAGCAATGCCGCTGCACTGATGGTAAAAGCACAGCAAGAGCTTGAAAACCTTGGTGGTAAAGTACTGGTTCGCCTTGAACAAAAAGATGAGAACAAAGGTTTTGCTACTCCTGGCATCATTGATGTGACTGACATGCTTGCTTCACTGCCTGACGAAGAACACTTTGGTCCACTACTTAAAGTGATTCGTTACAGCAATTTTGACGCAGCTATCGCAGAAGCAAATAACACCAGCTTTGGCTTATCAGCAGGTCTTCTAGGCGACAACGAAGAAGATTATCGCTACTTCTTCGCACGCATTCGCGCGGGCATCGTAAACTGGAATAGACCTATTACAGGTGCAAGCAGCGCTGCGCCATTTGGTGGCGTGGGCGACAGTGGTAACCACAGAGCAAGCGCGTTTTATGCAGCTGACTACTGTGCGTATCCAGTTGCTTCAGTTGAGCTTGATAAAGTTACTATGCCGGGCAAATTAAGCCCAGGCTTGTCGATGTAACCCAAGCTTTTCACGTTACAAAAAGGCCGACATGATTTTTGTGTCGGCCAGTTTAGTACCAACCCTATACGAACTATTCGTTTAAAAATAGTCAACGACAGAAAGGACCCTACCACCATGCATAGCAACATCGATACGTTGTTTAGCAACATGTGGGACGATTACGTTACCATCACTCCCTCAGCGCATAAAATTCATGCACTTTTGGCGGGTGAAGAAAACACGAACGACATCGTTAACGACCATGTAGCTTTTCGAACTTTTGCTCTTGATAAAACCCGCTTAGACAAGCTTGCTGCGCACTTCTTAGCATTGGGTTATGAAGCTAAAGGCGACTATGACTTTGAAGCGAAAAAGCTTACTGCAAAGCATTTCGAGCACCCTGACGATACTAAACCAAAAGTATTTATTAGTGAGCTTCGTGTAAATGAGCTTTCTGAAACTGCTCAAGCAATTATCAAGAAGATGGTTGATCAAATGCCTGAGTCTGTAGTGGATGCAGATAACTTCTTGTACTCGGGTAAGCATTGGGACGTTACTAAAGCAGAATACGACACACTGCTTAACGAATCAGAATACGCGGCGTGGATGGCAGCATGGGGCTTCCGTGCTAACCACTTTACGGTAAGTGTTAATCACTTAACCCGTACTGACGAGCTTACCGACGTAAACACATTGCTTAAAGAAGCAGGCTTTGTGCTAAACACCTCTGGCGGCGAAATTAAAGGTGGGCCAGATGTATTTTTAGCGCAATCTTCAACGATGGCTGACCGTGCTGACGTAGCGTTTAGCGACGAAACTGTGGCAATTCCAAGCTGCTTCTACGAGTTTGCACAACGCTATGAAATGCCTGATGGTAAGCTTTACAAAGGCTTTGTTGCCGCATCGGCAGATAAAATCTTTGAAAGCACCAATGCTAAGTAACGAGCTTGCTTAGTCATTAAGAAAAGCCCGATAGGGCTTTTTTTGTTTATGCTTAGCTGAAGACATTACCGATTAGGCTCAGTAGTATGCCTTGCCAAGAACTGGTCGTAAGGCATTGGTTTATCAAAGTAAAACCCCTGCATTAGTTGAATGTCGGCCTGCTCCATGAAAGGCAAATAAGACTCCAACTCTACGCCTTCAGCCACCACATCTATTTGCAAACTCTTTAACATGGCTATCAAACCATTAAATAGCGCATTGGCTTTGCTATCTTGGTGAATACCCTGAATTAAGCTTTTATCCACCTTAACCACTTCAAACTGGAAACTTCGCAAGTAGCTAAGAGATGAAAAACCACTGCCAAAATCATCCAGAGACAGTCTAAACCCATGCTCTCTCAACGTGTTTAATGCTCTAAGTGCTGATTTTTCATCGCGAATAAAGACCGACTCAGTGAGCTCTAGCTCAATAAATTCGGGAGACACATCATTATCCATACAGATAGACATTGCCTGATTTGGAAATTCCGGGTCAAGCATCTGATTAGCGCTGATATTCACAGACAAAGGAATGGCGTCACCCTGCTGCGATTCCATTATTGAAATGTAATCACATGCCGCTTCCAGCGCTTGAAGACCAATGGCGCTGTCCAGCTTGTGCTCTTCTGCTATGGGAATAAACACTGCTGGCGATACAACACCGTGCAAGCCTGAAATCCAGCGACACAGTACTTCACCGCCCTTTAACTCGCCGTTTAGATCATATTTACCCTGAATATAGAAATCGAGAAGGTGGTTCTCTACCGTTCTGCGCAAGTCATTCACCATACTGACCTGCTGGGTCATGCTCTCATAGAGACCTGACTCGTAAATAAACGCCTGCCCTTTACCCAGCTCTTTCGCACGGTACATTGCGGCGTCGGCACACTGCACCAAGCTTTCTAGGTTATCACTATGTTCTGGAAATTCAGCAATGCCAATACTGGCAGACAGCCTAAGCTCCGACGTTTTTACGGTTATGGCGTCTTCTTCTATCTGGCTGATAAGCCGCTCAGAGCGTTCAGCAATTTCCTCAACATTCTGATTAGGCAATACGGCAATAAACTCATCACCACCCCACCTGCCGACTTCCCCTATCGGGCCGAATATGGCAGTAAGGAGCGCTCCTACGCGCTGAAGCTCAATATCCCCTCTTTCATGCCCTGCGTTATCGTTAATTGCTTTGAACCCGTCCAGATCAATAAAGACCAAAATAAAGTGCTGTTCTTTTTGTACTAACCCGGAGATGGACTCACGCAGCGAATTGCGATTGGAAAGGCCGGTTAACTCATCGTGCAATGCCAGTTGACGTAGTTTGGCTTCGTTGCGTTTTCTATCGCTGATGTCGCGCATTGTGGCAATCAAATAAGATGACGTTTGCTGGTAGGTCTCAAACAAAGCCACCGAGATATCGACAACCTTAATTTCACCGTTTTGCGTCTTCACTTTCGACTCGAAGCGAATTTGTTTATCAAGCGCCAACTGCACTTTATCGACTTTCTCAGCAATGAATATTTGGTTGAAATCCAAACCAATGCATTGCTCTTTGAAAGGCGCAGCAATCAGCTGAATATATGCATCGTTACATTCTGTGATAACAAGATCAGGTGAGAGTACTAACATGGGCTCACGTGAGCTCGCAAAAGCAGAGGCCATTAGGTGAAACGATTGTTCAGCTTTTCGCTGTTGAGTAATGTCTTTTGTGGTACCAACAATTTGAAGCGCTTCACCCGCTTTTCCACGCTTTAGCACGCGCCCGCGCAGCCTTACCCACTGAAAATCGCTGTCGAGCTTTAAGCGAAAGGAAAACTCTATACGGTCACGATTGCCGTGTAGCGCCATGCTCCAGTGAAACTGCAGGCCGTCTAAATCGTCCTCATGTACCCGCTCTAGAAGCTCAATTAAGGTGCCTGACCAGGTAGATACACTTTCAGAATGTAGTGAGAATGAGCGAAATTCCATAATGTCATTCTCTGCCTCCCAATTCCAAAAAGACTCCTGCGACGCCCATAGTGCAAGTTCCAAATCTTTCTGTGCACTTTGGCTTTTTTGAAGCGTAGCATACAAACTTTGCGTCTTTTCTCTCAGCAAAGCTTCGGCTTGCT
The DNA here is from genome assembly GCF_022348355.1 of Alteromonas sp. Cnat2-8. NCBI lineage: Bacteria > Pseudomonadati > Pseudomonadota > Gammaproteobacteria > Alteromonadales > Alteromonadaceae > Alteromonas > Alteromonas sp. Cnat2-8. The sequence continues at coordinate 927,017 of NZ_JAKREX010000001.1, forward strand.
CTCTCGCATTTCGCTCTCGCTTTAAACGCCTTTCAAGTAACGCAGCACGGTCGCTACCAGAAGGCGTGCTATGCGTTGTTCCATCTGACATAACATGCCTCCGTTAAACGAGAGATATACTAAATTCGTAGGTATGAGGCGTATCTAGTTGATGGGTTTCCCTTTCCAGGGTGCAGTTGTAATGAGCTGCGGCTGCGTCCATCAAGCCTTCTGCTAAAGGATATAATTCTCTTTCAGAATAATACTGTAAGCGCATGGTGTTATCGGTTCTGGATATCACCGTAAATCGGGGTAGGTCGGCGTCTGGGTAGAGCTTCTTAACCTGAACATGAATGTCGCCGTCCAAGTGCTCCAGCATATCCAACATGCCTTCTGTATTGGCTAGCACGTCGCCATGTACTGCACCTAACTTACCAAATAAGTAATAGCCAAAATCGTAGAGTAGCTCGTTAGCTGACTTACCCGTTTTCTCCACCAGCACACCTAACAGGCGTTGCATTTGTTCAAACGGGTAATAGCCCACTGCGGTATAAGCGCCGTCGTTTTCTAACCCAGCTTCCATGATGACATCGTCAGCAAACTCAGGAGAAACTTTCTCCTCTAGCATATCGATTAACGATGTAAAAACTATGCCTAGCATGTAAATTCCTCATCTAATCCCTTTTGAGTGTAGTTCACCTAAGCATAAGAACAACTTAAACTTTATGACAAATCTTCAGATGTTTCGGTCTTGCTGGGTAAGACAACTTCAACCGTATCAACCCGCTGTAGTCCTCGCGGTAATTTATTCCCTCTTCGGCCTCTTTCTCCCTGATAGTGGGTAAGGTCGTCAGCCGTCAGTGTCATGTTGCGCTTACCGGCTCCCACTTTAATTGCGGCACCATCAGGTACAACAGCAAGCACCTTCACGTACTCTTCTCGAGATTGCGATTTTGCAGAAGGAATATTGATAAGCTTGTTCCCCTTCCCTTTACCTAAACTTGGTAAGTCGCGTAGTGGGAACATGAGCATGCGACCTTCATTAGAAATACTTAGGCACCAGTCGGAGTCTGGATTTGTAACCGGTGTTGGTTTCATCACTTTCGCCGCAGTAGGCAATGATAAGTAGGCTTTACCTGCCTTGTTCTTACTCACCATATCTTTAAATGTGCCGACGAAGCCGTAGCCTGCATCAGAACCTACTAAGAATTTGCTTTCGTCTTGCGCCATAATGACGTGTTGGAATGACTCGCCACCCACTATGCTGAAGCGGCCTGTTAGCGGCTCTCCCTGACTTCGTGCAGAAGGTAATCCATGAGCGTCACAAGAGAAAGTACGACCTGAACTATCCATAAACACGGCAGGCTGATTGCTCTTGCCTTCGGCGCTGGATAAATAGGCATCACCAGCTTTGTAGCTTAAACCTTCCGCATCGATATCGTGACCTTTTGCACAGCGTGCCCAGCCCTTTTCTGACAGCACAACGGTTACAGACTCAGCAGGTACCAGCTCTTTTTCAGACAGCGCTTTAGCTTCACCACGCTCAACAATAGGTGAGCGTCTGTCGTCACCGTACTTTTCAGCGTCTGCAAGGATTTCTTTCTTAATTAGGGTTTTAAGACGGCGATCTGAGCCTAGAAGCTGCTGGAGCTTGTCGCGCTCTTCTGCAAGTTCATCTTGCTCGCCTTTAATCTTCATTTCTTCTAACTTGGCTAAGTGACGAAGCTTCAATTCCAGAATTGCTTCCGCTTGTGTGTCACTTAAACCGAATCGCGCCATTAATTCTGGTTTTGGTTTGTCGTACGTGCGAATAATTTCGATAACTTCATCGATATTCAAAAACGCAATTAATAAACCTTCTAAAATATGCAAACGCGCTAACACTTTATCTAAACGGTATTGCAAGCGGCGCGTCACGGTATCTTTTCGGTACTGCAACCATTCAGACAAAATCGTACGTAAATCTTTCACCTGAGGGCGACCGTCTAGGCCAATCATGTTCAAGTTGACCCGGTAGTTTTTCTCTAGGTCGGTAGTTGCAAATAAATGCTGCATCAGCTGAGTTACATCGATGCGATTTGAGCGAGGCGTAATCACCAAACGGGTTGGATTTTCATGATCCGATTCGTCTCGAAGATCGCTTACCATCGGTAACTTTTTCGCCTGCATTTGCGCGGCAATTTGCTCTAGTATCTTGGCACCAGACGCTTGGTGAGGTAGAGCGGTAATGACAACATCACCGTTTTCTTCCATATACACCGCGCGCATTTTTATAGAACCACGCCCAGTCTCGTACAGTTTTTGAATATCAGCCTTTGGCGTAATAATTTCAGCTTCGGTAGGATAGTCAGGTCCATTAACGTGTTCTAGCACGTCGCTAAGCTCGGCTTTGCTGTTGTCTAACAACATGGCACACGCGTTGGCCAACTCTCTCACGTTGTGAGGAGGAATATCCGTCGCCATGCCAACGGCAATCCCTGTCACGCCATTTAATAGGATATGTGGCAAGCGAGCTGGAAGCACGCTAGGCTCGTTTAGCGTACCGTCAAAATTAGGTACCCAATCTACCGTACCTTGTCCAAGTTCATTCAGCAGCACCTCAGAGAAGCGCGAGAGCTTAGCTTCCGTATAACGCATGGCAGCAAACGATTTCGGATCATCCGGCGCACCCCAGTTACCTTGACCATCTACTAAAGGGTAGCGATAAGAGAAAGGCTGAGCCATGAGCACCATCGCCTCATAACAGGCAGAATCGCCGTGAGGGTGAAACTTACCCAGCACATCACCTACGGTTCTCGCCGATTTTTTATATTTGGCGTTTGCATTTAACCCTAGGTCTGACATCGCATAAATGATGCGTCGCTGAACAGGCTTTAAGCCATCCGAAATATGTGGAAGTGCACGATCCATGATGACGTACATGGAATAGTTTAGATAAGCGTCTTCGGTGAAACGTCGAAGAGGAAGTTGCTCTACCCCATCGCGATTAATGATGATCTCGTCACTCATGATAGTTTTTTCGTTTTGTTATTAATACCAATGCGCTCGTGCTAGTTAGGCTGTCGATTGTGGACAATTTAGCGCACCACTTAGTGAAAGCTCCCGAGCGTTAAAGGCTATTGTGGGGTAAACCGCATTTGTGTGCAATCCTTGAAACCAATTGTCGCGACTTTTGGGTCTTACTCACTGTATGGGGTGAGGGTTTGTTTTGTTATTCTTCAAAGAGAGTGGTTAAATAGCATTGGGTGAAATTTGCCGTTCAATTTTCACTCTTACGAGTAAAACTAAAAAATAATAAAGCCCCTAATCAAACGGTAACGTAAGTACAGATAATCATGGCTATCTTTCGCGTATTCTTTTTTTTATTTCTTGTTGTAAGCAGTTACCTGCCTTCGAATGCCAGCGCGCAGCATATCGAGCAGCTCTTCGATGAAGAAAGTACGCTAGATTTATCAGACTCTCTGTATTTTTTATTTGAAACCGATTATCAGCTTACTATCAGCGATGTATCACGAAGGCGCAATGACTTCCTTATGCATCCCCATGACAACCCTAACTTTGGGTTTCGTAATAATGGCATGTGGCTACTCACTTCTGTTGCCAATGTTTCAAACGATAAACACTGGGTGTTCTCAATAAATTTCAGCCAACTCGACAGTGTTGATTTTTATTTGGTGCAAAACGGCAAGGTAATAAAGCAAAGCCATCAGGGGAAAGCTCAAAAAGAACAGCGTTTTCGTGTTCCAACCTTTCGTGTTGAGCTGCCTGATAGCGATCCTGTCGACCTTTACATACGCATTGAAAGTCGCTCGTCTAGCCTAATTGCACCACTTCGAATTCAAGCCGAACCGCTACATAGCAGCTACTTCCAAATGGACAGCTTGCTCTGGGGCTTTTTCTACGGCGGATTGCTTATTCTCGCTATTTATAACCTTGCTCTATTTTTTGGCGTGCGGGAAAAAAGTCTGATTGCCTATGTTGGCTATATCGCTGCGGTTATTCTGTGGCAGTTTGTGTGGGGCGGCCATACGCACTTGCTGTTTAGTCAGGGGATCCCCTCTTGGCTGGTTGGGCATTCCGAGCTGATATTCGTAATTATTGGTATAAGCTCAGGCTTTTTTACCAAGACATTTTTGGAAACGGAAAAGCACTCTCCCACGGCACATCCTGTCATTAACTTATTGTTGGTTTGCCAAGCGTTAACAGGGCTGGTGTGCTTCGTCGATCTGCTTCCTTCTATTTGGAAGAACAACCTAGTATACGGCGTGGGTCTTGTGGCGATATTGAGTTATATCTACGCCGGGTTCGAAGCATTTTTCAATAAGTTTAAGCCCGCGCGTTACTTCATATTTGCATGGAGTATGCTCGCCACAGGCGCAATTATAGGTATGTTAAGCCTTATCGGAATTTTACCTTCCAACGACTTCACCACCTATTGTTTTCAGGTGGGTGTTTTCTTAGAAGCAGGGCTCTTTTCCTTTGCATTAATGGAGAAAAGCAGAGGCCAGCTGGAAAGCGAAGTTGAGCAAGCAACAAATGATTTGCGCAACAATATGGAGCTCATTGAAGAGCAGAATGCCCGTTTAGATATCGCGCGCAAAGATGCGATAAAAGCCAGTAACGTTAAATCTCAATTTCTGGCCAACATGAGCCATGAAATTCGCACACCTCTTAATGCTATCTTGGGGTTCAGCAAAGAGTTGAACAATGCGTCGCTGCCCACTGACCAGCAAGAGCAAGTCAGAATTGTTAACACGGCTGCGGACAACCTGCTAACAATCGTTAACGATATCCTCGATTTTTCTAAGATTGAGGCCGGTAAACTGCAAATTAATAATCAGCCTTTCTCGCCCAATAAGCTGCTTGAAGAAATGGTCACTATCATGGCTAAATCTTCCCACAGCAAGCGCATCGAATTTGTATTTGATTTGCACCCGCTCCCTGAAAAACTCATTGGCGATGTGTTTCGTATTAAGCAAGTGCTCAATAACTTGTTAAGTAATGCACTTAAATTCACGTCCAGCGGTACCATTACGTTTTCGGTGAGCGGACGCTCGCTTCCTCATGGTATTCACGAAGTAAATATTACCGTTGAAGACACAGGTATCGGAATAAGCCGACAAGACAGAAAAAAGCTATTTAACGCCTTCTCGCAAGTAGACGACGCCCTTAACCGTAATTACCAAGGCACTGGATTAGGTCTCGTGATAAGTCGAGAGCTGGTTCGCTTAATGAACGGTGATCTAACGCTAAAAAGTGTATTAGGCCAAGGCTCTACGTTTAACGTATCACTACGTATGAACCAGTTAAGCCAGAAATATGCGTTAACTAGTAGTGAAGACTGGAAAGGTAAGAACGTGGTTATTTTCGACCCGGTACCTGCAACACGTCGCTCAAGTGCAAGCATGTTATCGATTTTGGGTGCGCAGGTTACCTCTGTTGAATCACTAGATTATTTGATGTCACTTAAAGGCCAGTACGACTTTTTCATGGCAACTGTGCCGGTAAGTAAGATGGGATTGCGGGATACCTATTTAAGTCGTTTTGTACAATTCCCTGCGCAAAAGCGCATACTTTGGTATTCCGGCCCTGAACCTTTTGCGCAATACCCAAGCCTGTCGCAACATTTCCATTCACAAGCGCGTATGCCGATGACGCTTACCAAGTTAGATAGCCTGGTGCACCACCATACAACGCCAGCTAAAAATGCGATACAAGAGAAAATAGGCACGCTACCAAAAGCTAAAATTCTTGCCGTTGATGACATGGAAATGAATCTTAAACTGCTGCATACGTGGCTCGATCATTCTCCTGTCGAGCTCACCACAACGATTAGTGGACAAGACGCCGTCAATCAGTGCCAGACTCAAGAGTTTGACTTAATTCTCATGGACGTGCAGATGCCAGGCATGGACGGACTGCAGGCCACCCGAGAAATTCGTAAATCACCGTTGAATATGGGTACCCCAATAGTGGCAGTGACAGCCCACGCGTTTAAAGAAGAGCAAGAAAGATTGCTTGCCTCTGGCATGGACGATTACTTACCTAAGCCTATTGAGGTTGAGCTACTTATTACGCTTATCAATTCGTGGTGCCACAATGTTGAGCCCGGTGAAATCGTCTTTCCCTCTATCGACTGGCAGCTAGCACTTAAACGAGCGAATCAAAATCAAGATACAGCAAAAGAAATGTTAGACAGTTTTATTGCGTTACTGCCCGAAACTATCGAGACACTTTCGGCGCTTTGGGACGATCAAGATTACAATGGGCTTAAGACCGAAGTTCACAAACTACACGGTGCGTGTTGCTATACAGGTCTACCGCGCATGCAGCATTTAGCCAACGAAACAGAGAGCTCACTTAAACTTGGTCAGCACAAGCTAGTCGAGGAAAACTTACCAGCCCTTATTGCCGAAGCCAAGAAAGTGCTTAACGAGAGTAAATTGAAGGACAGCCGCAGCTAGGCAAATAAAGTCTAATTGCTACGATGAGCTTAGCTGGCTTCAGAAGACTGCCTAGCTTTCTGGCACTGAGCAATAAGTCCTGCAAACTCGCTGGCATCCCTATCTAGCTCTGAGCTCGCGATAAAAATATCATACCCAAGGCGCTTTCTTAGCTCTACCATACGATGTGCCAGCATAGCTTTAATGCCTTTAATGATGGTCCCGTCTTCCATAACGTACTGCTTATCGTCAAACATAGATTGCTCATAACAGCTTCCAGAGGCGCAATTCTCATCTGTGTTCTGCATTAGCAATGGCCGCTGCTCCATTAACAAGTGCGTTGCAAGCCGTGGTGAAATCGTATTGAGGAAATCCGTGTAACTTTTGATTTTGAAACCGATGGTTTCAAGGGGAATATGCTCCAGCCCATGACGAACACGGGGGCAATCTGCGCGCAGCAGGTTGTCCCAGTGAATACGCCAACTGCCCAGACGGTGGCGATAAGTAATATAGTCTTTGGCTATTTCCAAACTATAGTCGGGCTCACGAATTTTGAAGTACCCTACGAGCAAGCACACTAACGCGGCACTGGTGATGAAAATCCCCGCTAAGAACAGCCAATCGGGAAGAAAGGCTAACCACAGTGCCGCAACACACAAACCGATACAGCCCAGCACCAGGCTGCTAATACCGTTACTTTTCGAGGCTGCTCGGATATAGATTGGTTCGACACTAGTACCAGACATAAAAATACACCACCAACATGATTACGGCCCAAACGATATAAAGTCTCATGCGTTTACACTTAACGCAGTCGGTTTGCCACCAACGCAAAAGAGGATTTGATTTTCGCATACGCTAAGTAAGCCAAATTTATACGTGGGTTAAAAAGGGATAGTTTAACCGTAAAATTATGCCAATGTGTGATTTCTATAACGGTATCGTTGAAAAGCCGCCACTATAGTTGGCGTAAAGACTAACGACAAGATTACCGAGAATCCTACTCCACCAGCCAGCACCACGGCCAACGGCGGCCAAAAGCTACCTTCACTGAACAATAGCAAAGGAATCAATCCACCTACCGTTGTGAAAGTAGTCGATAAAATATGGCGGCTACAGCTCATGGTTTCTTCAACAATGGCTTTCGTGTCTCCCTGCTTTGCTTTGGGGTTCGCGTTGATAGCGGCAATGACCACTATCGATCCGTTGATTGCTACGCCAATAAGGCCAGCACAACCTAGCAGCGGATTAAACCCAACCGGCAATCCAGATATCCAAAGACTGAACATACCCAGCCCTACAGAAAGTATTGCCACTAATCCGATTACACCCGCCATGCGCAAGCTGGTAAAAGTCAGAATGAGCGTTGTTACCATAAGAACCAACAGCACCGGCGCATAGGTCGCTAATTTACCTAATGCTTGCTGCTGTTCATCAGCGTCTCCCGCTAAATGAATACGATATCCTTCGGGAAGAATTAATCGACTTTCGAGAAGATCTCGCAAATGATTACTTGCATCAATGGCCGGGACACCAGGAAGCAAAAACGCCTGAATACGATTTAGCCTTTCGCCATCAAGGCGCGTAATACTGCTGGTTGCAGGCTGAAGCGTTAAGTTTGTTACAGCAGCAAGTGGCGACCAAGAAATAGCATTGTCTCCTGCAACCGGAATTGGCATGGCGTCTACGCCCGTTACATTTTGTCTATACGCCTCGTCTAGCCTTACGCGTACAGGAATTTCTTCTGTGCTTTCCAAAACAGAACCACCGGTAATACCTGAAAAGTTTATCTGCATTTGATTGGCAAGCTCGGAAAGCGTAAGCCCCAAGTAAGACAGGTTATCGCTGTCCGCGTTTATTTTAAGCTCGGGTTCTCCCATTGAAACGCTGGTTATAGACTGAGAAATGCCGTCGACTTCAGACATTAACATGCGTACTTTGTCGCCTAGGTCATTCAGCACATTCAGATCAGGGCCGAAAATCTCTACCTCAACAGGCGCCGCAATAGGCGGCCCCTGCCCAAAGGCTCGCACTACAATTTGTACTTCTGGATACGCGCTATCAAGCTCTTGTTGTAGTTTGCCCACTAGCGCAACAGCGTCATCCACTGTATCTGTCGACACCACAGCATTTGCGAAATAAGGCATGTTGTCACGCGTCATCATCTGGTTGTAGTACACCGACGGCGCAGAGCCCCCGACTAACCAACTAACTTGTTTCACGCCTTGCTCACTGCGAATAGCACTATCTATTTTTTTAACATAGCTCGTTGTGTTGTCGATGCTGCTCCCTTCTTTGGTCCACAGGTACACTTCGAACTGGTCTCTATCTGCACTTGGGAAAAACACATTCGCCAAGGTGCCCGACAATACAAAACCCGATAAACAAAGGATAGCAATAACCGGTAACACCAAAATTGGCTGTTTAACCCATCTACCCAATTGCTTTTTAAAAGCGAGACTGAGCTCTGGCGCTTGTAATCCCACTTTCCACCACGCCTTCGATGCTATTTCATGTTGCAAACTATTGTCGTGCTTTGGCAAAAATCGGGCAGCGAGGGCTGCAATGATAGTAAGAGAAATAAACAGCGAGCCAATAAGTGCCATCACCACGCTAATGGCAATCGGGCCAACAAAGTCACCAATGTTTCCGTCTAAAAGAAAGATGGGCATAAAGCCTAAAATGGTCGTAAGCGTTGAAGCCAAAAGCGGTACAAATAGATGTGAAACGCTTTTGGCCATAGCACCTACTCGCGTTAAATTAGGATCTTGTAAATTAATGCGAATTTCATCGGTAATAACAATGGCATTATCGATTAGTAAACCAATGGCGATGATCATGCCAAAGATAGACATTTGGTGAATTTGCTCGTCGTAAAAACTTAAAGAGAACAGGGCAAAAGCGGCGCATAAGGGAAGTGCCAGGCCCACAATCCACGCAGCACGAAACCCCATGAAAAGTAGAATAACCATCATGACCACGGCGCACCCCATAAGCAGGTTCATCGATAAGTCAGCAAGGCGAGTAGCGGTATATTCGTTTTGCTCAAATGCGACGGTAGCGGTTAAGGTTCCGCTGAAGTCTTTATTGAACTGCTCCACTACTGCTAATGCATTTTCTGTCCATACATCAGAACGCAGTGACGGCTGCATACGCGCTGCCACAAATATAGACTCTTCACCATTTAGAAATGCCACTTCGTTGCGAGGGGTAGTAAAACTGCGCTCCACTGTAGCGACGTCTTCTACCCGTAAGTAGCGGCCTTGCTCGTTAACTAAGGGAATTGAAGCAATCATGTTCACGCCATTTAAGCCCTCTCCCACTGTAAAGCGCAAATTACTTTGCTGGGAGTTAAGCATTCCCGCAGGCAATTTGGGGTCGGCGCGGCTTATTAAATTGCTTACTTGCTGTAAGGTAAGACCCGTTGCGGCAAGCTTAATAGGGTCGATATTGACGCTAATCTCTTCCTGCGGTGCGCCGTATACACGCACTAGCTCAGTGCCGTTAACGTTTCGCAGCCTGTCTGTAAGTTCTTGAGCCAAACGCGCGGTGAGTGTAATAGGGGTATTTTCAAAGTGGTCTGCTCGCACAGATAGCAATAAAGTGAACGCTGTCGCGCCGCGCTTTTCATCGAAAACTGGCGCCATTGCACCTTCAGGGAATGACTCAGCGGCAGCGCCAATGGCATCGCGAATTTCACTGAATAGTTGTTCGTTACTTGAATTATTTATCCAGTCTTGCGTCTCTATGAGAATGATGGAGATACCAGCACGCGACGTGGACTTCACTTCCTTTATTTCAAATATTTCTCTAAGCCTGTCTTCAAGCACATCACTAACCAAAGCCTCTACCCGTTCCGCCGATGCGCCTGGGTATTGAGTGATGATTAATGCGTTTCGCGTATCTATTCGCGGGTCTTCAATACGCGGCAGAGAGCCTAATGCTGACAACCCTGCTGTGACTAGCACCAGAAGACTCAGTATGAGTAAATGCCCTCGTCGGTAAAATAAGGTATACCATGGATAAGATTTATCTGAGCCGAAGTTAAATGACTTCATTAGCGTGCCCCAGCTTGATGTTGACTGGGGATTGATACCATTTGGCCAGGTGCGAGTTTGTGTGTACCTTCGCTTACGTAAACCTCTCCATCTTTAAGCGCTCCGCGCACAAACGCGTTGTTTCCGTCGGTATATACAACTTCCACTACACGGGCTTCAAGGGTGGCGTTTTGCTCGTTTGATAAAACAAATACACGCCACAAACCGCGCAAGCCGTTGCTTAGCGCGTTAACCGGCAGCCAACTTCCGGTCTCAGAGTGAGAACGAAAGCCAGACAAAATGGCCATGTCACCGGGGCGTACCCGCTCATTACTATTTAATGTCACTAAAATATCAATGGTTCGCGTTTGCACGTTGCGAACAGGTAAGCGTTGCGTAACAGTACCCGCCACATCAATATCCCCGACGCTAACCAGCACCGGCTCATTAAGGTCAAACTGATCCACAACATCGGCAGGTACCGCGAAACGTGCCTGATAATTCTCTATGCCCGTAATTCCAAACACGGGGGTTCCAGCGCTAACTACACTGCCTTCATCAAAAAATCGTCGATTGACTACGCCATCGAAGGGAGAAATAAGGGTCGTTTTTTCTATTTCTACATTCAGTGATTCAAGGGCGGCCTGCATTTCACTAACTTGGGCCTTAGCGACATTGAGACTTGCCTTGGTTTCGTCTAGTCGCTGCGCTGATTCTAGCTTTTTCTCAACCAACGACGTGGTTCTTTCGCTGTTTACTCTAGCAAGTTCAAGGTCGGCGTTCGCACGCTCAAGTGAGGCTTGAAGCTCACGTTTTCTGGCGTTGAGACGCTGAATATCTTGACGGGCTAGAACATCTCCCTTGCTTACTACATCGCCCTCTTCAACAAGTAATGTATTGACTTGCCCTGCCATATCGAATGAAAGCGAAGTGGCCCGCGGGGATTCGATTAGCCCAAAAACATTGATTGGAGTTTCAAAGCCCGATTGAATTTTGACTGTTCCAGTGGACACTGCAACGGGAACTCTTGCCTCTGGCGTTTGTGTCGCATTGCCAAGACCTGCTGTCATCAAAAGAATGACCAACGCTGCAGTAAAAACGGCAATAGCGATAATAAGTGAGAGTTTGCCACTTTTAGAAGGCGTCGTTGCAGCAGTCATAACATTTCCTTTAACCAGTTTAGCGTTTGCTCTGGGCTATATTTGCATACTTATTGTGCTATGCTAGTATATAAATACTAGACCGTCCAGTTTGATATTTAAATATTCGTCAATAAAGTGAGAACGAACGTGGCTACCACTCGAAAGCAAGGCCGACCTAAAAGCGAAGAGAAATACCATCTTATATTGCATGCAGCGTCTTGCCTGTTCTTAAAAGAAGGTTTTGCCAACACATCTATGGACACTGTGGCTAAAGCCTCAGGTGTGTCTAAACAAACGGTCTATTCTCATTTCGAAGGAAAAGATGCTCTCTTTAAAGCAGCAATCTCATCGAAATGCAGATCATACCAACTCGACACCCAGCAACTTATCGACGCCACTTCAGGTTCACTCTCACTATTAGAATGTTTACGAAAAGTTGGCTGTCAGTTTGTGCGACTATTACAAGATCCTGAAGCCATTGCTATCTTTCGAGTAATTATAGCTGAAGCGGTAAATAGCCCTCATGTGGCAACACTTTTTTATCAGGCTGGCCCCGAAGCTTCCCTATCTACATTGAGTGATGTCATAGAGAAGTTCGGAGAAGGTAGCTTAAGCCGTGATATCGCCCAACAGCTGGCAGTTGACTATTGCGCCCTGCTTAAGGGGGAATATCACACCATGATGCTGTGCGGCATACAGTCTCCGCTTCAAGACGAAGCGATCACAGCCCACGTAAATAGCGCGGCTGAAAAGATCCTTTTACTCTTTACCCACTATACTCAGCAACACAATTAGCCGACATATGCGCACATGCACACTTGCATTTTGATTTGTGGAAAGCCCTTTTCAATAAAACGCCAAACTGAGAAAAACGTAAGGCAAGATTAACGTTGCGCTAATGACTTAACCCCAGCGGTATTATAAACTAGCGCCGTTTTCGTTGATGATTGAGAAGCGCATGTCTGACTTTACCGGTAACCACATTCTTTCGGTTAATCAATTCGATCGCGAGGCCATTGAGAAAGTGTTCTCAGTTGCCAATTCCATGCAACCCTATGCCAAACGACAAAAGCGCACAACCGTGCTAGATGGCGCCATTCTCGGTAACCTTTTCTTTGAGCCAAGTACCCGTACGCGAGTTAGCTTTGGTACCGCATTCAACCTTTTAGGTGGTGAAGTTAGAGAAACCACCGGTATGTCGAGCTCTGCGCTGGCTAAAGGTGAGTCGTTGTACGACACAGCCCGTGTGCTGAGCGGCTATTCCGACATTATTGCAATGCGACATCCTGCGGCGGGTTCAGTGGCAGAATTTGCCGAAGGTAGTCGTGTACCTGTTATCAACGGTGGTGATGGTGCAAACGAACACCCAACCCAAGCACTGTTGGACTTGTTCACGATTAAACGTGAACTGGAATACAATGGTCACGGCATTGACGGCTTACACATCGCCATGATTGGTGATTTGCGTTACGGCCGAACAGTACACTCTTTATCTCGCTTGTTATGTTTGTTTAAAAACATTCGCTTTACGCTCATTTCGCCAAAAGAGCTGGCCATGCCTCAGCCCATCATAGACGCCATCGAAAATGCGGGGCACCAGCTTACGATTACCGATACCCTTGAAGGGAATATGGATGCGGACATATGCTATCAAACACGCATTCAGGAAGAGCGTTTTCCTTCTCAAGAAGAAGCCAACAAATACCGAGGTAAGTTCCGCCTTAATCAGTCGATTTACACGAAACACTTTCAGTCGAAGACCGTTATCATGCATCCACTTCCACGAGATTCACGTATGGAAGCCAACGAATTAGATAACGATCTAAACCTCAATCCAAACCTCGCCATTTTTAGACAAACCGACAATGGTGTACTTGTCAGAATGGCATTGTTTGCGCTTACTCTGGGTGTAGAAAACCTTCTCACTAAGTACGAGCGTGACGTTGTTTGGTACAGCAATAAGAGTAAGTAATTACATGCAAAAATCTGAAGCCCTATTTACCCGCGCCCAAAAAACCATTCCTGGTGGCGTAAATTCACCCGTTCGCGCTTTTAAAGCGGTAGGCGGTACACCTCGCTTCATCACGAAAGCTGATGGCGCTTACATGTGGGATGCGGATGGTAAGCAATATATTGACTATATTCAGTCTTGGGGCCCTATGGTTCTAGGTCACAATAACGCCCAAATTCGCGAAGCGGTTATTGAAGCGTCGTATAACGGCCTATCTTTCGGTGCACCTACCGAAGCTGAAGTGATCATGGCTGAGTTGGTTAGCGAACTGGTTCCATCTATGGAAATGGTACGCATGGTGAACTCTGGTACAGAGGCCACTATGTCAGCTATTCGCCTGGCTCGCGGCTACACGAGCAGAAACAAAATTGTTAAGTTTGAAGGCTGCTATCACGGGCACGCCGACTCACTGCTAGTGAAAGCGGGCTCAGGGGCGCTAACCCTTGGTGTACCAAGTTCACCAGGTGTTCCAGCAAATGTTGCTGAGCATACGCTTACCGTTGAATACAACAACCTAGACAGCGTAAAAGAAATCTTCGAAGCCCATGGCGATGATATTGCGTGCATTATCGTTGAACCTGTCGCAGGTAACATGAACTGTATCCCTCCTGTGGAAGGCTTCCTTGAAGGACTTCGCGCTATTTGCGACCAATATGGCAGCGTATTGATTTTTGATGAAGTAATGACAGGCTTCCGCGTATCTCGCGGCGGGGCGCAAGAGCGTTATAACATCAAACCAGACCTGACTTGCTTGGGTAAAGTCATTGGCGGCGGCATGCCAGTGGGCTGTTTTGGTGGCCGTCGTGACATTATTACTCACATAGCACCGACAGGGCCAATTTACCAAGCGGGTACGCTTTCTGGTAACCCGGTAGCAATGGCTGCAGGTCTTGCTGCTTTAACGCAAATAAAGCAGCCTGGACTTTACGATTCAATTTTCGAAAATACGCAAACGCTAGTTGATGGTTTCCAAGCCCTTGCTGACAAACACAATATTAGTCTAACTACTAATATTGCCGGCAGTATGTTTGGGATATTCTTTACTGACGTAGAGAAAGTCACGAACTACAAGCAAGCAATTAACTGTAATACCGAGCAATTCAACAAGTTCTATCACGGTATGCTAGAGCAAGGCGTTTACTTAGCACCTGCATCTTATGAGGCGGGCTTTGTTTCTAAAGCGCATGACGCTGCAGTCATTGAGCAAACCCTTGCTGCAGCAGATAAAGTGTTCTCAACGCTTTAAGTTAATTCCTTTCTGGTAATTTTTGCACTAATACGCCCACCGTGGCGTGTTAGTGCCTCTTCTTCATTGCTTCTCTCATACGTAACGCTTGAATTCCTCGCGGGCTAGATTATTAGCCTTCATTTAAAAGCAGTTTATAGGTGTGGTGTTATCAATGGATTGGCAGTTTGGCGCTATTTGCGCGCTTTTTCTCTACAGTGTCGCTATCACAATTTTGCACGTAAGGCGCAGCCGTCGGTTTGCATACAGAGCTAGCCAATTTAAACGTCGACGTCATGTCTCCACCACTGTCGCAAAAAACGACGACGAAACGCACTTTCACACAGCAGCCGATGAGGCCCAAAGGCTTACACAAACCTTTCAAAAATTCATTCCAAAGCAGTTTGTGGAGCACATGTCGAATTCTGACGTAGACGCGCTGGGTCTTGGCTATGCGGCTGAAAACGACGTTGCGATTATGTTTTGCGATATCAGAGGCTTTACCGGTTTTTCTGAACGTATTACGCCACAAGAGTTGATGAACTTTCTTAATTCTTATTTCACCAGAATGAACGATCCTATTCATCAAAACCACGGTTTTATTGATAAGTTCATGGGCGACGCCATTATGGCGCTGTTCGATCATCGCGAAGGATCTTCACAACAAAAAGCTATGGATGCGGTTAATGCTGCGCTCGACTTACGCAAAGCGCTGACAATATATAACGGCCATAGAAAGAACAGTAACTACGAACCAATTAATATGGGAATAGGTATCCACTTTGGCCCTGTTATTATGGGTACGGTAGGTTCAGAAGATAGGATGGATACCACCGTCATTGGCGATAGCGTAAACATTGCTTCTCGCTTAGAAGCTTTAACACCCAAATACGAGGCGGATATTATCGTAAGTGCCCAAGTTCTTCAGACCATAGGGTCTGGCTTCCCAATTAAAACCCGCTTGCTTGACTGGGTAAGAGTGAAAGGACGAAAAGCGCCAATTGAAATATACGAGGTGTTAAGCCACCTTTCAGAGAGTGAGCAGGAAAAGAAGTTGGCGGTTCAGACCAAGATTGCCGCAGGTATCGCATGCCGTATAAATCAGCAGTGGGACGAGGCCATTTCTTTTTTTGAGACCGCTGTCGCTATGAGCCCAAACGATTCGCTAGCGCATCATCACATAGATGTTTGTCGAATTTACAGAAGCGTCGATTTTAAGGAGGATTGGGATGGTGCGCTAGTCTACTAATCCCAATGGCCATAAGCGACGGTTAAATTTAGGACTCAGATAACTTAGCCTGCTGGCGAATAAAATTAATGGATGGCGCGAAAAACGCAGCACCTGTTTCAGCACTGGTAAAGTCCAGCCATCTGTCATAATCGCCTTCACCGTTGCCGTATATTTGGCTGTGGAGCATCTGTTTAAATGGCCGCGCACTGGCACTACAGCTTACAAAGAATAAGCCTTGAGAGGCCATATCACCGTATGGCATGCCTTGCTTAATTAGCCTTGGTTCGTCGCCATCGGGCGCAACAGTGCTTGCCCTAACACAGTGCGAAGATTCAGACTGTTCGCTACTTACCAAATTGTGCTCTTGCGTGGTGCCCATCACTTGTTCTTGCTGACGGCTTGAAAGACTATTCCAACGCCTTAAATCATGGCGATAGCGTTGTATGTGAACATAGCTGCCACCGCTAAAGTCAGGGTCATCTTCGCCAATAATCCCGACTTGTCTGCGCTTCATTCCACGTGGATTATCTGCGCCATAAAGAAAACCATTGAGGTCACGGCCATCTAAGTACCTAAACCCTCTTATCTGCTCCACCAGTTCTACATGAATACGCAACAAATCCATCACTTCAATGCCAACCGCATGGCAAATATCCAGCCTATCAGCGCGAATTTGAATGAAGAGATCGCAAGGCATGGTGGGGGCACTTCTATCGTCACACTGCATATCAGGAAAAGGGGCAAGCTCAACAGGTATCAAACCGGGGTATACCTCAGCCCAGTAACCGGTGCCAATAGCGACAACCCCGGTTACCATGGCTTCGTAGTGCTCATTCTCAAAATGCTCGAATATATCCAGCACGCGAGATAGTTTGGCGCGTACGGCTTGGCTATCGTCATCAATGACGTTCAGTAGTAAATACTGTGCATGTAAATTTGGCTCAGCGCAGAGGCCTTTTTGTGGTTGTGTCATTGCCGCTCTTGTTGTTATTAACGCCTTGTTCTGACGTTTCGCTGCTGGCGATCATTCGCCGCGCTTTGTTGTGCGAACCTTATCGTAAAGTGTAGCGGCTGCTTCAAACTTTGAAACCCTTTAAAGCGAAGCAGCAAACGGGGGAACAAATTAACTCCGCCGCCTATTATTTACACTAGTGTGCTTAATAGCCCGCGGCTTGTCCATCTTTTCGCGTTTCTGAAGCGCCAAAATAGACACCTTTCTGCTCGTCCCAAGCGATGGCCTGATAGCCACCGAACGCGCCTACCACGCGTTGAAGCTTATGCCCCCGCTCCATGAGTTCTCGCTGAACGGTTTCACTGAACCCTGATTCTAAGCTCACATAGCCACCATCAGTCATCAACGCGCCCGTTGGGCTACTCGACCCACTGTGCAGTATGCGTGGAGCATCCCCCGCTTCCTGCAAATTCATTCCGAAGTCGAGAATGTTTACAATAATTTGCGCATGCATTTGAGGCTGAGTTCCACCGCCCATCACGCCAAAGCTCATCACTGGCTTACCGTTTCTTGTTACAAAAGCCGGGATAATGGTGTGAAATGGACGCTTTCCCGGGCGATATTCATTAAAGTGCCCTTCTTCAAGGGTAAACATCTCACCTCTATTTTGAAGAATAAAACCTAGCCCTGGAGGTGTCATGCCTGAGCCCATTCCGCGGTAGTTACTTTGAATTAAGGACACCATATTGCCCTCTTTATCAGCAACGGTCAGATAAATGGTATCCCCTTCATAAATACCCGCATCAACGCGATTCGCTGCGCGTTCATTATCTATGAGCTTCTGGCGCTTAGCGGCATACTCTTTCGAAATTAGCCAGTCGACTGGAATATCGTTGAAGTCTGGATCCGCATAGAACTTAGCGCGATCTTCGAAGGCGAGCTTCTTGGCTTCAACAAAGGTATGGATGTAGTCTGCTGAGTTAAACCCCATTCCTTCGATATCATAGTGCTCAAGCACATTGAGAATCTGTAGTGCCGCTATGCCTTGTCCGTTGGGCGGAAGTTCCCACACATCATACCCGCGATAGTTAGCAGAAACGGGCTCTACCCACTCCGAGGTATGTGACGACAAATCCTGGTATGACAAAAAGCCGCCTTGAGACTTCATGTAAGCATCGATAGTGCGTGCGATATCGCCCTTATAAAAAGCATCTCGCCCGCCTGTTGCAATCTTTTCATAGGTCACGGCTAAGCCAGGGTTTTTAAAAACATCGCCTTTTTGCGGTACTTTCCCGTCGATAAGAAAAGTCTCTGCGAAGCCGTCATAATGACCTATTCGCTCTTGATTCATCTGCCAGTAATAGGCAATGACTTCTGAAACAGGAAACCCCTCACGGGCATATTTGATAGATGGGGTAAGCAGCGCAGACATGGGCAGCTTGCCAAATTTTTCGTGTAGTGCAAACCAGCCATCTACAGCGCCAGGGACAGAAACGGGTAGCGGACCAAATTTTGGAATTTGATGCAAGCCACGCTCGGCAAACACCGCTTTGGTTAACTGTCTGGGTGAACGGCCAGAAGCGTTTAAGCCGACTAGCTTTTCTTCTTTTGCATCCCACACAATGGCAAATAGGTCGCCGCCAATACCGCTGCCTGTAGGCTCAACTAAACCTAACATGGCATTGGCTGCAATAGCTGCATCAACTGCACTGCCGCCTTGTTTTAAAATATCCAATGCCACTTGCGTAGCTAATGGTTGGCTTGTTGCTGCCATGCCGTTCTTTGCAATAACTTCTGAGCGACTTGCAAAGGGTTGCCCCGTTATTCTGTCATAGCCCAAACAGCTGATACTAAAGAAAGCCAGTATCAAAGGTAGAAGTCGCACACTTGCAGTCATAACCGTCCTTTTACTAAAACGTTGCCGATAATAAATCTAGCGTTAGTTTATCGATTCATAGTGTAGCGTTATTGTCACATTACGCCTAGGCTCTTTTCCTAAGCTCAATAATGGTCTTAAAACACATTGCATGAAACGAAAAAAGCCCCGCATTAGCGGGGCTTAAACGAAGTAATAAGGCATTATTGTTATTGTTGTTTCGTTGCCTAATCGAGACTCTCTTACGAACGGCTGCTTGTGAAGTCTGGGTATGCTTCCAGACCACATTCGCTCATGTCTACGCCGTCGAATTCTTCTTCTTCGCTCACACGTACACCCATAACCGCTTTAATCACTAGCCATACCACTAGGCTCACTACGAATACCCATACAAAGATAGTCGCTGCACCAATTAGCTGACCAGAGATGCTTGAACCATCGTTAGTGAAAGGTACAAGGATAAGACCTAGAAGACCTACCACGCCGTGAACTGAAATTGCGCCCACTGGATCGTCAATCTTAAGCTTGTCTAGTGCAACAATGCTAAGCACTACTAAAATACCACCAAGGCCGCCGAACAAAGTAGCTTGTAATGGTGTAGGTGTTGAAGGCTCTGCTGTAATAGCCACAAGACCGGCTAGTGCACCGTTAAGTACCATAGTTAGGTCAGCTTTACCGAATAGAATGCGTGCTACGATAAGTGCAGCAATTGCACCACCAGCAGCTGCAGCATTTGTGTTCATAAATACAATCGCTACTGAGTTTGCACTTTCAACAGTTGCAGTAGCCAGTACTGAACCGCCGTTGAAGCCAAACCAACCCATCCACAGGATAAATGTACCTAAAGTTGCAAGCGGTAAGTTAGCACCTGGAATCGCGTTTACTTTACCGTCAGCGGTGTATTTACCCTTACGAGCACCAAGCACAAGAACACCTGCAAGAGCAGCAGCTGCACCAGCCATGTGAACAATACCTGAACCTGCAAAGTCAGAGAATCCAAGGTCGCCAAGCGTATACATACCGAATACTGCTTCGCCGCCCCATGTCCAAGCACCTTCCATTGGATAGATGAAGCCCGTCATAACAACTGCGAACGCTAGGAATGCCCAAAGCTTCATACGCTCAGCTACCGCACCAGATACGATAGACATTGCTGTTGCAACAAATACTACTTGGAAGAAGAAGTCAGCAGAAGGAGCATATGTTGCTGGCTCTTCAGCGACACCTGTTGCGCCATCAGCCATGATACCGCTTAGGAATGGACCCCAGTCGCCGCCACCGTACATAATGCCGTAACCGCAAATCATGTACATAGTGCAAGCGATAGCGAATAGCGCCACGTTTTTAGTTAGAATTTCTGTGGTGTTTTTCGCTCGAACAAGACCTGCTTCAAGCATCGCAAAACCTGCAGCCATCCACATAACCAGTGCACCGCAGATTAGAAAATAAAAGGTATCTAGCGCATACCCAAGTTCAAAAGTGATTTCCATTATGGTTTTCTCCGCAAATATATCGTTGTGGCTTACAGCGCGTCGCTATCCGACTCACCAGTTCGAATACGAACGGCGTGTTCAAGGTCGTAAACAAACACCTTGCCGTCTCCAATTTTGCCTGTTTTGGCAGCGCCAACGATGGCTTCTACCAGGCGCTCTACTTGATCATCCTGAACAGCAATTTCCAGTTTGACTTTAGGTAGAAAATCCACCTGATATTCCGCTCCGCGGTAAAGTTCAGTGTGTCCTTTTTGACGTCCAAAGCCCTTCACTTCGGTCACGGTCAAACCGTCGATACCGATTTCTGAAATGGCTTCACGAACATCATCTAGCTTGAACGGCTTGATGATCGCTGTGACTAGTTTCATGAGTTGCTCCCAGTTTGTTTTGGTTATTCTGTGATTTATGGTCGTGTTTCCAACTATGGGAAGATAAACCAAGAGCCATGCCACAAATAATTAGCCAAATAAATCAAATACATACAAGCAAACGCTTCATGAACGCACAAAAATAATGCACACTAATGGTGCACTGTTAAAAATTTGCCCAATTTTGAAGCGGTATGAGGTTGCGGTAAGGTGAGAGGACTAAAAAGTGCGATGAAATTAGGATGGAACTATTCGATAGGGCCCATGGTCTGTTGTTTACTATGACGACTATCACCCCATCTTTCTTTGCGCCTGAGCGCAGCATTGAACACCATTCCGTTGCAAAGAAAACGGCGTGGCGCCCACTATTAATTTCGGGCTGTGCACATGTGTTTGGGATCATCGTAGTGGTCATACTTTCTCAAATGGGCATCAACAACCAAAAAGCACGAGTAAATGTTTTGGAGCGAACGCCGGAGATAAGCGCCAGACTGTACTATCCCCCCGTTCCACGCCCTCCTGCCCAAGCTAAACCACAAGAAACTAAACCAATCGATGTTTCCCCTAAAAGGCAAGAAATTGAGTTGAAGCCTGACGCAACCAAAGCGACTGAAGCACTTGATAGTAAGAATGAAATTGTAGAAAGCCCTGCGCCCAAGCAGCAGAAAAATGCTGAGCCCGATACACAGCAGGTATCCATTGAAAGTAAGCCGACTAATACACTGCCGTCGCCCACTTTATCAAAAGACGCAAATCGGCGCGCAGGCTCGTTGAATCTATCGGTAAAAGATGGCGCAGCCCTCTACTTTGAAAAGTATCACAGTGACAAAGTCGCTGAAGACGCAGAACAGGCAGCAAAAGCATTTCAAGAGCGTAAAAATAGTCCTGTGCTTAGCGGGCCAAGCACACAGCAAATACAAGCTAATGAAAATCGACGCCCTTCAAAACGCGTAAACTGTAGCAGTACGACCAATAAAACTTTGGCGATATTGAGTGGAATTGCTGGTGGAACCTTAGAATGCACCAAAATGGACGACCACAAACGTTTTATAGACGCTAGAGTCAATAAACTCCCTAAAGACGAAGAGCGAAACTAGCCGCGCCTTTTAACTATTTACCGTCACATCAGGATAGTTATTTTCTTTTGAAAAACTTAGGGGGTTGCCCGAAATACGCTTTGAACCGGCGACTGAATGCTGCAACATCTTCATACCCTGTTAGCTGAGCTATACCCAACATTGGTGTATCGGTATTTCTAAGTAGTGCTTTGGCCTTTTCCATCCTCACTTTTACAAGGTAATCTCGTAAACTATGCCCGGTGGCTTCTTTAAAGCGTGTTTTGAATTGCGTTGTTCCCATGCAGGCTATCCGTGCTAACTCCACCTGTGTAAAGCCTCGGGCAAGGTCGCGATGAATATGGCTTAATACAGGAGTCATTCGCTTATCCATGCTGCATCCTTTCAAGGATGTTTCTAGCAAGGTTAAAAATAGCGCCAGTATTTCTTCATGGCCTTGGTCAGCAAACTGGCTAATTTGAATCTCTACAAACGATAAAAACGCCTGTAATGCTGACGTTACCTGAAATATTGGGTGTAACCTGTCATTTAAATTAACTGGCACATACTCCAAGTCCGCCACAATAAATTTTGACAGTTCGTTAGCACTAAAATAATGGACCTCATTCGGCGCTATGCATACGCCTTCGCCTACGCCGACTCGCCCGCTAAAATTATCGATTTCTATCAAGATATGTCCGTTGATGGGCAGCACTAACTGAAAGTAGTTGTGTTTATGGCGGCACGTTTGCTTCGTATATGAGCGTACGGATAGCGATGGAATTGGGCTGTCAGTCATTTTATTGCTCCCAACAGTCCATAATAGGTAGTACTGATCTTTTGCCTAACTCACCGTTTATTTGCATCTATTTCCTTGCCGTTAACTCAGTACTCTCTGCCGTTAGATTAAGCACTTTTATTCATTTTGTCACAAATACGTGCAATATTTGATACGCCTAGGAAGGCGTCGAACACTACATTTAAGGAACAAATATACATTTAAAATAAAGACAATAACGGAAAATAAATGAATATAAACTTACGTCAAATAGTCGGCTTGGCAGGTGCGTTGTTACCCGCTATCGCCATGGGTCAGGTCTCCAATGGAGACTTTGAAACATGGACGTCTGGCGCACCTAATTCATGGTCAACTATCGACTCCGGCATTAGTGTAGCTGAAAACTCTGTCTACTCATTCTCGGGAAGCAAGTCTGCTGCAGTTACCGTCAATACGACAACGCAAGGTTCAACTGACTTCCGTCAGACAATCAATGTAACCGCCGGTCAAAATTATGAATTTTCAGTGAGGCTATATCACACTGAAGGTGCTGTAAAAGCACGCCTATATGTAGACGGTTATCAAGGTTATTCTGACAACTCATTAACTGGAAACTGGCAACAGCTTACTTTCTCTTATTCCGCTACAGCGTCAAAAGAGATTGAGGTGGGGTTACGCTTTTATGATCAGACGGGCTTTGATGGGTCAGAAACCGTCTATGTAGACGCATTCGAGCCGACTACGCTTGGGTCAGGTGGCAATAACGGCGGTGGAAGCGCGTGTGCTAGCCATTCAGGCGTACTGAACTTAACTACCGACAATTACGGCAGTGAAACCAGTTGGCAAATAACTAACGCAAACAACCAAGTTGAAGCCTCTGGCAGCAGCTACGCTAGCAACCAAAGTTATACTGAAGCGGTTTGCCTTACTGATGGAGAATATACCTTTACCATTAGTGATGCCTATGGCGATGGAATCTGCTGCTCCTATGGCTCTGGCAGCTATAACTTGCTAATAGAGGGCGTGTCTGTAGCTAATGGCGGCTCTTTCGGCGCGAGTGAAAGCACCAGCTTTAGCGTTGGCACAACGAGTGGCGGTGGCAGTGGTGGTGGTTCATCAGAACTCACTGGTTACTATGCAAGTGCCAACGGTCTGTCAGGCTATACGTTAAAAACCGAGCTTTACAACATTATCAAAAATCATAATACACAAAGCTATGGCGACCTTTGGACATTCTATATTTCATACACAAGCGACAGCTACTATGAAAATGACGGCTCCATTTTGGACATGTATTCAGAAAACCCAAATGGTAGTGACGCTTACAGCTACACGGCTGGTTCTGACCAGTGTGGCAGCTATAGTGGAGAAGGCAGTTGCTATAACCGCGAACACGCCTTCCCGCGCAGCTGGTTTGGCGGTGCAGTCTCGCCTATGAATACTGATGTTCATCACGTTTTTGCAACCGACGGCTACGTTAACGGTCGCCGAAGTAGCTATCCGTACGGTGATGTCGCAAGTGCTACTTATACGTCATCGAATGGTTCCAAACTGGGCGCGGGCTCTTCTGCTTCTGGTTATACAGGCACCGTTTTTGAGCCCATCGACGAGTTCAAAGGTGACTTCGCTAGAGCGTATTTCTACATGGCGACACGTTATGAAAACGTCATTGCAAATTGGGAAACGAATAGCACCTATGGCGACGCAGTGTTGAATGGTACGAGTGATCAAGTATTTGAAAGCTGGTTCTTAACTCTGCTTTTAAGCTGGCATTCTCAAGACCCTGTAAGCCAAAAGGAAATCGATAGGAATGACGCTGCCTTCAATTTCCAGAACAATCGAAACCCTTTTGTTGATCATCCAGAACTGGTAAACAACATTTGGGGTAATTAACTTCAACATGAGAAGAGCACGAGCGTGCTCTTCTCAACTCACACTTCCTCTGAGTTCGCCTTTTCTGTTGGTGATAGCCTTGAAAATTGCCTAAAACGAATTGTGATTTATCGGCATTATTCCTAATTGTATATCACCCATGTTTTAAGTACGCTAAGCTGCTATTTACTGGGGATTACTCTAACTGTAATACATAACAAAGGATATTCGACGTGGCCGCAGCTAACTTACTTGCCCTACTTGATGATATAGCAACGTTAATGGACGACATCGCAACCATGTCGAAAGTCGCTGCGCAAAAAACAGCGGGCGTTTTGGGCGACGATTTAGCGGTAAACGCCGACCAGGTCCAAGGCGTTAAAGCAGACCGAGAGCTACCTGTTGTATGGGCAGTAGCAAAAGGCTCACTTATTAATAAAGCAATATTGGTTCCTGCGGCATTAGCCATCAGTGCTTTTGTGCCCTCTCTTATAACCGTCCTTTTGGTACTGGGCGGGTTATATTTATGTTTTGAAGGTGCAGAAAAACTGCTGCACAAATATCTTCCCCACGAAGATGAAGAAAAAACACGAGAAGCCAGAATAGAAGCGCTTACCCACGAAGATGTGGATATGGTAGCGTTTGAGAAAGATAAAATTAAAGGCGCTATACGCACTGACTTTATACTGTCTGCTGAAATTATTGTAATTGCATTAGGCACAGTGACCGATGCAACACTTACTACGCAAATTGGTGTACTAGTAGCACTAAGCTTAGCGATTACCCTTGGCGTTTATGGGCTGGTAGCGGCACTAGTTAAAATGGACGACGTTGGGCTTTACATGCTTCGCAAGTCGTTAACAGGTTCAATGAACACCCTTCAACGATTTATTGGCAGAGCGTTATTAGTTGCCGCCCCCGCATTAATGAAAACCCTTGCGGTTGTAGGCACTGTTGCTATGTTTTTAGTCGGTGGTGGCATCCTCACCCACAGCATTGGCTTTTTGCACGTTATTACCGACTGGTTTACCGCACTTATCCCTAACGCATCGCTGGTTATGTCTATACTTGCTGATGGTGTTGTTGGTATTGCTGCTGGTGTGATCATTGCGCTAGTAGTGACAATGGTTTCACAATTTAGAAGTAAAGCGTCCTAGACCTATTCACTCTTTTATACATTGGCGGCGCCGCTCTTCTTTATAGACCTGCGCCCCTATTTCTGACCTTTCTCATGGTCACCAGTGTCGCTGCGCAAGTGTTAAAAAATTTGCGTTAGTCATTTTGACCACCTCTACATTAAATTCGCTAAATTTTAGTATTTATTTAATTCCTCAATTCCACCTTTATTTTTTACTAAAAGTTAAAATTCATTAAATTCATATGCTTACCTTATTTTTACGAGTTGGCACATCCCTCGCTATAAACTAATTGTTAATTGATAACGACTTATTATCGAAACCTTTAGCAACATGATAGCTGCCACGCAGTATGTTCAAGTGCAGTGTCTAACTTAATTTTTGGAGATTACTATGTTTATCGGTCGCAAAACTTTCACTGCACTAACTTTAGCAACTAGCGTATTGGGCGCATCAGCGTTCGCTGACGACACTCAGAACAACATTGTTTCGCATACAGATTTCATCGTTGAAAGCGCCATGCATGACGTAAAGCAGAACTTGGACCTAGGCGTGACTTATGACGTGTTAACTGCAAGCCATACGTTTGAGCCAGAAGTAGAAGAAGCAAATGCATTGGTTGCTGACATCACTATTACGCCGATTGAGCCTATCAGCTCAGACGATAACGACGCATAAGGAGAATGCACATGTTAACCGCCGCAACCCTATTTATGGTGGTACTCGGACCGGTTATTGCGTTTGGAGTCAGTGCGCTGGTGTTTTCAACAGCGCGCCTATTCCTTCAGAAAGGTCACTGAAAACGCAATAAAAACAAATAGGAACCTAACCGACTACCGCTAAAAGATTTGCCTTCCCTGGGCCTTTTACTCCAGAGGGAGATAGAAAGCACGGACTGTATCCCAGCCAAGTGATTGTGTTTTCTATCTTCTTACTGGAGTTTTTTTATCCGAATATCCGTTCCCACCAGCTTTTATCATCCTTGTCGCTGTCTTTGTCTACAGGACGGCCTGAACAATCTTGTTGAGGTGGAGGAAGCACATCCAAAATAGCCGGTACGCTTAAACTCCCAGCACATCCTGCAACCACAACCGCGCCGGTCTTGGCGTCAAAATGTGCAATGCCTAAGCCTTTTGGGAAACGCCTTGATAATGACTTGGGTGACTGAGATTTCATGTAGTTTATAAAGACGGGCAAGGCCCCTCCTGCACCGGTCAAATTAACCGGTTGGTTGTCATCATTGCCTACCCAAACCGTAACCACATTGTTTCTATCGAAGCCACTAAACCAGCTATCGCGGTAATCGTCTGTGGTGCCCGTTTTGCCAGCCATATTCACATTCCCAAAATTCCAACCGATGCGCTTCGCAGTACCTTCGGTGGTTACTTTATACAAGGCATAGTTGAGCAAATAGGTTGCTGCTTCATCGGTGCGCTGAGCAAAAAACTCCGCCTTTTTCCAAAGCAGCGCATTATCTGCTGTTACTACAGAAGTCACCGTATGAAGAGGTATGTAACGCCCATCATTTGATAGGGTCTGATACATTTGGTTTGTACTAAATGGTGTCAATTCAAAAGCACCAAGGGTCAACGACGGTACTTTATCTACGGGGGTGGTTACCCCTAATCGCTCTATCGTATCGGCTAGCGCATCAAGCCCTATCTGCATGCCTAAATTAACCGTAGGTATATTTAAAGACTCGACTAGCCCTTGAAGTAAAGGCACCTGGCCTCTGAACTCTTTATCGTAGTTTTGCGGCGACCACGTTTTTCCATTTCGACTTTCAAGGGTAATGGGCTCGTCTTTAAGCGGAGTTGCCAAGTTAAATTGTGTTGGATCTTCTAGTGCGGTTAAGTAAACCGCAGGTTTAATCAACGAGCCTATTGGGCGTTTTGCGTCTAGTGCTCGGTTAAAGCCTTTGAACGCAAAGTCTTTTCCGCCAACGATAGCGCGTACTTCACCACTTGCACTATCTGTGACTACCATTGCGCCCTGTAATGGCACTTTCCTGTCTTTTTGCAAACCGTCTAGCGTACCCGACAATGCGCTTTCAGCACGTCGTTGGGCTACGATATCAAGTGTTGTAAACACTTTTACGCCCGAATCTCTTAAGCTAGGCTCAGCCAGAATTTCATTGAGTTCCCGACGAACCTGCTCCATGAAAGCAGGGTGTTTACCGCTTGCTAAGCTAGCTCCACTGGCGAGCCCTAACGGCATATTCACAAAACGTTCGTAGTCTTGACGACTAATTTCATTTTCATCAAACAGCATGCGCAACACTAAATCACGACGCTCTTTCGTGCGCTCAGCATATTTGCGTGGGTTGTAATAAGATGGGCCTTTAATAATAGCAACCAACGTGGCTATTTCGGGCGTACTGAGCTCGTTAGCTGGTCGGTCAAAATAGAAATAGCTGGCAAGCCCAAAACCATGTACGGCCATATCGCCATTTTGCCCCAAAAACACTTCGTTTAAGTACGCTTCAATAATTTCGGATTTGCTGTAACGGGCATCAATGATTACCGCCATAATGGCTTCTTTTGCCTTACGCACAATGGAACGCTCACGGGTTAAAAACATGTTTTTAACCAGCTGCTGCGTTAGCGTACTCCCGCCTTGAACCGTTCGTCCGGCTGCAATGTTTGCCATTAGAGCCCGCAATATTGAAAGCGGCGCAACGCCATGGTGATTATAAAAATTGCGGTCTTCCACCAGGGTTAGCGCTTTTGGCAACATTTCAGGAATGGTGTCTAACGTTACCAGCATACGGTCTTCTTGAGACCCGCTAGTCATGCGCGTTACTAACCAAGGTTCTAGCTTTGCAGAACCATACGGGCGGCCTTGCGACTTGTCATAAATTTCCCCAATACGTGCACCTTCCCACGTTATCACTAAATGACGCAGAGGCTCTGCGCCTTCTGGAAACTGAAACGCACGACGCTGCACAGTCAGCACCTTATTTTGATAGCTATATTCACCGCTGCTGTCGGCGAAGGTTACCTTGCGGTAGCCCAGCAAATTGAGCTCATCAATGACTTCTTGGGGCGTTATCTCTTCACCTTTGCTGATTTCCAACGGACGGGCGAAGATCTGCGCGGGAACTTCCCATTTATTTCCAGAGAACGCATGCTTAATTTGGGCGTCAAGGTAGAAGGCATACGCCCCAAGCACAACCAAACCAATAAGAGTGACTCGCCAAAACAGTTTGAAAAACCACGAGCGCTTGGCCGAGCCTTTGCCATTGCTTGATGCTTTACTTTTTGAAGATGGATTGTCTTTTGTCTGTCTTTTTGCCACGTGAAAACGCCATGAAGATCATTGAGGATGACATCGCACATATTGCGATATGGATTTAACGAACGCCTTTAAAACGTTAGTTTTAATAGTATCAACATTACCATTCGGGCCGCCTCTCAACAACTGTTTCCAAATATGCACACTCCGAATTTGTATACTTCTGAAACGTCCCATGGCGCTAATATGTTGAAGGACTAAAATGAATTTTACTCGCGTTTCACGGTCACAATGCGATAGCATGCTGGCAAGTAACACAGGAACCGTACTATGCGCTTAGCTTCATTTAAGTCTTCTTTTTTCTCTACTTGTTCGCCTAAAGGGGCCAAGTCTTACGCCTCATTTCTTCGACCGTCACTTCGCACGTCTATGGCGCTGCTTCTCGCGGGTGCGACAATGAATTCAGCGCTAGCCAATGAACAATTCGCTAGCTGCACCGCTGCGCTTGCTGATAAAGCCAAGCAGGAAGGGGTTAGCCAGCAGACTATCGATGATGTGTTTCCTCGTCTTGTTCACCAAGATCGTGTGATTGAGCTAGACCGAAGCCAACCAGAATTTGTACAAACCTTTCCAGGGTACTTCAGCAAGCGCGTTACCGACTGGCGTACCGAAAAAGGTAAAGAGATGTATGCAAAGCACGACAAACTTTTGCATAAGCTAAGTGAAAAATACGGCGTGCCTCCTCATTATCTGCTCGCTTTTTGGGGACTAGAAACAAACTTTGGCTCTTATAAAGGCAAAATGCCGGTACTCGATTCGCTTGCCACTTTGGCTTGTGATAAACGACGAAGCACCTACTTCACCCAAGAGTTTCTTGTTGCTGTGAAATTGATGGAGCGAGAGAAGCTGCAAAAAGAAGACATGATTGGCTCGTGGGCCGGTGCCATGGGGCACACCCAATTTATGCCTTCGGCCTATACCCACTACGCTATTGATGGCGATGGCGACGGACAAATAAACTTGTGGGCAAGTGAAGAAGATGCGTTGTCTTCTGCGGCAAACTTTCTTGCCAACTTGGGTTGGGAGCGCAGCTTCCGCTGGGGTCGTGAAGTGCAACTGCCGGAGAACTTTGACTATCAAGAGTCAGGCTATAAAAATAGAAAATCTCTCAGTGAATGGCACGCCCAAGGCGTGAAAAAAGCTGATGGTTCTGAATTGGGCGAAGGCGATACTACCGCCTATGTTATTGTGCCAGCTGGTCACAACGGCCCTGCCTTTATCGCCTACAAAAACTTCCGCGTTATTATGCGCTGGAACAACTCAGAGTTTTATGCCATTGCCGTGGGTGTATTGGCCGACCGCATCGCTGGCGCGTCTGGCATTAAAGCCACGTTACCTGATCTACCTGCGTACAATCGCAAAGATATTATTGCCCTTCAAAGCAAGCTGAATGATTTGGGCTTTGATGTGGGTAAGCCTGACGGCATTATTGGCCCCGCCACCCGCGAAGGCATTCGCAATTACCAAATTAGTAACAACATGATTGCAGATGGTTTCCCAGGCCTTGAAGTGATGGCTGCACTTAATATCGACCTTGAAACGACGACTTCTTAAATTTGATATATGCTGCGCCATTTCTGGCGCGCATTCACTGTTTGGTATTTTCAGTGGCCTTCAAGGTGTAAACCACTCACTTTGTTGGTTACTGAAAGTACTCAAACGTTAGGCTTGAAAAATAGGTTTCGAAATCTGCAGCCGAGCTATTTGTAAGTGGGACTCCCCAAACTGTATTCAGAATTACAGGTCCTTCGACGTCAAATTTAAATGTCGCCTTGCCCTCACTATCCGTTTTAACCGCTTGCTCTTTAGCGCTGTGATCAACCAAGGAATACGCATCAATAAGCGCGTTACTCAAAGGCTTACCTTTAAATAATACCTGAACAGATAGCGTGTTTCCTGCAAGCTTGTAAGGATGTTCAAGAGGCACTATTTCCAATGTGTGGCCAATGGGTTTTAATACGTTGTTCGTTACCGCATCGCCAACTTGCACAATGGTTTTCGCCTTTCTAGAGTACAGCTCTTTGCCGGCGATATCGTTTTGTCCCCTTGCCTCGCGGTGCGCCAATACCTCAGTTAAGCCTTCTTCTTTTGCATACTGATTAAACTTCTTCGCTTTTAATGTGCTTGTGGCGTGATAGCTTTCAAACCCTATGACGTGAGTACCGGATGGGAGCTTGGTTGTTTTTGCCATGCCCGGCAGCATTGAGGTTTTAGGTACAACACTAGCAGCCATATCAGTTACACCGTCAAAAGAGTAGGTGCGCAACGCGACTATTCTATCCCATGCAAGGTTCCAATGAGAGGTATCTTCCTTATGACCCACTTTAAACTGCAATGCCAGCGAATTCGGTTCTTGAGAACGATATGCTGTGGGTTCTAGCCAAAAATCGTGAGCTTGAACGTTAATTGAAGTAGCAAATAAAAAAGCAGCAGTGGCAATACAAGATAGTTTCATTGCGTAGTTTAACCTGTAAATAAGAGTGAGGTTTCATACTCCAACTTAGCGCAAGTTTCAGCGCACGACCACTGTCGTAAAAAACATACTGTGTACGAAACTGGCATATAGGAAAATGGCGTATAGATACTACTCTTGTTTAAAATAAACAAAAATCACCTGAAAACGATGGTTCGTGTAGCCGTATCAGCGCGCTACATATGCTTTTTTGTTTTGCTGGTCGGCGATGCATTTGCGGGGTCATCTGGCCAAAAGTGCTTTGGATAGCGCCCCTTCATTTCTTTTTGTATTTCCTTATAACTGTCATGCCAAAAGGCGGCTAAATCACTGGTGGTTTGTAATGGCCTACCTGCTGGCGACAGCAGCTCACATACAACGGTAATTCGCCCACCAGCTATCGTTAATGGCGTGCCTTGAGAATATAACTCTGGCATTTTGACCGACAGCACCACATCTCCATTATCGCGATAATCCAGGCTAGCCTCTCTGCCCGTTGGAATAGTCACGTGAGTTGGCAAGAGCGTGGCTAACGCATCTTGCTGAGGCCAAGACAAACCATTATTCAAGGCTGTTTTCCACGGTAACTGCTTGAGATTTTTTATGCTTTTACAGTTTTTTAAGACAGGCGCTAAACTGTCTTTAGCCTGGTGCACCAGGGCGCTTAATGACAACGGCCAGGGGTCGGGCTCATCGAAGGCTTTTTCTTGTGGTAAATTGAGCTTTCCTGCCATTGCCACTCTTCGCCACCATTGCCAGTCTGCGTCAGAAAGCGGCCAGCTTGATAGAGGAAGTGCATCAAGATAGGCGAACCATGAGTTGCATAACGCATCATCCCAGAATGCTTTTTCACGACTTTTTTCCTGTCCAGAAACCGGTGTGCTATTTAACGTTATCTCATAAAAGCCCGTACTTACTCTGGCTTCCATTACCCCAGTATCGCTGTTAAGAATAACGCTGCGCTTTTCTTTGAACGCGTCAGGAAAGGCTAAACGCAACCAGCTTTCAGGCACTGACTGTGCCAAGCGTATTGCCACCGTGCTTTTTATCAGCTGCCCGTCGAGCACTGCCAGCCATGGTCCATCGCCATTTTCGCTCTCATTAAAAATGGACGCACTACCAGCAGCAGTGAGCTCTGCACCTTTGCCACTTGCCAGTTTGTATTCGACTATACCGGTCTTAGGCTTACCATTTGTTGTATTCGAGCTCTCTGCCGATTTATCTGACGCACTGCGCCTATAGCCCACCTGCAAAGGAAATGCGATAGCGATACAAAGCCCAAGGGCTTGCTCGTCTAGTTCGTTAATATCAGGCTTAAAGCGTTGTGCTTTTCCATCATTATTTTGCACGTAGCGCGCATAACGGGTAGCTTGCTGTGTAAGCTGACTGCGCGTGTTGCTATTGGCGTGGAGCAGCGCATCCATGACATTTGTTGCGCCACCTACACTGATATTACTCTCGCTAAGAGCCACAACAAAAGGTGCGGCGTAGCGAAGCGCTTCGTTTTCAGGTGGGCTAAGCCCCTCAATGCCTTGTTTAGCGGTCAACAATAAATGGGCTAAATGGGGCTGACAGGGTAACTGGGCCAGCATTCTTCCATAGGGAGTAATGCTGGATTGTGAGATAGCATTAACGCGCTGAAGTTTTTGCTGTGCAATCTGCTGCTGCGCCTGTGTGGGTTTAGTCAATAGTGCCAAGGTATCTGGGCTACTGCCCCAGGCTAAGGTATCAAGCAAAAAGCTACTTAAGTCTTCCTTTTCAATTTGCGCCGCATTGTATTTGGCCAAACGCTCGAAGCTGCTTTTGCTACACAAACGATAGCAGGTTCCGGCCATTACACGCCCCGCGCGCCCCGCTCTTTGAATGGCGGATGCTTGCGAAATGCGCTGCTGGGTAAGCGCAGTTATGTCACTGGACGGATGATACTGAGCACTGTTTTCCCATAGGCTATCAATAACCACCGTCACGCCTTCAATGGTAAGACTCGTTTCAGCAATATTGGTAGATAATATGACTTTTCGTCTGCCTTGCGGGTCTGGCGTAATAGCGGCTTGTTGCACAGATTTACTTAACGCTCCATAGAGCATGTGAACGGCCATGTCCGCACTCTCAGCTAACCCTTTTATTTCTTTGGCAACAGCATTGATGCTTCCTCGCCCAGGAAGGAAAACCAAAATATCACCGTCGTGTTCGCCTACGGCCTGCTTTATGATATTGCAGGTTTTGGGTACTAACTCATGCGCCTGCACATCTTGTGTGTAGCGGATGTCAACGGGAAACATGCGCCCTTGCGTATTCAAGTTTACCACTGGCGGCACGCTATGCGCATTGAGCAACATTTGAAGGGGTGCTACATCCAAGGTAGCCGACATTACAACTAATCGTAAGTCATCGCGAAGCCCAGACTGTACTTCAAGCGCTAGTGCCAAACCGAAGTCACTGTGAATACTGCGTTCATGAAATTCATCGAAGACGATAGCGGCTACTCCATCAAGCTCAGGGTCTTGCTGAATCATGCGAGTCAGCACCCCTTCGGTTATGATCTCAAGCCGAGTGGCAGACGATGTTTTCGACTCCCCTTTAATGCGATAGCCAACCGTTTCGCCCACATTTTCATTTAATTGCCTAGCTAAGTAGTCCGCAAGGTTTCTCACCACCACGCGCCGTGGCTGCATAAGTAATATTTTTCCTTTAAGCGATGATTTCAGCAGTGACAAAGGAAGTACGGTGGACTTTCCCGCGCCCGGAGGAGCCCCTATGATGACGTTGCTATCGGCTACAGCTTCTTCAAGCGGCGTAACGAGTTCATAAGCGGGTAAGTGAGAAAAC
This sequence comes from Alteromonas sp. Cnat2-8, assembly GCF_022348355.1. NCBI lineage: Bacteria > Pseudomonadati > Pseudomonadota > Gammaproteobacteria > Alteromonadales > Alteromonadaceae > Alteromonas > Alteromonas sp. Cnat2-8. The sequence continues at coordinate 961,190 of NZ_JAKREX010000001.1, forward strand.
GGCTGTAACATAAAGGGCATAAAGGTGTTATAAGTTGATGTGTATAGTGTACCTGATTTGAGCAATGCACCCGAACCTCACTGCTATTTTTTTAGATTTGGCAAATAGCTCAATACTTGCGTCTTGTTTTGGAAATCGCAGGTAGCGCCATGATAAACTTAGGTTTATATGGACATTAACGTGATGTACAAGCTAAAGGGCAAATTGGAAGGAGGAAAGCTATGCGAAGCTTTATTGGTTTAGATCTTAGCGCCACAGAAAAACTTGCTCTAGATAGCTGGCGCCAACAGGCATTGCCTGAAGTTATGCCCCGTCAATGGGTAAAAAGCGAGTATACCCGTTCTCGAAAGTCTACCAATGCGCGCTACGAGCACACCAATAGCCAAGGACCCGCGCAACCGTACGCAGTGCCGGCGGCGAACTTCCACATAACGCTTAGCTTTTTAGGTGAGATAAATCATCGGCAGCACGAAGCGTTGGTGTATGAACTCGATCAGCTTGTGAGCGAACCCTTTTCTCTAACCCTCGATGCGACGGGATTATGGAACGGTCCTAAGATACTCTTCGCTTCGCCGACAGATGCGCCAAAGGCGCTAGGTGAACTCGCCAAATTGTCGCGAAAAGCAGCCCGCAAGGCGGCAATAGAGGTAGAAAGCAGAGAATATAAGCCTCACGTTACACTTGTCAGAAAGGCTACGTCGAGCTTGCCTCTTCCCCTTTACAGCCCCAATGTAGACGTTCACGTTTCGGCATTTCACCTTTTTGAGTCTGTCTCTACACCGCAAGGGGTAGTCTACCCTATCCGCCAGTCTTGGCCGTTAAAACACAATATGTCGGTGAGAGAAAAGCTGCGCCGAGGGATAACAGACGAATAAAGGCAAACGCAATACAGTGCTGACTTGGGTAAACTGATGTCCATTTGACTCGCACCTTTTCAGCTTAAGACCTCGTGTGATTATGAGTTATAGCAATTTAAGCTGGTTTAAAGTACCGCGTCGCCTTTACAACGCATGGCGGCACAGGTAAAAAGAAAGCCTGTTTTTTTATTCAAACTGCCCAAATGCAACAAACATTTAGATTAGTAATAGACTGCCCAGACCAAATTGGGCTCGTTGCCAGCGTGTCGCAATTTTTGGCCGACCATAACGCTACCATCGTTGAAGCAAGCCATCACACTGACTTACAAACCGGCCGCTTTTTCATGCGCCATGAAATTAGCACCGACTCGCTAAAGTTAGATCATCAAAGCTTTGTTAAAGAATTTACCCCGCTTGCTAACGAATATCAGATGAACTGGAAGCTGAGCGACTCCAGCAAAAAACAGCGCGTCGCTCTGCTTGCCAGCCTCGAGTCTCACTGTTTAGTTGACCTGCTTCACCGCTGGCACACAGGCGAACTACACTGTGATATTCCGGTTATTATTGGCAACCACCCGCAAATGAAGCAGTTTGCAGACTGGTACAAAGTCCCTTTCCATTGGGTAGACTTTAAAGCGTTAGGGAAAGAAGCCGCTTTTGCGCAAATCATGACCTTACTTCAAGAATACAAAATTGATTTGACCGTGCTTGCCCGCTTTATGCAGATTTTACCTGATACGCTTTGCCAAGAATTGCAAGGTAAAGCCATAAACATTCACCACAGCTTCTTGCCGAGCTTTGCAGGTGCTAAGCCTTACCAGCAAGCCTATGATCGCGGCGTAAAGCTAATCGGCGCAACCTGTCACTACGTAACTAAAGATTTAGATGAAGGCCCTATTATTGAGCAAAGCGTTAAGCGTATTAGTCACAGCGACAGTGCAGCTGATATGGTGCGTAAGGGTAAAGATTGTGAAGTAACGGCATTAGCTCATGGCGTGCGCTACCACTTAGAAGACCGCGTGATTATTCATAGAAATAAGACCGTGGTGTTTGCGTAAGTCTTTACAGTGATAAATTAAAAAAGCCCGCGAGTAAACATTACTTTCGGGCTTCCATCTAAAACTACCTTTGCTCTATCTACACGTTCACTTTGACGTTGTTAAACCCATCATCACCAAGAACCTCTTGAAGTCTCGCTTTTATTACGGCTTCCTTATGAGGGTAGTGAAAGTCAAACCCTTTACCGTTGCCGCTTTCCAAAATGACTCCAAGGTAATGGTGAGAAAAATTAAGCGCATAGATAGTATTGGCGTTCACCCTGAGGGGCTGGCGATCAAGTCCCTGTAAAAAATGAAACACCACAAAATCACCATCTTTTTCTATCAATTTTTCAATGGGATATCTATTACCGAAGCGCCTGCTTCTTAAATAAGAGAAAAAGCCTATACATAGCCCAACACTACCTAGGGTAGCCGCGAGTTTAACTTCACCTTCTGCAGTGATATTTAAAATAAAAAGAGCCAGTAGAAACACTGGAACACCAAGAAATAGTGCCTTGTCGATGGGTTTGCGTTGCATCGTCTTCCCTGTGAAAGTTTGATTCCCTTTAAAGACGCAATAAATCACAAAGCGGCTATGGTTTCAATACAAGCAACGGTTTCAGTACGTCCACATTCTTGTCATTAGGTTAGTGCAGTTATCGGTCTGACATGAACTATTTTATGCTTCAAACAGGGCTGGTACGCATGGCACGTCTTAGCTTCATGTAATACCACAGGTTCGAGGCTGCAAACAGGGCTTCAGTAATGGCTAATCCCCACGTTTGCGTAATTATTCCGTACGCAGTGAAGTTGATGGAGCCAATGATCATGCATACCCTTAAACCCGCTTCCTTACAGTGAAGTTCACCAAACCGGTATGCCATAAAAGTTAACACCGGCATAGCTTCAACTAACGATGTTTTACCGGTTAGGTTATTCACCGTCAGCACAATAACCATCATAGAGATTAATGTAATGTAGGTTGCCACAGGAGACAGAAGTTTTTGTTTTATTAAACGATAACTGGTACTCAGCCCCGCCACCGTAATTACTACGGCTCCTCCCCACGCTTGCTCGAAAACCAAAAGTGAGCCAATAGCAATACATAACCCTAAATTCAGTAGCAGTAATTTACGTTCAGTGTTCGACCAAAAGGAGGCCAAAGCGAATGCAACGGGAAACGCGTGAAGAAGTAATTCAAACATGATGATCACAGTAAAAAAGTCAGTGGTTTACGAGCTGCGGAAGACAGCTATTCAGAACGCGCGCAGTGTAATTTCCAACCAGCATAAAGCCAATCAAAATTTGACCAATTTCGACGAATTGCATATCAGCGCGATTTCTCTTCAAACCGCTGTGCTGCAAGGAATTACGTTAAAGAGCATTTAACTTATTTTTACATTATCTTAAGATGGTTTTTGTCATAAAACGTATAGATAAAAACAGACAGGAAAACTCATGGGTAAATTTAAATCATCACTCACCGCTATGGCGGTTGTGGTTGCACTCGGTGCATGTTCAGAACAAAAAGCACCTGAGACCACCAGCACAGATCTACAAAATACAGCGACATCTCAACAAGCACAGTTTGATAACGTGCTGCTTCAAGAGTTTAAAGGCCCGTACGGTGGCGTGCCTGCTTTCGATAAAATGAATTTGGAAGATTTGAAGCCTGCGCTAGAAAAAGCCATGGAACTGAATCTTAAAGAGATCGAAGCCATCGCAAATAACGAAGCGCCACCAACGTTTGAAAACGTCATTGTTGAAATGGAGCGCGCAGGTGCAGAGCTTGGACGCGTATTCACGTATTACGGCATTTGGAGCTCAAACAAGTCTAGCCCTGAATTCCGCGAAATTCAGGCCGAGATGTCACCAAAACTGTCAGCTTTCTTCACTCAAATTACGCAAAATGAAAAACTCTTTGAAAGAGTGAAAACGGTGTACGAGTCTGATGAACTGAAATCGCTCACGCCAGAAGAACAGCGTATTACGTGGATGACTTACAACAGCTTCGCGCGCAACGGTGCAACGTTAGATGGCGAAGCGAAAAAGCGCTATGCTGAAATTAACCAAGAACTTGCTACGCTGCACACCAAGTTTTCTAACAACGTGCTAGCAGACGAAGAAAACTACGTTACTTATATTACTGAAGACCAGCTTGACGGCCTACCCGCTTCGTTTGTAAAGGCAGCTAAAGCGGCAGCAGAGTCTCGCGGCGAAGAAGGTAAGTATGCGATTACCAATACGCGTTCGTCTATGGACCCGTTCTTGACCTACTCAACCAATCGAGAGCTTCGCGAAAAAGTATGGCGTACTTACTACAACCGCGGTGACAATGCCGACGAGTTTGATAACAATGACATTATCAAGCGCATCCTAACTCTTCGAGACGAGCGCGTTGAGCTGTTAGGTTACGAAAATTACGCACAGTGGCGTTTAGAAGATCGTATGGCGAAGAACCCAGAAAACGCCATGGATCTGATGATGAAAGTATGGCCTGCCGCTATTGCTCGCGTTGAAGAAGAAGTGGCCGACATGCAGGCCATTGCCGATGAAGAAGGTGCAGACATCACTATTGCGCCATGGGACTACCGCTTCTATGCAGAAAAAGTGCGCCAAGCGAAGTACGACCTAGATTCAAACGAAGTAAAGCAGTACTTACAGCTTGATAAGCTGCGCGAAGCGATGTTTTACGTTGCAGGTCGCTTGTTCAACTTCAACTTCACACCTGTTGAAGAAGGCAAAGTACCCGTTTTCCACGAAGACGTGAAAGTATGGGAAGTAACTGACAAAGACAGCGGTGAGCATATCGGTCTTTGGTACCTTGACCCATTCTCACGCCAAGGTAAACGCTCTGGTGCTTGGGCAACGACGTATCGCTCTTACACCACGTTCGATGGCAAGAAGACCGTATTGTCTTCAAACAATTCGAACTTCGTGAAAGGTGCTGATGGCGAAGCTACACTTATTTCGTGGGATGATGCTGAAACCTACTTCCATGAATTTGGTCATGCTCTTCACTTCTTAGCGTCTGACGTAGAATACCCGTCTTCGCATTCTGGCGTACGCGATTACACTGAGTTCCAGTCTCAGTTATTAGAGCGCTGGTTGACCACCGATGAGGTAATCAACAACTATCTGGTTCACCATGAAACAGGCGAGCCAATTCCAGCAGAACTAGTTGAGAAGATTAAGAAGGCCTCAACCTTCAATGAAGGCTTCAAAACCACTGAGTACATGGCTTCTGCCATTATGGATCTGAAGTATCATACTACCGATCCTAGCAAGATTGACCCTGATACTTTTGAGCGTGAAGAGCTTAAGAAGCTTGGTATGCCAGAAGAAATCGTTATGCGTCACCGTTCACCTCACTTCGGTCACGTGTTCTCGGGTGAAGGTTATGCTGCGGCCTATTACGGCTACATGTGGGCAGAGGTTCTTACTGCTGACGCAGCAGAAGCCTTTATGGAAGCACCGGGTGGTTTCTACGATAAAGAAGTAGGCGATCGCTTAGTGAAATATCTATTCGCCGTACGTAACGCAATGGATCCAGCTGAAGCATATCGCAAGTTCCGTGGTCGTGACGCCAAGGTAGACGCATTGATGCGTGACCGTGGTTTCCCTATTCCTAAGGAAAGCAAAGAGTAAGTTAACGTCCTTACCCTTCCTAGGACCTGTTGTTTTTCGCTGTACATCAAAGAGCAACAGGCCCTAGCTGTGGCTAATTAAATATTTAGCTTCAGTACGCCATTGGCCCTCTTGTTTTCTTCGTAAAGCAGAGGGCTTTTTTGTAACTGACGTTTTTGTAAAGCCTCATCTTTCTATTGACCTATTGGTCAATTATGCTTCACAATCTCTTTCCCTAGCAAAAAGTATAAACTTTGCAGGGAAAAGGTCGATAACTTGTCTGCGCTTTAAAAATAACAATAGCACTAGCGTAAGAATCAGAGAGTAGTACTGACCCGCCTAGGACTCAGTATCAGACGTTGCTGTGCCTGCAATGCCACGTCACCCTTGATCATAAATTTCAGCATTAACTTACGTGGTCGAAAGTCATGACTTTCAGTATAAAACAAAAACTCATTATTTCTCTTATTGTGGCGGTGCTCGCTGCTGCTATTCTTGTAGGTTCTATTAGCCAATGGATTGCCCGTGATCTCGTTAAAGAGAACATGGAAGAACTTCAGCTTCCTTCATTACTTAAACAAGTTGGTAACCGAGTGGACAGGGAAGCAAGTGTAATGCTTACCGTTGCTCACGGCATTGCTTCTAACCCCGACATTCTTGCCTGGTCGTCGGCAGGCGCAGATAGCGCTGGCGAACGCCGTCTCCTTAGCTATTTAAGTAATATCGTTGAATTTAACGATTTAACGGTAGCTTCATTTGTAGACAGAACCACCTACAAATATTGGAACCAAGATGGTTTCTTGCGGGTGCTACAAAACGATGAATTTGATGGGTGGTTTTTCGCTTACAAAAATAGCGGCGAACCAATTTCACTAAGCCTATACAACGAACCGGGTCAAGGTTACCGACTTTTTGCGAATTACCAGCAAGTAAACGGCAGAGGTATGTCGGGTGTCGCTAAATCGGTCGATGAGCTGCTAGATATCATCAATGCGGTGAAAATTGCGCAAACCGGCTTTGTCTTTCTTGTTGACGGAAACGGCACCATTATCGCGCATCCCAATACCGAGTTATTAGGAAAGGCTAAGTTAGCGTCCATAAGCGATTCAAGCACATCAGGGCAACTACTCAATCGTCAGAGCTTTGCTATGGCCACCAGCAACGCGGCAGGTGACACGCAACTGTTTGCCAGTACCTATGTGGAAAAAGCCGGTTGGTATGTGGTTGCACAAGTACCTGAGCATGAGCTCTACGCATCGCTAAATGCAGGCAGCCGCCAGATTATTATTTGGGCTTTGGTGATAGCAGGCGCTTTCGCACTTATTGGTATTTGGCTAGCAGGCACGCTTACCAAGCCACTTGAATCACTGGCCGATGTTTTCCAGCAGCTTGGCAGAGGACAAGGCGACTTACGCTCTCGTATTCCTATGCCAGAACAAAAGGAAATTGCCCGATTAGTGGAAGGGTTCAATAACTTTATTGATCACCTTCACGGCACCATTTCGCAAGTGGCGAAAACAAGTCACGCACTAAAGGCGTCAGCACAAGATGTTGCGAAGCAGTCTCATCAAACAGAAAACTCAACCAAGAGCCAGCGCGATCAAACCTTACAGGCGGCAGCCGCGCTAACAGAAATGGGCAGTACGGTAAATGAAGTAGCCCAGTCAGCTACCCATGCTGCGCAAAATGCGAATATGGCAACCACTAACTCCGCTCACGGTCGAGAAATTACCCAACGTGCAGTACACGCGATAAACGGTCTTTCGGGTCAAATTCAAGATGTGTCTCGGGTTATTCAATCGCTAGATGAACACACCGCAGCCATTGGCGGTATCCTCGATACAATTCGAGGTATTTCAGAGCAAACCAATTTACTTGCGCTAAATGCTGCTATAGAAGCAGCTCGGGCTGGCGATCACGGCCGAGGCTTCTCAGTCGTTGCTGATGAGGTGCGAACACTTGCACAACGTGCCGCTCAAGCGACTGATGAAATACAGGTGAAGATCGATAAGTTCCAGCAAGACTCTAAATCTGCCGTTTCGCAAATGGAGTCAAGTCGAGTACGCACAATCGATGTGGTAACCGCAACCAATGAAATAGACAAATTGCTTCAAGATATCGCCGAAGAGATTGCTCACATTAATGATGTGAACACGCAAGTAGCAACGGCTACGGAAGAGCAAGCTACTGTGGTTGAAGATATCAGTCGAAACATTAATGACATTAGTGCATCAAGTGAAGAAACCCTGAATGCGACTAAGATATTGGTTAGCGTGAGTGACAAGCTCGATGAACTTGCGCAAGAACTCTCGTCTGAAGTGAGCAGATTTAAACTTTAAGTTTACTTATGTCTTATGAATGGCAAAGCGGTGAGATAATACAACCTTATGCGCCATCATTTAGAAAGTGATGGCGTATTCTACTTTTACTTGATTGTCACGGCTGGAGCGCCATGGCAATTGCATTGATGCTCCTTCACTTTCCCACGATTCTCTCATAGCTCCAACAGTAAGAAGGTGCTTGTCTTCCTTGAACGGGATTTCTACATAAAGGCCTGCTGATGTACTGGTAGGCAGACGAATTGTATCGGCAACCGGAATGCTCATCTCATGACGGGGGCGTACTTTATGGCTTAACCCCAACCGATAATCACCTCTATCCCACCAGCTAACCACTTCAAATTCGTGGCTTCTGACACGCTGAGACATAACACCGTTGTCAAGCAACCCTTTGTTGTAATGGACAATAGCTTCAACGTTAAACATTGGCGCCAGTTTTTGGCTAAATGCAAGTTGATACTGCTTTTGTTTGCAGCCTTTGAACTTAATTTTATTTTTAGTGAGAGTTAGGGAAAACGTATCGTCATTGCTTGAGTATTTGTTGAGCCATTCCTGTGCTTTTTCAACTACGGAAGCATTTGCTGCACCCGCCAATAAAAAACATGGGCAAATACACATTGCTAAAAAGGACTGGTTCAATCGCCTCATTTTTCGCTGCCTCTCAAATTGTGGTTGGCTACAACTTATTCGATCACAATTTCAGTATAGACAGGAAAGTAGGCAGTTGGGTATTAGCCATTTTACTAACATCGACTAAAAGATAACTTTAAAAGAACAGCTGCTGACAGTGAAAGAGCGCTTATTCACAACCGTGAATAAGCTTGGGGGATTGGCTGCCAGACTTCAATCAGCTCGCCTTTTTTATGGCGTTGCTCGTTACGGCGCTACTTGTTATGGCATTACTCTGGCGCTAGACAATGATGCTTTGCGACCTTCCGTAGCTTCTTCGCTGAACCAATATGTGCCGCTATTATCCACGCATATGCCTTCAACTTGTTTATATTGCTCAAGCGGCCATACATCAAGAAGGGCAAAGTCGCTTGATACTTGAGCCATGAAAGTAGCAAAGTTTCCAAATGGATCTGATTTGTAGCCGGTGATAACAAACCTATTTTGGTGCTGATCGAAGTCTACCCCAGTTACCACGCCCGGCAGTCCATCAATGGACGCAAACGTACTAATGGTTTGCTCAGCTTCGTCTTCGTTCACTTTATAGATATGGGTTATACCAGTTTTCCAACTTTTAGAAAAAAGAAGCAGGTCATCGCCATGCTTAACCATCGCCTCTGAGTCGAAATCATGAGCATAAGGAATGTTATTCGAAGCGTCATTACCCTCGTATTTCAACGTAATAGAGGTAATGTCATTCACATTTGAGCGGTTTACTTTATGTATTTCGACCTGCTCTCTTTTGCCTTTATTGTTTCCCACATCCGCAATGTAAAACGATGAAGCGTCAGCGGTTATTGCTTCCCAGTCTTTATTGGTGAGCGGTAAGCGCGTTCGTTCAATAATTTCACCTTGGTAATTTATACGATAAATGACGGGAGCATTACCTGAGTCATTTAGTGAATACATGCCGTCCGTTTCGCAAAATAGACCCGATGTTTCTGAAAGTTCTTCCGGCAACTCAACGATATTTTCTATTTTTAACTGTGCAGAAGGGATGGGATATTGAACTGCGCATGCCGATGCTAGTACAAGCGATGCTGATAAAGCCGCGAATTTAAAGTGAGTGTTCAATGAAAGGCTCCGAAAAGAACGATAAGTGACGAATAATATCAAACCTACCCACTCTCTAACATGCATTTTAGTGCGCTAAATAAGGTCTATTGGTCTAAACTTTTAGCCCAAGCGTATATCGCTATAAACATAGGTTGGCCTAAAGTCTCTGTATGACAAATGTTTAGGCTGATATACCATGGAATAATATCAACACGTTAAGGACTCACTTTGTCAGACCCGCTTCTTTCACTCGTTGCAGTTGGATTGCTGTCAATTACCTGCCAATACTTAGCCTATAAGGTTAGGCTCCCTGCTATTTTACCGTTATTAATTGTCGGTATTGTGGTTGGCCCTGTTTTTGGCGTGCTCAACGCGGACGACTTATTCGGTGATTTGCTGTTTCCTGTCGTTTCTCTCTCTGTTGCCATTATTCTTTTTGAAGGGTCACTGACGCTGAAGTTCAGCGACATCGCGGGTCACGGGAACATGGTTCGCAACCTTTGCTCTGTGGGCGTGGTTGTAACCTGGCTTGTCGCAGCCACTGCAGCGCACTACAGCCTTGATCTTACTTGGCAGCTATCCTTCCTATTCGGAGCCATTGTTACCGTAACAGGCCCCACGGTTATAGTGCCCATGCTCAGAACCGTGCGACCGAAAACGAATTTGGCCAATATCTTACGCTGGGAAGGGATTGTCATAGACCCTATCGGCGCTCTGCTCGCCGTACTGGTTTTCGAATTTATCGTTGCATCGCAAGAAACCGCCATTACCCATACGCTGATAGCGTTTGGCAAAACCATTGGAATTGGCTCCGTACTTGGTCTCGCTTCTGGCTATCTGCTTGGCCTGTCTATTCGCAAAGACTGGATACCGCACTATTTGCTTAACACCGCAGTGTTAACCGTTATTCTGGGTGTGTTTGCAGCGTCTAATTATGTTGCGCACGAGTCTGGCCTTTTGGCCGTTACCATATCTGGTATGGTACTGGCTAATATGAAGGACGTAGACGTAGAAGACATTCTTGAATTTAAAGAAACCCTCAGTGTTTTACTTATTTCAGGCTTATTTATTCTGCTTGCAACGCGTTTGAACTTACAATCGGTAGTGGATGTAGGTTGGGGCTCCGTTGTAGTGCTTGCCGCCATTATGTTTGTGGCTCGGCCTTTGTCCGTATTGGCATCCTCCGTTGGTACCGGACTCAAGTTAAACGAATTAGCCTTGCTAAGCTGGATTGCACCTCGCGGTATTGTTGCAGCGGCGGTATCAGCCCTTTTCTCTTTAAAGCTTGAAGAAATTGGCTATGAAGGCGCGGGTATTATCGTTCCTATTGTCTTTATGGTGATTATTGCAACAGTGGTAGTACAGAGCCTTACTTCACGCACTGTTGCGTCGCTACTTAAGGTGAGAGCGCCTGCGCCAACTGGCTATCTGATTTTCGGTGGCAGTAAATTCAACCGCGCCTTAGCGACGGAAATGATAAATCAAAAGCTAGACGTTACCATTGCAGATACTAACTGGGACGCAATAAGAGAAGCGCGTATGAAGGATATCCCAGTATATTTTGGCAACCCAATGTCTGACCATGCAGCGCGACATCTTGATCTGAATACATTCGGTACCGTGCTGATTATGTCGCCTTATAAACAGCTTAACCCACTTATTGCTTATCACTTTGAATACACGATGGGCAAAGACAAAGTATGGGCGCTGACAAATAACGAACAATCTACGCGACCAAGTCACCAAGTTAGCGAACAATACGCGAAAAAACTTACTCTGTTCGATGAAGGCGTTACTTATGGGTATTTAGCATCGGCCATTGCCCGTGACTCAATGGTGAAAACCACCCGTTTATCTGAAGAGTTTACTTACGAGCAGTACATTAAACAGTATGGTGAGCGCGCTACACCTCTCATTGCGATCAACGCTGAAGGTAAGAGCTATACTTTTATCAACGGTAACAGTATTCAGCCTAAAGCAGGATGGCGTGTGATTAGCTTGATTGAACCAGAACGAAAAGATGAAAAAGTAGAAGTGCAAAAGTAAGAAAACCTCCTGCCCACCGGCAGGAGGTCTCTCCCTGGAAAACGCGCAACGCAGTGCCCTTTTTAAAAGGTGCATATTTATTTGGATTTTACTGTTGTTACGCTGTCGCACACTTTATAGCAAGCAGCGAACCAACTTTAACAATCCCTGTATAATCAAATAGATAGCTAAAACCCAAGTCCCTATTCATTATCTTTTAGCTGTCACAGCGCCTAATTTGGTGCATCAGACGCACAAATGCGGGGTTCCTTTTTTGTTCAATAACAACGAGTTGCTGTTTTTGACTGACGGCATTTAACGAATACTGCGATGTATACACGCTAAAGTAGAATCTAACGCGCCGCTGTTATCCTGTAGTACCTTTTTACCGGCCATTCCCGCTTTTTCAGCTTTACTGGGTGATTCAAGCCATTCTTGTACCGTTGAAGAAACGCGAGAAGCATCTTCTACAATGCTTAATGCGCCACATTCTTTTAAATAGTCGCAGATAACAGGGTTATTATAGGTGTGTGGCCCCATCATTATTGGCAACGAGAATGCTGCCGGCTCAAGGGCATTATGGCCGCCTCTATCGGCAATAGAGCCGCCAACAAAGGCAAATGTTGCTACCGCATAAGCATGATTTAACTTACCCATTTCATCCAACAGGATAACGTTCACATCGTCTGGAACGTTATCCACCTCTGAACTTTTGACGAAGTTCAGATTATGCCTTTCAAGTAATTTTGCTACGGCTTCAAAACGCTCTGGATGGCGAGGGACAATAATCACCCGTAGTTGAGGGTTCTCGTTCCATAAAACCTTTGCAGATTCAACGATAACGCTCTCTTCAGGTTCGTGCGTGCTGCCTGCGACTAGTATTGGCCTTTCACCCTTAGCTAACCCGAGAAAATGTGCAGAAGAGCTCGCTGTATTTGCGGCTTGATCAAACTTAATATTATTCGTGAGGGTTAGCTTATCTTGCGCAACACCAAGCCATGCATAATTATCATAGTCTCTCTGCCCTTGAGCACATACGTGAGATAGCTTAGCCAACATAGGGTTAAATAGTTGTCCGATTTTTTTATAACGTTTAGCCGAGCGCTCAGTCATGCGAGCATTTATTACCATAACGGGAATATTGCGCTTCCAGCACACGTGAATTAGGTTTGGCCATAGTTCAACTTCTGTAATCATTACTGCTTTGGGCTTAATGCGTTTCAGCATTGAAGACATAGTCAGCGACAAATCGTAAGGCAGATAGAAATGGTGAACGGTGTCTTTGAATATATCTCGAACGCGAGCAGAGCCTGTAGACGTGGTTGTAGTAACGGTTATTTGCGCGTCTGGCTCGTGTTGCATTATTCGCTTTATTACGCATGAAGCAGCCACGACTTCTCCCACTGAAACACAGTGAAACAAATAGCCATTCTGCTTGAGCGGCTTTGGAACTATGCCAAAACGCTCAAATCTCCCTCGATGCGAGTCATCGCTTGTTTTCGTGGCTTTTATTAATAAATGAATAAATGCGAAGGGAATGGCAATCGCCAATACAAGCGAATATCCCCACCGGCAGAGCGTTTCAAGTAGAGTAGGTTTATAGCCACGTGTATTGGCAACAACCATAAATACATCCTTTTTGATACAGATACTTCGACGGCACGACTACAAGTGATCGACTATCGATGTTGAATTATGCTTTTCAAATACGGTGTGCTGGGCACTGCGAAACACCCACTCCCAGCGGTAAGCAGGTAATTCTAGCTATCTAGTGCCGCAGTTCCCGATAGATTCTTTCAACATTGTAGTGGCTAAATAGCCCGCGTCTAGGGCAAAGCGACCCTATACGTAAGTAAATAGTGTATATGAGAAAGGCAATAATATATTGATCACTCGCTTTATGCGTATAGCGATGTTTAAACAGCAAGATGTAACCACAACTATATAAGAAAAGCCGCAAAAAAACGGTCTTAAATAAAAAAGCAGCGTATACAGAATATTAAATAAATTTTAAGGAAGGCATTTGAGTATACGCGTTCTTCACATTGAACTTGGCATACATCTTCACGGTGGCGCAGAACAAGTTGCATACCTCATCAATGCGTTAGAGCACCATGATGATATATCACTTCACTTGGTTTGCGCTGAAGACAGTGAGATTCGTCATACGGCTTTTGGGTATTGTGAAACGCATACCATTAAGTATGCCGGTGAGTCAGACTTCCTATGTGTAAAGCGTTTACTGGAAGTCGTAAATGGGGTTAACCCAGATATTATTCATGTGCACAGCGAACGGGGTTCGGATGTATGGGGTGCCATGCTGGCCAAAATTTCAGGTGTTCCTACGGTTTGCACAAGGCGAATAGATAACCCCGAAACTCACTTTTCATTTTATAAGTACAAACAGTTCGATGCAGTTATCAGCGTATCTGAAGGTGTGAGGAAAGTGGTTTCACTACATTGTGAAGGCGTAGAACATCAGCGCGTTATATATCCAGCAGTAGACTTAACAGAGTATTCCCAACGCAAAGATAGCGGTTGGCTGCGACGTACATTCTCTATTCCTGAAGACCATATCGTCATTGCAAACTTCGCTCAGTACATATCTCAAAAAGGGCAAGCGGATATCATTTTGGCTATGCACGATGTATTGAACAAGCATGAAAATGTAACCTGTTTATTGTTTGGCGAGGGAAATCTAAAAGAGAGCTATCAATCACTTATAGAACGCCACAAGCTAGACGAGCATGTGAAGCTTTGCGGTTTTACTAAAGAGGTAGCTAAAATACTCCCTAATGTAGATATTCTGGTTCATCCTTCCTATTCAGAGGGTTTAGGCGATATTTTACTTCAGGCAGGTGCTAATAAATGTGCAGTGTTATCTAGTCCTGTGGGGGGAATACCCGAAGTTATCAAGCATAAGGAAACAGGTTTTATGGTAGCGCCGGGAGATATTGACGGAATTGGGGAGAGCTTAATTAGTCTAATTGAAGCCCCTGATGAAAGAGCACAATATGGAGAGGCTTTGTATAAGCTTGTTACAAGTAAATTTGGTATAGAAAGGATGTCCAATGCCTACGCTGATTTATACAAGACGCTAGTCTTCAACGGCACTGATAATGAACACGCTTAAGCCTATGGAAGCACGTGTAAGAAACTGCAGATACAAAAAAGCCGCTCGAGAGCGGCTTTTTTAAGACTTTGAAAAAAGTTAGCGATTAAACGCCAGCTTTCTCAACAACGTCAACTAGCATCCAAGATTTGCTCTTAGATAGTGGGCGACATTCACGTACTGTTACTACGTCACCTTTATTGCATACGTTGTTTTCGTCGTGGGCGTGAAGCTTAGTAGAGCGCTTGATGAACTTCCCGTAGATTGGGTGCTTAACAAAACGTTCAACTACAACAGTGATAGACTTATCCATCTTGTTGCTAACCACACGACCTTGTACTGTACGAATTTTTTGCTCAGTCATTACGCATCAGCCTTTTGAGTCAGAATGGTTTTAACACGCGCGATGTTACGACGTACTTTTCTCAACTGATCAGTTTTTTCAAGCTGACCTGTTGTGTGCTGCATGCGTAGGTTGAACTGTTCGCGTAGCAGGTTAATCAACTCTGCGTTCAGCTCTTCTACGCTCTTTTCTTTCAGTTCAGTCGCTTTCATTACATCACCGTCCGAGTTACAAAGGTTGTTTTAAATGGCAGTTTAGCCGCTGCCAATTCAAACGCTTCGCGTGCAAGATTTTCAGGAACACCTTCCATCTCGTATAGCACACGACCAGGCTGAATTTGGCATACCCAGTACTCAACGTTACCTTTACCTTTACCTTGACGCACTTCCAGAGGCTTCTCAGTAATTGGCTTGTCAGGGAAAACTCGAATCCAAATTTTACCTTGACGCTTAACGTGACGAGTCATAGCACGACGCGCTGCTTCGATTTGGCGCGCAGTCATTCGACCACGACCAACTGCTTTAAGGCCGTAAGTACCAAAGGCAACAGTATTACCCGCTGCTAAGCCGCGGTTGCGACCTTTGTGCATCTTACGGAACTTCATGCGTTTTGGTTGTAACATGATTAGCCCTCTCGCTTAGCGTTGCGGCCTTTCTTCTTAGGTTGAGCAGCTGGTGCTTGCTCTTGAGTTGTAGGTAGACCACCTAGAACTTCACCTTTGAAGATCCATACTTTAACGCCGATGATACCGTAAGTAGTTGACGCTTCAGAGGTTGCGTAATCGATATCCGCACGGAAAGTGTGCAGAGGAACGCGACCTTCACGGTACCATTCAGAACGTGCAATCTCTGCTCCGCCCAAACGGCCGCTAACTTCAACTTTGATACCTTTCGCGCCTAGACGCATTGCGTTTTGTACTGCGCGCTTCATAGCACGACGGAACATAACACGACGCTCTAGCTGGCTAGAGATGCTGTCAGCTACTAGCTGGCCATCTAGCTCTGGCTTACGTACTTCAGCGATGTTGATCTGAGCTGGCACGCCGGCTAGCTTAGATACGTAGTTACGCAACTTCTCTACGTCTTCACCTTTCTTACCGATTACAACGCCTGGACGAGCAGTGTGAATAGTCACACGGATGCTCTTAGCAGGACGCTCGATCACGATTTTAGAAAGTGAAGCGTTCTTTAGTTGCTTAGTCAGATACTGACGTACCTGATGATCGTTATACAGGTTGTCTGCATAGTCTGCAGTATTAGCGTACCAGGTAGAAGTCCATGGTTTGCTGATACCCAGGCGTATACCTGTAGGATGTACCTTCTGTCCCATTATCTACTCCTAGTTATCCGCTACAACCACAGTGATGTGACTGCTGCGCTTGAAGATACGATCAGCACGGCCTTTAGCACGTGGCTTGATACGTTTCATAGTTGGACCTTCGTCAACGAAAACTTTAGACACGCGTAATTCGTCGATGTCTGCGCCTTCGTTGTGCTCTGCGTTAGCAATCGCAGATTCCAATACTTTCTTTACTAGCGCTGCGCTTTTCTTCGGGCTGTACGCAAGAAGCTCTAGAGCTTTCTCAACGTGCATTCCGCGAATTTGATCCGCAACCAAGCGTGCCTTTTGAGCCGACGTGCGGGCAAAACGGTGTTTAGCTAATGCTTCCATCTTCCTACCCCTTAACGTTTAGCTTTCTTATCCGCGACATGGCCGCGGTAAGTACGCGTTGGCGCAAATTCGCCCAACTTGTGGCCGACCATTTCGTCACTAATAATGACAGGTACATGTTGGCGACCGTTATGGACCGCAATGGTCAACCCAATCATATCTGGGATGATCATAGAACGACGAGACCAAGTTTTGATTGGTTTACGTTCGTTCTTTTCCACTGCAGCCTCTACCTTCTTCAGCAAGTGAAGGTCAATAAAAGGACCTTTCTTGAGAGAACGTGGCATGGTGAATCCTCGCTATTACTTGTTTCGACGACGTACGATAAGCTTATCAGTACGCTTGTTGCTTCGGGTTTTCTTACCTTTGGTAGGAACACCCCAAGGAGTTACTGGGTGACGACCGCCTGATGTACGACCTTCACCACCACCGTGTGGGTGATCAACCGGGTTCATGGCAACACCACGAACGGTAGGACGAACACCACGCCAGCGTGTAGCACCAGCTTTACCTAGTGAACGAAGCATGTGCTCTGCATTGCCAACTTCACCGATAGTGGCGCGGCAATCAGATAGAACTTTACGCATTTCGCCAGAGCGTAGACGTAGGGTAACGTAGTTTCCGTCACGTGCTAGGATCTGAGCATAAGCACCAGCAGAACGTGCGATTTGCGCACCTTTGCCAGGCTTCATTTCAATTGCGTGTACAACAGTACCTACAGGGATGTTACGCATAGGTAGAGTGTTACCAGACTTGATCGGAGCGTCCGAACCAGACTGGATTGCATCACCTGCTTGCATACCCTTAGGAGCCAGAATGTAACGACGTTCACCGTCTGCGTACAATACTAGTGCAATGTTTGCAGAACGGTTTGGATCGTATTCTAAACGCTCAACTTTAGCTGGAATGCTGTCTTTGTTGCGTTTAAAGTCGATTACACGGTAGTGTTGCTTATGACCACCACCGATGTGACGAGTGGTAATACGACCATTGTTGTTACGACCGCCAGATTTGCTGTTCTTTTCAAGCAAAGGTGCGTACGGTGCACCTTTGTGCAGGTCAGGATTTACGACCTGAACAACGTGACGACGACCGGCAGAAGTTGGCTTAGCTTTCAATAATGGCATTTCTAATCCCCTTCTTACTCAGCACCACCGACAAAGTCGATGTCCTGACCTTCTTTAAGAACCACGTAGGCCTTTTTCCAGTCGCTGCGCTTACCGAAAGACATGCCGTGACGCTTGGTTTTACCCTTAACGTTCACAGTACGAACACCTTCAACTTCAACTTCAAACAGTTTTTCAACTGCAGCTTTGATTTCGGCTTTGTTCGCGTCTTTAGCTACTTTAAATACAACTGTGTTGTTCGCTTCAGCAGCCATTGTAGACTTTTCTGAAACGTGAGGTGCTACTAGCACCTTCAGTAGACGTTCTTCTTTCATGCTAACGCCTCCTCAAGTTGTTTAACCGCATCAGCAGTCATTAGCACTTTTTCAAATGCAATCAGGCTCACTGGGTCGATGCCTGCTACGTCACGTACGTCAACTTTGTACAAGTTGCGCGCCGCTAGGAACAAGTTCTCATCAACTTCAGGAGTAACGATTAGAACGTCATTTAGTTCATATTCGTTAAGTGCAGAAATAAGAGCTTTAGTCTTAGGTGCGTCAACACCGAACTTCTCTACAACAACCAAACGGTCTTGACGGATTAGTTCAGACAGGATGCTCTTAATCGCACCGCGATACATTTTCTTGTTAACTTTTTGGTCAAAGTCACGAGGCTTTGCTGCGAAAGCACGGCCACCGCCAACCCAAATTGGGCTACGGATTGTACCAGCACGCGCGCGGCCAGTACCTTTTTGACGCCATGGCTTCTTACCGCCACCACGAACTTCAGCGCGAGTTTTCTGCGCTTTTGTACCCTGACGAGCACCTGCACCGTAAGCTACAACTACCTGGTGTACCAGGGCTTCGTTGAATTCACGTCCAAAGGTCGCTTCGGATACTTCAAGAGCGCTTTGCGCGTCTTTCAATGTTAATTCCATCAGTTCACTCCCCAGACGTTACGCTTTAACAGCTGGCTTTACGATTACATCGTTGCCAGTTGCGCCAGGTACGGCACCTTTAACTAGGATAAGGCCGTTCTCTACGTCAACACGTACAACTTCCAAAGACTGAGTAGTCACTTGCTTGTTACCAAGCTGACCAGCCATTTTCTTGCCTTTGAATACTTTACCTGGTGATTGGTTTTGACCAATTGAACCAGGAGCACGGTGTGACAAAGAGTTACCGTGTGTCATACGCTGAGAACTGAAGTTCCAGCGCTTGATAGCACCTTGGAAACCTTTACCTTTTGATGTACCAGTTACATCAATTTTCTTAGTGTCGTTAAAGATTTCAACAGTGATTTCACTGCCTACTTCAATATCGGCACCTTCGTTTTCTTCTAGGCGGAATTCTACTAGAGTGCGTCCAGCTTCAACACCAGCTTTAGCAAAGTGACCTGCTTCAGCTTTGTTGATGCGGTTAGCTTTCTTAGTTCCAGCAGTAACCTGAAGAGCGCGATAACCGTCAGTTTCCTCAGTACGAAGCTGAGTAACGCGGTTTGGGGTCGCTTCAATAACAGTCACAGGGATAGACGTACCATCTTCAGTGAAGATGCGAGTCATACCCACTTTACGACCGACTAGACCAATCGCCATTGTTATAACCCTCTCTTATTAGCCCAGGCTGATTTGAACATCAACGCCAGCAGCCAAGTCCAAACGCATCAACGCGTCAACTGTTTTATCAGTTGGCTCGATGATGTCTACCAAACGCTTGTGAGTACGGATTTCATATTGATCACGCGCGTCTTTGTTAACGTGCGGAGAAATCAGAACTGTATAGCGTTCTTTGCGAGTAGGTAGAGGAATAGGACCACTTACCTGAGCACCAGTGCGTTTCGCAGTTTCAACGATTTCAGCCGTAGACTGATCGATCAACTTGTGATCAAACGCTTTCAAACGAATGCGAATTCTTTGATTTGGCATCGATTAAGCTCCAATCGAAAGAACAAAAAAATTCACCCTTTCTCTTCCATTTATTCCGGAAAGAAAGGATGTGCGTAAACCGATGGTTCCCAATCGGAACCCTGTTCTTTTTTCTAGCACGCCAGCAACAGGCTAATCAGTGATGATGAATCCGTTACTTCGGCAACCACCCTAAAAGCAGTGAGGTCGCGGCTAAAAATTACGTGCCCTAATTGGGCAGTGGGCGCGAATTATACAGAAAGGCAGAAGCAATGCAAGAGGCAGTTTGCTTTTTATACACATATTTTTACGCTATACCAGTGTATGTAACTGTCTATAAGTAGTATTGTTGCTTTCGTGGTATAGGTATATCTTGTTACCCTAGCTTAACAGGCACTTGTAACGCCAAATACATAAAGGACTAGGCGCCAACGTTATTAGTAGTGAGAATATGGAAGTAGTGAATAACCAGCAAACTTTTGCACAAATAAAACGCATTTTAAATAACCATTCCACGTTACTGGATGCGTATGGCTTATTAGAGCCAATTATACTTGGTTTGTTTGATGCCCAGCGTATGAGTATTTTTCAACGTCGACGTCAGCATCAAGATTTGGTCGCGAGATTTAAAACGGGTAAAGAGACGCTGGAAATAAAAGTGCCAATTAGCCCAATGTCGATTGCTGGTTATGTCGCCCTATCACAAAAGGCTGTGGTTATTGACGACCCGTATAATCCTGCACTACTTCAAAGCATTCACCCTCGCCTGCGCTTCGCTGATAAGTTCGACAAAGACAATGACTTTAAAACCCAGAACATTTTATGCGTACCTATAATGAATGCGGGCGTGTTGATGGGTGTTATCCAAATCATCAACAAAGTCAGTGGTGGTTTTACTGAAGAAGATTTAAAGCTAGGCAATGCCCTTGCACTTATTCTTGGCGACAAGTTCAGATTTGAACTGGGCGGCACAAACAACCCTTTCGATCTACTAGTTCACAAAAGCTTATTAGACGAAGCTACATTAAACGATATTCAAAGTTCTACTCCAGACATTCGCGCTCTTATACAGCGTCTTGTATCGGAACACCGCATCTCTGAAGAAGAAATTGGCAACTCGCTTTCTATTCACTATCAGGTGCCTTTTATTCCTTATTTACCTGATAAGTATCACAGGTTCGAAAATGAAAGCCGTCTGAATGTTTCTTATTTAAAAAGAAACTATGTGGCTGTCATTGCCGATGCCCATGACAAGCCCATAGTATTGATGGCTGAACCTAATAATGCGGCGCTACTTATGGAGATAGAGAGCGCCATGGGTATTGATAGCTACGAGATAGCTGTCAGCCTTCCTAGCTTAATTCTTCAATATTTGGGGGAAAACAGCGGTGGTGGTGGCCCCGGCGAGATGAGTGATATTCTCGACGAGATTGGTACATCAACTGAAGATAGCGACGACCAAGTCGATGAACTTTCTGACGACGCCCCTGCTGTGGTGCGCTTAGTAAGCCGTATTCTGCACGATGCAAAAAGACTCAACGCGTCAGATATTCACATAGACCCAGAGAAAAACGCGCCCACTCGTGTACGTATGCGCGTGGACGGTGTGTGCCGCGACATGAACCAAGTGCCTAATTCGCACCACAGTGCGGTTATTGCACGCATAAAGATAATGTCGAATTTGAACATTGCCGAAAAACGCGTACCTCAGGATGGCAAACTCGCGTTTAGAATGAATGGTCAACTTGTTGAAGTTCGTGTTGCCACCATTCCTACGGTTGCCGGTGAAGGTGTGGTTATGCGTATTCTGGCATCTGGCGGTGCGATGCCTATTGATAAGATGAACTTGGCACCGAACAACCGTGCGCGTTTAGAAGAAATGATTAAGAAGCCTCACGGCATTCTTCTCGTTGTTGGGCCAACGGGTTCAGGTAAAACCACCACGCTTCACGCTATATTGGGATATTTAAACACACCTGAAAAGAAGATTTGGACCGCTGAGGACCCGGTGGAAATCACGCAACCCGGCCTACAACAGGTTCAAGTAAGCCCTAAGATTGGCTTCAACTTTGCTGCGGCCCTGCGCGCATTCTTACGTGCTGACCCTGACATTATTCTTATTGGTGAGATGCGTGATAAAGAAACCGCGCATGCAGGTATTGAAGCCTCGTTAACCGGTCACTTAGTACTGTCTACACTGCATACTAACTCAGCCCCTGAAACGATTACCCGTTTACTTGACTTGGGTCTCGACCCTGTGAACTTCTCCGATGCCTGCGTGGGTATACTGGCTCAACGTCTTATTCGAACTCTATGTAGTAACTGCAAAGAAAAGTACATCGCCACTGAAACCGATATGGCCTTTATTGAGCGCCAGTATGGTCATGCGCACATGGCGGAGCTGAATATTCAGACGCCACTAGAGCTTTACCGCGCTAAAGGCTGTGAAGAATGTGGAAACACGGGTTACAAAGGTAGAACAGGGGTACATGAACTACTAGGTATGACGCCAGAGCTTCGGTCCATGGTGTACAAAGAAGCCAGCGTCGCCGATATGAAGTCTCAGGCTGCTGCTGATGGCATGCGCACCCTCGTTCAAGACGCAATTTTCAAAGTTTTGAAAGGCGATACTGACCTAGCACAAGTCCAAATTATTGGTGGAGATTAATCACTCTACTCTTAAAATTTTTAGTAACATAAAACAAATACTGTACTTTTAGACGGTTCACTATGAGTGTGAATTGCGTTATAAATTTATCAAAAAGAAGGGATACTACATGAAAAATCTATTAGCAATAGCTGCCGTTTTATCTTCAGTTGTGCTTTCAGCCCCTACGTTGGCTCAGTCGCATACTAAGAATCATATTTGGAAATCCGAATATTTATCTACTTTAGAATTGGGCTTGCACGCCCTGAAGGCAGAGAAGTATGAAAAAGCACTGGAGAAGCTGACTGCTTCTGCAAAAATGGGAAATAAAGAAGGCCAATATTACCTCGCGCAAATGTATTTCCAAGGATGGGGGACGCCCGTTAATTATGAAGAAGGCTGGCTCTGGTTGAATGTTGCTATGGAACAAAAAACCGCTGAATGGAACCGTTCTTACCGACAGATAAAGAATGCTTTACCTGAAGACTACATCAATGCTTTAGAGCCTTATGTAGAAGAATATATCTCTCTTTACGGTGCACAAGCCCAAGATTTGAGATGTGAGACACGCGCTGCCATCGGCTCGAATATTAAAGAAGTAATCTGCGAAAAACGCTATTACTAACATCACATGGCATAGCGACTTCTCACTACAGAGAAGTCGCTAACCACTACCCTTATACGTGCTATTTCTTCAAGTATTCTCTTATCACGTAATGCAGAATGCCGCCGTTTTCAAAGTAAGTGAACTCGTTTGATGTATCAATTCTGATATCCATCGTAAACGTTGTTGTTTTTCCTTCATCCGACACGGCTTTAACTTCAACCTCGGTCTGCCCACGTTCAACAGCGTTAATAGAAAAAGACTCATTGCCTTTAAGCTCCAAAGAACTCGCGCTGTCACCTGACTTAAATTGGAGCGGTAAAATTCCCATCCCAATGAGGTTCGAGCGGTGAATTCTTTCGTAGCTCTCAGCTAGTACTGCTTTCACCCCCATCAAAGAAGGGCCTTTAGCAGCCCAATCTCGACTCGAGCCAGTACCGTACTCTTTTCCACCAATTACAATGGCTGGTACGCCGTCATCTTTGTAACGCATAGCAGCATGGAAAATAGACATACTATCGCCACTTGGGAAGTGTGTGGTTGCACTGCCTCTCGTCCCAGGTGCCAGTTGGTTTTGAAGACGCACGTTAGCAAACGTACCTCTCATCATAACCTCGTGGTTACCACGACGCGATCCATAAGAGTTAAAGTCTTTAGGCTCAACCCCTTGGGCCTGCAGGTACTCTCCGGCTGGGCTATCTTCTGCGATGGCGCCGGCTGGAGAAATATGGTCGGTAGTAATCGAATCGCCCACCTTAACCAAACATCGTGCATTTTCAATTGCAGTTAGAGCCTCTGGCTCCTTACCCATTACTTCAAAGAAAGGCGGATGCTTAATGTAGGTTGATTCTGGCCAGTCGTAGACCGATGTTTTACTTACCTGCAGTTCATTCCATTCACCGCTTCCTTTAAATACATCTGCATACTTTTCTTTAAACAAATCACCGGTGACGTTTTCCGCTATGTATTGCTGAATTTCGTCTTCGGTAGGCCAGATGTCTTTTAGATATACCGGAGAACCATCACTCGCCTGCCCCAACGGCTCTTTAGTGATATCTACATTCATGTTTCCAGCCAACGCGTATGCAACAACCAGTGGTGGTGATGCCAGGTAGTTTGCAGCCACATCGGGATGGATACGCCCTTCAAAGTTGCGGTTACCAGATAAAACCGAGGTAACCGTAAGTTTCGCTTTTCTTATGGCGTCGGTAATGGCATCAGGTAGCGGTCCAGAGTTACCAATACAGGTTGTACAACCGTAGCCAACCAAGTTAAAGCCTAGTGCTTCAAGCGGGTCCATAAGACCAGCATCTTCTAAATACTGAGTAACAACCTGCGAACCAGGTGCTAGTGAAGTTTTAACCCACGGCTTACGGGTTAGCCCTTTTTCTGCTGCTTTCTTCGCAAGTAAGCCTGCGCCAACGAGCACTGATGGATTTGACGTATTAGTACAGCTGGTGATAGCAGCTATTACAATAGCGCCATCTTCAAGGTTGAACTTGCTTCCTCTGAACTCCACGAACGAGTCGTGTTCTTCGTCCACCTCGTCTGTTGTACCTAACCCCGCTTCTGCGATGAGATCGGTTTCTTCATCAAGCAC
Source organism: Alteromonas sp. Cnat2-8 (assembly GCF_022348355.1). Lineage (NCBI taxonomy): Bacteria > Pseudomonadati > Pseudomonadota > Gammaproteobacteria > Alteromonadales > Alteromonadaceae > Alteromonas > Alteromonas sp. Cnat2-8. Next base: position 985,789 of record NZ_JAKREX010000001.1, read on the forward strand.
TTTCACGTCAATTTGCGAACGATGCCACTCATTAAATGCCTCTGCTGCATTATCGAGGGCAATTCTATCTTGAGGACGCTTAGGTCCAGCAAGTGAAGGAACCACTTCATCTAAGTTAAGTTCCAGGGTCTCATGATACTGGGCATCTTTTGAGTGGTCGTCGTGCCATAGGTGGCTGAATTTCGCATATTCCTCTACAAGGGCAATTTGATCTTCGTCTCGGCCGGTGAGTCGCAGGTAATCTAGCGCAACATCATCAATAGGGAAAATACCGCAAGTAGCACCATATTCAGGCGCCATGTTTGCGATGGTGGCACGGTCTGCCGTAGTAAGATGCTTAAGACCCGGTCCATAGAATTCTACAAACTTTCCAACAACACCATGTTCACGTAGTTGTTGTGTGATAGTTAGCACCATGTCGGTGGCAGTTACGCCAGCAGGTAACTTACCTGAAAGCCTGAAGCCAACCACTTTTGGTAATAACATTGTTACTGGTTGACCCAGCATCGCTGCTTCTGCTTCAATGCCTCCCACACCCCAGCCAAGTACGCCAAGGCCATTAATCATAGTGGTATGCGAATCTGTTCCTACTAGGGTATCTGGGTAAACCAAGGTTTCCCCATCCTGTTCCTTAGTAAACGCGCAACGAGCAAGATACTCTAGGTTAACCTGATGCACGATACCGCGACCAGGGGGAACCACTTTGAAATTGTCAAAGCTAGACTGACCCCATTTTAGAAATTGATAACGCTCTCTATTTCGCTGGATTTCGATGTCGGTATTCTTTTCAAGCGCATCGTCTTCAGCAAAATGATCTACCATTACTGAATGGTCAATAACCAGCTCTACTGGATTGAGTGGGTTAATCGCCTGAGCGTCGCCACCTAAACGATTAACCGCATCGCGCATGGCTGCTAAATCAACAATAGCAGGCACCCCCGTAAAATCTTGGAGGATGACGCGTGCGGGAACAAAAGACACTTCGTGATCAACGTGATTATCTGTGTCCCACTTTGCTACTTGCTCAATATCGTTGCTGTTAACAAACTCTTGGTCTTCATGACGAATCAGGTTTTCCAAAAGAATTTTGATACAAAACGGAAGCCTGTCGAGCGCATATTTACTGCCTATACCGTCAAAATTAACCGCCTTGAAGTTTTTGCCGTTAACTTCAAGCTGCGAAAAAGACTTATATGTCATACGCTCACCATCCTTCTTTGCCTGTTCGTGAATATTGTGTACGTTTCAATTTTGCCAACGCTAGAAACGAGCAACGTGTTTTTCGTCGCCTTATTTTCCAATTTGTACGGCCTAAACATGAAAAAAAGTTCACCTACTATTAGTAATGGCATCGCTTTTTTAGCTATTTCTCATTATTGGTTTAAACAGATGGATTATGAAGAAGCGCTATAACAGCTGGAAAAAGCTGACTAGGGCAGATAGCGCTTATTGGTAAGTAAGCTTGACACATTATATATTGAGGCTAGTTGGTAAGAAAACTTCGCGTATGCACAGAGTACTTGATGATTAATATGGTTTACAAATATGCAACACTTCTGTTTTCTTATAACGCACCAAACGGTATGCTTAAAAGAAGGTTAAACATTAAATGTCTTAATACATGCTTAGGAAAGCTTTGAAATATACAAGCATTAGTAGTAAGCAATAACAATAATAACGAAGTTATCATGACTCACCCGCTAGTTAAGAAGTACAACCTTACACCTCACCCCGAGGGAGGTTTCTATCGTCAAGTTTTCCGTTCTGAAAACGAAACTAAATCGTTTGTGCACAATGCTAGTCGTCCCGCGCTTACTCATATTTATTTTCTTCTAAAGGGACAAGTTAGTCGTTTTCATCGCGTGTTACATGATGAAGTGTGGAATCACTACGAAGGGGCTCCACTACAACTGTTTCAACTTGAAAAACAACAGTTGTGGGAACGTCGCATTGGTGGGCAAAGCACTGACTATGTAGAAGTTGTTAAAGCAGGGAATTTTCAGGCAGCCGCAACTATGGGTGATTACTCACTTGTTGGTTGTACAGTAGCACCTGGCTTCGACTTCGAAGACTTTAGCTTTATTGAAGAGCCATCGATGCAAGAGTGGATAAAAGTTGCTCATCCAGACCTTACCCGTTTTATATAATAATTCCCAAGTTATAGTGATAAACACACGTCTTACCTGCGATTTTGTACCAGCATAAACTGGATTTTTAAGCGCCAATCAAGGATGATAACAGCAGATTTTTAAATATACGTCTGAACGTCCAATTTCTGGAATTATCTCAGACTATTTCACTCTAACGCCGCAGGTAACCCAACTATGTATAAATTGGTACTTATTCGTCATGGAGAAAGTCAGTGGAACTTGGAAAACCGTTTCACAGGCTGGCACGACGTTGACTTGACCGACACTGGTGTAGCACAAGCAAAGACCGCAGGTCAGCTTCTTAAAGATGCTGGATTTACATTTGATCAGGCTTATACGTCTGTACTTCTTCGCGCAATTAAAACACTTAATATTGCACTTGAAGAAATGGGTCAGCACTACCTTCCAGTTGAGCGTCACTGGCGTCTGAACGAGCGTCACTACGGTGCTTTAACAGGTCTAGACAAAGCAGAGACTGCCGCTAAGCATGGTGAAGAACAGGTTAAAATCTGGCGTCGTAGCTTCGACATCCCACCTCCGGCCGTTGAAGATGATAGCGAGCACTTCCCAGGTCACGATCCGCGTTACAACAATGTAGATGCTGACATCTTGCCACGTGGTGAAAGTCTAAAACTAACTATCGAACGTGTACTACCATACTGGCACGACGTTATTCGTCCAGACATCCAAGCAGGCAAGCGCGTAATTATTGCTGCGCACGGCAACAGTCTTCGTGCTCTTGTTAAGTACCTTGATGGTATGTCAGACGAAGAAGTGTTGGGCCTAAACATTCCTACAGGTGTACCGCTAGTATACGAACTAGATGAAAACCTTAAGCCAATCTCTAAAGAATATCTTGGCGATGCTGACGCTATCAAAGCAATGATGGATGCAGTCGCTAAGCAAGGCAAAGCGAAGTAATCGAGTGCCTTTTAGAAACGAAAAAGCCTGCGTTCGCAGGCTTTTTTAATGAGTGTCTGATTAGACTAGTTTGGCACTTTCACCAACCAATTGTGAGTGTCTTCGGCCTTACCCCATTGGATATCATTTAACGCTTGTCTTAGCTTCATCGTTACAGGGCCAGCTTCACCGTTACCCACCTGATACTCTTTATCATTGTGAATAAAAGTACCTACCGGCGTAAGTACAGCCGCTGTACCAGACAGTGCTGCTTCAGTATTCGGTTTGGCTGAACGCTCTAGTAGTTCGTCTACAGTAATATCACGCTCACTCACCTTCATGCCGTGGTCTTTGGCAATTTGAAGAATCGTTGCTCGGGTCACACCGTGTAGGAAGCTAGAATCTAACCCTTTAGTAATGATTTCATCACCATCGATAAGCAGGAAGTTAGCAGCTCCGGTTTCTTGTACATCGCCATTAGGGCAAAACAGAATTTGATCAGCCTGAACTTCTGCACGCGCTTTAAGAATAGGAGGCAACGCACTGGCGTAGTTACCACCGCTTTTTACCATTCCCATGTGCGGTGCACAGCGCATGCCTGTTTCGTCTAGCAACAAGCGAAGTGGCTTCAAACCGCCAGCAAAGTAATCACCAACCGGCGATAACAGGACGTATAACATAGCACTTGCTGATGGCGCTGCCGCTTTACCGATAGACGCTTCTGTGCCGATATGCGTAGGGCGGATATACATAGAACCTGGAGGCTCTGGAACCTCAGAGGCATATTTTGCAACAATATCGATGATCATCTTTTCGACTTGCGCTTTGTCTATTTCAGGCAAGTTAAGTAGACGGCTACTTTGAGCAAAGCGCTCAATATTCTTATCCATTCTGAAAATGTTGATGCTGCCATCTTCGTGCTTAAATGCTTTCAATCCTTCAAAGCATGTACTTGAGTAATGAAGCACGTGTGCACCAGGGTGCAGCTGAATACTATCTGCACTGACAAATTCGGTGTCAGTCCACTTATCGTTGACAAAGGTAGCAAGTGCCATTTGTGGCATGAATACTGTACCGAATACGGCCATTAGTTTGTCCTATTTACTTCGACTAGAAAAATACTCGACAGAGTTTACCAAAAAACGCTCACTTTGCTAAAAGTAAGTCAGATCTATTAAGGCTTTTATCGAATAAGAATGTCTACAAATACTGACAACACAAAAATAATGGGGTCAGAGTACATTTTTACTTATCTAACAAATGGGGTCAGAGTACATTTTTTTGATTTATCAGTACTGGACGAAAAATGTATGACTACGCTCCAGTATTTAGCGTAATAAAGTACTCTGACCCCTTTATTTTGAATCGATGTGTTGTACCGTCTGTGAAATCAAACGTCACACTAAAAAAGCTGAGAAAGAGAACTACGGTGATCGTTGAAATCTTAATATTGGGGTTTTGCTGAGGGAATGGGGATTAATGTACTCTGACCCCATTTTTTCTTTCTTCCAAACGCAAAAAACCCGCCGTTAGGCGGGTTCTTCTTAATGGGACCTGGCAGTGTCCTACTCTCACATGGGGAAGCCCCACACTACCATCGGCGCTAATACGTTTCACTTCTGAGTTCGGAATGGAGTCAGGTGGTACCGTATCGCTATGGCTGCCAGGAAAAACTGGTAACAATCTAGAAAACTGGATATCAATTCAATCAGTGAGTAACTACTTTTCACTCTACTTGCTGCTCATTTTTCAGAGCTTAGCTTGTCTACAACACTCAGAAGTCCAAAGCTTCTTGGGCGTTGTATGGTTAAGCCTCTCGGGCAATTAGTACAGGTTAGCTTAACGCCTTACAACGCTTCCACACCCTGCCTATCAACGTCATC